>NZ_JBQVQL010000038.1:0-41401 GCF_052440005.1 Phreatobacter sp.
TAGCACTGCCGAAGTCTCGTCTTGACCGACCTGTTACCAGACCGGTCCGCAAGAACTCCGCCGCCTACGTTTCTCTTTCCCATATTCAGTTGTCAAAGAACCGGAACCCGGAGGCTCCCACCCAAAGGGCGACTGAAACCCACCTTCCAACCCGGAGGCCGGAAGCGCCATGCACCAGAAGGTGACTGAGAAGCTTCAGAGACGCAGAACCGGGCCGGTCAAAGCGCGGCGCCGCGTCGAGGAGGCGGCTTATAGGCCAGCCCGCTCGGGGGTGTCAACAGCCCTTTTT
Source organism: Phreatobacter sp. (assembly GCF_052440005.1). Lineage (GTDB taxonomy): Bacteria > Pseudomonadota > Alphaproteobacteria > Rhizobiales > Phreatobacteraceae > Phreatobacter. The sequence goes on from NZ_JBQVQL010000038.1 coordinate 290, forward strand.
AATTTTTTTGGGGCATCACCCGCAAAGCCTGATCCTTGCTGGCTTCCGCGACAGAACAATGACGGCCGGTGCCCCCCGCCCTCGCCGGCGGATCCAGCACAGCCCTGCCGAGTCGCCGGGGGGATAGGGGAGCAGCCCCCTTCTCGTATAGGCTCGTGCCCTGCCCGCACCGCCGGGCCTTCACCACCCTCTGCACGGGATACCCGACATGACCGCTTCGTCCGACTACACGCCCCCGAAGGTCTGGACCTGGAACAAGGCGAGCGGCGGCCGCTTCGCCAACATCAACCGGCCCATCGCCGGACCGACCCACGACAAGGCGCTTCCGGTGGGCCGCCACCCCATGCAGCTCTATTCGCTCGGCACCCCCAACGGCGTGAAGGTGACGGTGATGCTGGAGGAGCTGCTCGCCCTCGGCCATGCCGGTGCAGACTATGACGCCTGGCTGATCCGCATCTCGGAGGGCGAGCAGTTCTCCTCCGGCTTCGTGTCGGTCAATCCCAATTCCAAGATCCCCGCCCTCCTCGACCGCAGCGGACCAACGCCCATCCGGATCTTCGAGTCGGGCGCCATCCTGGTGCATCTCGCGGAGAAGTTCGGCGCCTTCCTTCCCGAGGACCCGGCCGCGCGGGCGGAAACGCTCTCCTGGCTGTTCTGGCAGATGGGCTCGGCGCCCTTCCTCGGCGGCGGCTTCGGCCATTTCTACGCCTATGCCCCGACCAAGATCGAATATGCCATCGACCGCTACGCCATGGAGGTGAAGCGGCAGATGGACGTGCTCGACCGCCGCCTCGCCGAGAGCGCCTTCGTCGCCGGCCCCGACTACACCATCGCCGACATGGCGATCTGGCCCTGGTACGGGCAGCTCGCCAAGGGTCTCCTGTACAATGCCGGCGAGTTCCTTGAGGTCGAGAGCTACACCAACGTCGTCCGCTGGTCGGAACAGATCTTCGCCCGCCCGGCGGTGCAGCGGGGCCGCATGGTCAACCGGGTGACGGGCGATCCGGCGAGCCAGCTGCACGAGCGGCACGAGGCCAGCGACTTCGAGACGAAGACGCAGGACAAGGTGGGCGGTCCTGCCTGACGAAAGTCCCGGGGCGGCGCCCGCGCGACGCGTTCATGCCGCGCGGCGCCGCCTACCTGCCGACATCCGGCAGGATTCCGCCATGACGCGCGGAGTCAATGATGCATTGTTGCTTTCGCTCGAATACCCCGGTTTGACCTCGCGCAATCTTCGACGAAGGTAGCGCCCTATTTCGCTTTTTTGCGGCGTAAATTCAGACAATTTTTACGGAACCGGCGCACCGTCGCCTGTGACGGATCGTCTCACCGACAGATCCGCCGGCAAGTGCAGACCGCCGTTTTCCCCCAGCGACGGTAAAACCGTTCTGCCCTGCAGACGTCCTCTGGGAACGCCACAATGAAAACAATTCCTCACGGGGCCTCGGACGAGGCCACCGAACGCTCGTCTCGCATGCACTTCATGCGTATCACACCGGAGACGTCGGCGCTTCTCCGCGAGTTCTGGAAGATCGTCGAGCCAAAACTTCCCGACATCCTCGAAGCCTTCTATCGCCATGTCACCAGCGAACCGAAGCTCGCGGCCATGCTGGGCAAGGACATCCCGCGCCTGAAGACCGCGCAGGGCACCCACTGGGCCCGCCTTTTCGATGGCGCCTTCGACGCGAACTACATGCGCGGCGTGCGCACCATCGGCCATATCCACAACAAGATCGGCCTCGAGCCGCGCTGGTACATCGGCGGCTACAACATGGTGCTGAGCGAGCTCTCCGCCCATGCGGTGGCGGCCTACAAGTGGAAGCCGGCCAAGCTCGCCAAGGTGCTGAAGGCCGTCAACGCGGCCGTGATGATCGACATGGATCTCGCCATCTCCGTCTACCAGGAGGCCATGCTGGCCGAGCGGCAGGAGAGGCAGGACCGGATGAGCCGCGCCATCGAGTCCTTCAACGTCGAGATGACGACGTCGCTGAAGTCTATGGAACATTCCGCCGAGCAGCTGAGCACTACCGCCAACGGGCTCGCCGCCAATGCCGAGGAGACCACCCGGCAGTCGACGGCGGTGGCCGCGGCCTCCGAGCAGTCGGCCTCCAACGTGCAGACGGTGGCAGCCGCCTCCGAGGAACTGTCGAGCGCGGTGGCCGAGATCGGCCGCCAGGTCGGCCATTCCACGGAAATCGCCAACCAGGCGGTCAACCAGGCACGCCAGTCGAAGACGGTCATGGACGGCCTTGCGGAAGCGGCCCAAAAGATCGGCGACGTGGTCAATCTCATCGCCAACATCGCCGGCCAGACCAACCTCCTCGCGCTCAACGCGACGATCGAGGCGGCGCGCGCCGGCGAAGCCGGCAAGGGCTTCGCTGTGGTGGCCTCCGAGGTGAAGAGCCTCGCCAGCCAGACCGCCAAGGCGACCGACGAGATCGGGGTGCAGATCGCCGCCATCCAGGCCGCGACGAACCAGTCGGTGAGCTCGATCACCCAGATCGGCACGACGATCGAGACGATCAGCAACATTGCCGGCGCCATCTCGGCCTCGGTCGGCGAGCAACAGTCGGCCATCGAGGAGATCGCCCGCAATATCCAGGAGGCCGCCCGCGGCACCCAGGAGGTGTCGAGCAACATCGCCGGCGTCAGCCAGGCGGCCAGCGAGACGGGGACCACCTCCACCTTCGTCCTCACCGCGGCGAACGCGGTGGCGGACCAGACGACGAAGATCCGCGCCGGCGTGACCGACTTCTTCTCCACCATCAAGGCGGCCTGACGGGCCGTCCACCGTCGGTTCCGGGGGCCGGCCGCTGCGCCGGCCCCCTCGACGGGGCTTCACTTCCCTGCCCCGTCATGCTCTTTTCCTCGCGAACTTTCGCTGAAGGCCGGACGAACCGGCCCGCCCGTTCACGAGGAAACGTCGATGACCCTGCTGATCAACCGCCGCGCGGCGCTCGTCGCCAGCGCCTCTCTTCTCGGCCTCGCGGCCCCTGCCCTCTCCCAGGCCCGCCGCCGCCTGACCGTCGCCACCGGCGGCACCGGCGGCGTCTATTTCGTCTATGGCGGTGGCCTCGCCCGGGTGCTCACCGAGAAGGTCCCGAACGTCCAGGTGACCTCGCAGGTCACCGGCGGGTCGGTGGACAACATCAACCTGCTCTCGGCGGGAGACGCCGACATCGGCTTCTCGACCCTGGATTCGGTGATCGACGCGCTCAACGGCGTCGGGGCCTATGCCCGCGGCGGCAAGCGCGACGTGCGCCTCATCGCGGTGCTCTACGACAATGTCCTGCATACGGTGGCGACGACGGCGCTCAACTCGGTCGCCGACATGAAGGGCAAGCGCATCGGCGTCGGCTCGGCGGGCTCGTCGACGGAAGGGTGGGCGGACCGCACGCTGGAGGCCGCCGGCCTCAACCCGAAGACCGACATCATCCGCGACAATCTCGGCGTCGCCGAGAGCGCCAACGCCCTCGCCGACGGCAAGATCGCCGGCTTCTTCTGGGGCGGCGGCGTGCCGACAGCTGCCATCCGCGACCTCGCCCAGAACGGCCGCACGCCGTTCAAGCTGCTCGACACGTCGAAGGAGCTGGTCGAAATGGACAAGAAGTTCCCCGGCCTCTACCGCCTGTCGGTCATGCCGCCCAATTCCTATGCCGGCCAGACGCAGGCGGTGCAGGGCATCGGTGTCGCCAACGTCATGCTGGTCGACGCCAAGGCGCCGAACGATCTCGTCACCCTCATCCTCGAGGGCATGTTCAACAACCTGACCGACATGCAGGCCATCCACCCCGAGGCCCGCAAGCTGTCCCTGCAGAGCGCAGCGTCGAAACTGGCGGCGCCGTTCCACCCGGCCGCCGAGGCCTTCTACAAGGCGCGCGGCGTCTCGATGTAATCGCGGCGCGAAGACGGTCGAAGGGAAGCCGGAGCGGCGCGACCGTTCCGGCTTTTCCGCATCACTGCGCAGGGCGGCCGGCGAGAGCTCCGTCCGATCCGGCGGGCGCCGGCAGGGGAACAGACAGATGGCGGCAGGTGGAACGACACCGGCGTCGACGGCGGGCGAGCGCATCCTCACGGACGAGGAGATCGAGAAGCTGTCGTCGGATTCCGAGGGCGGACCGGCCCGGCGGGTCGGCGGATGGCTCGGCTGGCTGACGGCGGGGGTTTCCTTCCTCGTCGCCGCCATGGCGCTCTACTGGACGCAGTTCTCCATCACCACGACGGTCTACCGGGCGAGCTTCCTCAGCCTGTGCCTCGCGCTCATCTTCATCCTCTACCCGCTGGCGCGCCCCGGGTCGGACGGTATCACGCAGACGCGCCGTCCGAGCGTCGAGGAGCTGGTGGTGGCGCTCATCGCCATCGCCATGGTCGCCTATGTTCTGCACCACCCCAACCCGATGTTCACGGTGTTCGGGCGCTCGAGCTTCGGATACGGCCTCGGCTGGGCGCTGATCCTGTGCTTCGCCGCCTATCCGCTGCTGGTCTCCAACCGGTTCCTGGCGCGGCTGCAGCCGGCCGACTGGTTCTTCGCGGTGCTGGCGCTCTACACGGCCTGGTACCTCTCCACCAACATCGACGAGTACAAGACCCGCGCCATGCGGCCCTCGCCCGAGGAGCTGGTCATGGGCCTCGCGCTGATGCTGCTGGTGCTGGAGGCGACCCGGCGGACGGTCGGCTGGGTCCTGCCGGCGATCGCCGCCGCCTTCCTCATCTACTGCTATGCCGGCACGGGCTGGCTGATCCCCGACGTGTTCGAGCACCGCGGCTTCACGCTCAACCGCATCGTCGGCCAGAACTTCCTCACGCTCGAGGGCATCTTCACGACACCCCTCGACGTGGCGGCGACCTTCATCATCCTCTTCACCATCTACGGCGCGGTTCTCGACCGCGGTGGCGCCGGGCGGTTCTTCATCGAATGGGCCTTCGCCCTCTTCGGCAAGAACCCCTCCCCCTCGGCCCCCGGGCGCGCGGTGGTCGCCTCCGGGTTCCTGCTGGGCACCGTGTCGGGCTCGGGCGTTGCCACAACGGTGACTGTCTCGACCCTCGCCTGGCCCATGCTGAAGCGTTCGGGCTACGACCCGCAAGTGGCCGGCGGCATGCTCTCGGCGGCCGGCATCGGCGCGACCCTTTCGCCGCCGACGCTCGGCGCGGCGGCCTTCATCATCGCCGAGTTCCTCGACGTCGACTACCTGCAGATCCTGATCTACGCGACCATTCCGACGGTCCTCTACTACGTCTCCTGCTGGCTGATGACGGAGGCGGACTCCCGCCGGCTCGGCGTCGTGCCGGTGCGCACGTCGGAAGCCTCGGTGTGGGAACTGACCAAGCGCGGCGGCTACCACTTCATCTCGCTGGGCGCGATCGCGGTGTTCCTGGTGATGGGCTTCACCAGCTTCATGGCGGTCTACTGGTCGATCGTCGTCGCCTTCGTCCTCTCCATGGTGCGCGAGGACAGCCGGCTGGTGACGCGTGAGGCCTTCGGCATCGGCTGCGTCGCCATGGTCGGCGCCTATCTCTTTGGCGTCAGCGGCGCCGCGCAGCGCATGGGGCTGCAGGAACTCTTCAACGACCGGGCCTCGGTCGCGACGTTCTGGGGCATCGCCGCGGCGGTGGCCGCCTCGGGCCTGCAGAGCTTTGCCGCGACCCGCGCCGGCAGGCCGGTTCCCGCCGGTGGCACCGGCATGATCGACGCCCTCCTCGACGGAACGCGCTCGACGCTCGGCATCGTGGCGGTCTGCGCCTGCGCGGGCATCATCGTCTCGGTGGTGAACCTGACCGGCCTCGGCCTCACCATTTCCGGCATCATCATCTCGGCCGGCGGCTCGAACGTGTTCCTCATCCTCCTCATGGCGGCCCTCGCCATGTGGGTGCTCGGGCTCTCCGTGCCCGTGACGGCGAGCTACATCATCGCGGCGGTCATGCTGGTTCCGGCCCTGGTGAAGGTCGGAGTGCCGCCGGCGGCCGCGCATATGTTCATGTTCTACTATGCCGTGCTGGCGGACGTGTCGCCGCCCACTGCCCTCGCCCCCTTCGCCGCCTCGGCGATAACCGGCGGCGAGCCGTTCCGCACCACGATGCAGGCGTGGAAATACACGCTGCCGGCCTTCATCGTGCCCTTCATGTTCTGCCTGACGCCCGACGGCGCCCAGCTGCTGATGCTGGTGCCGACCGGCACCAATGCCGCGGGAGCCGTCGTCTACGGCATGCCGTCGACCTTCGGCGCATGGATGTCTGTGCTGTGGGTGACGCTTGCCGCCTGCATCGCCCTGGTCGGGTTCTGCATGGCCTTCGCCGGCTACGGCCTCGCCCGCGCCACGGCGACCGAAAGGGTCATCTGCCTCGCCGCGGGCTGCCTGCTGCTTGTGCCGCACGCCTACAGCCAGGCGGCGGGCCTCGCCCTGCTCACCGTGGGACTGGGCGCCCACTGGCGGCGTGTCGGCGGCACCGGCGGCGCGCTGCCGGCTGGCTAGCGCCCGCTCCGCAGCTTCTCGTAGCGGCGGATCGCCCTTTCGCGCTTCAGCCGCGACAGGCGGTCGAGCCAGAAGATGCCGTCGAGCTGGTCGATCTCGTGCTGGAGAACGACGGCGAGGAAGCCCTCGGCCTCGGCCCGTTCCTCAGCTCCGGACAGCGTGTTCCAGACGAGACCGATGCGGGCGGGTCGCTCCAACTCCTCGGCGATGCCGGGCATGGAGACCGATCCCTCCTGCTCGCGCTTGAGCTCGGGCGAGGTCCAGAGGATCTGAGGGTTGACGTAGAGCCGCATCAGCGCGTCGTCGGCGAGACGGATCGCCACCAGCCGCTGCGGCACGCCGATGTGACAGGCGCTGAGACCGATGGCGGGGGCCGCGACCACCGTGTCCATCAGGTCCTGCGCCAGCGATTCAAGGGCTGCGTCGAATTGCTCCACGGGTGCCGCGCGCAGCTTCAGGCGCGGATCGGGATACATGACGAGCGGTCGTGCCGGCACCGGAACTCTCCTTCGGATCCCCGTTCCTCTAGACGAGGACCCCAAAGCACAAAAGGGGCCCGAAGGCCCTCCTTTGCCCATTCGGACGCCGTGGCCTGCTCCGCCGATGGGCGCTCTCCGGCACCCGGCGCGGCGCGCGACCGCGCGTCGTCCACAGCATCGGCGCCATGCCCGCGGCGGGTTGCAATGGAATGGATGTTGCATGAGGATGCGAGCCCGGCGGAGGCCCCGGCCCCGCACAGAAACCTTTTCAAGCGAGTGACATTCGACGTGAGCGCACTGCCCCAGTCTGCCGCCGATTCCCTGGCCCCCGTCCCGAATGCCGGCCCCGTCCTGTCGGTGTCCAACCTCGTCACCTCGTTCCTGCGCGAGGGTGAATGGAACGCGGTGGTGCGCGGCGTCTCCTTCGACGTCGGCCCCCGCGAGACGGTGGCCATCGTCGGCGAATCCGGTTCCGGCAAGTCTGTGACGGCGCTGTCGATCATGCGCCTCATCCCGCCGCAGAGCGGCCGGGTCGAGGGCAGCATCAAGCTGGCGGGCCGCGAGCTCACCACGCTGCCCGAGAAGGCGATGCACCACGTGCGCGGCAACGAAGTCGCGATGATCTTCCAGGAGCCGATGACCTCGCTCAATCCGGTGCTGACCATCGGGTTCCAGATCGCCGAGGCCCTGATCTACCACCGCGGCATGTCGCGCCAGGAGGCCGAGGCCGAGACGGTGCGCCTCCTCGAGAAGGTGCGCATCCCCGCCGCCAAGTCGCGCTTCCACGAATATCCGCACCGCTTCTCGGGCGGCATGCGCCAGCGCGTCATGATCGCCATGGCGCTGGCCTGCCGGCCGAAGCTCCTCATCGCCGACGAGCCGACGACGGCCCTCGACGTGACGATCCAGGCGCAGATCCTCGAGCTCATCAAGGTGCTGCAGGAGGAGGAGGACATGTCCGTCCTCTTCATCACCCACGACATGGGCGTCGTCGCCGAGATCGCCGACCGCACGGTCGTCATGTACCAGGGCAAGGCCGTGGAGGCCGGCGAGACAGGGCAGATCTTCGCCGCCCCCGCCCATCCCTATACCAAGGCGCTGCTCTCCGCCGTGCCGCAGCTCGGCTCGATGACCGGCATCAGCCGGCCGATGCGCTTCCCCATCGTCGACAAGGCGACGGGCGAGAGCGACGTGCCGGTGGAGACGCCGGACACGGTGAAGGCCGCCGAGCGGCCGGTGCTTGAGGTCTCCGGCCTCACCACGCGCTTCGACATTCATTCCGGCCTGTTCGGCAAGGTTTCCGGCCGCGTCCACGCGGTGGAGAACGTGTCCTTCTCGCTCCATTCCGGCGAGACGCTGGCTCTCGTCGGCGAGTCGGGCTGCGGCAAGTCCACCACCGGCCGCTCCATCCTGCGCCTGATCGAGCCCAATGCCGGTTCGGTGCTGGTGGACGGCGAGGACGTGCTCGCCATGGACGGCGGCAAGCTGCGCGACATGCGCAAGCGCATGCAGATCATCTTCCAGGACCCCTTCGCCAGCCTCAACCCGCGCATGTCGATCGGCTCCGCCATCGCCGAGCCCTTCTATGCCCACGGCCTCGCCACGGGCGCCGAGGCGCGCGACCGGGTGGCCGACCTGCTCACCCGCGTCGGCCTGTCGCCCGACATGGCCTCGCGCTATCCGCACGAGTTCTCGGGCGGCCAGCGCCAGCGCATCTGCATCGCCCGCGCCCTCGCCCTCGGCCCGAAGCTGATCGTCGCCGACGAGGCGGTCTCGGCCCTCGACGTGTCGGTGAAGGCGCAGGTGGTCAACCTGATGCTCGACCTGCAGGCGAGCATGGGCCTCGCCTACCTCTTCATCTCCCATGACATCGCGGTCGTGGAGCGCATGTGTCACCGCGTGGCGGTCATGTATCTCGGCGAGATCGTCGAGATCGGCCCGCGCGCCGCGGTCTTCGGCAATGCCCAGCACCCCTATACGAAGAAGCTGATGTCGGCCGTGCCGATCCCGGATCCGGCCCGCCGCCTGCAGAAGCGCGGCGTGTCGAACGACGAGATCAAGAGCCCGGTGCGCGCGCCCGACTACGTGCCGCCCGTCCGGCAGTACCGTGAGGTGTCGCCCGGCCACGTGGTCATGGCCTGGGAAGAGTGAGCGCTGCTGCGCTGGAAATGGAAAAGGCCCCGGTTTCCGGGGCCTTTTTCGTGTGCGGTGGATGCCAAGGAGGCGGCTGGGAGGCACAACGCTTTCCGTCATGGCCGGGCCTGTCCCGGCCATCCACGACTTGAATACCGCGCGTCGAAAACAAGTCGTGGATGCCCGGCACAAGGCCGGGCATGACGCGGTGGCGTGGGCGGCGCCAGACTCCCGCGAAGAGAGTGGCCCTCTCAGAAATGCTCGAACCGGCTGGAGGCGAAGGAGAGCACCCGCCCGTCCGCCATCCAGGTCACATCGGTGCCTTCCGTAACCTTGCCCATCACCACCAGAGGGACATCGGCCGCCGCCGCATCCTCGCGCAACTCGTCGAGCCGCTCCGGCGGGCAGGCGAGCAGGACCTCGTAGTCGTCGCCGCCGGTGAGGACGCGCTCCCGCAACGCCGGATCGATCGCCAGCGCACGCGCAGCGGCGGACGAGAGCGGCACCGCCGCCGCATCGAGCCGCGCCCCGGTGCCGGATGCCGTCATCATCTTGGCGAGGTCGCCGACGAGCCCGTCCGACACATCCATGGCGGCGGAGGCATGGCGGGCCACGGCCGCGGCGAGGGCGACTCGCGGCCGGGGGCTGAGATAGCGGTCGACCAGATGGGCGCGCTCGTCCGGCGCGAGCAGGCGCAGCCAGTCGGGCGACGCCGCGGGCTCGCGCTCGGCCCGCCGGGCGACGAGGCCCAGCGCCCCATCGCCGATCGTGCCGGTGACGCATAGGACGTCCCCCGGGCGGGCGCCTCGGCGGCGGACGGTCCGGGCGGCGCGGCCGAAAGCGGTCACGGAAAGGGTCAGGGGACCCGGCACCTTGACCGTGTCGCCGCCGAGCAGCGGGCAGCCATAGCCGCCGATATCGGTCGCGAGGCCCTCCGCGAAAGCGCCGAGGAAATCAGTCGTCCAGTCCGGCGGCAGGCCGAGGCCGAGGAGGAAGCCGGTCGGAACCGCGCCCTTGGCGGCGAGATCGGAGAGGTTGACCCTGAGCGCCTTGGCGGCAATTAGGCCCGGCGGGTCGTCGGGGAAAAAGTGGACGCCGGCGATCGCCATGTCCATGGTCACGACGAGGTCGCCCTCGCCTTCCGGGACCACGGCCGCGTCGTCGGTCAGTCCGTCGGCGCCCGCGGTGGTGGCGAGCGGTGCGAAGAAGCGGGCGATCAGATCGTCTTCGGACGGACGTGTCATGCGGCGATGATGGCGGAAAGCCCGGGGGAAAGGGAGGCCCGCGGTCCTCAGCCCTTCGGAGCCTCGCCCATCTCGGCGGCGCGCACGCGCTTGGCGATCTTGTCGAGCACGGCGTTGGCCATGCCGACCTCCTCGCGGTCGACGAAGGCATCAGCCACGTCGACATATTCGGTGATGATCACCTTGGCGGGCACGTCAGGCCTCTCGAAGAGCTCGTAGGCGCCGGCGCGCAGCACGGCGCGCAGCACCGCCTCGATGCGGCGCAGCGGCCATTCGTCGGCGAGGATGCGGTCCACGGCCACGTCGATGCGCTGCTGCTCGCGCATCACGCCCTGGATGATGTCGCGGAAGAACTGGTGGTCGGCGGGCAGATAGGTCTCACCCTCCACCTCGCGGCCCATCCAGAAGGTCTGGAAGGAGCCGATGACGTCATTGATGTCGGAGCCCGCGACATCCATCTGGTAGAGCGCCTGGACGGCGGCGAGCCGTGCGGTGCCGCGCTTGTTGGCCTGTTTCGGGCTGGTCTCGGCCATCACGCCTGCTCCGCCGCGCGCTTCAGGCGGATCATGGCGAGGCAGGCCTTCGCCGCCCCGCCGCCCTTGTCGAGGTCGCTGCGGCGGGCGCGAGCCCAGGCCTGGGCGTCGTTCTCCACCGTCAGGATGCCGTTGCCGAGCGGCATCTTGCGCGCCACAGACAGGTCCATGAGGGCGCGGGAGCTTTCCTCGGAAACGATCTCGTAGTGGGTGGTCTCGCCGCGGATGACGGCGCCGAGGGCGACCGCACCGTCGAAAGGCTGGCCGCGCGCCGCCGCCGCGTCCATCAGGATGGCGATGGCGGCGGGAATCTCGAGGGCGCCCGGTACGGTGTGCACCTCGCAGGTGGCGCCGACCTCGGCGATGGCGGCCTTCGCGCCCTCCAGCAGGGCGTCGGCGAGATCGTCATAGAAGCGCGCCTCGACCACCAGCACGCGGGCATGGGTCGGGATCACGTGCTCGGGCGCGGAACGCGGGGCGGCCATGGCAGGTCCTTCGGAATGGGAGCGCTCTAGTAGCCCCCCGCCTTCGCCTCCGCAAGGCGCGCCGCGTAACGGGCCATCATGTCGACCTCGAGGTTGACCCGGTCGCCGGCCCCGGCCGCGCCCCAGGTGGTGACCTGAAGGGTGTGCGGGATCATGGTGACCGTGAAGGTATCGCCGGTTACGCCGTTGACGGTGAGCGAGGTTCCGTCGAGGGCGACCGAGCCCTTTTCGGCGATGAACTTCGCCAGTTCGCGGGGCGCGCGGAAGACGAACCAGGCGGTGCCGTCGCGGTCCTCGCGCGAGACGATCTCCGCGACGCCGTCGACATGGCCGGTGACGATGTGGCCGCCGAGCTCGTCGCCGATCCGCAGCGAGCGCTCGAGGTTCACCTTCATGCCCGTCGCCCAGGTCCCGAGCGTTGTGCGGGCCAGGGTCTCGCCGGAGGCGTCGATGGTGAAGACGGTGCGGGCGTCCTGCTCGGCGAGCGAAGTCACCGTCAGGCAGATGCCCATGTGGCAGACGGAGGCGCCGAGCGGCAGGCTATCGGCGGGATAGGAGCAGGCGATGGCGAGGGTCCGCGCCGTGCCCTTCTCCTCGACGGCGACGATCTCGCCCACATCGGTGATGATGCCGGTGAACATGGGTCAGGCTCCCTGGGGGACGGTCGGATCGGGGCGGAAGGTTTCGATGCGATCGCAGCCGGCCATGCGGCTCTCAGCGAGCCGGTAGCGGGCGGGCATGGGCTCGATGAAGCCGGGGACGCCATCGCCGAGCGCCGCCGGCGAATGGGCGACGATGATCTCGTCGGCGAGTCCGGTGCGCATCAGCGTGGCGCCGAGGATCGGGCCGCCCTCGCTCATGACGCGGGTGATACCGCGGGCGGCGAGCAGGCGCAGCGCGGCGCCCATGTCGACGACGCCGTCGGGCCGGCGACTCACCAGCATGACCTCGCAGCCCGCCTGGCGCAGGGCGCGCTCGGCCTCGGGCGGCGCACCGACGGTGGAGATCACCCAGGTCGGCACCTCGCGGGCGGTTTCCACCAGACGCGACGCCAGCGGCAGGCGGAGCTTCGAATCGATGATGACGCGGATCGGAGAGCGCGCCTCCATGCCGGGCAGACGGCAGGTGAGCAGGGGATCGTCGGCGAGGACGGTGCCGATGCCGATCATGATGGCGTCGGCCATGGCGCGCACCAGGTGGAGCTGGACGGTCGCCGCCGGGCAGCTGATCTGGGTGCGGGCACCGCCCGCCGCCGCAACATAGCCGTCGGCGGAGAGCGCCATCTTCAGCTGCACGAAGGGTCGCCCCTGCCGGACACGGATGAAGTGGCCGCGGTGGTCGAGGGCAGCCTCCGCCGCTCCCGGTCCGACGTCGACGGCGATGCCGTAGGCCCTCAGCATGTGGAAGCCGCGGCCGTGGACGCGCGGGTCGGGATCGCCGATGGCGCAGACGACGCGGGTGATGCCCGCGCGCGCGAGCGCATCGGAGCAGGGCGCCGTGCGGCCGTAGTGCGAACAGGGCTCGAGCGTCACATAGGCGGTGGCGCCGCGCGTCGCGCCGGGGCCGGAGACGGCGAGCGCGTGGGCGATGGCGGTTGTCTCGCCGTGCGGCCGCCCGCCAGCCTGGGTAACGCCGCGGCCGACCACGACGCCGTCTCTGGCGATGACGCAGCCGACAGAGGGATTGGGCCAGGCGAGGCCGAGATGCCGCCGGCCGAGGCGCAGCGCGTGGTCCATGTGCGCGCGATCGAGCGCCGTGAAGGCGTCCCCGTCCATCACGCTAGCTGCGCTCGGGGTCGCCGGCCCCCTCGCCGTCCTCGGACATCTCGCCGATGAGCTGCTGGAATTCGCGCGGATCGCGGAAATTCCGGTAGACCGAGGCGAAGCGGACATAGGCGACGTCGTCGAGCGCCTTCAGCGCCTCCATGACGATGCGGCCGATGTTTTCGGCGGGAATGTCGGATTCGCCCGAGGCCTCCAGTTGCCGGACGATGCCGGAGACGAGCCGCTCGACGCGCTCCGGATCCACCGGCCGCTTGCGCAGCGCGATCTGGATGGAACGCATGAGCTTGTCGCGGTCGAAGGGAACGCGCTTGCCGGACCGCTTGACCACCACGAGTTCGCGCAGCTGGACGCGCTCGAAGGTGGTGAAGCGGCCGCCGCACTCGGTGCAGACGCGCCGGCGGCGGATGGCGGAGCCGTCCTCGGTGGGACGCGAATCCTTCACCTGCGTGTCGGCGAAACCGCAGAAGGGGCAGCGCACGGGCCGCGCGCCGCGTCAGGAATAGATGGGGAAGCGGGCGGTGAGATCCTTCACCTTCTCCCGCACGGCCGCCTCGACGGCGGCGTTGCCCTCGTCGGAATTGGCCTTGGACAGGCCGTCCAGCGTCTCGGCGATGAGCTCGCCCACCCGCTTGAACTCGGCGATGCCGAAGCCGCGCGTCGTGCCGGCGGGGGTGCCGAGGCGCACGCCCGAGGTGACGAAGGGCTTCTGCGGATCGAAGGGGATGCCGTTCTTGTTGCAGGTGATGTAGGCGCGGCCGAGGGCGGCCTCGGAGGCCTTGCCGGTGAGGTTCTTCGGCCGCAGGTCGACCAGCATCAGGTGGTTGTCGGTGCCGCCGGTGACAAGATCGAAGCCGGCAGCCTTCAGCGTCTCGGCGAGAGCCTTGGCGTTGGCAACGACGGCATGGGAATAGGCCTTGAATTCGGGGCGCAGCGCCTCGCCGAAGGCCACCGCCTTGGCGGCGATGACGTGCATGAGCGGGCCGCCCTGCATGCCGGGGAAGACCGCCGAGTTGAACTTCTTGGCGAGGTCCTCGTCATCGGTGAGGATCATGCCGCCGCGCGGGCCACGCAGCGTCTTGTGGGTGGTGGTGGTGGCCACGTGGGCGTGCGGGAACGGCGAGGGATGGGCGCCGCCGGCAACGAGACCGGCGAAATGGGCCATGTCGACGAAGAGGATGGCGCCGACCTCGTCAGCGATGGCGCGGAAGCGGGCGAAGTCCCAGAAGCGGGCATAGGCCGAGCCGCCGGCGACGATAATCTTCGGCCGGGTCTCGCGGGCGATGCGGGCGACCTCGTCCATGTCGATGAGCTGGTCGTCCTGGCGCACCGTGTAAGGGGCGACCTTGAACCACTTGCCGGAGACGTTGACCGGCGAGCCGTGGGTGAGATGCCCGCCGGCGGCGAGGTCGAGGCCCATGAAGGTATCGCCCGGCTGCATCAGCGCCAGGAACACCGCCTGGTTCGCCTGGCTGCCGGAGTTCGGCTGGACGTTGGCGAAGCGGCAGCCGAACAGCTTGGTGGCACGCTCGATGGCGACCGTCTCGGCGATGTCGACGAACTGGCAGCCGCCGTAATAGCGCTTGCCCGGATAGCCCTCGGCATACTTGTTGGTCATCACCGAGCCCTGCGCCTCCATGACGGCGCGGGAGACAATGTTCTCCGAGGCGATGAGCTCGATCTCGTGCTGCTGCCGGCCGAGCTCCTTCTGGATGGCGTCGAAGATGACCGGGTCAGCTTCGGCGAGGGACGCAGAGAAGAAGCCGTCGAAGGGCTGGGAGGCGGCGGCGGAAGACGAGGACATCCGGATCACTCCGTGGCGCGGCGGGTCTCGCCGGGTCGGTCGGGAACGTGGGCTAGCCGGTAGCACAGCGTCGGTGACGAGTCCAAGGTTCAGCGCGGCCGAGACACCACACCTTGTGGCGCTTTCACGCCCCCTCCCCCGCATCCTGCGCGAGCCGGCGCTCGAGCTTACGACGGGCGAGGCGCTCCAGATCGTTGAGGGCGGTGTGGACGGGCCCCATCACCACCACCTCCGTGCCGGTTTCGGCGCAGATGGCGGCGCAGCGAAGATAGGCGCCCACCGCGGTGTGCTCGAAATAGACGGTGCGCGGCTGTGATTCGGGCATGGCGAGAGTGTGCCACGGGACAGGGCGCCACGTGAGGCCGCCCTGAATCAGGCCAGTCGTGGCGCGCCGCCAGCTGAGACAGACCCCTCCCAGAATGCGAAAAGCCCGGCACGAGGCCGGGCTTTCGTTAGATGCAGCAGGAGCTTGCGGGTCAGCGCAGGGCGACAGGCTGGGCCGCGGCGCCGGAGGCCTGGGGGCCGATGCCGTCGCGCTGGTAGATGTCCTCGCGGAACTGGACGAGGCCGTCCGGATTGGCCCAGGCGGTGATGTAGACCCAGTAGACCGGCACGGGCTGCACCGGCTTGGCGTCGACCCGGTCGGTGGTGCGGAAGATGCGGTCGATCTCCGAACGGCTCCACTGGGTGCCCTGGAGGATCCAGGCGATGAGCTCGCGGACGTTCTGCACGCGGGCGCAGCCGGAAGAGTGGAACCGCTGGTCCTCGCCGAACAGCCCCTTGGAGGGCGTGTCGTGCATGTAGACCGCGTGCTGGTTCGGGATGTTGATGCGGACGTTGCCCATCGAGTTGCCCTCGAACGGGTCCTGGCGGAAGCGGAAGTTCATCGCCTCCATGGTGTTCCAGTTGATCGACTCCGGGGCGACCTCCTGGCCCTGGCCGTTGAACACGCGGATGCGGTTCTTGGCGAGGTAGTCCGGCTCCGCCTGCATCTTCGGGATGAGGTCCTTGCGGATGATGGAGGCAGGCACCGTCCAGTAGGGGTTGAAGTTGATGTCCTGGACGCGGGTCGAGATGACCGGCGACTGGCGGTCGATCTTGCCGACGACGGTGACGTGGCGCGAGACGACCGTGCCGTTCTCCACCGCCTCGAGCTGGGCGGCGGGGATGTTCATGACGATGAAGCGGTTGCCGAGGAAGCCGGAATGGGCGCGCACGCGCACCAGATTGGTCTCGAGCTGGCGCAGGCGCATCTCGGCCGGCACGTTGAGCGCGGCATAGGTCGACTCGCGCACCTGCCCGTCGGGCGAGATGCCGTGGCGGGCCTGGAAGCGCTTCACGGCGGTGTCGACGAAGGAGTCGAACACGTCCGAGCGGCCGGCGGAGGGGTTGAGGTCGCCCGAGGCGATCAGCCGCTCGCGCAGGGCGATGACGGACCGGCGGCGCGCACCGATGCGCAGCCGCTCGCGGTCGGGCATGGGCTGCCAGCCGCCGCGGGAGACGATGCCCTGGTACTGGGCGATGGCCTGTTCGAGACCCTGCACCGTGTGGGGGCCGAGAACGGGATAGGGGTTGATGGTGGACCGGGTGCGCGACCCCGCGTCGAAGCTGTCGGACCACTCGGCGACGGCGCCGCGGCCGGACTGGGCGAGGGCCGGGCTCGCCACGGCCATGGTGCCGAGCGAGGCCAGGCCGCCGAGGAGCGTGCGCCGGTCGAGCAGCGAAGCGGGATACGCGGGGAAACGATCGGTCACGATAACGGCTCCGGATGATCGGCAGGGTCGCCTCCCGCCAGAGGGGGAGGAAACACCATTATCCTTAAGGAATGCCAAGCGGGTGTCGAGTTGCACCTAGGGCAACCAATGTGACCAACTCAAGGCATTTCCTGCAGCGGAGCCCTGCGCAGGCGAGAAAGTCGGCCTGAAAGTGGCCGGGACGGGCAGATGTGGCGAAACCGGCGCACCCCAGGGGTCGCCGGCATCGCAGTTCAACAGGATGTGAGGCCGGGCGGGCGTTCAGCCACGCCGGTCGGCGCGGTCCTTCGCCAGAAGCACGGCTCCGGTGACGCCGAGCATGTTCTCGGCGAGCATCAGGACCATGGCGAGGCCGGCGCCGAGCACCGCCCAGTTGGAGATCATCGTCGTCATGGCGTGCCTCAGAGCCGATAGAGGATCTGGTCGGTCCAGAAGCGCTCCAGGCGGAGCAGCGACTTGTTCAGGGTCTTGAAGTCGTCGAGGGCGATGCCGCCGACCTGCTCGACCGTGCGGACGTGCTTGGCGTAGAGCGCCTTCACCATCTCGGCGATCTCGTGCCCCTTGGGGGTCAGGCTGATGCGCACCGAGCGGCGGTCGATGCGCGATCGCTGGTGGGACAGGTAGCCCATCTCGACCAGCTTCTTGAGATTGTAGGAGACGTTGGAGCCGAGATAGTAGCCCTTGGTGCGCAGTTCGCCGGCGGTGAGCTCGCGGTCGCCGATGTTGAACAGCAGCAGCGCCTGGACGGCGTTGATGTCGGAGCGGTTGCGGCGGTCGAACTCGTCCTTGATCACGTCCAGCAGGCGACGGTGCAGGCGCTCGATCAGCGTCAGCGCCTCCAT
Organism: Phreatobacter sp.; assembly: GCF_052440005.1. Classification (GTDB taxonomy): domain Bacteria; phylum Pseudomonadota; class Alphaproteobacteria; order Rhizobiales; family Phreatobacteraceae; genus Phreatobacter. The sequence goes on from NZ_JBQVQL010000038.1 coordinate 17,815, forward strand.
ATAGACGGGCGTGATGGCCTCGAAGCGCTCGAGACGTTCGGGTGAGATCGGCGGCGACGCGACGTCGCGCGCCTTTGTCATCATGCTCATGGGACGCCTCTTGTCCTGGTTGGCGCCGGGGCGTTTTTTGACCCTCGGCCGAGCGGCCCTGTTCACCGCTCGTGTGTCCTCAACCTAGACCGGCGAATTTTAAGAGCCCCCGAACAAACAGCGTGAAGGCGGCTTAACCATTACTTCCTCAACAAGAGATTGCATTGATCTATCAGCAATATCTCGTTGTCTTTTCATCAACCTGCCGGCGCCGGGGCAAGGTTCGGTAAAGGATCGGAAGGACCAAATTCCGGACACTTGACCGGCGATGTTTACACTTGATTCAAACGGGCGAAAGCAGTCGTCAACCATCCCCCGCCGCCCGTCTCATTCAACTGCGCGCAGTCGGCGAAACGCCCTGTTCAGCATAGGCCGATGACGCCGCGTCAAAGCCGGCAAGAACCTTCCGCGCCGGGATCGCGGGGTCGCCGATATTCCCTTGGGAAAGGCGCCGGGGGCTCACTTGCCCCGGAGGAAGTTGACGATGCCGGAAAAGTCCGTGCCGGCCTCGCCCTGGGCGGCGTAGAGGCCGTAGAGGGCGGCCGCCTCCGCACCGAGCGGGGTGACCGCGCCGGCGGAGCGGGCGGCATCCTGGGCGAGCTTGAGGTCCTTCAGCATCATCGCAGCCGTGAAGCCCGCCTGATAACCCCGGTTCGCCGGCGAGGTCGGCACGGGACCCGGCACGGGGCAGTAGGTGGTGAGCGACCACGACTGGCCGGAGGACTTGGACGCGATGTCGAAGAGCTTCTGGGCGTCGAGGCCGAGCTTCTCGGCCAGCACGAAGGCCTCGGAGGTGGCGATCATGGTGATGCCGAGGATCATGTTGTTGCAGATCTTGGCGGCCTGGCCGTTCCCCGGCCCGCCAGCGTGGACGATGGTCTTGCCCATGGCCTCGAGATAGGGCCTGGCCGCGGCAAAGGCCGCGTCCTCGCCGCCGCACATGAACGTCAGGGTGCCGGCGCTGGCGCCGCCGACGCCACCGGAGACGGGCGCGTCGATCATCCCGAGGCCGCGCTCCGCGGCGGCCTTCGCCGTGGCCCGCGCCGTGTCGACGTCGATGGTCGAGGAGTCGATCAGGAGGGCACCGGCCTTGGCGCTGGCGATGATGCCCTTCTCGCCGCCATAGAGAGCGCTCACCTCGCGGCCCGAGGGCAGCATGGTGACGACGACGTCCGCCTCGCGCACCGCCTCGGCGATGGAGGCTGCACCCGTTCCGCCGGCGGCGACATGGCGCTCCACGGCGGCGGGGCTCACGTCGGTGCCGACGACCTTGTGGCCGGCCTTGACCAGGTTGGCGGCCATCGGCCCGCCCATGTTGCCGAGGCCGATGAAGGCGATGGTGCTCATGATGTCCTCCCGTCGTCGTGTCTGCGCCCGTGCCGCGGCCGGGCCTCTCATTCGGTGAAGGCGTCGTTCGCCTGGCGGGCCGCCATGGTGGCCGCGGCCGTGTAGAAGAGCAGCAGGACGGCGTCGGCCACCGTCGCGGGCAGGGAGCGCGCGGCGATCTGAACCCAGCCCTGCATTCCGCCGAGCATGGCGAGGTCGATGCCGATGGCGACCGCCGTCGCCAGCACCCAGACGACACCGCCCCAGGCCGAGGTGAGCCAGAGCCCGACGCCGGCGACGAGTTCGATCACCGCGAAGAAGACGATGGAGGCCTGCACGCCCGGGGGCATGTCCTCGAAACCGATGCCCTCGGCATTGGGGCCGCCGCAGATCACCATCCACTGCATCAGGCCGCGGCCGATGACGAGCACGGCCAGCGCGCGCATGAAGATGCGGTAGATGCGGCTCCAGTCGATGCTCCGCTCCTCGGCATCGGCCTGGATCGGCGCGTCGCTTGCGGTGCGGAGCTTGGTGGCGCTCATCGGGGGATGGCCGGCGGCACGAGCTCGCCCTCGCCGAGGGGGGCGAAATGGGCCTCCACCATGGCGGGGGTGACCTCGTCGAGGGTCGCCGGCTGCCAGCGCGGGGCATTGTCCTTGTCGATGATGACGGCCCGCACGCCCTCGTAGAAGTCGTGGCCGCGGCAAATGCGCGAGACGATGCGGAATTCGGTGGTCATCGCCGCCTCGAAGTCGAGCGCGCGGCCGGCCCGCACCTGGGCGAGAGCGATCTTCATCGACGTGGGCGACTTGGTCCTCATGGTCGCGAGGGTCTGGCCGCACCATTGGTCGCCGGCGGCCGCCGCGGCTGCCAGGGCGGACATCGTCTCCTCCACCGCATCGAAGCGGAAACAGGCGTCGATGGCGGCGCGGCGGGCGGTGACGCTCGCCGGCTGGGTGGCGACGTCGGCGAAGCCCTCCAGCACGTGGTCGACCGTCTCGCGCCCGCAGAGCGCGTCCAGCACCTCGGTGAAGCGCTCGGAAGCCATCGCATGGGTGGCAAGCCCGGTGGAAAGCGCGTCGCCCTGCTTCATGCGTTCGCCTGTGAGGGCGAAATAGGCGCCGATCTCGCCGGGAATGCGCGGCAGGAAATAGGTGCCGCCGACGTCGGGGAAGAAACCGATGCCGACCTCGGGCATGGCGAAGACGAACTTCTCGCCGGCCACCACGTGGCTGCCGTTGATCGAGACGCCGACGCCGCCGCCCATGACGATGCCGTCGATGAGCGAGACATAGGGCTTGGGGTAGCGCTTGATGAGGATGTTGAGCTCGTATTCCTCGCGCCAGAACTGAAGCGCCTCGGCATGCCGGCCGGCCTTGCCGAGGTCGTGGAGGACGCGGATGTCACCGCCGGCGCAAAAGGCGCGTCCGCCCGCCCCGGTGACGACGATGCGGGTCACCGCCGGATCGACCGCGAAGGCGTCGAGTGCGCGGCGCATCTCGCGCACCATGCCGAGGGTCAGCGCGTTCAGCGCCTTCGGGCGGTTGAGGGTGATGAGGCCGGCCGAGCCGCGGCGCTCGACGAGGATTTCCGGTTCGACGGGGGCTTGAATCGGTTCGCTCATGGCCTGCCTCTATCACGCGCCGAGCAGGTCGCGCGAGACGATGACGCGCATGATCTCGTTGGTGCCCTCGAGAATCTGGTGGACCCGGACGTCGCGCAGCACGCGCTCGATCGGGTGGTCGTTCAGGTAGCCGTAGCCGCCGTGCAGCTGCAGGCAGCCGTTGACCACCTCGAAGCCGACGTCGGTGGCGAAGCGCTTGGCCATGGCGGCGAGGGTGGTCGCCCGCGGATCCTTCTCCCCGACGGCGACGGCGGCGCGCCGCACCATCAGACGGGCCGCTTCGAGCTCCGTGGCGTAGTCGGCGATGCGGAAGCGCAGCGCCTGGAAATCCTTGATCGCCTGACCGAACTGCTTGCGGTCACCCATGTAGCTGATGGTGCGATCGAGGCAGAACTGGGCACCGCCGAGCGAGCATGCCGCGATGTTGAGGCGGCCGCCGTCGAGGCCGGCCATGGCGATGCGGAAGCCCTGCCCCTCCTCGCCCACCATGTTCTCGGCGGGAATGCGGACATTGTCGAAGTCGACGACGGCGGTCGGCTGGCTCTTCCAGCCGAGCTTCTTCTCCTGGGCGCCGAAGGAAAGGCCCGGCGTGTCCTTGTCGACGACGAAGCAGGAGATGCCGCGCGCCCCCTCCCCGCCCGTGCGGGCCATGACCACATAGACGTCGGAGCGACCGCCGCCGGAGATGAAGGCCTTGGCGCCGTTGATGACCCAGGAATTGCCGTCGCGCACGGCACGGGTGCGCAGCGAGGCGGCGTCGGAGCCGGCGCCGGCCTCGGTCAGGCAGTAGCTGGCGAAGGTCTCCATGGCGCAGAGGTCGGGGACGTAGCGACGGCGCAGGTCCTCGTGCCCGTAGGCGTCGATCATCCAGGCGGCCATGTTGTGGATGGAGATGTAGGCCGTGGTGGAGACGCAGCCCTGAGCGAGTTCCTCGAAGATCACGGCAGCGTCGAGGCGGGTGAGGCCGGAGCCGCCGACGTCCTCGCGCACGTAGACGCCGCCGAAGCCGAGCGCCGCGGCGGCGCGCAGCGTCTCCTCGGGAAAGACCGAGCCGGCGTCCCAGTCGCGGGCATGCGGCGCCATCTCGGCGGCCGCGAAGTCGCGCGCCACCTGGCGGAAGGCTTCCTGGTCTTCGGAAAGGGCGAAATCCATCGGCTGGGGAACCCGGAACAACTGACTGAACCGGTTATGGGGCTTGGCCGCGCCGGGTCAATTCGGCCGGGCGGGGGAGCCCGTTAGGCGGGGCCCCGATCGGGGGAGGTTCGCGCGTGGCGGGGCTGTTCCGAATAATTCCAGAGTGATATTCATGTAACTTCAGCGGCCGCCCAGAGCCGCGGAGACCGGCCATGACCCTTCGCGCCCTCCACAAGCCCGCCGCGGATGCCGCCAGCACCGCCTCGAAGCTCGACATCGCCACCCGCCTCCGGCGCAACCGCAAGAGCGAATGGTCCCGCCGCCTCGTGCGCGAGACCGTGTTGACCACCAACGACCTGATCTGGCCGATCTTCCTGGTCGACGGCACCGAGCCGCGCACCCCGGTCGCGACCATGCCCGGCGTCGACCGCGTTTCCATCGACGAAGCGGTGCGCGAGGCCGAAAGGGCCGCGCGGCTCGGCATTCCCGCCCTCGCCCCCTTCCCCTATGTCGACCCCGCCCTGCGCGACCCCGTCGGCTCCGAGGCGGAGAACAACCGCAACCTGATGTGCCGGGCGGTCCGCGCCATCAAGGCGGCGGTGCCGGAGATCGGCCTCATCACGGACGCCGCGCTCGACCCCTACACCTCGCACGGGCATGACGGCGTGCTGACCGACTGCGGCCGGGTGCTCAACGACGAGACCGTCGCGATCCTCTGCCGGCAGGCCATGGCACTGGCGGAAGCGGGCGCCGACTGCATCGCCCCGTCCGACATGATGGACGGCCGCATCGGCGCTATCCGCGCGGCGCTCGACGCCCGCGGCTTCACCGAAGTTCAGATCATGAGCTATGCGGCGAAATACGCCTCGGCCTTCTACGGGCCGTTCCGCGACGCGATCGGCACCAAGAAGACCCTGATCGGCGACAAGCGCACCTACCAGATGGACCCGGCCAATTCGGACGAGGCGCTGCGCGAGGTGGAGATCGACCTCGCCGAGGGTGCCGACATGGTCATGGTCAAGCCCGGCATGCCCTATCTCGACATCTGCCGCAGGGTGAAGGACACGTTCGGCGTGCCGACCTTCGCCTACCAGGTGTCCGGCGAATACGCGATGATCGAGATGGCGGCGCGGGCCGGCGCCATCGACGGCGAGCGTGCCATGCTGGAGAGCCTCGTCGCCTTCAAGCGCGCCGGCTGCGACGGCATCCTCACCTATTTCGCCCCGCGCGTGGCCGGATTGCTCAGCGCCGCGGCGTGAGGACCGGCATCGCCCTCGTTCTGGCCGCGCTGGCGGCCGGCGGCTGCGCGCCGGTGGTCGAACCGGACCATCTCACGCTCTGCCGCGAGGTGCTTCCCGCCCTGCACGAGGACGGCACTGTCATCCGGGAGAGCCGCTACGGGCCGCCTGCCGACGGCACCGGCGTGCGGATCGATTATCTCGCCGAGCGACCCGGGCGGCCGCGCAGCGTGCATTTCGCCACGTGCCGGTTCGACGGGCGGGACGGGCGCGGACGGCCGGCGCTCGCCGCGCTGTCCACCGAGCGCGGCGCTCTCTCCGAGACCCGCTTCATCATCCTGAAGCGCTGGTGGCTCGAGCAGGGGCCGGCTCCGCCCCTGTCGGCGGCGAAGGCCCGCTCGGGCCTCGCGGAAAGCGCGCCGGCAAGCTAGACCTTGGTGATGACCGACGCGCCGGACGCCGCCCCCCGCCTCACCCATGCCGACGTGCTCGCGGCACGCGACATCATCGCCGGGCAGGTCATGCGCACGCCGATGCTCCCCGCGCCGCCGCTCTCGGCCATCACCGGGGCCGAGGTCTTCGTCAAATACGAGAACCTGCAGGTCACCAACTCCTTCAAGGAGCGCGGGGCGCTGGTGAAGCTCGCCTCGCTGTCGGATGCCGAGCGGCGGCGGGGCGTCATCGCCATGTCGGCCGGCAACCACGCCCAGGCGGTGGCGCTGCACGCCAGCCGGCTCGGCATCCCCGCCACCATCGTCATGCCGGAGACGACGCCCTTCGTGAAAGTGGCGGCCACGCGCTCCCACGGCGCCACCGTCGTGCTCGACGGGGAGACGCTGGCGGAGTCGCAGGCGCGCGCCGAGACGATCCAGCAGGCAGAGAACCGCGTCTGGGTGCACCCTTACGACGATCCTGCGGTCATGGCCGGCCAGGGCACCATCGCCTGCGAGATGCTGGAGGACGTCCCGGATCTCGACATGCTCGTCATCCCCATCGGCGGCGGCGGGCTCATCGGCGGCAATGCGGTGGCGGCGAAGGCGATCCGCCCGGACATCGAGATCGTCGGCGTGGAGGCCGCGCTCTATCCCTCCATGTGGAACGCCGTCCACGGCGGCGACCGGCCGGTGGGCGGGCCGACGCTGGCCGAGGGCATTGCGGTGAAGATCGTCGGGCGCTCGACCCTGCCCGTGGTACGGGAGCTCGTATCCGCCATCGTGCTCGCCGGCGAGAGCGACCTGGAACGCGCGGTCAACCTCTACCTGACGCGGCAGAAGACCATCGCGGAGGGCGCTGGCGCCGCCGGCCTCGCCGCCCTGCTGGCGGAGCCCGCCCGCTTCCGCGGCCGCAAGGTGGGGCTGATCCTCTGCGGCGGCAACATCGACCCGCGCATCCTCGCCTCCATCATGGTGCGGGAGCTGGAGCGTGAGAGCCGCATCGTCTCGCTGCGCATCACCATTCCCGACCGCCCGGGTGTGCTCGGCACGGTCGCGACCCTCATCGGCCGGCTCGGCGGCAACATCCTGGAGGTCGAGCACCGGCGTCTCTTCCTCGACACGCCGGCCAAGGGCACCAAGCTCGACGTGACGGTGGAGACGCGCGACGGCAGCCATGCCCACGAGATCCTCGCCGCTCTCGAGGCCGAGGGCCTGCCCGCGGTCAGGATCGACACCGGCGGCGGCCGGCTCGGCTGACTCCCGGCGACGTGATGGGCTGCGCTCTTGCCGGCGGGTGCCCCTCGCCTACATCATCGGAGTGATGCGGCGGGCGCCGAGCCAGCCGATTCGAACCGGCCGCCACTCCCGACAGATCTTGACCCAGCAACCGCGCGACACGCCCCAGTTCTATCTCACGGCCCCGACGCCGTGCCCCTACCTGCCCGGGCAGTCGGAGCGGAAGGTGTTCACGCATCTGGTCGGGCCGAAGGCGCCGCAGCTCAACGACATCCTGACCCAGGGCGGCTTCCGCCGGTCACAGTCCATCGCCTATCGGCCGGCCTGCGAGACCTGCCGGGCCTGCGTCTCGGTGCGCGTGCCGGTGGCCGATTTCCGGCCCGGCCGCTCGTTCCGGAAGGTGATGCTGAGGAACAGGGATCTGGTGGGCGAGATGCGCCCGGCCATTCCCACCTCGGAGCAGTATTCGACCTTCCGCGCCTATCTCGACGCCCGTCACCGCGCCGGCGGCATGGCCGACATGACCGTGCTCGACTACGCCATGATGGTGGAGGACAGCCACGTGAAGACGCGGCTGGTGGAATATCGCAAGCGCGACGCCGACACCGCCATCAACGGGCGCTCCAAGGGCGACATCGTCGCCTGCGTGCTCACCGACATCCTCGCCGACGGGCTGTCGCTGGTCTATTCGTTCTACGAGCCCGAGGAGGCCGCGCGCTCGCTGGGCACGCTGGTGATCCTCGACCACATCGCCCGCGCCAAGACCATGGGGCTCCCTTACGTCTATCTCGGCTACTGGGTCGAGGGGTCGACCAAGATGGACTACAAGGCGCGCTTCCTGCCCCAGGAGCGGCTGATGCCCGAGGGCTGGGTGCGGGTGGACGGCACCGGCGACTAGTCGATCGGCCGGGTCAGGGTCGAGAAGGTGTAGTCGCGCGCGCCATGCGGCTTATGGCAGGCGAAACAGGCCTCGGTCGGGACGGCACGGCGCTGTCCCGCCCCGTCGAAGGCGCCATAGTCCCAGTCGGCATTGCGGATCGCCTCGGGAACGATGCTGCCCCAGCCCTGCCGCTTCTCCATCACGGCGATGGCGGTGATGCGCGCCGTGGGGACGAGACGTCCGTCCGCCCCGGTCACGACGTTGCCCGCGGCGTCGGTTTCGGCCGCATGGTCCTCCATGACGATGACCGTCCCGTCCGGCAGGGTCCTGCCCGCATCGCGCAGGCCGGCGGCGTTGGGCGAGAGGTAGAGGAACCGGATGATCTTGCGGTCGGGCTTGTCGACCTTGTCGTAGAGCAGGAAGCCCGTCTGGTAGCCGGGCGGCACCGCCACCCGCGTCGTCTGGGCGAACTGGGCGAGGCCGGGCACGGCGAGCCCTGCGAGGAGAGCAGCCCCGAGGGCCGCAGCGAACCGATGGCGCATGAGGTGTCCTCCCAGGACATTTGCCTGGAGCGGATCACGTAACGTCACCGGCAGCAAGGACGCCGTCACCGGTGGTCTTCACGCTGCGGTGATCCCCCCTCAGGACCGTCCATCCGGCGACGCAGGCCGCGTCACATCGCTGTCAGGGGCCCGCGCTAGCCAAGGTCGTCCCCCTCAGCCCGGTGCCCGCCATGCCTTCCCGTCGCCTCGTCCTCGCCGGCCTCTCCAGCCTGGCGTTCGCCACAGCGGCACGCGCCTTTCCGGAGCGGCCGATTCGCCTGATCGTGCCCTTCGCCCCCGGCGGATCTACTGACGTCGCCGCGCGACTCCTCGCCGAGGCGCTCGGGCCGGTCATCGGCCGGTCGGTGATCGTCGAGAACCGCGCCGGCGCGAACGGGGCGGTGGCGTCCGATGCGGTGATCCGCTCCGAGCCGGATGGCCATGTGCTGCTGGTGGCCTCAGCCTCGACCCATGGCGTCAACCCCGCGGTGGCGCGCCGCCTGAGCTTCGATCCCGTGGCCGATTTTGCCCCCGTCACGATGATCGGCACCACGCCGCTGGTGCTGGTGACATCACCGGCCTTCGGCGTGACCACCCTGGCTGCGCTCGTTGCGCGCCTTCGCGGGGAGCCCGCCAAGCACAGCTACGCCTCGGCGGGCGCAGGCTCGATCACCCATCTGGCGGGCGAACTCTTCAAGTTGAAGGCGGAGCTTCCCGACGTCGTGCACGTGCCCTATCGGGGCGGCGGGCCGGCCATGCAGGCCGTGTTGACCGGGGAAGTGGCCTTCACCATCGAGAGCCTCGCCTCGGCCGCCTCGCTGATCGAGGGCAAGCGCGCGCTGGCGCTGGCTGTTGGTTCGCCGACGCGCCAGGCCGTGCTGCCGGACGTGCCGACCTTCGCCGAGGCCGGCCTTCCCGGCGTCGAACTTGCGACCTGGAACATGCTGCTGGCGCCGAAGGCGACGCCGCCGGAACGGATCGAGAAGCTCGGCGAGGCGGCGCGGACGGCGCTGGCCGGGGAGACGCTGCGGGCCCGGCTCGCCGCCGCCGGGACGACCGCCATCCCGGACGCCTCATCCGAGCAGACCGGCCGCTACCTCGCCGCGCAGATCGAGGGGTTCCGCGCCGTGGTGAAGGCGGCGCAGATCGCTCTGGCGGACTGACCCGTCACCCGAACCGGTTCGTCTTGGGGAAGCCCTTCGGCGGCAGGCGGCCGGCCTCGGCGCGGTTGCCGATCCATTCGGTGAGGTCGACCTGCGAGACCGTCCAGGTCCGGTCGGAGGAATCCTTCCACGTCAGGCCCTCGGCCAGCGTGAAGGTCTTGAGGTCGACCATGCCGCCCTCCTTGTACTTCTGCAGGCGGACGCCCTTGCCGCGCGCCATTTCCGGCACCTGGCTGAGCGGGAAGACGAGCAGCTTGCGATTGAGGCCGACGATGGCGACGTGATCGCCCTCGACGAAGCGCACGGCGGCGAGCTCGTCCGGCGTGTCGACCCCCATGACGCCCTTGCCCTTGCGGGTGTTGGCGACGAGTTCGTCCTCGGCGACGACGAAGCCGCGGCCCTCGCGGGAGGCGAGTAGCGCCTTGCGGCCGCCGCGATAGGGCACGACCTCGACGATGTCGTGCTCCTGCTCGAGGTCGAACATGAGCCGCATGGGCTCGCCTGCGCCGCGACCGCCGGGCAGTTTCGACCCCTCCAGCGTGAAGACCTTGCCGTTGGTGGCGAAGACCAGGAGCTTCGACGTCGTCTCGGCGAAGAAGGAGAGCTTCAGCCGGTCGTCTGTCTTGAAGGTGAGCGTCGCCAGATCCTGGACATGGCCCTTGAGGGCGCGGATCCACCCCTTCTCGGAGACCACGACGGTGATCGGCTCGCGCTCCACGAGCGCCTGGGCAATGGCGTCGATGTCCACCTCGGCAGCCTCGCCGAAGGTGGTGCGGCGCTTGCCGAGCGGCGTCTCCTTGGAGAACTGCTTCCTGACGTTGCCGATCTCCCAGGAGACCGTCTTCCACTGCAGCGCCTCGGAGCCGAGCAGCTTCTCGATGCCCTCCTTCTCCTTGGTGAGCTCGGCATGCTCGTTGCGCAGCTCGATTTCCTCGAGCTTGGCGAGGGACCGCAGGCGCATGTTGAGGATGGCCTCGACCTGCACCTCCGTGAGGTCGAAGCGCGCGACCAGCGCCTTCTTCGGCTCATCCGCGGTGCGGATGATATGGATGACCTCGTCGATGTTGAGATAGGCGATGAGGAGACCCGCCAGCACCTCGAGGCGCTTGTCGATGGCGGCGAGGCGGTGCTGCGAACGGCGGATCAGCACCTCGCGGCGGTGGTCCAGCCACTCGCGCAGCACTTCTTTCAGGCCGACGACCTTCGGCACCTTGCCCTTCATGAGCACGTTCATGTTGAGCGGGATGCGGCTTTCCAGCTCGGTGAGCTTGAACAGGCTCTCCATCAGGATGCCGGCGTCGACGTTGCGCGATTTCGGCTCGAAGACGAGACGGATGTCCTCGGCGCTCTCGTCGCGCATGTCGGCGACCAGCGGCAGCTTCCGCTCGTTGATGAGCTCGGCGATCTTCTCGATGAGGCGGCCCTTGGTGACGCCAAAGGGAATCTCGGTGACGACGACGAGATAGGTGCCGCGGCCGGTGTCCTCCTGGTGCCAGCGCGCCCGCGTGCGGAAGGCGCCGCGGCCCGTCTCATAGGCTTCCTGGATGGCGGCGCGGCCCTCGATGATGATGCCGCCGGTGGGAAAGTCCGGGCCCGGCACATGCGCGAGGAGATCGAGCGTGGTGCAGTCGGGATGGGCGATGATGTGCAGCGCCGCGTCGCAGATTTCCGCCGCGTTGTGCGGCGGGATCGAGGTCGCCATGCCGACGGCGATGCCCTGGCTGCCATTGGCGAGGAGGTTGGGGAAGGCGCCCGGAAGGACGATGGGCTCCTCGTCCTCCTCGTTGTAGGTCTTGCGGAAGTCGACCGCGTCCTCGTCGATGCCGTCGAGGAGGAGGCGCGCGACCTCGGTCATGCGCGCCTCGGTGTACCGGTAGGCGGCGGCGTTGTCGCCGTCGATATTGCCGAAATTGCCCTGGCCGTCGACGAGCGGATAGCGCTGCGAGAAGTCCTGGGCGAGGCGCACCAGCGCGTCATAGACAGACTGGTCGCCGTGCGGGTGGAACTTACCGATGACGTCGCCGACGATGCGGGCGCACTTCTTGAAGGCCGTGCCCGGGTCGAGCTTCAGGAGCCGCATCGCGTGGAGGATGCGGCGGTGGACCGGCTTCAGACCGTCGCGGGCGTCGGGCAGCGCCCGGCCCATGATGGTGGAGAGGGCATAGGCGAGATAGCGCTCCTCCAGCGCGTCGCGCAGGTTGATCGTTTCGATACCGTCTTCGCCGCCGGAGGGCGGGTTTATGCGCTCGCCCATGGATCAGGCCTCGCGAATCGGAATGAGGGACATGGACCCTCGATAAGCGCGGCGGATGGTGCGAACAAGCGGGGAACGTCCCGGCGACTGTGGTCAGCGGGGATGGAGACGGCTCTTCGCCCGAACCCGGTCCGGGTGAGGGGCACCGGCGCTGCGTCAGAAGGTGATCGCGACCGAGGGGGCCGAGCGGACGTGCTCGCCGTGGAACACCGCCTCGATGTTGTTGCCGTCGGGGTCGATGAGGAAGGCGGCGTAGTAGCCGGGATGGTACTTGCGCAGTCCCGGGCCGCCATTGTCGCGCCCACCCGCCGCGAGGCCCTCCCGGTGGAAGGCGTCCACCATCGCCCGGTCCTTCGCCTGGAAGGCGAGGTGATGGCGGCCGGTGAGCTCGCCGAGCGCCGCCTCGCTGTCGCGGGAGGAGATGAAGAGCTCGTCCGCCCAGAAATAGCTCTCCTCCTCGCCGCCGATGGGGATCTCCAGCACCTCGAACACGGCGCCGTAGAAGCGGCGTGAGGCGGCGAGGTCGGCGACGACAAGCTGGACGTGGTCGATGAGACGGCCGCGATGCAGTTCCTGGGTTTCCATGGGGCAGCTCCGGACAAAATGCGGTGGCTCGACTGTCGGAGGGAACGGCAGCGCCGCAGCCTCGTTCCCACCCGCGCGCAGTCAACGACATCGGCTTGCCAAACCATGGCGGCAGGGTCCCTATGACCGCCTCACCGGAGCTCTCCCATGCGCCGCCTTTTCGCCGCCGCCCTCGCCGCCCTGACCGCCCTCCCCGCCCTGCCGGCGCTCGCCCAGTCGCCGGAGTTGATCTTCCGCCGCTCGACGGTGTTCCGCCTGCTGTCGCCGAACGACAAGCTCGCCACCTATGGCATCGACGACCCGCAGGTGGAGGGCGTCGCCTGCCACTTCACCGTGCCGGAAAAGGGCGGCTGGGCCGGTGCCTTCGGCCTCGCCGAGGAATTCTCCGAGGCCTCGCTCGCCTGCCGGCAGATCGGCCCGATCCGCATCACCGGCCGCTCATCCCAAGGCGACGTGGTGTTCCGCGAGGGCCGTTCGTTCTTCTTCAAGCGCGTGCAGATCGTGCGCGGCTGCGACGCCCGCCGCAACGTGCTGGTCTACATGATCTATTCCGACAAGCTGATCGACGGATCGCCGCAGAACTCGACCTCCACCGTGCCGATCATGCCATGGGGCCAGCAGGCCGAGGTGGTGCGCTGCGGCGACTTCATTTCATGACGGGTGGCGGAGCGTTTCCTGCGTTTCCGTAAGGGCGCGCCGGACGTCGCCAGACGGAAAGGCGGCTGCGGCAAAAGGTGGGGCGACGATGTCACCCCACCTGCCGGAGCCTTCCATGTCGCGCCGCATCCTCGCCCTCACCGCCCTCGCCTTCCTGTCGCTCACCCCCGCCCATGCCACCGGCGGGGTTTCCTGTGAGGCTGAGGACCGCTCGGCGAAGTTCACCATCGGCAGCCCCGTCGGCCGCTCGACGGGCGGCGCCTTCTTCCAGTTCGAGGGCTCACTCGAGCTGCGCGGCGCCAACGTCGCCGAGGACTTCAAGAAGGTCACACTGGCCAAGGATCATCTCACCCAAAGCTGGTTCGATGCGCGCGACCTGAAGATGCACGTCCATTTCGAGCGTGCGGGCGAGCCCCACGGCACCATCGACCTCACCGTGGAGGCGCGCGGCAACGCCGATGCCGAGACCTGGCGCGGCCGCTACGTGATCAGCATCGGCGAGACGGTCAACGGCGAGTTCCGTACCCGCCGCCTCACCGGACGCGTGTCCTGCTCCGTCGAAGGGTGATGCTTGACGCCGGCGTGCCCTTCTGCGCTATCTCTGCCGCATGAACGGTTCGATCATCCTCATCGGGATTATTTGCGGCTGAGCGTCTTCGCTGGCCGGTCGCCGTTCTTTGCCATAATCCCCAAGCGCAAAAGATCACGCACCCGGCCAGCGGCGGGGAAAGCTGCGCGGAGACGGCTATGGCGATCAGGCTCTACAACACGCTGACGCGGTCGAAGGACGAATTCCGTCCGATCGATCCGGACAACGTCCGCATGTATGTCTGCGGCCCGACCGTCTATGACGACGCCCACATCGGCAATGCCCGGCCGGTGATCGTCTTCGACCTCCTGTTCCGGCTGCTGCGCCACGTCTACGGCGAGGCCCACGTCACCTATGCCCGGAACATCACGGACCTCGACGACAAGATCAACAAGCGCGCCCATGAGCGCGGCATCACCATCCGTGAACTGACCGAGGGCACGGCGGCGCGCTTCCACGCTGCCATCGATGCCCTCGGCGCTCTGCGGCCGACGGTGGAGCCGCGCGCCACCGAGCATATCGGGGAGATGAGGGCGCTCTGCGAGAAGCTCGTGGCGGCGGGCCACGCCTATGTCGCCGAGGATCACGTGCTCTTCTCCGTGCCCTCCATGCCGGGCTATGGCGGCCTGTCGAAGCGACCGTTGGACGACATGATCGCCGGCGCGCGCGTCGACGTCGCGCCCTACAAGCGCTCCGAGATGGACTTCGTGCTGTGGAAGCCCTCCCGCGAGGCGCACGAGCCGGGCTGGGAGAGCCCGTGCGGCATCGCGCAGCCCGGGCGTCCCGGCTGGCACATCGAGTGCTCGGCCATGAGCTGGAAGCACCTCGGCGAGACCTTCGACATCCATGGCGGCGGCATTGACCTCGTCTTCCCCCACCACGAGAACGAGGTGGCGCAGACCACCTGCGCCTTCGGGCATGGGGTGATGGCGAACGTCTGGATGCACAACGGCTTCCTGCAGGTCGAGGGCGAGAAGATGTCCAAGAGCCTGGGGAATTTCGTGACGATCCAGGAATTGCTCGACGGCTGGCAGGGCAAGGCCTGGCCCGGCGACGTCCTGCGCCTGACGATGCTGAAGACCCACTATCGCCAGCCGATCGACTGGACCGTCAGGGCCATGGAGGAGAGCTGGAAGACGTTGGAGGGGTGGTACCGCGCCATCGCCGGCGTCACTGCCTCGACCGTGCCGGATAGCGTGCTCGAGGCGCTCGGCGACGACCTCAACACCGCCAAGGCCATGGCGGAACTGCACGGCCTCGACAAGCGCGGCGACCATGCCGGCCTGAAGGCTGCGCTGCTCCTGATGGGCTTCGACGACGCGCGCCTCGGCGCCCTCACCGCCGAGACCGACGCCGAGGCGGACATGAAGGACACCGCCCGCATCGACGATCTCATCGCCGCCCGCCTCGCCGCCCGCAAGGCGAAGAACTTCGCGGAGAGCGACCGCATCCGTGACGAACTCGCGGCGATGGGCATCCAGCTCAAGGACGGCAAGGACCCGGCCACCGG
Organism: Phreatobacter sp.; assembly: GCF_052440005.1. Lineage (GTDB taxonomy): Bacteria > Pseudomonadota > Alphaproteobacteria > Rhizobiales > Phreatobacteraceae > Phreatobacter. Next base: position 33,077 of record NZ_JBQVQL010000038.1, read on the forward strand.
CGAGCCGGTGACCACCTGGGAGGTGATGCGATGACCACACCCTTCACCGGCGGCTGCCAGTGCGGCGCCGTACGTTTTTCTTGCGAGAGCCTCGGGCGCGCCTCGCTCTGCCATTGCCGCATGTGCCAGAAGGCCTTCGGCAGCTACTTCGCGCCGCTGGCCACCGCCCACGGCCTGACCTGGACCCGCGGCGCGCCGAAACACTTCCAGAGCTCCAGCGTGGTGCGCCGCGGCTTCTGCGGCGACTGCGGCACGCCGCTGACCTATGAGCACGCTGATGGCGTCGAGCTGTCGCTCGGCGCCTTCGACGATCCTGCTGCCCTCCCTCCGGTCATCCAGATGGGGCTGGAGGCGCGCATGCCCTTCCTCGCCGACCTCGCGGGCCTGCCGACGCGATCACCGGCCGAGCAGGAGAAGGTCGCCGGCTTCTACGCGTCGGTCGTCTCCTTCCAGCACCCGGACCACGACACGGCCGCCTGGCCTCCCGCAGACACCTCCCGATCATGACCGACGCCCGCGAACGCCTCTATCTCTTCGACACGACGCTGCGCGACGGCGCGCAGACGACCGGCGTCGACTTCACCCTCGAGGACAAGCTGAAGATCGCCGCGCTGCTGGACGATCTCGGGCTCGACTATGTGGAGGGCGGCTATCCCGGCGCCAATCCGACGGACACGGCGCTGTTCGGCGCGAAGCGGCGGCTGAAGGCGCGCTTCACCGCCTTCGGCATGACCAAGCGGGCGGGACGCTCGGCGGCCAACGATCCCGGCGTCGCCGCGCTCCTGGAGGCGGAAGCGGACGCCATCTGCTTCGTCGCCAAGGCCTGGGACTACCACGTGCACGTCGCGCTCGGCTGCACGCTGGAGGAAAACCTCGAGGGCATCGCCGATTCCGTCGAGGCGGCGAAGGCGCGGGGCCGCGAGGTGCTGGTCGACTGCGAGCACTTCTTCGACGGCTTCAAGGCGAACCGCGACTATGCCCTCGCCTGCGCCCGCACCGCCTTCGAGAGCGGCGCGCGCTGGGTGGTGCTCTGTGACACCAACGGCGGCACCCTCCCCGAGGAGGTCGAGGCCATCGTGCGCGAGGTGACGGCCGTCGTGCCGGGGGACCGGCTCGGTATCCACGCCCACAACGATACCGAACAGGCCGTGGCCAATTCGCTGGCGGCGGTGAGGGCCGGCTGCCGGCAGATCCAGGGCACGCTGAACGGCCTCGGCGAGCGCTGCGGCAATGCCAACCTGACATCGCTCATCCCGACCCTGCTCCTGAAGCGGCCTTACGCCGAACGTTTCGTCATCGGCGTCAGCCACGGGAAGCTCACGCATCTCACCAAGATCTCGCGGCAGCTCGACGAGCTCATCAACCGGCCGCCGAACCGCCACGCTCCTTACGTCGGCGCCTCGGCTTTCGCCACCAAGGCGGGCATCCACGCCTCGGCGGTCCTCAAGGAGCCGGAGACCTACGAGCATGTGCCGCCGGAGACGGTGGGCAACCGCCGCCACGTGCTCGTCTCGGAGCAGGCCGGCAAGTCCAACGTGCTGGCCGAGCTGGAGCGCGTCGGCCTGACCGTCGCCAAGGACGACCCGCGGGTCGCCCGCATCCTCGACGAGGTGAAGGAGCGCGAGAGCCTCGGCTATGCCTACGAGGGGGCGGACGCTTCCTTCTTCCTGCTCGCCAAGCGGATCATGGGCGAGGTACCGGCCTTCTTCGCGGTGGAACGCTTCAAGGTGAACGTGGAGCGTCGCTACAACGCCGCCGGAGACCTCGTCACCTTCTCCGAGGCCACGGTGAAGGTGAAGGTGGGCGACGAGGTGCTGATCTCCGCCGCCGAGGGCAACGGCCCGGTCAACGCCCTCGACGCCGCCCTGCGCAAGGACCTCGGCCGCTACCAGCGCTTCATCGAGGACCTGGAACTGGTCGACTTCCGCGTCCGCATCCTCAACGGCGGCACCGGCGCTGTCACGCGCGTGCTGATCGAGAGCCGCGACGGCGCGGGCGACACTTGGACCACGGTGGGCGTCTCGGCCAACATCATCGACGCCAGCTTCCAGGCGCTGACGGACAGCATCACCTACAAGCTGGTGAAGGAGGGGGTCGGGGTGTGAGGCTCCGGCGCCTCACATCTTCTCGATGACCACCGGGTCGTGTTCCCTGGCCAGCGCCTCCTGCGGCAGCTTCGCCACCTGCGCCTGGATGGTCGGGATGATGTCCCTCACCTCGTCGACGATGGAGTATTTCACAGCCAGACCCGGCCGGATGAAGCCCTCCTCCTTCATGTGGTCGAGGAGGACGCGCAGCGGGTCCCAGAAACCGCCGACATTGGCGACGACGACCGGCTTGGCGTGCCGGCCGAGCTGGGCCCAGGTGAGCTGCTCGACCAGCTCCTCCAGCGTCCCGATGCCGCCGGGCAGCGCCACGAAGGCGTCCGCCTCGACGAACATGCGCATCTTGCGGGTGTGCATGTCGGGGACGGTGACCACGTCGATGACGGCGTCGAGCGGCATTTCCTTGCGCTTGAGGAAGTCCGGGATGATGCCCAGCACCTTGCCGCCGTTGTCGACCACGGATTTCGCCAGCGTCCCCATCAGGCCGATGCCGCCACCGCCATAGACGAGACGAATGCCGGCTTTCGCCATGGCGGCGCCGAGCTCGCGCGCCGCCTTCTCATGGACGCCGTCATGGCCGGAGCCGGAGCCGCAATAGACACAGATGGATGAGATGGTCGCCATGATGGCCTTCTCCGGCGGGTAACGGCTGCGACGCAGCCCGCGAGTCACGGTGCCGACCATAGCAGGGGGAGCGGGCCGGGGTCAGCCATGCGCATTCGGGCGGCGGCGGGGCTTCACCGGAACGTAAAGGAGATTATATCGGTTCCAGACGTCTCAAGCCCTCCCCCAAGGACAAGACCATCGTGTCACCTCCCCACGTGCCGGCCGCGCCCGCGGCCGCGCAGAAGCCCGTCTCCGCCGAAGGCGGCGCCCTGTCGCGCACGATCCTGCACCTGTGGCCCTTCATCTGGCCGCACGAGCGCGGGGACCTGAAGCGGCGCGTCGCCTGGGCGATGGTGCTGCTGGTGATCGCCAAGGTGGTCACCATGGTCGTGCCCTTCACCTTCAAGTGGGCGACCGATGCCCTTGCCGCCCCGCAGGCGGCGGATGCGGGCTGGTGGGCGGCCGTCCTCGCCGCGCCCCTCGCGCTGACCCTCGCCTACGGCGCCTCGCGCATCCTGATGGCGCTCGTCACGCAGATGCGCGACGGCCTCTTCGCCAAGGTGTCGATGCACGCGGTGCGGCGGCTGGCGCTGCTCACCTTCGAACATATGCACAGACTGTCCCTGCGCTTTCACCTGGAGCGCAAGACCGGCGGCCTGACCCGCGTGCTGGAGCGCGGCCGCAACGCCATCGAGACCATCGTCAGGATGATCATCCTGCAGTTGATGCCGACCATTCTGGAACTGGCGCTGATCGTCGGCATCCTCTTGTGGATGTTCGACTGGCGCTACGTGGTGGTCATCATCGTCACGGTTGCGGCCTACCTCGCCTTCACCTACTACGCGACGGAATGGCGGATCGCGATCCGCCGCGACATGAACGACAGCGACACCAACGCCAACGTCAAGGCGATCGACTCGCTGCTGAACTTCGAAACGGTGAAGTACTTCTCCGCCGAAGCGCGCGAGAAGGCCCGCTACGACGTCTCCATGGCGAAGTACGAGGCGGCCTCCACCAAGGCGCTGACCTCGCTCGCAGTGCTGAACGCCGGACAGGCGGCGATCTTCACCGCCGGCATGACCGTCGCCATGGTGCTCTGTGCCATCGACATCACCCGCGGCCGCAACACGGTCGGCGATTTCGTGATGATCAACGCCATGATGATCCAGCTCTACCAGCCGCTGAACTTCATGGGCATGGTCTATCGCGAGATCAAGCAGGCGGTGACCGACATCGAGGCGATGTTCGCCATCCTCGGCCGCAACCCGGAGATCGTCGACCGTCCGGGCGCCCCGGACCTCAAGGTCGCCGGCGGCACCATCCGGTTCGAGGACGTGACCTTCGCCTATGACCCGGCCCGACCCATCCTCAAGGGCGTGTCCTTCGAGGTGCCGGCGGGCAAGTCGGTAGCCATCGTCGGGCCGTCGGGCGCGGGCAAGTCGACCATCTCCCGCCTGCTCTTCCGCTTCTACGACCTCAGCGGCGGGCGCATCACGGTGGACGGACAGGACATCCGCGAGGTCACGCAGGCCTCGCTCCGCCGCGCCATCGGCATGGTCCCGCAGGACACGGTGCTGTTCAACGACACGATCCGCTACAACATCCGCTACGGCCGCTGGGAGGCGAGCGACGCCGAGGTGGAGGAGGCGGCGGGCCTCGCCCAGATCCACGACTTCATCCAGCGCAGCCCGGCCGGCTACGAGACCGAGGTCGGCGAACGGGGCCTCAAGCTCTCCGGCGGCGAGAAGCAGCGCGTCGCCATCGCCCGCGCCATCCTGAAGTCGCCGCCGATCCTGGTGCTGGACGAGGCGACCTCCGCGCTCGACAGCCACACCGAGCGGGAGATTCAGGAGGCGCTGGACCGCATCGCGCGCGACCGCACCGCCATCGTCATCGCGCATCGCCTGTCGACGGTGGTCAATGCCGACGAAATCATCGTGCTCGACGACGGCAGGGTGGCCGAGCGCGGCACGCATGGAGAACTGCTTGCCAAGGGCGGCCTCTATGCGGGATTGTGGAACCGTCAGCGCGAGGCGGCCGAGGCCGAGGAAAAAATCGCAGGCCTTGATCGGGGTACACCTGCCAGGCTGCAGGAATCTGCCCCGGTTTCGCCCGAAGGTCGTGCTGACGTCTTCGCCAAGCCGCCGCGGGAGGCGGCGGAGTAAACGGCCCCATGGTCGAGACACGCGAGCGGCCCCTGTCGCTGTCCTATCGCCGGCCTGCGGACCGTTCCGAGCGGAACGTCCTGCAGCAGGTTCTGGACGGACTGCGCCACGACCCGCAGTCCGACCTGGCCGAAGTCGGCTCGGGCTTCGGCCTCGGCGTCGTCTCCCTCCTCTTCATCGGCCCCGTGGCGCTTCTCCTCGCCTGGGCGCTGCAGTTCGCGACGGGCGTCTCCTTCGGCAGCGACCAGACGTGGCTGCTCGCGGCCCTCCTCTGGCTCGGCGGCTGGGGCGGCATGAGCGCTTTGCGCGTCGCCGCCCGCCGCGGCCGGACCACGGCCCTGCGCCGCGCGCTCTCGGCCGATATCGCGGAGGGCGACGTCCAGGAGGAGAGCTGGCGCTTCGTGGAGGCCGTCGGCTTTCAGGAGGCGGAGACGCTGCCCCTGCTCTACCTGCTGCGCGCGGACAACGGATCGGTCGTCGCCTTCGAGGAGACCCGGCTCACCGGCCGGGAGCGCGGCGCCGGCGAAGCCGTCGTCTCGGCGGCGCCCTCGGACGCGGTGCTGGTGCGCGGCGCGCGCTCGGGCATCCTGATCAGCGAGAACTATTCCGGCCCGCCCCTGCCGCTGCTCGACGTCCAGCCGCTCAAGCTCGCGCGCGACGACAGGCCCCTCCATGGTCAGGTGGTGGATCGCCCCTGGGCGGGCGTCGGCCCCTGGATGTCGGGCCGCGCCGCGGGCGTCTAGCCTTTCCCCTGCGCCAGGGCGACGGCCTCGGCGAGGACGTCCGCATTCCCGATATGGTTGGCGAGTACAAGGACGAGCCGCGCGTCGAAATCGGCTGCCTCGGCGTCCGTCATGCCGCGCCGGGCAGTGGCCAGCAGGCGATAGGCGGCATCGGGATCTGCGAGGCGATTGTCCAGGGCAAGGCCGGAGGGCGTGGCTTGTTCACACGCAGATTCAGCTCCTACAGAGATTGATTCCGATTCAGCCGCACGGGCCAAGTCCTTGACGCGGAATCCCTTTGCCCGGTTGATCGCATCCTCGACCTTCACCGCATCGAAACGGCGCCAGCGCGCCGAGAGATGCCCGTCGGGGCGCAGCAGGAAGCAGGCGCCGGGCGTGGCGTCGAAGCGCGCGGCGAAGAGGCCCTCCCCGTCCAGCACGTCCCGGCCGACCACGAGGAGGCCGCAGGAGCCCGGCGCGGCGCCGATCTCGCCCATCGTCACCAGCAGGAAGCGGCCACCGGTGAGCGCCGTCAGGTGGGTCGCCCCGCCACCGGCCAGGAGGAGCGGCACGTCGGGCACGGGCGCGCCGAGGCGGGCCGACCCGGACCAGGCTTCCCCGTCGGGCGTCGAGAGCGGCGTGTCGTAGGTGGTGGGTGTCGACAGGCGACCGGAGTTGACGAGGCGGCGGGCGAAGGGCGCGGGGCCGGCGAGCGCGAGGACCGCGTCGCGCAGCCGACGCTCGCCCGGCGAGGGCGGCGCGATGAAGTCGGTGGCCCCGGTGGAGTGGCGGATGTTCTCGTCTGCGGCGGCGCCGCGCTCGGCATCATAGGTCGCGAGGAGATCGGGGCCCGCTTGGCCCGACAGAACGAGCGCCAGTTTCCAGGCGAGGTTCTCCGCGTCCTGGATGCCGGAGTTGGCGCCACGCGCGCCGAAGGGCGAGACCTGGTGGGCGGCATCGCCGGCGAAGATCACCGGGCCGTGGATGAAGCGCGCCAGCCGACGGCACTGGAAGGTGTAGACCGACACCCATTCGAGGGTGAAGGCATCGTGGCCGAGCATCCGCCGGATGCGGGGCACGACGTTCTCCGGTCGCTTCTCCGCCTCGAGATCGGCGTCGCGGCCGAGTTGCAGGTCGATGCGCCAGACATCGTCCGGCTGCTTGTGCAGAAGCGCCGACTGTCCGCCATGGAACGGCGGCTGGAACCAGAACCAGCGCTCGGTGGGGAAGTCCGCCGTCATCTTCACGTCGGCGATGAGGAAGCGGTCGTCGAAGACCTCGCCGGCAAAATCGAGACCCATCATGCCGCGCAGGGGCGAGCGCGAGCCGTCGCACGCGATCACCCAGTCGGCGGCGAGGCGGTAGGGGCCGTCCGGTGTCTCGATGGTGAGGACGGCGCCATCAGCCTCGGGGGCGACGCCCGTCACGCGGTTCGACCAGCGCAGGTCAACGAGGGACCCGGGTTCCATCGCCTTCGCCACCAGCGCCGCCTCGACATGGTACTGCTGGATGTTGATGAAGGCGGGCCGGCGATGGCCCGTCTCGGGAAGAAGGTCGAAGTCGTAGAGCTGCCGCTCGCCGAGGAAGACCCGGCCTCGCTGCCAGGTGACGCCCCGGGCGACGAGACCCTCGCCGACCCCGAGGCGGTCGAAGATCTCCAGCGTGCGCTTGGCGAAGCAGATGGCGCGGCTGCCCTCGCCGATGCGGTCCGCATCGTCGAGGACGACGGTGGCGACGCCACGCTCTGCGAGGTCGATCGCGAGAGAGAGGCCCACGGGACCGGCGCCGACGATGACGACGGGTCGTCTGACCGGCACGGCCGCGCTCTGGTCCGGATGGGGCGAATAGGCGAAGCGCAGCGGCAGCGCGCCCGGCGCGGCGGTGGTCATGCGAGGCCTCCCGGTGGTTTCGCTCGAAACCTTTTGGCCTGTTCTGCCCGACCGGCGGCGGCGGAGTCCACTCTCCGGTCAGCCGGCGGCGCGGGTCACGGCCGAGGCCGTCTTGAAGAAGGCGCTGGCGATGCGGAAGGCCGAGAAGAAGGCGATGGCCGCGAGCACGAATTCGAGGAGGCGGCCGCTGCGCCACAGATGGATCCAGAAGGCCCAGGAGACGAGGGGCCAGCGCAGGCGGTAGGGCGCGAGCCCCCGCCGCCAGGGCTTCAGCACCATGTCCTGCTGCGGGAGACCCAGATCATGGGCGACCCAGCGCGGCCAGAAGGACAGGAGCCAGGCGCCTGTCCCGAGCAGCGACAGCCAGACGAGGCCGTGGAGGAGAATATCCATGGGAGGCTTTCACTGGAGCCGGACGGAGCGGCGCCGTCGCGGGGTCATCCGCCGCTCGGCAGGGACGGTGTGTCGGCGCGCGGCGCATAGAGCGGGCCGATGACGCGGACCGGTCGCCTGTCCGGATCCGGAGCGGCCTCGGGCGTCACGGGGACCGCCGGCGTGGCTGGCGTCGAGCCCCGGATCTCCACCGGCTCGGGCTCGGCCGCGGCCCGGATGGCGCCGTCGATGCCGATGGTCGGGCGCGGAGCCCCGTTTCGGGTGCGGGAGCGGTCGATGCGCTCCAGCCGCTCGGCCTCGCGGCGCGCGCGCTGCTCGGAGGCGATCTCCTCACGCACCGCCTGCCGCTGGTCGGCGGGCATGGACAGGAGCCGGGCCTGCTCGGCCGAAATGACCTGGTCGCCGGTGCGCAGCGTCGGGTCGGCGCGCTCGGAGAAGGCCTGCG
>NZ_JBQVQL010000039.1:0-40280 GCF_052440005.1 Phreatobacter sp.
GTTCCCGGCTCCCGCCCCGGCGGTGGCCCCCGCCGCCGCTCCGGGCAATCCCAATCCGCGCCCCGGCGTTCTCGGCACCATCAGCTCTTCGCAGCTCACCACCGCCTCGGTCTCGCCGCGCCCGGTGCAGATGGCCGCCGCAGGCACCGCGCCGGTGGCCGAAGCGACGCCCACCCGCCGCGGCGAGTGGTCGATCCAGGTCGGCGCCTTCCCGACGGAGAGCGCCGCGCTCGAGACGCTGAAGGAGGCGCGCGAGGCCTCCGGCCGCCAGCTCGGCGCCGCCGACCCCTACACCGAGAAGGTCGAGGCCCGCGGCATGACTCTGGTCCGCGCCCGCTTCGCCGGCTTCGACCGCTCCAGCGCCGACGCCGCCTGCCGCGCGCTCAAGTCCCACGACTTCGACTGCATCCCCGTCCGCAACTGAGGCTGGGGGAAACCGAGCGATGACACTGATTTCAGGAGGTCCGGCCGTGACGATCCAGCAGGGTGTCCTTGGCCTGGTTGACCCGCGAGGCGAGCCACGTGGAGCCGCCCTGGTCGGGGTGCAGCTTCTTCATCAGCGCGCGATGCGCGCCGCGGATGGCCTTCTCGTCCGCCCCGGGCTGAAGGCCAAGGATCTGGTAGGCCTCCTCCTCCGTCATCGCGCTCGAGCTCGCCGCGCCGCCCTGCCCCGCACCCGCATTGCGATGAGCGTGTTCACGCCAGCCGGGCTCCCGGCGGTCAAGATAAGCCTCGAGTAGCTGGGCGCTCTCCCCGTCGATCTCGGCGAAGGCCTGGATCAGGCGGGGCAAGGGAATCTGCTCCAGCGTCTGGCCTGCGAGCGAGCCGGCGATGAAGCGCCCGCTCATCTCGCCCGTGTCGATGTCGAGCACCATCTCGACGAACTGCGACCGGACCGTCGAGTTCTGCCGCGGGGTCTTGGTCCCCGCCTGTCCCCAGCCGGACAGAGCCGCCTGCCCCGGGACGATGCCGAGCAGCGTCGCCCCCGCGAGGAAGGCCGGCAGCGCCATCTCCCAGCGGCCACGGGCCAGCAGGAAGATGCCGAAGGCGATGACGGCGACGCCGCCCACCTTCTTCACCGTCGCCGATAGCCATTTCGGATTGGCGCCGAGAATCTGGTTCAGGGCGCCGGAAAAGACGATGAGCGCGATCAGGCCCGCGATGAAATAGGTCATGGGTCCTGCTCTAGCGCATCTGGCCGAGGAGCAGCTGTGCCCCGCGCGAGCCTTTTGCCGCATCCGCCAGCGCCAGCCTGCCGCCGGAGGCGAAGGCCGCCACCGCCCTGAGGAGTTCGGCGAGCTGCGCCGCCGCCCCCGGATCGAACCTCGCGAAGGCGCCCCGCGTGATGCGGGCGATCTCGCGGTAGGCGTGTTCGGCGACGGGGTCGCCGCCCTCCAGGAAGAGGAAGACCGGCACGTTGGCCAGCGCGAGACGGCCCGCTTTGGCGCAGAGGTCGTCGAGGCTCTCCTCCATCGCATCGCCCACATAGACGACCGCATGGATGCGCCGCTCGGACGCCTCCTCCGCCGCATGGGCCAGCACCCGGCCGATCTGCGTCTGCCCGCCGATGCAGGAGACCTTCCCCATCAGCGCCTTCAGCTTCGCCGCGTCCGCGACCCAGCCCGACGAGCGGCATTCGCCCATGCCGCGGAAGAAGACGAGCTGGATGTCGAGGGTGCCGACCCGCGCGGCCTCGGTGAACATCTGGCCCTGGATTTCCTGCGCCATGCCCCAGGTCGGCTCGCGGCTCGCGGTGGCGTCGAGGGCGAAGACGAGGCGCCCGCGCTCCCCCGGCACTTTCGGCGGACCGACGGCGGCCGCCGTCTTCAGGAAGGCGGCGATGTCGGCCGCGCCCGAGACGGACACGCCGCCGGCAGAGGTCCGGCCGGTCGTGGGAGTGCCGGTCTGGCCGGGCGCGAGAGGATTCTTCTGCGTCATCGGCTGAATTTGGCGAAGGCGGCGTCGAATGCAAGCCGGCATCGGCGTCGCGGGGAGCCCGGTCTAGGCCATCGACGGCATTTGCGGGCCGCCGGGGCCGCGCTAACCTCCCTCTCCCGCGCCCTCCTCACCCCGGTGACCGCGATGACCGAGCCTACCCGACGCCTCATGCTCTCCGGCGGCCTCGCCCTCGTCTCGGGCACCGCCCTCGCCCAGCAGAACCCTCATGCCGGCCATGGGCCCCACCATCCCCACCGCAGCGGCCAGTTCGAGCGCCTGAACGCGCCGGGCCGCATGGACATTCCGGACGTCCACCATTCCCAGGCCTATACGGCGAGCCCGGTGCCCATGGCCGCCAATGCCGGCCGCTGGCAGGCGCGCGCGCCGCTCCCCATCCCGCGCACGGAAATGGCCTGGGCGGTCGGCCGCGAGGGCCGCATGCACCTCGTCGGCGGCTATGCCGAGCAGCGCGTCGACCGGCCCTACCACCACGTCTACGACCCCGCCGCCAATGCCTGGATCACCGCTGCCGAGGTGCCGCGCGGCGCCAACCACGTCGGCGTCGCCGTCTCGGGCACGAAGCTCTACGCCATCGGCGGCTTCATCGAGCAGAACCGCACGCCCCATGCCGAATGTTTCGTATGGGGCGCCGACGGCGACAGGTGGACCGCCATCCGCCCCCTGCCCGAGGCCTGCGGCGCCATCGCCTGCATCAATGTCGGCGAGCGCATCCACGCCATCGGGGGCGCCATCGGCAACAGCTTCGAGACCCGCAAGTCCATCGACTGGCACCTCGTCTATGACCCGAAGGACGACCGCTGGACGAAGCTCGCGCCCATGCCGCTTGGCCGCGACCATGTCGGCATCGTCAACGTCAACGGCACGATCCACATCATCGGCGGGCGGGTCGACAGCTTCCACACCAACTCGGTCCTGCACCACGTCTACGACGCCAGCGCGGACAAGTGGGCAGCGCGCAACCACATGCCGACCGCCCGCTCCGGCCACGGCGCCGTGCTCTACCGCGGCAAGATCTTCTGCATGGGCGGCGAGGGCTGGAACCGTGTCTACGGCCAGAACGAGGCCTATGACCCCGTCGCCGACCGCTGGGAGGCCTATGCGCCCATGCTCACGCCGCGCCACGGCATGGGCGCGGTGGCGATCGGCGACGCCATCTACGTCGCAGGCGGCGGCCCGCAGATGGGCGGCGGCGTGAAGAGCGCCATCCACGAGGCCTTCACGCTGGCCTGAGGCCGACGACGGGCGCGGCAACCGCGCTCACGGCGGCGCTACGTCATGCGTCGGGCTGCACCTTGGGTTCACTGGAACCCACGGCCACCTCCGCATTGTGCCCCGGCTCGGCATCCACGACTTCCTGTTGTCACGCGAGAACAAAAATGAATCCCCACCCAATCACTTGGCCCCGCTTCCGGATTCGACCCCTCAGCCCGAAGCCCACTTGAATCATCGTGTCAACGACCGGAATCGATCTCTCAGCATTCCGCCGCAACCGATTCTCGCGACTCGTCATTCCGGCGCGACGAGCTTCAGGCCGACGATGCCGGCGACGATCAGGCCGATGCAGGCGAGGCGCAGCACCTGGGTGCTCTCGCCGAACAGCGCGATGCCGAGGATCACCGTTCCGACCGTGCCGATGCCGGTCCAGATCGCATAGGCGGTGCCGAGGGGCAGCGTCTTCAGCGCGAGGCCGAGCAGGAACAGGCTCACCGCCATGCTGGCGACGGTCATGGCGGTGGGAACGGGCCGGGTGAACCCGTCGGTATACTTCAGGCCGATAGCCCAGCCGATTTCGAACAGGCCGGCGAGAACGAGATAGATCCAGGCCATGGCGGCCCTCCCCTGATGCGGGGTCGTCCCCGGCGCAATCACCACCATGGCGGGGTCGTCCCCGCGCCATCGAGATAGGTGCCGCACGGCGCCGGACAAGGGCCGGCAGCCATGCCCGCCGCGCTCAGAGTTCGTAAAGGTAGAAGGCCACCGGCTCGTCCTCGACGGGCCCCAGCCGGGTGTAGAGCGCCCGCGCCGGCCGGTTGTCGGATTCGGTCGCGACCCAGGCCTCCTCGCAGCCCCGCGCCCGCCCCAGCGCGAACATCGCCTGCATCAGCCGCCGGCCGATGCCGCGGCGCTGCAGCGCCGGCGTCACCCCGAGATTGTCGATGTAGAGTTCGTCGGGCATGTCCGGGTGGCGATGGATGACCGCAGCCACCTGCCCCACCACCTCGCCGCCTCGGAGCGCCAGCACCATGAGGTGGTCGGGGGCGTCGAGATAGGCTGCGAGCCGCTCAGGCATCACCGCGCCGTCGAAGACGTCGGGGGCGACGCGCCGGAACAGCGCGCGGTCGGCTGGACCGACCGGCCGGATCTCGACGTCCTCGGCGGGCCGGCCGTCAGCCACCGGTGATGCGCGCGACGGCGTCCGCCGCCGTCAGCATTTCGCGCTCGCCGGTGGCGCGCAGCTTCATCTCCACCTTGCCCTCGGCAAGGCCGCGCGGCCCGATCATCACCTGATAGGGGATGCCGATGAGGTCGGCAGTGGCGAACTTCGCGCCCGGACGGTCGTCACGGTCGTCGTAGAGCACGTCGACGCCCTTGGCGGAGAGCGTGCGGTAGAGCTCCTCGCAGGCCGCGTCGCAGGCGCTGTCGCCCTGCTTCAGGTTCATCACCGAGACGGTGAAGGGCGCGACCGCCGCCGGCCATTTGATTCCGGCCTCGTCGTGGCAGGCCTCGATGATGGCCGCCACCACCCGTGTCGGGCCGATGCCGTAGGAGCCCATGTGAACCGGCACGGGCTTGCCGTCCGGCCCCTGCACCGTGGCAGCCATGGGATCGGAATATTTGGTGCCGAAATAGAAGATGTGGCCGACCTCGATGCCGCGCGCCGAGACCCTCGATGCCTCGGGGATCGCCTCGTATGCGGCGGTGTCGTGCATCTCGTCGGTGGCCGCATAGAGCGACGTCCACTTGGCGACCATGTTCTTGATCCCTGCGACGTCGTCGAAGTCGGTGTCGGCCGGCGGCACGGCGAAGTCGAGATAGTCCTTGTGGCAATAGACCTGGCTCTCGCCGGTGTCGGCGAGGATGATGAACTCGTGGGAGAGGTCGCCGCCGATCGGGCCGGTATCGGCGCGCATCGGGATCGCCTTCAGGCCGAAGCGCTCGAACGTCCTGAGATAGGCGACGAACATCTTGTTGTAGGCGTGGACCGCCGCGTCCTTGTCGAGGTCGAAGGAATAGGCGTCCTTCATCAGGAATTCGCGCGAGCGCATGGTGCCGAAGCGCGGGCGCACCTCGTCGCGGAACTTCCACTGCAGGTGGTAGAGGTTGAGCGGCAGGTCCTTGTAGCTCTTCACATAGGCCCGGAAGATCTCGGTGATCATCTCCTCGTTGGTCGGCCCGAACAGCATCTCGCGGTCGTGCCGGTCGCGGATGCGCAGCATCTCCTTGCCATAGGCGTCATAACGCCCGCTCTCGCGCCACAGGTCGGCCGACTGGATGGTCGGCATCAGGAGTTCGATCGCGCCCGACCGGTTCTGCTCCTCGCGGACGATGGCCTGCACCTTGTTCAGCACCTTCAGACCGAGCGGCAGCCAGGCATAGATGCCGGCGCTCTCCTGCCGCACCATGCCGGCGCGCAGCATCAGGCGGTGGGAGACGATCTCGGCTTCCTTCGGCGTCTCGCGCAGGATGGGCAGGAAGTAGCGGGACAGACGCATCGAAGACCTCGGAGGGCATGGCGGTGGCGGCCGCGCAAGCCAAGGCGCGGGAGGCGGGAATTGACCCTCTTTTGCCGCCGGAAGCAAGCCGGAAGGCCGATGGCGCCTCGCTTCTGCGCCGGCGGGCGGGAGTCCGGCCCAAGGCGGCGCCCGGCTCCGGCGCGTCGCCCCGCACCAAAAAGGAAAGGCGGGATCATGGATCCCGCCTCCTCTAGGGCATGCTAGTGAAGATCGACGTCGCGGAGTATCGCGCCTGCCGTCTTCTTTTTATATCCCGTGCGTCGGCTCTTCCGAACCAGCACCCGGGGGGTCTTCCTCCCAAGACCTGAGCCATGAGACCTTTCCGCGTTGCTCGCAGGGGCCTCTTTCTTGCAGCAAGGGAAGGCTAGACGACGAAAAATGGTTTGTCACCAACATGGGCAGCCGGTGGCGAAAAAAAGTGCAGAACAGGCTATCCGGAAGAATACTTATCCACCCTTGCGCTGCGCTGCAGCATACAGGCTTCCGGCGGCCGCCCGTAGGCGGCCCTTAGCCCACCAGCGCCCGCGGCATGAACGGGATGTCGTCCAGCGTGATGAAGCCGTAGGTGTAGTTCAGCCAGTAGAGCCCGAAGACGATTCCCGCCACGATGGTGGTGGCGATGACCTTGTCGCGCATGACGATGCGCATCGGCGCGCCGGGGTCGCTGCCCGGCACCACCCGCCCCGCCTCCACCTGCGACTTCACGCCGAAGGGCAGGACGACGAAGAGGACGAGCCACCAGATGATGAAATAGATGGCGAGCGCGGCCGGGATACTCATGCCTGTTCCAGTTCCACCAGCGTGCCGTTGAAATCCTTCGGGTGGAGGAAGAGCACCGGCTTGTCGTGCGCGCCGATCTTCGGCTCGCCGTCACCGAGAATACGCGCGCCCTGCGCCTTCAGATGATCCCGCGCGGCGATGATGTCGTCCACCTCGTAGCAGACGTGGTGGATTCCGCCGTCGGGGTTCTTGTCGAGGAACTTGGCGATCGGGCTGTCGGCGCCCAGCGGCTCGAGGAACTCGATCTTGGTGTTGGGCAGTTCGACGAAGACGACGGTGACGCCATGGGCCGGCTGGGCCACCGGCGCCGTGACGGTCGCCCCCAGCGTGTCGCGATAGAGGGCGCTCGCCTTGGCGATGTCCCTGACGGCAATGGCGACGTGATTGAGGCGTCCGATCATGGATGAGGCTCCCTGGCAGGCGGCGCCGGCAATCGGCTCGGGACTTCCCCAGGGCCGACGCCTGTCCGACTGCCTTATACCGTCACCACCAGCACGTGGCACATCGGCTTTTTGCCCCACCTGCCGTTGAGGGTGCCGCGGATGGCGCGGGTGACGCTCTCGGCCACCGCATCGGGATCGCGGCGCCGCGCCTTGGGCAGGCCCTCGACGCAATCGATGACCGTCTCCTCGACCAGTTCGGCGAGATCCTCGCCCATGGCGTCCTGTTCGGGAACCCCGGCCATGTCCATCTGGATGTCGCCGACGATCTGGCCGCGGTCGTCGAGGGCGATGGCGACCGAGACGATACCGGCGAAGGAGAGGCGACGTCGCTCGGGAACGACGCGCGCCGCTTCCTCGATCAGCAGCGAGCCGTCCTTGAACAGACGCTGGGCCGGCACGGTGTCGACCACATCCGGCTCGCCTGGGGCGAGGCGGATGACGTCGCCGTCATTGGCGAGGATAACCTCCTTGACGCCCATGCGCCGCGCCAGCGCCGCATGTTCGGCCATGTGATAGGCCTCGCCGTGGACCGGAATGGCGATCTTCGGCCGCACCCAGTTGTACATCTGCTCCATCTCGCCGCGCCGCGGATGGCCGGAGACGTGCACCAGACCGTCGCGGTCGGTGATGATCTTCACCCCCTGCTTGACGAGGCTGTTGATGATGTTGCCCACCGCCTTCTCGTTGCCGGGAATGGTGCGGGAGGAAAAGACCACGGTGTCGCCGGGGGTCAGCGTCACCTCCGGGTGGTCGTCGTTGGCGATGCGGGCAAGTGCCGCCCGCGGCTCGCCCTGGCTCCCCGTGAGCACCGCCACCACCTTGTCGCGCGGCAGGTAGCCGTAGGATTCGGCGCCGACGAAGGGCGGGATGCCGTCCAGCATGCCCTGTTCGCGGGCAATGCCGATGACTCGCTCCATGGCGCGGCCGACGAGCACCACCTGCCGGTCGCAGCGCATCGCCGCTTCCGCCACCGAGCGGATGCGGCCCGCATTGGAGGCGAAGGTGGTCACCGCCACCCTGCCCTTCGCGGCGCGGATGATCTTCTCGAGTTCGTTCGCCACCTCGCGCTCGGAGGGCGAGATGCCCTCGCGGATGGCGTTGGTGGAATCGCCGATCATCGCGAGCACGCCCTCGTCGCCGAGCGCGCGGAACCGCGCCTCGTCGGTGACGGCGCCGAGCACCGGCGTCGGGTCGATCTTCCAGTCGCTGGTGTGGACGACGAGGCCGAGCGGCGTGCGGATCGCCAGCGAGGTGGATTCGGGGATCGAATGCGCCACCGCGATCATCTCGAAGGAGAACGGCCCGACGGTGATGACCTCGCCCGGCTGGATGATGTGGATCGGCACCTTCGGCGCGCCGGGCTCATTCAGGCGCTTGGCCTCCAGCATCGCGGCGGCGAAGGGGGTGAGGTAGATCGGGCAGCCGAGGCGCGGCCACAGGTCCGCCACCGCGCCGATATGGTCCTCGTGCGCATGGGTGATGACGAGCGCCCTGAGCCGCTTCTTCTCGTCGGCGAGAAAGCGCGGGTCGGGCATGATCAGGTCGATGCCCGGCAGGTCGGGACCCGCGAAGGCGACGCCGCAGTCCACCGCCAGCCAGTCCTTCTTCGCCGGCGAGCCGTGGCCGTAGAGCGAGAAGTTCATGCCGATCTCGCCGACGCCGCCCAGCGGGCAGAAGACGAGCTCGTCGGCTGTTCCTGCATTGTTTCGTCTGGCCATGTCAGTGCACCGTGCCGGCCAGCGCGGGAACGACCTCGCCGACGCTGATCATTTCCCGGCCGTCCGGGGTATCGAGAAGAAGGCGTCCCTCGGCGTCGAGGCCGACGAAGACGCCTTCGATGCGCTTGTCGCCGCTCTTGGCCACCATGGGTCCGCCGAGATTGTGGGCGCGGGCGAGCCAGCCGGCGCGGATGGCGTTGAAGCCCTGGCCGCGCCGCCAGATGGCGAGGGCCGTGACCATGGAGCGGCTCAGCGCCGCGAACACCTGGTCGCGGTCGACCGCGATCGCCGCTCCGTTGAGGCTCTGGGTCGGATAGGGCATATCGCCGGGATGGTGGGCGACGTTGACGCCGATGCCGATGGCGACCTGCGTGGTCGCACCCCGCGTCGTCGCCTCGATCAGCGTGCCGGACACCTTCGCGCCGTCGAGCAGCGCGTCGTTCGGCCACTTGACCTTGAAGCGGCTCTCGAGGTCGGGCGCGAGCGTCAGCAGCGCGTCGTCCAGCGCCAGGGCGCTGACGAAGCAGAGCTCGGCGATCCGCGCCGCGGGCGCCGGGTCGGTGAGGAGGAGCGTCGCGAACAGATTGCCCTCAAACCCTGCCCAGGACCGGCCCCACCTGCCCTTCCCCGCTGTCTGGCGGTCGGCCACCACCCAGGTCGGCTGCGTCTCGCCTGCAGCGCCGCGCGCCAGCGCCTCCGCATTGGTCGAGCCGACCTCGGCGAGATGGACGAGTTGGAAGCCTGCCGCCTTGGCGGTGTCGGAAAGGGTCAGCACGAAGTCCTGCATGCGAGAGGGCGGAACGGGACGGCCCCACCCACGAAGGTCCCGGCAGTCCTATAAGCCGCGAAAGGCCGGGACAAGCCCGGCCGTGCTGCGACGCGGCAAATACGGTGGCGGAACGGGCGCCGGATCAGAACAGCGACCGGGCCGCGGCAGCAGCCGCCGCCACGAGGGGCGCCGGATAGACGACGAAGAAGGTGTTGAACAGCGCCGAGGCCACCAGCACGGTCTTCAGTTCGATCCGCATCGGCGAGAAGGCCGGGGCCGGCTCGTCGAAATACATCAGCTTCACGATGCGCAGGTAGTAGTAGCAGCCGATGACGCTCGACAGCACGCCGATGACGGCGAGCGTGTAGAGCTTGGCCTCGATGGCCGCCGAAAAGACGTACCACTTGGCGAAGAACCCGGCGAGCGGCGGGATGCCGGCAAGGGAGAACAGCAGCGCCGCGAGGGCCGCTGCCATCAGCGGGTTGGTGCGCGACAGACCCGCGAGGTCGTCGATCGTCTCGACCGCCTCGTCGCCGCGCCGCATGGCGATGATGCAGGCGAAGGCGCCGAGCGTCATGATCATGTAGATGGCGATATAGGCCGCGACGCCCTGCACGCCCGCCGCCGTGCCGGCCGAGAGCCCGACCAGCGCGAAGCCCATGTGGCCGATGGAGGAATAGGCCATCAGGCGTTTGATGTTGGTCTGGCCAATGGCGGCGAAGGAGCCGAGCAGCATCGAGCCGACCGACACGAAGACGACGATCTGCTGCCACTGGTGCGCCGCCGCCGGGAAGCCGGTGACGAGCGCGCGGGCGAAGATGGCGATGGCCGCGACCTTCGGGGCGGCGGCGAAGAAGGCCGTCACCGGCGAGGGCGCGCCCTCGTAGACGTCGGGCGTCCACATGTGGAAGGGCACGGCCGAGACCTTGAAGGCCATGCCGGCGATGAGGAAGACGAGGCCGAAGACGAGGCCGAGGCTGATGGGGCCGCCCTTCAGCGCCGCGGCGATGCCGGCGAGCTGCACCGTGCCGGTGAAGCCGTAGATCAGCGAGCAGCCGTAGAGCAGCATGCCCGAGGAGAGCGCGCCGAGGACAAAGTACTTGAGGCCAGCCTCCGTCGACTTGGCGTTGTCGCGGTGGATCGACGCGATGACGTAGAGCGCCAGCGACATGAGCTCGAGGCCCATATAGAGCGCAATGAGGTCGCCTGCCGAGATCAGCACGCCCATGCCCGTGGTCGACAGGAGGATGAGGATCGGGAACTCGAACTTCTCGACCCGCTCGCGCCGGAGGAAGTCCTGCGACAGGACGAGCGCCACCGCCGCGCCGAGGAAGGCGAGCACCTTCATGAAGCGCGCGAAGCCGTCGAGGACGAAGGAGCCGTTGAAGACCGAGCGCGGCGTGCCGCCGATCAGCATCACCGCCACGGCCGCCGCCACCAGCAGCGCGATGGCGCCGAGGGTCACGGTGCGCGCCGAGCGGTCGCCCGTGAAGACGCCGTACATCAGCAGCGCCATGGCACCGAGCGCCAGGATCAGCTCGGGCAGGATCGGGACGAGGTCGAGGACCGGAGCGTTCATCGTCGGCACCGTCAGCGGCTCGGGACGGTGGCGGCCGTGCGGGCCGCTCCGTTCGCCTGATTGTAGGATTCCACCAGCGCGTTCACCGCCACCTCGGAGGTGGCGAGGATCGGGCGCGGATAGACGCCGAAGAAGATCGTCAGCACCACCAGCGGGACGAGGATCGTCAGTTCGCGGCGGTCGACATCGGTGATGGCCTTCAGCGAGGGCTTGGTGAGCTCGCCCCAGATGACCTGGCGGTAGAGCCAGAGGGCATAGCCCGCCGACAGGATGACGCCCGTGGTGGCGAGGAAGGCCGCCTTGGTCGAGCTCTTGAACGTGCCCATCAGGGTCAGGAACTCGCCGACGAAGCCGGACGTGCCGGGCAGGCCGACATTCGCCATGGTGAAGACCATGAAGATCACCGCATAGACCGGCATGCGGTTGACGAGGCCGCCATAGGCCGCGATCTCGCGGGTGTGCATGCGGTCATAGACGACGCCGACGCACAGGAACAGCGCGCCCGAGACGATGCCGTGGGAGATCATCTGGAATACGGCGCCCTGGATGCCCTCGGCATTGCCGGCGAAGATGCCCATGGTCACGAAGCCCATGTGGGCCACCGACGAATAGGCGATCAGCTTCTTGATGTCCTCCTGCATCATCGCCACCAGCGAGGTGTAGATGATGGCGATGACCGACAGCGCGAAGACGAAGGGCGCGAAGAAGGCGCTGGCCTCCGGGAACATCGGAACCGAGAAGCGCAGGAAGCCGTAGCCGCCCATCTTCAGGAGCACGCCGGCGAGGATGACCGAGCCGGCCGTCGGCGCCTCGACGTGTGCGTCGGGCAGCCAGGTGTGCACCGGCCACATCGGCATTTTCACCGCGAAGGAGGCGAAGAAGGCAAGCCACAGCCAGAACTGCATGTCGCGGGAGAACAGCTTCGGCCCGGTCTTCAGGAGCTCGGCGATGTCGGAGGTCCCCGCCGTCCAGATCATCGCCATGATGGCGAGGAGCATGAGCAGCGAGCCGGCGAGCGTGTAGAGGAAGAACTTGAACGAGGCGTAGATGCGCCGCTTGCCGCCCCAGATGCCGATGATGAGGAACATCGGGATCAGGCCGGCCTCGAAGAACAGGTAGAAGAGCACGATGTCGAGGGCGCAGAAGACGCCGATCATCAGCGTCTCGAGCACCAGGAAGGCCACCATGTACTCCTTCACCCGCTTCTCGATGGAGACCCACGAGGCGAGGATGCAGAAGGGCATCAGGAAAGTGGTGAGCACGACCAGCGGCAGCGAGATGCCGTCGACGCCCATGCGGTAGCTGATGACGCCGCCGAGCCAGGGGGCTCGCTCGACGAACTGGAACTCGGCGGTCGCCGGGTTGAACAGCCAGACCGGGATCAGTGACAGGCCGAAGGTCACCAGCGTCGCGAACAGCGCGATCATGCGGATGTTGCGCCTGGCGGCCTCGTCGTCTCCGCGCACCATCAGGATCAGCGCGGCGCCGAGCAGCGGCAGGAAGGTGATGATCGAGAGGATCGGGGCATTCGACATCAGTGTGCTCCTCCGACGCCGCCGGAGAACATGAACCAGGTGGCGAGGGCCGCGACACCGATCAGCATGGCGAAGGCATAGTGGTAGACGTAGCCGGTCTGCAGGCGCACCACCCCGCGGGTGATGTCGACGACGCGGGCGGCGATGCCGTCAGGACCGAACCCGTCGATGAGCCAGCCGTCGCCCTTCTTCCAGAAGAAGCGGCCGAGCCAGCGGGCGGGACGCACGAAGATGCGGTCGTAGAGCTCGTCGAAATACCACTTGTTGAGCAGGAACTTGTACAGGCCCTGATGCTCGCGGGCGAGCTGCACCGGCACGTCCGGCCGCTTGATGTACATGTGCCAGGCGAGCGCGAAGCCGATCGCCATCATCACGAAGGGCGTCCAGGGCACCCAGCCGGGCACCGAATGGAACTCGTGGATGATGTGGTTCTCCGGCCGCATGAAGATGGAATCGCGGAAGAACGACTTGATGCCGTCCTCGTAGAGGAACTTCTTGGCGAAGACGACGCCGGAGAACACCGCGCCGACGGCGAGGGCCGCCAGCGGGATCAGCATGACCAGCGGGCTCTCGTGCGGCTGGTGGGCATGGCCGTGGCCATGGGCGTGATCGTCGTGATGATCGTCCTGGGCGTGGGCATGCGGGTCGGCATGGCCATGGGCAGCCGCGCCCCCATGCGCCGCGGCATGGGCGTGGTCGTCATGATGGCCGTGGCCCCCGGCCCAGCGTGGCTGACCGTGGAAGGTCATGAAGATCAGGCGCCAGGAGTAGAACGAGGTCATCAGCGCCGCGACCACCGTCATGAAGAAGGCATAGGGCCCCATGGCGCCGTGGGCGGCATAGGCCACCTCGATGATGGCGTCCTTCGAGTGGTAGCCGGCGAAGCCGATATGCAGGAACGGCAGGCCGAAGCCGGTCAGCGCCAGCGTGCCGATCACCATCATCGCGTAGGTGAACTTGATGTGCGGCGCGAGCCCGCCCATCCGCCGGATGTCCTGCTCGTGGTGCATCGCGTGGATGACCGAGCCCGCGCCGAGGAACAGGAGCGCCTTGAAGAAGGCGTGGGTGAAGAGGTGGAAGATGCCGACCGAATAGGCCCCTGCCCCCAGCGCCACGAACATGTAGCCGAGCTGCGAGCAGGTCGAATAGGCGATGACCCGCTTGATGTCGTTCTGAACCAGACCGACGGTGGCGGCGAAGAAGGCCGTCGTCGCGCCGAAGAACATCACCACCTGCATGGCGAAGGGCGCATATTCGAAGACCGGCGACAGGCGCGCCACCATGAACACGCCGGCGGTGACCATGGTCGCCGCGTGGATGAGGGCGGAGACCGGCGTCGGGCCCTCCATGGCGTCGGGCAGCCAGGTGTGCAGCAGGAACTGCGCCGACTTGCCCATGGCGCCCATGAACAAGAGCAGGCAGACGACGGTCAGCGCGTCGACCTTGTAGCCGAGGAATTCCATGGTCTTGCCGGCGAGGCCCTGGGCGGCGCCGAACACCGCCTCGAAACCGATGGAGCCGGTCAGCACGTAGAGGCCGAAGATGCCGAGCAGGAAGCCGAAATCGCCGACGCGGTTGACGATGAAGGCCTTCATCGCCGCGGCATTGGCCGTGGGCTTCTTGTACCTGTAGCCGTTCAGCAGGTAGGAGGCGACGCCCACGCCCTCCCAGCCGAAGAACATCTGCAGCAGGTCGTTCGCCGTCACCAGCATGAGCATGGCGAAGGTGAAGAGCGACAGATAGGCGAAGAAGCGCGGACGGTCCGGATCCTCGTGCATGTAGCCGATGGAATAGAGGTGCACGAGGAAGGAGACCGAGTTCACCACCACCAGCATGACGGCGGTGAGCGTGTCGATGCGCAGCGACCAGGACACGTTGAGCGAGCCGGCGGAGATCCAGCGCAGCAGCTCGATGGTGGTGCCCTGCCCCGCATAGCCGACCTGGTAGAAGGCGACCCAGGAGAGGAGCGCGGCGATGCCGAGGAGGCTGGTGGTGACGATCTCCGAGGCGCGCGCCCCGATGGCCCGGCCGAACAGGCCGGCGATGAGGAAGCCGACGAGCGGAAGGAAGACGATGGCCTGATACATGGACCGGTCAGCCCTTCATCATGTTGACGTCTTCGACCGCGATCGAGCCGCGGTTGCGGAAGAAGACGACGAGAATGGCGAGGCCGATGGCGGCTTCCGCCGCCGCCACCGTCAGCACCAGCAGCGCGAAGACCTGGCCGACGAGATCCCCGAGATGGGTGGAGAAGGCGACGAGGTTGATGTTCACCGCCAGGAGGATCAGCTCCACCGACATCAGGATGACGATGATGTTCTTCCGGTTGAGGAAGATGCCGAGCATGCCCAGCGTGAACAGGATCGCGGCGACCGACAGGTAGTGGGAGAGGCCGATGGTGAGCATGGTTCAGACCCCCTCGCCCGTCTTGACCTTGACGACCTCGATGGCCGTCTCGGGCGTGCGGGCCGCCTGCGCCCCCGGATCCTGGCGCTTCACGCCGGTGCGGTGGCTCAGCGTCAGCACGATGGCGCCGATCATGGCCACCAGCAGGACGAGGCCGGAGAGCTGGAAGAAGTAGACGTACTGCGTGTAGAGCACCCGCCCCAGCGCCTCGGCATTGGTGATGCCGGCCGGGATCGGGGCGGTGATGGTCTTCGGCGCGGCGCCGCCGATGGTCCAGGCGCCGATCACCATGAAGAGCTCGGCGAGGACCACGAGGCCAATCAGCACGCCTACCGGGAGGTACTGCAGGAAGCCCTGGCGCAGCGCGACGAAGTCGACGTCGAGCATCATCACGACGAAGAGGAAGAGCACCGCCACCGCGCCGACATAGACGACGACCAGGATCATCGCCAGGAACTCCGCCCCCATCAGCACGAAGAGGCCGGAGGCGTTGACGAAGGCGAGGATGAGGAACAGCACCGAGTGCACGGGATTGCGCGCGGCGATGACCATGAAGGCCGAGGCCACGAGCACCGCGGCGAAGAGGTAGAAGAAGAGACCGGCGAGCATCTGCCCCTTTGCCCCGTTCCTGTTTCGAGGGCGCGCTTTTCGAAGACTCAGGGGGAGCCCTGCGCGCGCCTCTCATAAAGTCCAAGTTGGAACCCGTCCAGACGGCGAACCGCCGGGCCGCGTCCCGCGGTCGTCACCTGTAGGGCGCGTCCTTCTTCAGGCTGTCGGCGATCTCGCGTTCCCAGCGGTCGCCGTTGGCCAGAAGCCGTGCCTTGTCGTAGTAGAGCTCCTCGCGGGTCTCCACGGAGAACTCGAAGTTCGGGCCTTCCACGATGGCGTCCACCGGGCAGGCCTCTTGGCAGAAGCCGCAATAGATGCACTTCACCATGTCGATGTCGTAGCGGGTGGTGCGGCGCGTACCGTCGTTGCGGCGCGGACCGGCCTCGATGGTGATGGCCTGGGCCGGGCAGATCGCCTCGCAGAGCTTGCAGGCGATGCAGCGCTCCTCGCCGTTGGGGTAGCGGCGCAGCGCGTGCTCGCCCCGGAACCGCGGCGAGATCTGCCCCTTCTCGAAGGGATAGTTGATCGTCGCCTTCGGTTTGAAGAAATAGCGCATCGACAGGAAGAACGCCGAGACGAACTCCGTCAGGAACAGGGCTTTGGCCGCGCGGTCGAGTCGGAACGTCGACGCCATGGACCTCTTCTCCTCAAATGCCCCAGCCGCTGAGAGAGCGGCCGAGCCAGTAACCAAGGCCCGTGAAGACGGGCACGATGACGACCATCAGGATCCGCTGCGCCAGCACGATCCGGCGCTCGTAGTCCTGCCGCTCGGCCTCGGTGGTCGAACGGTCGGTCTGCCTGAGCTTGCCCGCCACCAGACCCGAGACGATCCGGTAGTCGACCCAGCCCACCGCGGCGCCGATCACGGCACCCAGAAGGCCGGCGGGGCTGAACAGGCCCTCCATGGCGGGCTCCTTACGGCGCCCAGCCGGTGAACTGCAGCACGCCCGCCACCACGACGACCATCACCAGCGAAATCGGCAGGAACACCTTCCAGCCGAGCCGCATGAGCTGGTCGTAGCGATAGCGCGGCACGAAGGCCTTCACCATGGCGAACATGAAGAAGACCAGGGTGACCTTCAGCACGAACCAGATGACGCCCGGCACCCAGGTAAAGGGCGCGAAGGGGAACGGCGGCAACCATCCGCCGAGGAACAGGATCGTGGTGAGGGAGCACATGGTCATGATGGCCACGTACTCGGCCAGCATGAACATCATATAGGGGGTCGAGGCATATTCGACCATGAAGCCGGCGACGAGCTCCGACTCCGCTTCCGGAAGGTCGAAGGGCGGCCGGTTGGTCTCCGCCAGCGCCGAGATGAAGAAGATCACGAACACCGGGAAGAGCGGCAGCCAGAACCAGCCGAACAGGCCGATGCCCTTGTCCTGCGCGCGGACGATGTCGGAGAGATTCAGCGAGCCGACGCAGAGCAGCACGCAGATGATCACGAAACCGATGGAGACCTCGTAGGACACCATCTGCGCCGCCGAGCGCAGGGCGCCGAGGAAGGGGTACTTCGAGTTCGACGCCCAGCCGCCCATGATGACGCCGTAGACGCCGAGCGAGGACACCGCGAAGATGAAGAGGATGCCGACGTTGAGGTCGGCGATGGCCCAGCCTTCGTTGAGCGGGATCACCGCCCAGGCGGCGAGCGCCAGGATCACCGAGACGAAGGGCGCGAGCAGGAACACGCCCTTGTTGGCGCCCGACGGGATCACGGGCTCCTTGAAGACGAACTTCAGCAGGTCGGCGAAGCTCTGCAGCAGGCCGAAGGGCCCGACCACGTTGGGTCCGCGGCGCAGCTGCACCGCCGCCCAGATCTTGCGGTCGGCGAGCAGGATGAAGGCGACGAAGACCAGCAGCGCCGCCATGAGCACGAGGCTCTGGATGGCGATGAGCAGGATCGGCCAGATCAGGGTCCAGAAGTCGGTCATCGCCTTGCCTTACTCCGCCGCCTGCCGGTGCGTGCCCTTGGCGATCGCCGAGCATTCGGCGAGCGTCGCGGAGGCGCGCGCGATCGGATTGGTCATGTAGAAGTCCTCGATGAAGGCCGCGAAGGGCGCCGCCTCCACCTTGCCGCCGCGGGACGCGAGCGCGCCGATGGCGGCGCCCTCGACCGACGCCAGGGCGCCGATCCGCAGCGTGTGCGGGAAATCCTTCGCCATCGCGGCGCGCAGCTGCGCCAGCGAGTCGAAGGGCAGCTTCACCCCGAGCACGTCGGACAGCGCGCGCAGGATGGCCCAGTCCTCCTTGGCGTCGCCCGGCGGGAACCCCGCGCGGTTGACGACCTGGATGCGGCCTTCCGTGTTGGCGGTCAGGCCGGACTTCTCGGTATAGGTCGCGCCCGGCAGGATGACGTCGGCGCGGTGCGCGCCGCGATCGCCGTGGGTGCCGACATAGACGACGAAGGGCCCCTCGCCCACCGCGATCTCGTCGGCGCCGAGGTTGAACAGCACATCGACGCCGCCGGCCGCCATGGCCGCGGCATCCAGCGCGCCCTCGCCCGGCACCAGGCCGAGGTCGAGCGCGCCGACCCGCGAAGCCGCCGTGTGCAGCACGGCGAAGCCGTTCCAGCCTTCGGCGACGCCGCCGAAGGCGGTGGCGGCATGGGCGGCGAGCGAGAGCACCGCCGCGCCGTCGGCGCGGGCGAGAGCGCCCTGCCCGACGATGACCAGCGGCTTCTTGGCGCCTTTCAGCACCTCGGCGAAGGAGTGCTTGCCGGAGACCACGTCCGCGAGGGTCTCGGGGCCGGCGCCGAGATAGTCGTAGGTGTAGGTGAGGTCGACCACTTCGCCGATGACGGCGATCTTCGCCCCGCCCATGCGCCAGCGCTTGCGGATGCGCGCATTGACGATCGGCGCCTCGCGGCGCGGATTGGTGCCGACCAGCAGGATGGCGTCCGCCTCCTCGATGGCGGCGATGCCGGGGTTGAAGACATAGGACGCGCGGCCGAGCGCCGGGTCGAGCTTCACGCCGTCCTGGCGCCCGTCGATGTTCGACGAGCCCAGCGCCGTGACGAGGCCCTTCAGCGCATACATTTCCTCGAGCGTCGCCATGTCGCCGGCGATCGCGCCGATCTTCGCCGGCGCCGTCGCCTTCACCTTCGCGGCGATGGCGTCGAAGGCCTCCGGCCAGGTGGCGGGGCGCAGGCGGCCGCTCTCGCGCAGATAGGGCCGGTCGAGGCGCTGGGTGCGCAGGCCGTCGGCGACGTGACGGGTCTTGTCGGAGATCCACTCCTCGTTCACCGCCTCGTTGAGGCGCGGCAGCACGCGCATCACCTCGCGGCCGCGGGCATCAACCCGGATCGCCGATCCCACCGCATCCATCATGTCGGTCGATTCGGTCTTCAGGAGTTCCCACGGCCGGGCGTTGAAGGCGAAGGGCTTGGAGGTCAGCGCGCCGACCGGGCAGAGGTCGACCACGTTGCCCTGCAGCTCCGAGGTCATCGCCTGCTCGAGATAGGTCGTGATCTCCGCGTCCTCGCCGCGGCCGATCAGGCCGAGCTCGGAAATGCCGGCGACTTCGGTCGTGAAGCGGACGCAGCGCGTGCAGTGGATGCAGCGGGTCATCACCGTCTTCACCAGCGGGCCGATGTATTTGTCCTCGACCGCGCGCTTGTTCTCGGAATAGCGCGACTTGTCGACGCCGTAGGCCATGGCCTGGTCCTGCAGGTCGCATTCGCCGCCTTGATCGCAGATCGGGCAGTCCAGCGGGTGGTTGATGAGCAGGAACTCCATCACGCCCTCGCGGGCCTTCTTCACCAGCGGCGTGCGGGTATTGATCACCGGCGGCTCGCCATTGGGGCCCGGCCTCAGGTCGCGCACGTTCTGGGCGCAGGACGCGACCGGCTTCGGCGAGCCCTTCACCTCGACGAGGCACATGCGGCAGTTGCCGGCGATCGACAGCCGCTCGTGGTAGCAGAAGCGCGGAATCTCGGCGCCCGCAGCCTCGCACGCCTGCATCAGCGTGTACTCGGCCGGTACCTCGATCTCCTGCCCGTCGACGATCACCTTCGCCATCGGCTCATTCCATCCGGTCATGGCCGGAACCGCGCAGAGACGATCCCGGCATCCTCGTGAAGCGACTCGCGCCGCCCCTCATTGCGTCTCCGCCCGCCGCGTCGCGGCCGGCGGAAGGTTCAATTCTTGCCCGGCTCGGAGCCCGGCGCCTTCTGGATCGACAGCTTGGGCAGCGAAATACCCTTGGCTGTCGACGTCTTCGCGATTGTCGGCGCTTTGGTAGCCTTGGGGACAACTTTCTTGGTCACCGGCGCTGCGGCGGTCGCCTCGGTCTTTGCGACGGCAGCGGATTTCGGCTTCGGCGGGGTGCCGCCCGGCGTCGACGGCTTCGGCGGTATCCCCGTCGGCTTCGCCGGCGCGGGCTTGGCGGCCTCCACCGGCATGGCGGCGGGCACCTCGGCGACCGGCGCCTTCACGGCGGCGACCTTGGGAGCGACGGGGGCGTCCTTCGCAGAAACCGCCTTGGCTGCCTTCGGCTTCGGCGGCGTGCCGCCGGGGGTCGAGGGTTTCGGCGGGATTCCGGTCGGCTTCGCCGGCGCGGGCTTGGCGGCCTCGACCAGCGCGACGGCAGGCGCCTTCTTCGCGGATGCCGCCTTGGCGGCCTTGGGCTTCGGCGGCGAACCGCCGGGGGTGGTCGGCTTCGGAGGGGCACCCGACGGCTTGGCCGGGGCCGGCTTTGCCGCCTCCACCGCGGAAAGCGCGACGGTGGGGGGCGGGTTCGACACGACGAGGCGCGGCACGGCGGGCGCCGGAGCGGCGCCAGCCTCCTCCCGGCCGGTCGACGCCAGCGCCCGGGCAAAGGCGAAGCCGACACCGCACATGGCGACGAAGCCGCCCATCATCATCGCCGTCGGCAGCACCATGGCGGCCATGGCGGGGCCCACCACAACGTCAAATCCGGGAAGGGTTCCGGTCTGCAATGCACTCACATCCTTGGCGGCAGCGCTCATGGCCGGCCCTCCATCGTGGTTGCGGTGATGCACGTCGTCCCCGGAGCCACAGACGGCCGAGGTTTGGTCAGCAGAAGGTCCATGCACGCGGCGCCTGTCCCATGCGACAGCGATCCGCCGGCGGCGGCCCTGTCGGTCATGCGGTCGGCGCGCAGATCGTTCATTCCGGTCAGCGTCCCGCCATCTGGGTCTCGGCCTGGGCCTTCAGCTCGGCGAGCGAGCGGTTGCCGGCGG
Organism: Phreatobacter sp.; assembly: GCF_052440005.1. Classification (GTDB taxonomy): domain Bacteria; phylum Pseudomonadota; class Alphaproteobacteria; order Rhizobiales; family Phreatobacteraceae; genus Phreatobacter. The sequence goes on from NZ_JBQVQL010000039.1 coordinate 20,737, forward strand.
CCACGTCTTCCGGCGTCAGCAGCACGGCGCAGCGGGGGCTGCCGCGGTCGATGAGGAAGCGCCGCTCCGTGACGACGGTGCGCGGTCCCGCACGGTCGGTGGTCAGCACCACCTGGACGCGGCGCCCCGGCTTGTGCGGACCGCAGACGGCTGCAAGCGCCGCCGTCGTCTCGGGGATCTCGCGCTCCAGCACGATGGTGCGGGCGTTGGGCGAGGTGCCCGCGGTGCCACGCGCCGCAGCCCGGGCGATGATCGTCTGGCGGACATAGTCCGGCGTCGTGTTGATCGTCACGCGCAGTTCCGCCGTGCCGGTCGGCTGGGCGGGCGGCGGCGGGGCCGCCGTGACGCAGCCGCCGAGGGCGAGAGCGCCGGTCAGGAACATGCCGTGCCGGATCATGGGCGTCACTCCGCAGCGATGCGCACGGGCTCGCCGTGCGGGTTGGCCGAATAGGCGTCGATCTTCTTCTCGATCTCGTGACGGAAATGCCGGATCAGGCCCTGGACCGGCCAGGCCGCGGCATCGCCGAGCGCACAGATCGTGTGGCCCTCGACCTGCCCCGCCACCTCGAGGAGCATGTCGATCTCCTTCTTCTGGGCGCGGCCTTCCGACATGCGGGTGAGCACGCGCCACATCCAGCCGGTACCCTCGCGGCAGGGCGTGCACTGGCCGCAGCTCTCGTGCTTGTAGAAGTAGGAGATGCGGGTGATGGCCTTCACCACGTCCGTGGACTTGTCGAGCACGATCACCGCGGCCGTCCCGAGGCCCGACCGCAGCGCGCGCAGGGAGTCGAAGTCCATCGCCGCGTCCCAGATCTGCTCGGCCGGCACCAGCGGCACCGAGGAGCCGCCGGGAATGACGGCGAGCAGGTTGTCCTTACCGCCGCGGATGCCGCCGCAATGCTTCTCGACCAGTTCGGAGAAGGGGATCGACATCGCCTCCTCGAAAGTCGCCGGCTTGTTCACGTGACCGGAGACGCAGAACAGCTTGGTGCCGACGTTGTTCGGCGCGCCGAAGGAGGAGAACCAGGTCGCGCCGCGCCGCAGGATAGTCGGCGTCACCGCGATCGACTCCACGTTGTTCACCGTGGTCGGGCAGCCGTAGAGGCCCATGTTCGCCGGGAACGGGGGCTTCAGCCGCGGCTGGCCCTTCTTGCCCTCGAGGCTTTCAAGCAGCGCCGTCTCCTCGCCGCAGATATAGGCGCCGGCGCCGTGATGGACGTAGAGGTCGAAGTCCCAGCCGTTTGTGTTGCCCTTGCCGAGAAGGCCGGCGTCGTAGCACTCGTCGATGGCGCGCTGCAGCGCCTCGCGCTCCCGGATGAACTCGCCGCGCACATAGATATAGCCGACATGCGCGCCCATCGCGCAGGCGGCGATCAGGCAGCCCTCGACGAGGGTGTGCGGGTCATTGCGCAGGATCTCGCGGTCCTTGCAGGTGCCCGGCTCCGACTCGTCGGCGTTGACGACGAGATAGTGCGGCCGGCCGTCCGACTGCTTCGGCATGAACGACCATTTGAGCCCCGTGGGGAAGCCGGCGCCGCCGCGGCCGCGAAGCCCGGAATCCTTGATCTGCTGGATGATCCAGTCGCGGCCTTGCGCGATGAAGCCCTTGGTCCCGTCCCAGTGCCCGCGCGCCATCGCGCCTTTCAGGCTCTTGTCGTGGAACCCGTAGATGTTGGTGAAGATGCGGTCCTTGTCGGCGAGCATGCCTTCACTCCTTCACGGACGGCGAACCGGCCGCCAGCGCCTTGGCCTGAACCGTCCACTCCTCGCGATCGATGCGGCCCGGGAACGACAGGTAGGTGCCGACCCAGCGGATCTCCTCGCGGGTCCAGGCGGCGATCTGGTCGAAATGGAAGATGCCGAGGGCGTGGAGCTTGCCCTCGTTCACCGGGCCGATGCCCTTGATCCGCTGCAGCTTGTCCGCCTTGGCGTCGCGGGCGGCGGGCAGCCCCTGCGGACGCGACCCGACGGCGTCGGCCTTCTGCTCGGGCGTCGCGTCGGAGGCGAGCGTCGCGAGCTTCGCCTTGATCTCGGCCTCTTCGCTCGCCGCCAGGGCGAGCGCTTCTGCCGAGGGACCGGCCTCGACCGGAGCCACGGCCGCCGGGGCGGCCTTCGGCTTCTCGGCCACCGCGGTGCCGCCGGGCGAGACGGCGTTGAACGGCAGGTCGTGCAGGGTCAGCGCACCGCCCTCGGGTTCGGAGCCGTGGCGGCCGTTCTGGGGACCGGGCGCCGGCTTCTCGCCGCGGGCGAAGGCGTCGAGCACCTTTTCGAAGCTCTCGGGGGTCAGGTCCTCATAGGTGTCGGAGAAGACCTGGATCATCGGCGCGTTCACGCAGGCGCCGGCGCATTCCACCTCCTCCCAGGAGAAGTCGCCGTCCTCCGAGAGGTGGAAGGGCTCGTGGTGGATGCGGCTCTTGCACACCTTGATCAGCGCCTCGGCGCCGCGGAGCATGCAGGGCGTGGTACCGCAGACCTGGATATGCGCCTTCTTCCCAACCGGTTGCAGCTGGAACATCGTGTAGAAAGTCGCGACCTCAAACACCCGGATGTACGGCATGTCGAGCATGTCGGCGATGTATTCGATGGCGGCCTTGGGCAGCCAGTAGGCGTGCTGCTCCTGCGCCCGCCACAGAAGCGGGATCACGGCGGAGGCCTTCCGCTCGGGCGGATATTTGCCGATCGTCTTCTGCGCCCAGGCGAGATTGTCGGGCGTGAAGGCGAAGGAGGCCGGCTGGACCTCGTCTGGCGCCAGTCTGCGTACGCTCACCGGTCAACCTCTCCGAACACGATGTCGATGGAGCCGAGGATGGCGGAGACGTCCGCCAGCAAATGGCCCTTGCACAGGAAGTCCATCGCCTGCAGGTGGGCGAAACCCGGCGCGCGGATCTTGCAGCGATAGGGCTTGTTGGTGCCGTCGGCGACGAGATAGACGCCGAACTCGCCCTTCGGCGCCTCGACGGCCGCATAGACCTCGCCGGCCGGCACGTGGAAGCCTTCCGTATAGAGCTTGAAGTGGTGGATGAGCGCCTCCATCGAGCGCTTCATCTCGCCCCTCTTCGGCGGCACCACCTTGTTGTCCTTGGCGGCGACCGGGCCGGGCGTCTCGCGCAGCAGCTTGCAGCACTGGCGCATGATCTTCACCGACTGGCGCATCTCCTCCATGCGGATGAGGTAGCGGTCGTAGCAGTCGCCGTTCTTGCCGATCGGAATGTCGAAATCGAGCTCGGCATAGCATTCGTAGGGCTGGGACTTGCGCAGGTCCCAGGGCGCGCCGGAGCCGCGCACCATGACGCCCGAGAAACCCCACGCCCAGCACTCGTCGAGCGTGACGACGCCGATGTCGACGTTGCGCTGCTTGAAGATGCGGTTCGGGGTCAGCAGGGCATCGAGATCGTCGACCACCTTGAGGAACGGGTCGCACCAGGCGTCGATGTCGTCGATCAGGCTCGGGGGCAGGTCCTGGTGGACGCCGCCGACGCGGAAATAGGCCGCATGCATGCGCGAGCCCGAGGCGCGCTCGTAGAAGATCATCAGCTTCTCGCGCTCCTCGAAGCCCCACAGCGGCGGGGTCAGCGCGCCGACGTCCATCGCCTGGGTCGTCACGTTGAGGAGGTGGGAGAGGATGCGGCCGATCTCGCAGTAGAGCACGCGGATCAGCTGGGCACGCCGCGGCACCTCGATGCCGAGCATGCGCTCGGCGGCGAGGCAGAAGGCGTGCTCCTGGTTCATCGGCGCGACGTAGTCGAGGCGATCGAAATAGGGGATCGCCTGCAGGTAGGTCTTGGTCTCGATCAGCTTCTCGGTGCCACGATGCAGCAGGCCGATATGCGGGTCGCAGCGCTCGACCACCTCGCCGTCCAGTTCCATGACGAGCCGCAGCACGCCGTGGGCCGCAGGATGCTGCGGGCCCCAGTTGAAGGTGAAGTTGCGGATTTCGGCTTCGGCCATGGTCAGTTCGCCTTGGCTTTTTCATCGCCGGGCAGCACGTAGTCCGTGCCTTCCCAGGGGCTGAGGAAATCGAACTGCCGGAATTCCTGCGGCAGGCGGACCGGCTCGTAGACGACGCGCTTGACCTCGTCGTCGTAGCGGACCTCGACGAAGCCGGAGGTCGGGAAGTCCTTGCGCAGCGGATGGCCGTCGAAACCGTAGTCCGTCAGCAGGCGCCTGAGGTCCGGATGGCCGGTGAAGAGCACGCCGTAGAGGTCGTAGGTCTCGCGCTCGAACCAGAGGGCACCGGTGAACACGTCGGTGGCGGAGGCGACCGGTGTCGTCTCGTCGGTCTGGATCTTGATGCGGATGCGGCGGTTAAACTTCGGCGACAGCAGGTGATAGACAACGTCGAACCGCTTCTGCCGGCCCGGATAATCGACGCCGCAGATGTCGATGATGTTGCGGAACAGGCAGGCCGGATCGTCGCGCAGGTGGGTGAGGACGCGGATGACCTCGCCCGCCTCCGCCTGCAGCGTCAGCTCGCCATAGGCGACGCTGGCCCCCGTCACGGCGCCGGGCAGCGCCGCCTTGATGGTCTCGCCGAGCTCTTCAAGCGACATCGTGCCCCCTCACCGCTCGATCGTGCCGGTGCGCCGGATTTTCTTCTGAAGCAGCAGCACGCCGTAGAGCAGCGCCTCGGCGGTCGGCGGGCAGCCCGGTACATAGATGTCGACGGGCACGATCCGGTCGCAGCCGCGCACCACCGCATAGGAATAGTGGTAGTAGCCGCCGCCGTTGGCGCAGGAGCCCATGGAGATGACGTAGCGCGGCTCCGGCATCTGGTCGTAGACCTTGCGCAGGGCCGGAGCCATCTTGTTGGTGAGCGTCCCGGCGACGATCATCACGTCCGACTGGCGCGGCGAGGCGCGCGGCGCGAAGCCGAAGCGCTCGACGTCGTAGCGCGGCATGGAGAGCTGCATCATCTCCACGGCGCAGCAGGCGAGGCCGAAGGTCATCCACATCAGCGAGCCGGTACGGGCCCAATTGATGAGATCGTCGGTCGCGGTGACGATGAAGCCCTTGTCGGCGAGCTCGGCATTGACCCCGGTGAAGAACGGGTCCGAAGCGCCGAGCGGACGGCCGTCGGCGCCGACGAGACCCCGGGGGGCCGGTGCGACGAGCGGATCGCCGCGGTCGATTGCGGTAGCCATGGTCAGAACCTCAATCCCACTCCAGGGCGCCCTTCTTCCACTCGTAGACGAAGCCGATCGTCAGTACGCCGAGGAAGGCCATCATGGACCAGAAGCCGAACAGTCCGACCTCCTTGAAAGCGACCGCCCAGGGGAACAGGAAGGCGACCTCGAGGTCGAAGATGATGAAAAGGATGGCGACGAGATAGAACCGCACGTCGAACTTCATGCGGGCGTCGTCGAAGGCGTTGAACCCGCACTCGTAGGCCGAGAGCTTCTCGCTGTCGGGCCGTGAGAAGGCCACCACGAAGGGGGCGACGAGGAGGGCGATCCCGATGACGCCGGCCAGGGCGATGAAGATCACCAGCGGCAGATAGTCGTTGAGCAGCGCGGAAGTCGCAGCCTGCATCATAGGCCCTCCAGCATGGCCGGAAGGGGCGCGCGAGCCCCCCGAACCGGCTTCGTCCTGTGCCTTACTCCCTCCCCTGTTGCGGTGCAAGCAGCGGGCAGACCTTCAGGAGTCGCATTCCCTGGAAACGTTATGATTTTCCCATCGGACACCGTCTTGGGCGCGGCGGGGCAGTCCGAACCGGCGCGAATCAGCGCCGGAAACCGGGAAATGGGGATGCAGAGGAAAACCTGCAAGGCTCGCCCGATGCAGGTTCGGGACCTCTCCGCCCCGCAGGGCCCGAGGGAGAGAAAATGGCGCGGGCGACGGGACTCGAACCCGCGACCTCCGGCGTGACAGGCCGGCACTCTAACCAACTGAGCTACGCCCGCGCGCTGCTCGGCGCGCTTGCGTGCGCCGGTCGAGGTGGCGGGACTTAAGGGAGGCTCACGGGGCTGTCAAGGCGAATTGCGGGCGGCCGCAAAATTGGACGCGACCGGAGCTGCCTGGGTTCGTCCCGGCACCCCGGTTTGTCTGAACATTCTCCAAACGGTTTCCCGACATTTGTACGTTTCTTAACCCGCATCGGTTGAACTGCCCATGGAACAAGGTGCGCGAATGCGCCGGATCGAGTGGAAACGTCATGGCTCTCGGCAGCATGCTTCAACTGCGCACGATCGGTGCGAAACTGATGGTCTCGGTCACGGCGACCGCTCTCATCGCCGCCGGCGTCGTCGGCGTCGCGGGCTATTTCCAGCAGGACGCCCTTAGCGACCAGGCGATCGAATCGGCCCTGGTCCAGCGCTACGAGGCCGTCGTCGCTGCGATGACCGAACAGGGCCAGCGCGCCGCCGCCGCCTCGCAGGCCATCGCCAACGATCCGCGCGTCGCGGAGAGCTTCCAGAAGGACGACCGCGCCGGCCTCCTCGCCGCCATGAAGGATCTCGGCGAGCCGATGAAGACCGGCCTCGGCCTCGGCCTCGTGAGCTTCCAGAAACCGGACGGCACGGCCTTCGCCCGAGTCCACGCGCCCCAGGCCTTCGGCGACAACGTTCTCGGCCGCCGCAACACCATCCGCGCCGCCATCTCCTCGGGCGCACAGGTTGTCGGCATCGAGCCCGGTCGTGACAACGTCTCGATCTTCGCCGTCACGCCGGTCCGGGCCGGCGGGCAGATCGTCGGCGTCGCGGATATCGGAGCGGCGCTGGGCCTGCCCTTCCTCACCGACCTGAAGCGCCGCTTCAAGGTCGACATTGCCATGCACCTCATACAGGACGGCGCGCTGAACTCCCTCGGGGCGACCTTCGCCGAGAAGACCCTTCTCGCCCTCCCCGTCCATCAGGCGGCGCTCCAGGCCCCCGGCCAGTGGCGCGAATCGACCATCGGCGGCAATCCGGTCGCCGTTCTCGCCGGTCCGCTGCGCAACTATTCCGGCCAGCCCATCGGCACGCTCGAGGTCGCGATCGACACACGCGCCTTCGTGTCGGCGCGCAACACCGCCATGCTGACGCTGCTCGCCGTCCTCCTGGCGGTCGCCGTCACCGGCATCGGCATCGCCACCCTGCTGACCCGCCACCTCGGCAAGCCCATCCGCGAGCTGAACGCCACCATGACGGCACTCGCCGGCGGCGATCATGCTCAGAGCGTCCCCTCGGTCGATCGCCGGGACGAGATCGGCGACATGGCCCGCTCGGTGGAGGTCTTCCGCGAGAACGCCGTCGCCCGCGCCCGGCTGGAGACCGAGACGGAGGCCGAGGCGCGCGCCCGCCAGGCCCGCCAGGCCCGAATCGACGCCCTGGTGCGCGATTTCTCCGACTCGATCGGCGCGGTGCTGAAGGGCGTCGGCGACAATGCCGGCCGCATGGAGGAAACCGCCCGCACCCTCACCGGCATCGCCGCCGGCGCTTCGGGTCAGGCGGATCAGGCCTCGGGCGCCTCACGTCAGGCCTCCGCCAACGTCCAGTCGGTGGCCGCCGCATCCGAGGAGCTCTCCGCCTCCATCAACGAGATCGCCAACCAGATCGGCCAGACGAACTCGGTCGTCGAGCGCGCCAGCGCCGAGGCCGACGGCGCCAACCAGCGCGTCAAGGCGCTGGCGGAGGCCGCGGGCCGCATCGGCGAGGTGTTGAACCTCATCCGCGCCATCGCCGAGCAGACCAACCTCCTCGCCCTCAACGCCACCATCGAAGCGGCACGCGCGGGCGAGGCCGGCCGCGGCTTCGCCGTCGTCGCCAGCGAGGTGAAGTCCCTCGCCGGCCAAACGGCCAAGGCGACCGAGGAGATCGCCGCCCAGATCAACGCCGTGCAGCAGGAGACGACGACGGCCGTCGGCTCGATCGAGGCCATCGCCCATACGATGACGGAGGTCGCGTCCTACGCCTCCGCCGTCGCGGCGGCCATCGAGCAGCAGCGCTCGGCCACCGGCGAGATCTCGCAGAACGTCCAGGCAGCGGCGACCGGCACGGCCCGCGTCGTCGACAACATCACCGCAGTCACCACCGCCTCGGCCGAGACCAACAGCTCCGCCTCGGAGGTGCTCTCCGCCGCCCGCAGCCTCTCCGAGCAGGCGACCACGCTCTCCCGCTCGGTCGAGACCTTCCTCAGCGAGGTCAAGGCCGCCTGACGCTGACGCAGTTACCATCCAGCCGACAAGGGCCGGGAGCGGACACGCTTCCGGCCCTTTTCCGTTCTGCTCAGGTCACCCGGCCGTGTCCCAGCCAGCGGAAGGCGAGCGGTGCGGCGATCATGGTCAGGAAGACGCGGATGATGTGGAAGGCGGCGACGAAGGCCACCTCGGCATGGAGCGCCACCGCGATCAACGCCATTTCGGTGAGACCGCCGGGTGAATAGGCGAGGATCAGCGTCACCGCCGAGAAGCCCGAGATGTGCGAGACGGTGACGGCGAACAGCGTCATCCAGAACAGCAGGATGGCGGTGGACCCGACCGAAAGCGCGAGCACCCGCCAGACGACCCGGCTCGCCGTTCCGGCGAAGCGGCAGCCGATGGCGACGCCGAGCACGAGCTGCGCCGCATTGACGATCTCGAAGGGTGGCTTGAAGTCCGACAGGCCGGAGATGTGGACCGCGGCGCTGGCGATCATGCAGCCGAGCAGCGTCTTCGCCGGCAGGCGCAGCACATGGCCGAGGAAGGCGCCGGCGAAGCCGCAGACGACGAGCCAGAGTTCGGCCGTCAGCGGCGCGTCGAAGACGGAGACGCCGCCCGCGGGACGGTCGAGGCGGATGCCCTGGCTGAACTGGATCACGAAGGGCAGCGTCAGCACGACGAGCAGGATGCGGGCCGAGTGCACGAGGGCGATGACGCGCGCGTCACCGCCGCGCTCCTCGCCGTAGATCACCATCTCGACGAGGCCGCCGGGCATCCCGGAGAAGAAGGAGGTCACCCAGTCGTAGCCGCCGATGCGCCGGTAGTACCAGACGACGGTGAGGCCGCAGGCGGTCATGAACAGGACGAGACCCGCCAGCGGCACCAGCCATTGTGGAAGCTGCCAGACGATCGAGGGCGAAAAGCCCGACCCGAGCATGACGCCGATGATCGCCGACATGGGCGAGCGGATGACGCCGGGCGCGGCGACCGGCGCGCGCGCCAGCGCCGCGACCGTGCATACCGTCATGGCGCCGAGCATCCAGGGCAGCGGCAGGCGGAGCCAGTAGAACACGGCACCGCCGGCGATGCCGAGCAGCAGGGCGAAGGCGAACTGGCGGTAGGGAAAGACGGCGGGAGACAGCTGCGCGAAACCGCTGCGGACCTCGGCAAGCCACCCCGTCACGTCCCTGCCCTTTCGGTCGAACTCTTCCCTGCGCCGCTTACCATGGCGCGGGGGCCGGAGAGGACGCGATTTCCACAGGTCAGGTGCCCGGGTTCCGGCGAGCGACGCCAGGCGGACGGACGGGAATGGTGGGCAGTGACGGGCTCGAACCGCCGACATCCTGCGTGTAAAGCAGGCGCTCTACCAACTGAGCTAACCGCCCCCGGCCATTCCGGCCGTTCCCGCCATGTAGACCGCCCCCGGCGCGGCGACAAGGGGCGCGATGCCGCCCCGGCGGCGGGCCGGGCGTTCGCGGAAACGCCGCCGCAGCCCTCGGGGCCACAGCGGCGTTTCTCCAGCGAAACGTCACCCCATCAGGAGTTGACGGCGTCCTTCAGGCCCTTGCCGGCCGAGAACTTCGGCGCGTTCGAGGCCTTGATCTGCACGGGCTTGCCGGTGCGCGGGTCGCGGCCCTCGCGGGCGGCGCGCTTGGTCACCGAGAAGGCACCGAAACCCACGAGCTTCACGTCGCCGCCGGCCTTCAGGGTCGCGGCGATGGCATCGAACGTGGCATCAACTGCAGCACCCGCCTGCGCCTTCGTGAGGCTCGCCGCATCGGCGACCGCGGCGATCAGTTCGTTCTTGGTCACGGGCTGTTCTCCTTCAGTTTGCGCCGGTCCGGGAATGCGGATTCCGTTGCCGACGGGCGTCCCCTTTGCCGCGCCAGCATCGCGAAAGCAAGGAAAATGCTGGGTTTCCACGCACTGGCAGTCGGATTTCGGCGACTTTCAACAGAAAAACCCCGGGCCAAAGGCCCGGGGTTTGGAACCATTCCAGCTTTGAGGGCGGTCAGTGCGCCACGACGCCGAGGGGATCCTCCTCGCCCGGCTTGCGCGGGGCGATGGGCTCGGCCTCCTCGTCCCATTCCACCGGCTCGGGCTGGCGGATGAGCGCGTGCTTGAGGACCTCGTCCATGCGGCTGACCGGGATGATCTCCAGGCCGTTCTTCACGTTGTCCGGAATCTCCGCCAGATCCTTGGCGTTCTCCTCCGGGATGAGGACCATCTTCAGCCCGCCGCGCAGCGCCGCGAGGAGCTTCTCCTTGAGGCCGCCGATGGGCAGCACCCGGCCGCGCAGGGTGACCTCGCCGGTCATGGCGATGTCCTTGCGGATCGGGATGCCCGTCATCACCGACACCATGGCGGTCGCCATGGCGATGCCGGCCGAGGGGCCGTCCTTCGGGGTCGCCCCCTCCGGCACGTGGACGTGGACGTCGCGCTTGTCGAACATGGGCGGCTTGATGCCGAAGGCGAGCGCACGGGAGCGGACGTAGGACGCCGCCGCCGAGATCGATTCCTTCATCACGTCCTTCAGGTTGCCCGTCACCGTCATGCGGCCCTTGCCGGGCATCATCACGGCTTCGATGGTCAGAAGCTCGCCGCCGACCTCGGTCCAGGCGAGGCCCGTGACGGCGCCCACCTGATCCTCGGTCTCCGCCATGCCGAAGCGATAGCGGGGCACGCCGAGATAGTCTTCGACCACCTTCGGGGTGACCTTGATCGTCTTCTTCTTCGTGAGGGTGAGGTCCTTCACGCCCTTGCGGACGAGGTTGGACATCTCACGCTCGAGGTTGCGGACGCCCGCCTCCCGCGTGTAGCGGCGGATGACGGTCATCAGCGCCTCGTCGGTGATCGACCAGTCCTTCTCGCTCAGGCCGTGCTTGGTGACGGCGTTGGGGATCAGGTGCTTCTTGGCGATCTCGCGCTTCTCGTCCTCGGTATAGCCGGCGATGCGGATCGTCTCCATGCGGTCCAGCAGGGGCGGCGGGATGTTCAGCGTGTTCGCCGTGGTGACGAACATCACGTTGGAGAGGTCGAAATCGACCTCCAGATAGTGGTCGTTGAACGTCGCGTTCTGCTCGGGGTCGAGGACCTCGAGGAGCGCCGCGGAGGGATCGCCGCGGAAGTCCTGGCCCATCTTGTCGATCTCGTCGAGCAGGAAGAGCGGGTTCGCCGTCTTCGCCTTCTTCATCGACTGGATGATCTTGCCCGGCATGGAGCCGATATAGGTCCGCCGGTGGCCGCGGATCTCGGCCTCGTCACGCACGCCGCCGAGCGAGATGCGCACGAATTCGCGACCCGTCGCCTTGGCGATCGACTTGCCGAGCGAGGTCTTGCCGACGCCGGGGGGCCCGACCAGGCAGAGGATGGGACCGGTCAGCTTGTTGGCACGCTGCTGCACCGCCAGGTACTCGACGATGCGGTCCTTGACCTTGTCGAGGCCGAAATGGTCGGCGTCGAGCAGGGTCTGGGCGCCCGGCAGGTCCTTCTTGATCTTCGACTTCTTGCCCCAGGGGAGGGACAGCATCCAGTCGAGATAGTTGCGGACCACGGTGGCCTCGGCCGACATCGGTGACATCTGACGCAGCTTCTTCAGCTCGTGATTGGCCTTGTCGCGGGCCTCCTTCGAGAGCTTGGTGCGCTTGATCTTGTCCTCGAGCTCGACCAGCTCGTCGCGGCCGTCCTCGTCGCCCAGCTCCTTCTGGATCGCCTTCATCTGCTCGTTGAGGTAGTACTCGCGCTGGGTCTTCTCCATCTGCCGCTTGACGCGGGTGCGGATCTTCTTCTCGACCTGCAGCACGGAGATCTCGCTCTCCATCAGGCTGAGCGCCTTCTCCAGCCGCTTGGCGACGTCGATCGTCTCCAGCACGGCCTGCTTGTCGGAGATCTTCACCGCCAGATGCGAGGCGACCGTGTCGGCGAGCTTGGAGGGCTCGTCGATCTGGCTGACCACCGAGACGATCTCGGGCGAGACCTTCTTGTTGAGCTTCACATAGCCCTCGAACTCGGTGATCACCGAGCGGGCGAGCGCCTGGACCTGGACCTTGTCGCCGATCTCGTCGGCGATGGCACCGGCCTCGGCCTCATAGAATTCCTCGCGGCCGGAATAGGCGCCGATGCGGGCGCGCGAAACGCCCTCGACCAGAACCTTCACGGTGCCGTCGGGCAGCTTCAGCAGCTGCAGGACGGAGGCGAGCGTGCCGATCTCGTAGATGGCGTCCGGCTCCGGATCGTCGTCCTGCGCCTTCATCTGGGTGGCGAGCAGGATGTGCGTCTCGGCGCGCATGACCTCCTCGAGGGCGCGAATCGATTTCTCGCGGCCGACGAAGAGCGGGACGATCATGTGGGGAAACACCACGATGTCGCGCAGCGGCAGGACCGGGAAGGTCTTGATCTCGCCGGGGTTGAGGGGCGGACGCTTCTTGGTCTCGCTCATGGTTCACTCGTCCTTTCCTCGACACGCCGCCAAAGCGGCCCTCAGCGGGCCCGCGCCGACGGCGGCGCTCGGATGATTCCTGGCAGGGTGACGCGAAATTACGCTTTTGTCGCGCGGGGACGGCGGCGGGATTGAGGCCGGCCCGGAAGCTCTGCGGCTTCCTTCGGAGGTCTCGAGGCGCTTGGCCGACCTCGGGCACAAATCCCTGCCCGGGGGTCTGTCGGTGACCATTAGGTGGCGCTGCACCCTTGAGGTGTCAAGGCAGCGAAGGACCTGTTGATCGCACTGCGAAAAAATAGCCGGGCTGATGGTGAAGCCCGACGGCGCGAGGCGCGTGAAAAAGCCGGGAAACTACGGGCTCGCTGCGGTCCGGGACTCATGCTGTTATGCCCCGCGGCGGAAATCGCTTTCGCCGATCACCACACCGTGTCTCCGGAACGCGAGTCAGGTCCGCACCGAGGCAGCAACAGACCGATTCACCAGGAGCCATCCATGATCCGCCGCCTCGTCGTCGCCTCTCTCGCAGCACTTGCCGTATCGGCGGCAACGACCGATGCCTTCGCGCAAGCGCAGCAGAATTTCCGCCTGATCAACCGCACCGGCTACCAGATCAACGAGGTCTATGTCAGCCCGTCGGCGGTCAACTCCTGGGGCGGTGACGTCCTCGGCGACGGCGTCATGCCGCCCGGCACCAGCCGCAACATCCGCTTCCCCCGCCGCACCCAGGCCTGCATATTCGACCTGCGCGTCGTCTATGCTGATGGCGAGCGCGGCGAGGTGAGCCGCCTCGACCTCTGCCAGATCAGCAACGTCACCATCACCTGGAACGGCCGCAGCCGTTTCACCGTCGACTGACGCTCCATCGACCCCACAGACATCCTCACCAGGCGGACCTCGCAAAGGTCCGCCTTTTTCGTGTGGGGTCAGGCAGCCGAGGGCACAAACGAAAAAGGCGGGCCTGAAAGCCCGCCTCGATCGTCAGCAAGGACTGGAAAGCGTCAGGCGCTCTGCGCCTTCTCCTTCTCGGCGTAGATGTAGAGCGGGCGGGCCTTGCCCTGCACCACCTCCTCGGAGATGACGACCTCCTCGACGCCCTCGAGGCCCGGCAGGTCGTACATGGTGTCGAGCAGGATGCTCTCCATGATCGACCGGAGGCCGCGGGCGCCGGTCTTGCGCTCGATGGCCTTGCGCGAGACCGCGCCGAGCGCGTCCTCGTGGAAGGTGAGGTCGACGTTCTCCATCTCGAACAGGCGCTGATACTGCTTCACCAGGGCGTTCGTCGGCTCGGATAGGATCTTGGTCAGCGCCGTCTCGTCGAGATCCTCCAGGGTCGCCAGCACCGGCAGGCGGCCGACGAACTCGGGGATGAGGCCGTACTTCAGCAGGTCCTCCGGCTCAACCGAGCGGAAGATCTCGCAGGTGCGGCGCTCTTCCGGCGCACGCACCGTCGCGCCGAAGCCGATGGAAGACCCCTGCCCCTTCGTCGAGATGATCTTCTCGAGGCCGGCGAAGGCGCCGCCGCAGATGAACAGGATGTTCGAGGTGTCCACCTGCAGGAACTCCTGCTGGGGGTGCTTGCGGCCGCCCTGCGGCGGCACGGAGGCCACGGTGCCCTCCATGATCTTCAGCAGCGCCTGCTGGACACCCTCACCCGACACGTCGCGGGTGATCGAGGGGTTGTCCGACTTGCGCGAGATCTTGTCGATCTCGTCGATGTAGACGATGCCGCGCTGCGCCCGCTCGACGTTGTAGTCGGAGGCCTGGAGCAGCTTGAGGATGATGTTCTCGACGTCCTCGCCGACATAGCCGGCCTCGGTGAGCGTCGTGGCGTCAGCCATGGTGAAGGGCACGTCGAGGATCCGGGCGAGCGTCTGCGCAAGCAGCGTCTTGCCCGAGCCCGTGGGGCCGATGAGCAGGATGTTCGACTTCGACAGCTCGACGTCGTTGTGCTTCGTCGCGTGGTTGAGGCGCTTGTAGTGGTTGTGCACCGCGACCGACAACACCCGCTTGGCGTGGAACTGGCCGATCACGTAGTCGTCCAGGACCTTGCAGATCTCCTTCGGCGTCGGGATGCCGTCCTTGGACTTGACCAGCGAGGACTTCGATTCCTCCCGGATGATGTCCATGCAGAGCTCGACGCACTCGTCGCAGATGAACACCGTGGGCCCGGCGATCAGCTTGCGGACTTCGTGCTGGCTCTTGCCGCAGAAGGAACAGTAGAGGGTGTTCTTCGCGTCGCTGCCGGCCTTGCTCATCATCTCTCTCCAACGCGAACCGTCACCCTGTCGGATCGGGATCGTCTGACGCGAGACCAAAGAGGTCTCTCGATGTCTCGGCCCCCCGGAACGCCGATTGGCCCTTCAGCCAACCATGGTGCGCACCACGGGATCAAGAAAGGATTAACGCTGTTTTGTCACATACGGTCCATTTAGGGACCACAGGCACTGTCGGATCAGTCTATGCAACGGGCATACCGACCGTGGTGACCCAAAAGTGACACCCGGCGGATGCCGATTCCGGCACCCGCGCGGGATCACGGAAGGGCATCACGCCTTGGCAGGCTCGGGCTCGTCGGCGCGCTCTTCGATCACCTTGTCGATCAGGCCGAACTCCTGGGCCTTCTGCGCCGACATGAAGTTGTCGCGCTCCAGGGCGTCCTCGATCTCCTTCAGCGTCCGGCCCGTGTGCTTCACGTAGATGCCGTTCAGCCGCGCCTTCAGTTCCTTCACTTCTTCCGCGTGGATCAGGATGTCCGTCACCTGACCGCGATAGCCGCCCGAGGGCTGGTGCACCATGATGCGCGAATTCGGCAGGGCGAAGCGCTGGCCCTTGGCGCCGGCGGTGAGCAGGAGCGAGCCCATCGAGGCGGCCTGGCCCATGCAGAGCGTGGTGACGGCCGGCTTGATGAACTGCATCGTGTCGTAGATCGACATGCCCGCCGTGACGACGCCGCCCGGCGAGTTGATATACATGTTGATCTCCTTCTTCGGGTTCTCCGCCTCGAGGAACAGGAGCTGGGCGACGATCAGCGTCGCCATGCCGTCCTCGACCGGGCCCGACAGGAAGATGATCCGCTCCTTCAGGAGGCGGGAATAGATGTCGTAGGACCGCTCGCCGCGGTTGGTCTGCTCGACCACCATCGGCACCAGGTAGTTCATCAGCGTGTCGTGCGGGTCTCTCATCGTCTTCGGTCCTTCGGGGTCGCGATTCGGGGCGAGCATCCCCCGAATCTCTTTGACGCCATCCTAACGGCTATACGCATCCCCGGTGAATCCGCCGCGATTGCGCCGGAAAAGCGAAGGGCCGCCAGCGGCGGCCCTTCCCTCACAAGGAATTGTCCGGTCGCAGCGCCATTCAGGCGGCTTCCTCGTCGTCGTTGTCCTTGAAGAGATCGTCCTTGGAGACGGCCTTCTCGGTGACGTCGGCGAGTTCGAGGATGTAGTCCACGACCTTCTCCTCGAAGATCGGAGCGCGGAGCGAGGCGAGCGCCTGGGGCGTCTTGCGGTAGTAGTCCCAGACCTGCTGCTCCTGGCCGGGGAACTGGCGCGCCCGCTCGACCACGGCGCGCGACACTTCCTCGTCGCTGACCTTGATCTGGGCCTTCTCGCCGATTTCCGCAAGGACGAGGCCGAGGCGCACGCGACGCTCGGCGATGGCGCGATACTCCTCGCGCGCCTTCTCCTCGGTCGTCTCCTCGTCGGTGAAGGTCTTGCCGCGCGACTCCAGGTCCTGGCTGACCTGGCGCCACACGCTCTCGAACTCCTGGTCGACCAGCGTCTGCGGCAGGTCGAAGGCATGCTTCTCGTCCAGCGCGTCGAGCAGCGAGCGCTTCACCTTGCGGCGCGAGGCGGCGGCATATTCGCTCTTCAGCCGGTCGGAGACGGCAGCCTTCAGCTTGGCGAGGTCCTCGAAGCCCACCATCTTGGCGAACTCCTCGTCGATGGCGCGCTCGCCCGGCTTCTCGATCGACTTCACCGTGACGGCGAACTCGGCGTCCTTGCCGGCGAGGTTCTCGGCCATGTAGTTCGACGGGAACTTCACCTTCACGACGCGGTCCTCGCCGGCCTTGACGCCGACGAGCTGGTCCTCGAAGCCCGGGATGAACGAGTTGGAGCCGAGCTCCAGCTGGATATCCTCGGCGGTGCCGCCCTCGAACTTCTCGCCGTCGATCGTGCCGACGAAGCCGATGGTGAGGCGGTCGCCGTTCTCGGCGGCGGCGCCCTCGGCCTTCGCCTCGAACGGGCGGTTCTGCTTGGCCATGGTCTCGAGCATCGCCTGCACGTCGGCCTCGGCCGGCTCGACGACCGGCTTCTCGACCTTGATGCCCTTGAAGTCGGCGAGCTGGATCGTCGGAAGCACCTCGAAGGCGACCGTGTAGTCGAGGTCGGCGGTGCCGTCGAACACGGCCTTCGCCTCGGCCTCGGCCTCCGGCAGCTTCACCGAGGGCTCCTGGGCGAGCTTGAAGCCGTTCTCCTCGACGATCTTCTGGTTGGCCTCGCCGACCAGCGCCTCGATGGTCTCGGCGAGCACGGCGCGGCCGTAAAGCTTCTTCAGATGCGCCGTCGGCACCTTGCCGGGGCGGAAGCCGTTGATGTTGACGCGGCCCTTGAGGTCGTCGAGGCGGGCATCGGCGCGGGCGGCGAGGTCGGTCACAGGAACCACCACGCGGAATTCGCGCTTCAGACCTTCGGACAGGGTGGCGGTCACCTGCATGGCTTCGTTTCTTTCGTGTTCGTGATCGGCGCGGCCGGCAGGATGGTGCGGGCGGAGGGACTTGAACCCCCACGACTTTCGCCACGGGAACCTAAATCCCGCGTGTCTACCAATTCCACCACGCCCGCCGAGGGCCGCTCGAAATAGCTTCTCGCCCCGGTCGATGCAAGTCATCCACCGAGCGCGGCCTCATAACATCGGCTTTTGGCGATTGCACCAAGAAAATGCGCCCTCCCGCCCGCACGGCACGCAGCGGAAACGCTGAGACACGACCGTTGGCGGCGCCGTCTCGCCCGGGTGGCTGCTTGGCAGGTCCGCCGGGCCGTGCCATGCCTCCCCCGGTTTCGCAGGCGCGGTCTTCGGACGGCAGGCCCGGCCCGTCCCATCAGGAGCATCGATGCCGTCCACTCTCCCGCTGACACGCCGACATCTCGGCGCTTTCGGCCTCGGCCTCCTCCTGTCGGGCCGGGCGGCGCGGGCGGGCGACCTGCGGCTCACCGCCGCAGCCGGAGAACGGCGCCTCGGCGGGGCAGAGGCGGCGACGCCCTTCTTTGGCTATGACGGCACGCTGCCCGGCCCGGTGCTCCGGGCGCGCCGCGGCGAAGCGTCGACGCTGGCGTTCCGCAACGCCCTCGACCAGCCGACCGCCCTCCACTGGCAGGGCGCCCGATGGCCGGTCGACACGGCGGCGGTCACACCCGGCGCCGAGCGCTTTCATCCCCTCGCCTTCCGCGACGCCGGCACGTTCCTCTACCGGCCGGCGCTCCTCGGCGGCGAGGCGCAGTTGCGCCGAGGCCTTTCGGGGCTCCTGCTCGTCGACGACGCGACGCCGCCCGTCCACGACCGCGAATTGGCCCTTCTCCTCTCCGAAGCTCCCGGTGACGGCGCGGGCGCGATCCTCGCCAATGGCGAACGCCGCGTCGGCTGGAGCGTGCGGCCGAACGAGCGCCTCTGGTTGCGCCTCGCCAACGGCACCGCCAACAGGGTCCTGCGCTTTGCCCTGCCGGGCCAGATCCTGACCCTCGTCGCCCTCGACAGCCAGCCCTGCGAGCCCTTCCCGCTCGACGGCGGCCGGATCGTGCTGGCACCCGGGCAGCGCGCCGAAATCCTCTGGGACGTGGCGGCCGCCGGCGGGCCCGTCGCCCTCCAGGTGGCGCGGTTCGCCGGCGAGGGGCTCGACGGGGCGATTCCCGTGGAGGGAGCCCCTGTCCGCGACGCCGCCCTGCCGTCCCCGCAGCCCCTGCCCCCCAACCCGCTGCCGCAGGCCATGGACTTCCGGCGGGCGCTGCGATGGGACTGGCTCATCGGCGGCACCGCCCAGGCGCCGACGCTCGCCGGAGGCAGCGACCGCAGCATGCCCGCCCAGCCGGCGTTCCGCGCCCGCGCCGGGGCCGTCGTGATCGCCGCCATCCGCAACGATTCCCCCGTGCTTCACGCCGTGCACATACAGGGCCATGCCGCCCGCCTGCTTGACGGGCTCGACGACGGCTGGAAGCCCTATTTCCTCGACACGGTGCTCGTCGCCCCCGGCATGGTCACGCGGATCGCCTTCGTCGCCGAGCAGGCCGGGCGCTTCCTCGTCACCAGCCAGCCGATCAATGCCGACGGCGGCCCGGTGGCGATCGCCCTCGACGTGGCCTGACCGGGCCGGCCGATCGGCCCGGCTGCCTAGTCCGCCTCTTCCGCCGGCGCGAGCCGATCCGGGAGGCCCGCGAAGACCCCCGGCATCGCCTCGGGAAGATCCTCTGCGATGAGGCCGAGCCCTGCGGCCTGCCCCGCCTCGCCGTGCAGCCAGACCGCCGCGCTCGCCGCCTCGAAGGCGGGCATGCCCTGCGCGAGCAGCCCCGTCACGATCCCGGCCAGTACGTCGCCTGAGCCCGCCGTCGCCAGCCAGGGCGGCGCGTTGGAGGCGATGGAAACGAGGCCCCCGGTCGTCGCCACCACCGTGTCCGGTCCCTTGAGGATCACGACGGCGCCGGAACGCTCCGCGGCGCGGCGCGCCGCGTCGGGCTTCGAGCCCTCCGAGGGGCCGAACAGCCGCGTGAACTCGCCGGCATGCGGCGTTAGCACCACCGGCCGGTCCGGCCAGACGCGGATGCCGGCGAAAAGCGGATCCGGATCCGCCGCGAAGGCTGTGAGCCCGTCCGCGTCGATCACGGTTGCGGCGCCGCTCGCCAGGGCCTCGGCGACCAGCGCGCGCGTCGCCTCGCCGGTCCCCATCGCCGGGCCGAGGCAGACGGCGTTGCGCCGCCGGTCGGCGAGGATGGCGGCGAGCCCCGC
>NZ_JBQVQL010000040.1:0-39621 GCF_052440005.1 Phreatobacter sp.
AGGCCGGCTGGCTGATGGGTGGCGCGGGCCTCGCCGCGCTCTTGTCGCTCGGCGCCATCGAATGGCTCGGCCGCAGGCCCCGCGTCGGCCACGACACCGCGACCGCCGCGGTTCTCGCCGCCGGCTTCGGCCTCGGCCTCGCCCTCATGTCGGTGGTGCAGACGCTCGCCGTCGGCCGCCAGGCGGGGCTCGAGAGCCTGCTCTTCGGCTCGGCCGCGGGGATGCTGCCGGCCGAGGCGCAGATGATGGCGGGCCTCGCGGTCCTCGTCCTCGCGGTGGTCGCGCTGCTGCTCAAGGAGTTCTCGGCCGTCGCCTTCGACCCCGATTTCGCCGCCACCGTCGGCCTGCCGGTGGCGCGGCTCGACGCGCTGGTGGCGCTGGTCTGCGCCGTGGTGGTCGTGGCCGCCCTGCCCATCGCCGGATTCGTCCTCGCCGTCGCGCTGGTGGTGATCCCGCCGGCCGCCGCCCGCTTCTGGTCCGACCGCGCCGGCACCGTCGTCGCCGTTGCCGCGGGCCTCGGCGCCGTCTCCGCCTTCACCGGGGCGGCGCTCTCGGCGGTGCTCGCCGACACGCCGACCGGCCCCGCCATCGTCCTCGTCGCCGCGGCGCTCTTCGCACTGAGCCTTGTGTTCGGGCGGGCCCGCGGCCTCCTCGGAGGGCGTGTCTGATGGCCGAGTTCTGGACCGTCGACTTCGTCCCGCTCCTCGCCGCCTCGCTCTCGGCGCTCGCCTGCGCGCTCGTCGGCAACCTCCTCGTCCTCACCCGCCGCGCCATGGCGGCGGATGCACTCAGCCATGCCGTCGTCCCCGGCGTCGTCGTCGCCGTCGCTGTGACCGGACTCGCCGGCAGCCTGGTCGTGCTCGCAGGCGGGCTTGCCGCCGCCTTCGCCGCGTCCGGCCTCGTCGCCTTCCTCGTCCGCGCCGGCCGTGTCGAGCCGGGCACGGCGCTGGGCGTCGTCTTCACCACCTTCTTCGCCTTCGGCATCCTGGTGCTCGAATGGACGGGGCTGTCGCGCACCGGTTTCGACATCCACCACGTCGTCACCGGCTATCTCGAGGGCCTCATCTGGATCGGGCGCGATCCCGGCGCGCCGGCGAGCCTCCTCCAGTCGCTGATGGACCTGCCGCAGGTGGTCTTCGAGCTCGCGATCGTCCTCATCCTCGTCGTCGCCATACTCGCCGCCTTCCGCAAGGAATTCGCCCTCCTCGCCTTCGATCCGGTCTTCGCGCGGGCGAGCGGCCTGCCCGTCGCCCTCCTCGACGCGGCTCTGCTCACGGCCACGGCGCTCGCCTGCACGGCTGCCTTCAAGTCGGTCGGCGTGGTGCTCGCGGTGGCGATGATCGTCTGCCCCGCCGCCACCTCCCGCCTGATGACCACGCGCCTGTCGCATCAGATGGCGCTGTCGGCGGCCATCGCGCTCGTCACCGTCTTCGCCGGATACGGGCTCGCGGTGCTCGGGCCGCGCCTCTTCGGCTCGGCGCTGGCGCTCAATGCGGCCGGAACCATCGGCGCCATGGCGGGCCTCGCCCTCGCCGCGACCGCCGCCCTCAGGGCGCGCGCCTGACATCAGCGCAAATCCATCGGCTCTGCGGCCGCGTAACAGCTTCCAACCTCGCCCGTTCAGGCGTATCACCCGCCCCAGCGAGACATTCCCACCGCGAGTTCCCATGCGCGAGATGAAGCTTCCCGCCGGCCACGTTCCCGTGAAGACCGGCAAGATCGGCGTGCTGCTGATGAACCTCGGCACGCCCGACGGCACCGACTACTGGTCCATGCGCCGCTACCTGAAGGAGTTCCTCTCCGACCGCCGCGTCATCGAGACCTCGCGCGCCATCTGGTGGCCCATCCTCAACCTGATCATCCTGCAGACCCGTCCGCAGAAGAAGGGCAAGGACTACGCGACGATCTGGAACACCGAGAAGGACGAGAGCTTCCTCAAGACCATCACCCGCAACCAGGCGGAGAAGCTCGCCGCCCATCTCGCCGGCGTCAGCCCCGACATCCACGTCGAGTGGGCCATGCGCTACGGCAATCCCGCCATCAAGCCGGCCATCGAGCGGCTGATGGCGCAGGGCTGCGACCGTATCCTGGCCTTCTCGCTCTACCCGCAATATGCGGCGGCCACCACGGCGACCGCCAACGACCATGTCTTCCGCGCCCTGATGGAGATGCGCTGGCAGCCGACGCTCCGCATCGCGCCGCCCTATCACGACGAGCCGGCCTATATCTCCGCCCTCGCCCAGTCGGTGCGCGACCACCTCGCCACCCTAGATTTCGTACCGGAGGTCATCCTCACCTCGTTCCACGGCATGCCGAAGAGCTACCTCCTGAAGGGCGACCCCTATCACTGCCAGTGCGCCAAGACCTGGCGACTGCTGCGCGAGGAGCTCGGCTACACCACCGACCAGATGATGATGAGCTTCCAGTCGCGCTTCGGCCCGGACGAGTGGCTGAAGCCCTATACCGACGAGACGGTCGAGACCCTGGCGAAGCGGGGCGTGAAGAAGCTCGCCATCATCGCTCCCGCATTCTCCGCCGACTGCCTGGAGACGCTGGAGGAGCTCGACGGCGAGAACCGCCACATCTTCGAGGAGCACGGCGGCGAGAAGTTCACCTACATTCCCTGCCTCAACGAGTCGGACCTCGGCATGCAGGTGATCAACACCGTGGTGGAGCGTGAGCTGAAGGGCTGGGTCTGACACGCAACATCGGCGGGTCGCCGGCGTCGCCGGACCGAAACAGGACGGGCTGAGACAGCGGCGCTTCCGCGCCTTGCCGCGCTCTTTTCCTTTTTCAGAGGTCCCGATGGCCACCCTTCTCTTCGTTCACGCCCCCCGCACCATTCTCGGGCTCCTGTTCCTGGTCAGCGCCGCCGACGGCTTCTGGGCCATGGCGACCGGCAACCACCTCATCCACCCGCCGGTCTCGCCGGAAGGCCGCCTCTTCGAACAGGGGCTCCAGATGTCGGGCTTCTTCTGGCCCTTCCTGAAGGTCATCAACCTCCTCGGCGGCCTGTCGCTGGTCTTCAACGTCGCCCCGGCCTTCGGCCTCGCGCTGATCGCCCCGGTCATGGCGACCATCGTGCTCTTCCACGCCTTCCTCAACCCGCAGGGCCTGCCGCTGGCCGGCATCCTCGTCGTCACCGGGCTGATGCTGGTCTGGGCCTACCGCGACCGCTACGCCGCGCTCTTCCGCTGAGCGGCGGCGCCCTGGGAGGGCACAGCCCTCACCCCACCGGGCGCACGTCCTCGATGACCTTGCCGTCGTTGGGCAGCGAGCCGGGCTTCACCGGCTCGACCTGGCCCTTCAACTTCAGGATCGCCTGCACGCTCTCGCCGACCGCATGGATGAATTCGGGCGAGCGCGTGCGCGACTCCACCTTCAGCGTCATGGCGTCGGTCTCGCCGTTGCGCACCACGATCAGCCGCGCCTTGGCGATTTCGGGGTGGCGCTTCACCACCTCCGCCACCTGTTCGGGCCGCACGAACATGCCCTTGACCTTGGCCGTCTGGTCGGCGCGGCCCATCCACCCCTTGATGCGGGTGTTGGTGCGCCCGCAGGGCGAGGCCCCGGGCAGGATCGCCGTGAGGTCGCCCACCGCAAAGCGGATCAGCGGGTGGTGCGGGTCGAGCACGGTGATGACCACCTCGCCCACCTCGCCAGGGGCCACGGGATCGCCCGTGCCGGGCCGCACGATCTCCAGGATGATGTCCTCGTTGAGCACCAGCCCCTCGCGCCCCTCGGTCTCGTAGGCGATGACGCCGCATTCGGCGATGGCATAGGTCTGGTAGGCGTCGACGCCGCGGGATGCGATCTCCTTCTGCAGCGAGGCCGGGAAGGCCGCACCGCCCACCAGCGCGCGCTTGATCGAGGAGGCGTCGCGGCCCTTCTCCTTGGCTGCGTCGAGCAGGATTTTCAGGAAATCCGGCACGCCGGCATAGGCGCTGGGACGGTAGGCCTCGATGAGGTCGAGCTGCGCCTCCGTGTTGCCCGGACCAGCCGGGATCACGGCGCATCCCACCGCCCGCGCGCCGGAATCGAAGCACCAGGCGCCCGGCGTCAGGTGGTAGGAGAGCGTGTTGAGCACGATGTCGCCGCGCTTGAACCCCGCCGCCGTCATCGCCCGGCCGACCCGCCACACGTCGTGGCCGATCGCCTCCGGCTCGAAGATGGGCCCCGGCGACATGAACAGTCGGCCGAAGGCGCTGGCCTTGCCGGGCACGAAGCCGCCGAAGGGCAGGGCCGCCTTCTGCAGGGCCGGCAGGTCCGACTTGCGCTGCACGGGCAGGTCGGCGAGCGCCGCGCGCGTCGTGATGCTGCGCGGGTCGATCTTGCCGAGGTGCCGCCGCCAGGCGGGAACCTTCATCGCCGCGGTCAGAACCTGCGGCAGCCGCTTCATCAGGTCCTTCTCGCGAACGCCCTCGTCGCGCGTTTCGCGCTTGTCGTAATGGCCAGCCATGATGGTCTCCCTCGGGCGGGATTATCGGACCTGGGCGGAGCCGCGCCAAGCCCGCCCTTGGTCCGAAGGAACACTGACGTGGCGGAAAGCCGTTGCGCCAAGGGGCGGTAGGATGGAACGGCCATCCCGTCACCCCATCCAGCCGCAGGACTTCAGCGCCGGCTCCATCGACTCCGGCGGCGGCGCCTCCGCGGCGATGGGCGGGCGCTTCGGATCGAAGGGCAGCAGGACGGAGCGCGCCAGGAGATGCAGCCCCGGCCCGCCGCGCCGCGGCGCCGTGCCGTAGATGGTGTCGCCGAGGATGGGAAAGCCGCTCTCGGCGCAGTGCAGCCTCAGCTGGTGCGTGCGGCCGGTGACGGGCTCCAGCGCAAGCCAGGTCCGGCCATCGGCGCGCCCCAGGACCCGGTAGCGCGTCAGCGCCGCCTGGCCTTTCGGATCCGCCTTCATCCACCAGCCGCGCTTCGGGTCCCGCGGGCTCATGGGAATGGCGATCTCGCCGGCCTCCTCCGCCGGCCCGCCTTCCACCACCGCCCAGTAGGTCTTCGTCACCTCGCTGCGCTTGAACATCAGCCCGAGCCGCTCCAGCGCCCGGCGGTGGCGGCCGAGGACGAGGCAGCCGGCCGTGTCCTTGTCGAGACGGTGGGCGAGTTCGGGCGCCCGCGGCAGGCCGAAGCGCAGCACGTCGAGATGGTCGGCCAGCGTCTCGCCGCCGCCGGGCCCCTTGTGCACCGGCAGGCCCGCCGGCTTGTTCAGGATGAGCACGCTGGCGTCGCGGTGAAGAAGGCGCGGGATGAGGCCGAGCGGATCGTCGGGAGCGGGGTGGGAGGACGGGGCGGTCATCGGGCATCCATAGTGCGGACGCCCCGCGCCCGCCACCCCGCACCCTAGCCACGGCCCGCCATCCGGCCTAAATGCCGGGGACGCCCCCGTCACCCCGCCGCCAGCGAGATCCCGTGCCGATGTCCGATCAGCCGAAGCCCGACGAGCCGAAGCGGCCCGGTTTCTTCAAGCGGCTGTTCGGCCAGGACGAGCCGGCGACGCCGGCGCCCGCCGCTCCGGCCACGGTCACGTCGCCCGAGCCCGCGCCCGTCGCCACGGCCGCACCTCCCCCTCCGGCGGAGCCGAAGAGCTGGTGGCGCCGCCTCACCGAGGGCCTGTCGCGCACCTCCTCGAAGCTCGGCACCGGGGTCACCGACCTCTTCACCAAGCGCAAGCTCGACCATGCGACGCTGGAGGAGCTGGAGGATCTCCTGATCCAGGCCGACCTCGGCGTCGAGACCGCCGCCCGCATCGCCGGCGCCCTGTCGAAGGGCCGCTTCGGCAAGGACGTGGCGCCGGAGGAGGTGCGCGCCGTCCTCGCCGGCGAGATCGAGGCCGTGCTCGCCCCCGTCGCCCGTCCGCTCGTGGTCGACGCCGCGGCGAAGCCCTTCGTGATCATGGTCGACGGGGTCAACGGCGCCGGCAAGACCACCACCATCGGCAAGCTCGCCGCCAAGTTCCGCACCGAGGGCCGCTCGGTGCTGCTGGGAGCCGGCGACACCTTCCGCGCTGCCGCCATCGAACAGCTCAAGGTCTGGGGCGAGCGCACCGGCGCTCCCGTCGTCACCCGGCCGCAGGGGTCGGATGCGGCGGGCCTCGCGTTCGACGTGGTGACGCAGGCCAAGGAGGCGGGCACCGACGTGGTCATCCTCGACACCGCGGGCCGCCTGCAGAACAAGTCCGAGCTGATGGCGGAACTCGAGAAGGTCGTGCGCGTCATCCGCAAGGTCGACGCCGCCGCGCCCCACGCCGTCCTGCTGGTCCTCGACGCCACCACCGGCCAGAACGCGCTCACCCAGGTCGACGCCTTCGCCCGGACGGCGGGCGTCACCGGCATCGTCATGACCAAGCTCGACGGCACCGCCCGCGGCGGAATCCTCGTCGCGGTGGCGGCGAAGACCGGCCTGCCGGTGCACTTCATCGGGGTGGGCGAGGGGGTCGACGACCTCGAGCCCTTCGCGGCGCAGGACTTCGCCCGCGCCATCGTCGGCCTCGACGAGGATTGACGGCCTCAGTGCCGCCGGTGGTGGGGATGGCGGGCGTGGTGGCGATGCCGCGGCGCCGGCGCGATCTCGACCGTCTCGGCGGGAGCGAAATAGTAGGTGCGCGGCGTCACGATGGGCCGGTAGACCACCGGCCGGTCGGTGACGAACCAGCCGGCCCAGAAGGAGCTCGCGGCGGCGGGCGTCGGCAGCGCGGCGCAACTGATCAGGGCGGCGGCGGCGAGGGCGCGCAGCGGCGTCGTCTGCAGGGGGCGAGACATGGCGTTCTCCCGGAAATGGTCGGGGTCCACCATGCCGCAACAGAGTCACCAATCCGTTTCCGCCTGCGACGCGCCGGCCGGATGCCGCGCGCCGCGCAATCGGCTAGAACTCGGCCCATGAGCACCAACGGCCACCGACCCGAAGACGACGCCAGGCGGCAGGAGGAAGCCCGCCGCATCCTTGAGCGCACCCACCGCGATTCCGCGCCCATCCTCGATTCGGCGCTCCGCCGCAGCGGCGATTTCCTCTCGGCCCGCGGCGAATCCGAGGATCCTGCGGAGATCTGGGGCAAGCGCATCGGCCGGGGCCTCGCCATCGCCGTCGGCATCGGCTGCGTCATCTACCTGGTGATGACCTATGGCCGCTGAGAGCGCCGTCGCCACCTTCACCGACCTGAAGGCGCCGGACCTCGAGGCTTTCGAGGCCATCGCCGCCGTGGCCTATGCCGGGCTGCCGGAGGATTTCCGCGCCCTCTGCAAGGGCCTCGTCATCCGCGTCGAGGATTTTCCTACCGAGGAGGTGCTGAAGGAGATGGAGGCCGAGAGCGACTTCGACCTGCTCGGCCTCTTCCAGGGCACCGGCATGCCCTTCCAGTCGGTGCAGCATTCCGGCGCCATGCCGAACATGATCTGGCTCTACCGCCGGCCGATCCTCGACTACTGGGCCGAGCACGACGAGACGCTCGGCGCCGTCATCGCCCACGTACTGGTTCACGAGATCGGCCACCATTTCGGCCTGTCGGACGAGGACATGGAGGCGATCGAGAAGCGCGGCGAGTGAGGGGGCCCGGGGCCTTTTGTGGTCGCACCGCCGCTTCCATCATGGCCGGGCTCGTCCGTGCCATGATGGGTGGAGGTTCAGGCGGTGCTGTGGGAGGCGTGGCGCCCTCCTGAGCCCACACTGGTGGGGAGAGGTCGGCGCGCAGCAGGGTGAGGGGCTAGCGAGCGCCGGTCAGCCCTTGCCGAACTTCCACCACTTCTTCTTCTCCTCCGGCATCTCCTCGCCGGGGGCGGGCGGGGCGACGACCTTGGAGAAGCTCTCGAAGAACTCCCCGGCCAGCTTCTTGGCCGTGGCGTCGATCAGGCGCGAGCCGAGCTGGGCGATCTTGCCGGAAATCTGGCTCTTCACGTCGTAGGTGAGCAGCGTCACGCCCTCGCTCTCCTCGGTGAGCTTCACCGTGGCGCCGCCCTTGGCCATGCCGGCGACGCCGCCATTGCCCTCGCCCGAGATGGTGTAGCCGTTCGGCGGGTCGATGTCGGAGAGGGTGACGCTGCCGGCAAAGCTCGCCTTGACCGGGCCGATCTTCAGCACCGCCTTGGCGGCAAAGCCGTTGTCGCCGGTGCGCTCCATGCTCTGGCAGCCGGGGATGCACTGGCGCAGCACGTCGGGATCGTTGAGCGCCGCCCACACCACCTCGCGCGGGGCTTCGATGCGCTGCGTGCCGGTCATGTCCATGGGAGAGGCCTTCGATTGGGGCGAATTCGGGAGCGGAGACTAGGACCGGCGGGCGGGGCCTGTCGAGCCCGTCTTCCGCGGGGCGGTTCAGCCGCCGGGCTTCTCGCCGGCGGGCAACTCGATGGCCTTCAGCGCATCGGCGAGCCGTGCCTTGGCCGAGCCCGGCCGGAGCGGCTTCTGCTGGCTCTCGTGCGGGGCCCAGCCCGACAGCGTCACCACCTGGAACGTGGCCCTGATGCGCCCGTCCGGGTCGGCGAAGCGGTCGTGATAGATCTCGGCCATGCGCAGCAGCGTCGCGCGCCGGAGCGGCACCCGGCGTCGCGCCACGAGCGGGTTGGTGGCGCCCATGGCGCGCAGGTCCCGCATCAGCGCGAAGGCGTCGGCATAGCGCACGGTCAGACGGTCGGAATCGGTCACGGGAAGCGCAAAACCCGCACGCTGCAGCAGCCCGCCGACGTCGCGCACGTCGGCGAAGGGGGCGACGCGCGGCGACAGCCCGCCGTCGCGCTCGCTCTCGGCCGCGGCGAAGGCCTGGCGCAGCTCGGTCAGCGTGTCGCCGCCGAGGAGGGTCGCGAGGAACAGCCCGTCCGGCTTCAGCGCCCGGCGCACCTGCGCGAAGAGGCCGGGCAGGTCGTCGACGAACTGCAGGCCGAGGGCCGAGACCGCGAGGTCGAGGCTCTGGTCGCGGAAGGGCAGGGCATCGGCCGGCGCCACCACCACGGGTGCCGCCCTCAGGCGGGCGAGGCTTTCCACCGGGTCGGCGGCGAGCGGCAGCGGCAAGCCCCTGGCGGCGATCGCCTGTCGCAGCGCGTCGGTCGGCGTCGCGATGTCGGCAATGGCGGCGAAGCTGCGCTGGACCAGCGTCAGCCGGTCGGCGAGGTCCTCGGCCACCTGCGCCAGCAGAAACTCGGCCACATCGCCCCGTGCGGCGCGAACCCGTCGCCATCCCACGAGTTGCTGGTCGAAATGCTGCTGTGTCATCGCCGGCATATGGCGTGTGCCCCATCCTGCGTCAAATCCGCCGCGCGCCTTGCCCTTCCCGTGCTTTGCCGCGAATGATCGTCCCGATACGAAAGGGTGACCGATGTCGAAGGCATGGCGTGTGAGTTGGGACGCCCTGGACCGCTTCCTGGCCAATGACGGCTGGGCAACCGCGAGCCACATCGCCCTCAACGGGCTGATGTCGCTGTTTCCCTTCCTCATCCTCGTCACCGCGCTGGCGAGCTTCGCCGGGGCGCGGCCCTACAGCGACGAGGTCACCCGCATCCTGCTGGAGGCCTGGCCGGAGGTGGTGGCGCGGCCCATCGCCCACGAGATCGAGACGGTCATCACCACGACCCGCACCGATCTCCTGACGATCGGCGCCCTGCTCGCGGTCTATTTCGCCTCCAACGGCGTGGAGGCCCTGCGCACCTCGCTCAACCGCGCCTACGAGGTCCGCGAGGGGCGCTGGTGGTATATCTGCCGCATGGAATCCATCGCCTATGTGCTGATCGGCGCGGTCGCCCTGCTGGTGGCGGCGATCCTCGTCGTGCTGGGGCCCCTGATCTGGGCCACGGCCGTGCGCATCGTGCCGGGTCTCGCCCCGCTCGGCTGGATCGTGCTGTTCCTGCGCGTCGCGGCCGCCTCGCTCGTCATCGTCATCGCGCTGACGGTGGTGCACCTCTTCCTGCCTGCCGGGCGCCGGCGCTTCGTCGACGTTCTGCCGGGGATCGTCATCACCCTCGTGCTCTGGCTCCTCGCCGGCACCCTCTTCGGCACCTACCTCGCGAGCTTCGCCCAGAACTACGTGAACACCTATGCGGGACTCGCCTCCGTCATGGTGGCGCTGGTGTTCCTCTATTACTCCGCCGCCATCTTCGTGCTCGGCGGCGAGCTCAACGCGGCGATCTGGCGGGCCAACGGCCGCATCGTCTGACGGTCCGTCAGACCGTCCTCAGCGCGGTGATCGGGTCGAGCAGGCTGGCGCGCTTGGCCGGGTACCAGCCGAAGAACACGCCGACCAGGCCGGAGAACAGCACCGCGCCCACGATCGACTGCGGCTCGACCAGCAGCGGCCATCCGAACCGGGCGGAGACGGCGAAGGCGGCGCCGAGCCCTGCCATGATGCCGATGATGCCGCCGATGGCGGCGAGCGAGGTCGCCTCGATCAGGAACTGCCGCATGACGTCCCGTCGGCGGGCGCCGACGGCGAGCCTCAGGCCGATCTCGCGGGTTCGCTCGGTCACGCTCACCAGCATGATGTTCATGATGCCGATGCCGCCGACCGCCAGCGAGATGGCGGCCACCGCCGCGAGCAGCAGCGACAAGGTGGTGGCGGCGCCGGCCGCGGTGTTGGCGATCTCGGTGAGGTTGCGGATCTGGAAGTCGTCCTCCTGGCCCGGCTGCAGCCGGTGGCGCTGGCGCAGGAGCTGGCGCATGTCGTCTTCCGCCTGCGCCATGCTCTCGCCTTCGCGCACCTTGACGTGGATCACGCCGACCGAGCGGGCGTTGGCCCGGTTCACCCCCACGAGCCTCTGCCGGATCGTCGGCAGCGGCACGAAGCTCGTGTCGTCCTGGTCCTGGCCCATCATCGACTGGCCCTTGGTCTCCATGACGCCGATGACCGTGAAGGGCACGGCGCGGATGCGGACCGTCTCGCCGATCGGGTCGACGCCGTCGCCGAAGAGATTGCGCGCCACCGTCTGGCCGAGGATCACCACCTGGCCGCCGCGCGCGGTCTCCTCCGGCTCGAACAGGCGGCCGGAGGCGATGGACCATTCGCGCGCCTCGAACCAGCCGAGGTCGACGCCCACCACCTCGGTGAACCAGTTGTTGCCGCCGGCGACCACCTGCGTCCGCGTCCGGCTGTTGGGGGCGGTGACCTGGACGCCGGGAACCTCGGCCTCGATGGCCCGCGCATCGTCCTCGGTCAGGGAGGAGGAGGCGCCGAGCCCCAGCCGCACGCCGCCCTGGGTGACGTTGCCGGGGAGCACGATGAACAGGTTGGCGCCGAGCGACTGCACCTGCGCCAGCACCCGGTCGCGCGCGCCGCCGCCGATCGCCACCATGGCGATGACCGCCGCGACGCCGATCACCATGCCCAGCATGGTCAGCGCCGAGCGCAGTTTGTGGGCGCGCAGGGCGGAAAGGGCCTCGCGGATGGCTTCCATCATCGACATGGCGGCCATGATAGCAGACCGGTTGCCGGGCACACGTGAAATGCCTGTCATGTCCACCTTCCCCTGAGGAAATTTAATAGACGGAATCGGATTGTGTTTTCCTCTTCGTAACGTTTGGGAGGTAATCCGGGATAGATGGCGAAGCGCGACTCAGAGGCTGAGACGGGACGCGAAGGCACCGGAAATCCGGCGCCCGCGGCCGGTCGGTCGCCTCGCTTCAGCCTCAACGGCTATCTCGCGGGCCTCGTCCTCGTCGCGCTCGTGCCGATCATCGCGGCGGCGGCCTTCATGCTCATCCATGCCGGTCGCGCCTATGAGGCGGCGTCCGAGGCGCGCCTGCTCGACACCGCCCGCACGCTCGCCCGCGCGGCCGAGAGCGAACTGGAGGGCGGCGCGACGCTCCTCAGCGTCCTCGTGCGGGTGCCCCACGTCGTCTCGACGCCCGGCGTCGTCGATCCCTGGGCCAATGCGGCCGACCTGCAGATCGGCGGCCGGCTCATCGAGGAGGTCTTCTCCACCTATCCCGGCATCCCCGAGGGAGACGGCCTGTCTCCGCAGGGCATTCCGCTGTCGACGCTCCGGCGCGCGCTGCAGACCGGCCAGCCGAGCCTGTCGAACCTCTTCGTCGACCCGGGCACCAATGCCCCGCACATCGCCATCGCGGCGCTCGTCTCCTTCGACGAGGCGAGCATCCGCTTCGCGGCCCTGATCGTTCCGCCGGACCGGCTGGTCCAGGCCCTCCAGCGCCCCGACGCCGCCGGCTCGGGCGTTCTCGTGGCGGTCGTGGACGGCCACGGCCGCTTCGTGGCGCGATCCCGCGACGGGCAGTCCTCCATCGGCAAGGACGTGCCCGACTTCGCCAAGCTCAAGGCGCTGGGGACCGGCGCCGGCAGCCTCCAGGCCATGAGCGTCGAGGGGCGGCCTGTCTTCCTCGCCTTCCAGACCCTCAAGGGCACGCCCGGCTGGGTCCTCGCCGTCGGCGAGCCGCTGAGTGCCTTCCGCGCCCGCACGCGCGCGCCCCTGTGGGGGCTCGCCGTCGCGGCAGTCGCGGCTCTCCTGATCGGCCTCCTCGCCGCCGCCTGGATCGGCAAGACCGTTCTGCGCCCGGTTCAGGCCCTGGTCGGCCGGGCCCGCCAGATCGCCGCGGGCGACGACACCGCAGCCCCGACGACGGTCGCGCCGTCCGGGATCGCCGAGTTCGAGGACCTGCGCCGCAGCCTGGAGGGCTCGGAACAGGCCCTGCGTGCCCGTGCGGAGGCGCAGGCCCAGATCGCCCGCAGCCTCGCCCAGAGCGAGAAGCGCTACCGCGTCCTTGCCGGCACCGGCGCCCTCGTCTTCTGGCGCCGTGATGGGCGGGGCCAGGTCTCCGCCGCGGGCTGGGACCTCCTGATGGGCCGGACGCCGACCCCCGAATCCGTCTGGTCGGCCTTCGACGCCTCCTGGTACGACAACCTGCACCCGGACGACGCTCCGATGGTCAAGGCGGCGTGGCGGGAGGCCCAGCGGTCGAGCGACAACTACGACGTCGAGTACCGCGTCCGGCAGCCCGACGGCTCCTGGCACTGGGTCCGGTCGCGCGGCGCCAAGGTGGAGTCCGAGGACGGCGATGGCGAGGAGTGGATTGGCGTCATCGAGGACGTCCACGCCCGCCGCGAGGCCCAGTCTCGTCTCGCCTACCTCGCCCATCACGACGCGATGACCGGCCTCGGCAATCGCCTGTTCTTCCAGGAGCGCCTGCGCGCCGTCTGCGAGGATTCGGCCCAGCTCCGCCAGTCAGCCATCCTCTGCATCGATCTCGACCGGTTCAAATGGGTGAACGACACCCTCGGCCACGGCGTCGGTGACGCCGTGCTGGTCTCGGTCACCGAGCGCCTGAAGGCCTGTGTCCAGCCGGGCGACGTGGTGGCAAGGATCGGCGGCGACGAGTTCGCAGTCATTCAGGCCGGAGGCGCCCAGCCCGAAGCCGCGTCCTCGCTTGCCCAGGCCATCATCGCCGCGCTCGCCGCTCCCATGCCCGTGGGTGACCATTCCGTCGAGCTGACCGTCAGCATCGGCATCGCCCTGCCCGACGAGGAAGGGCCCGACGCCGTCCTGCGCAACGCCGACATCGCCCTCGA
The DNA here is from genome assembly GCF_052440005.1 of Phreatobacter sp. GTDB lineage: Bacteria > Pseudomonadota > Alphaproteobacteria > Rhizobiales > Phreatobacteraceae > Phreatobacter. Next base: position 13,496 of record NZ_JBQVQL010000040.1, read on the forward strand.
CCGCGCCAAGCATGACGGCCGCGGCCGATTTGCCTTCTTCGAACAGGCCATGGACGCCTCCATGCAGCTCCGGCTGCGGATGGAGCGCGACCTCCGCACGGCGGTCGAGCAGGGCCAGTTCCTGTTGCACTATCAGCCCATCGTCTCGGTGGCGACGGGCACCCTCGCCGGCTTCGAGGCGCTGGTGCGCTGGCGCCATCCCGAGCGCGGCATGGTCCCGCCGATCGAGTTCATCGGCCTCGCCGAGGAGATCGGCCTCATCGCGCCGCTCGGCCGCTGGGTCCTCGAGCGCGCCTGCGCCGACGCGGTGCTCTGGCCGCGGCCGGTGAAGGTCGCCGTCAACGTCTCGCCGCGCCAGCTCGCCGACGCCAGCTTCCCCGAGCTCGTGGCTGCGACGCTCCGCCAGACGGGTCTCGCCCCCTCCCGGCTCGAGCTCGAGATCACCGAGAGCGCGCTGATGGACAACGTCGAGGGCGCGATGAACGCGCTCCTCCGCCTGAAGCTGACCGGCTGCTCCATCGCCATGGACGATTTCGGCACCGGCTATTCCTCGCTCGGCTACCTGCGCACCTTCCCCTTCGACAAGGTGAAGATCGACCGTTCCTTCGTGAAGCACCTCTCGGGGACCAAGGAGAGCAGCGCCATCATCCGGGCGGTGACCGGCATGTGCGACAGCCTCGGCATCATCAGCACCGCCGAGGGCGTCGAGACCGAGGAACAGCTCGCCTATCTGCGCGAGGAGCGTTGCATCGAGGCGCAGGGCTATCTCTTCGGCCGCCCCGGGCCGGTGGAGGAGCTTCCCGCGGTCTTCGCGCGCTTCGCCGGCGCCAACGTCCTGCCGATCGACGGCTTCGCCAGGGCGGCGCCCATCCGCGCGTGAGCGCGCGGTGATCCATGCGCGCCGCACACCTTCCCGTCCCGCCGCGCTTGGGCTAAGGGCTCAGCCGACCTGAACCTCCAGCGGCAGTCAGAGGATCCCATGGCGAAGTTCGTGCCTCCCGTCTCCCCCCTGGCCCCGAAGACGGTGCCGAGCCTGCCGCCCATTCCCGGGGTGACCCTCGCCACCGCGGAGGCCGGCATCCGCTACAAGGGCCGTACCGACGTCCTCGCCGTCGGCCTCGCTGCGGGGACGACGGTTGCCGGCGTCTTCACCCGCTCGAAATGCCCGTCGGCGCCGGTCGACTGGTGCCGCGCCAACCTCGCCGGCGGCCGTGCCCGCGCTCTCGTGGTCAATTCCGGCAACGCCAACGCCTTCACCGGCAGGAAGGGCCGCGAGGCCGTGGCGCTGACGGCGAAGATCGCCGCCAAGGCGGCGGGATGCCGGGAATCGGAGGTCTTTCTCGCCTCCACCGGCGTCATCGGCGAGCCACTCGACGCGACGAAATACGACGCGGTCCTCGACAGGACCTTTGCCGCCGGCAAGGCCGAGGGCTGGCTCGACGCCGCCAAGGCGATCATGACCACCGACACCTTCCCGAAGGTGGCCACCGCCACCGCGAGCCTCGGCGGCGTCACCGTCACCATCAACGGCATGGCCAAGGGCGCCGGCATGATCGCGCCCGACATGGCGACCATGCTCTCCTTCGTCTTCACCGACGCGCCGATCGAGGCGCCCGCCCTCCAGGCGCTGCTGTCGAAGGGCGTGAAGACCACCTTCAACACCGTGACGGTCGACAGCGACACCTCCACCTCCGACACGCTCATGCTCTTCGCCACCGGCGCCGCCGAGGCGAAGGGCGCGCCGCGCATCGCGGAAGCGGGCGACCGTCGCCTCGCCGGCTTCCGCAAGGCGCTGCAGGCCGTCCTTGCCGACCTTGCCGAGCAGGTCGCCCGCGACGGCGAGGGCGCGCGCAAGCTGGTCCATGTCGTGGTCAAGGGCGCCGTCTCCAACGCCTCGGCCTTCCGGGTCGCAAAGTCGATCGCCGACTCGCCCCTGGTGAAGACCGCCATCGCCGGCGAGGACGCCAACTGGGGCCGCGTCGTGATGGCGGTGGGCAAGGCGGGCGAGCCGGCGGAGCGGGACCGCCTGTCGATCTCCTTCGGCGACATCCGCGTCGCCCACGAGGGCGAGCGCGATCCCGCCTATGACGAGGCGGCGGCCAGCGCCGTGATGAAGGAGGACGTGATCACCGTCACCGCCGATCTCGGCCTTGGCCGCGGCACGGCGCGCGTCATGACCTGTGACCTGACCAAGGACTATGTCGCCATCAACGGCGACTACCGTTCCTGAGCGGGAATTCCACCGTCTTTCCCTGCGCGAAGTCCGTCACTCGCCTATCGTCCACCGCAAACATTAACTTCTGTCGGCTAGAACAGGTACCGCAATGACCTTGAGGTTGGTCTTCGTCGCCGCCTGCGCTCTGGTCGATCCGGACAACCGGGTCCTCCTGGCGGAGCGGCCGGCCGGCAAGCCTCTGGCGGGTCTTTGGGAATTCCCCGGCGGCAAGGTCGAGCCGGGCGAGAGGCCGGAGGAGACGCTGATCCGCGAGCTGCGCGAGGAGCTCGGGATCCGTGTCGGGGAGCCCTGCCTCGCGCCGCTGACCTTCGCCAGCCACGCCTACGAGACCTTCCAGCTGTTCATGCCGCTGTGGGTCTGCCGGAGGTGGGAGGGGAACGTCCAGAGCCTCGAGGGTCAGAGGCTTGCATGGGTGAAACCGGGCCGGCTGAGGGACTATGCCATGCCGGCGGCCGACGAGCCCCTGATCCCCTTCCTCACCGAGCTACTCGGCGAGGCGCGTGACTGAGAGGAGACGCCAGGATGGCGCGCAGGTTTCGGCAGATGACCCGCCTGGCGGGGCGCTTCGGCTCCGATGAGGCCGGAGCGACGTCCATCGAGTATTCGCTGATCGCCAGCAGCATCGCCGGCGCCGTCATTCTCGCCGTCTACGCCCTCGGCGACACGGTCCAGAACACGTTCTTCGCCAAGCTCGTCGGCGCCTGGCAGTAACGACCGACGGCTGCATCGCCGCGGCGGGCCGCGACGATGCGATGTCGTCCAGCCCGGCGGTCAGGCGACGTACTGGCCGCCGTTGATCGTCAGCGTCGAGCCGGTGATGAACCCGCCCTGGTCCGAGGCGAGGAAGACAACCGCCCGGGCGATCTCCTCCGGCTCGCCGAGCCGCCCCACCGGAATCTGCGGCAGGATGCGCGTCTTCAGCACCTCCGGATCGATCGCCGCCACCATTTCCGTGCCGATATAGCCCGGGCAGATGGCGTTTACCGTGATGCCGGCCCGCGCCCCTTCCTGGGCGAGCGCCTTGGTGAAGCCGATGTCGCCGGCTTTCGCGGCCGAATAGTTCACCTGCCCCGCCTGGCCCTTCTGGCCGTTGATGGAGGAGATGGTGATGACGCGGCCGAACTTGCGCTCACGCATGCCGTTCCACACCGGATGGGTCATGTTGAAGACGCCGGTCAGGTTGGTGTCGATCACCTCGCGCCACTGCGCGATCGTCATCTTGTGGAACATGCCGTCGCGGGTGATGCCGGCATTGTTCACCAGCACATCCACGGGGCCGAGATCGGCCTCCACCTGCTTGATGCCGGCGGCGCAGGCCTCGTGATCCGCCACCGACCATTTGTAGACCGGGATCCCGGTCTCGGCCTTGAACTTCGCCGCGGCCTCGTCGTTGCCCGCATAATTGGCCGCGACCGTGTAGCCGGCGTCCTTAAGGGCCCGCGAGATGGCCGCCCCGATGCCTCGGGTGCCTCCCGTGACCAATGCCACTCTCGCCATGAATGAACTCCCTCGCTGGCGTTCCCTTGGATAGACGATTCGTTGATCCCGGCCTTTGTCGGACGGGTTGTAGCATCACTTCATCGGGGGGAAGATGAAGAACCTGCCGGAGGCGCGTGGTGCCTCCGGCGAAGATCGTGGTGCGCCCTGCTCAGCGCTCGATGCACATGGCGACGCCCATGCCGCCGCCGATGCAGAGCGTGGCGAGGCCCTTCTTGGCGTCGCGGCGGGCCATTTCGTGCAGCAGCGTGACGAGCACGCGGGCACCCGAGGCGCCGATCGGGTGGCCGATGGCGATCGCGCCGCCGTTGACGTTCACCTTGTCGGTATCCCAGCCCATGTCCTTGTTCACGGCGATCGCCTGGGCGGCGAAGGCCTCGTTGGCCTCGATCAGGTCGAGGTCCTTCACGGTCCAGCCGGCCTTTTCCAGCGCCTTGCGCGAGGCGGGGATCGGGCCCGTGCCCATGATGGCGGGGTCGACGCCGGCGGTCGCCCAGGAGCGGATGGTGGCGAGCGGCTTCAGGCCGCGCTTCTCGGCCTCCGAGCGCGTCATCAGCACGATGGCGGCGGCGCCGTCGTTGATGCCCGAGGCGTTGCCGGCGGTCACCGTGCCGTCCTTCTTGAAGGCCGGGCGCAGCTTGCCCATGGCGTCGATGTTGGCGCCGTCGCGGATGTATTCGTCCGTGTCGACGACGATGTCGCCCTTGCGCGTGCTGATCGTCACCGGGACGATCTCGTCCTTGAACCGGCCCGCCTTCCTCGCCGCTTCCGCCTTGTTCTGCGATGCGACGGCGAACTGGTCCTGCTCGTCCTTGGTGATCTGCCACTTCTCGGCGACGTTCTCGGCGGTGATGCCCATGTGATAGCCGTGGAAGGCGTCGATGAGGCCGTCCTTGAGCATGGTGTCGACCATCTCCATGGAGCCCATCTTCGTGCCGTTGCGCAGGTGCGCCACGTGCGGGGCCATCGACATGCTCTCCTGGCCGCCGGCGACGATGATGCTGGCGTCGCCGTTGGCGATCTGCTGCATGCCGACCGCAACCGTCCGGAGGCCCGAGCCGCAGAGCTGGTTCAGCGCCCATGCGGTCTTCTCGGCGGGGATGCCGGCCTTCATCGCCGCCTGCCGGGCGGCGTTCTGGCCCTCGCCCGCCGTGAGGATCTGGCCGAACACCACCTCGTCGACCTCCTCCGGCTTCACGTTGGCGCGCTCGAGCGCCGCCTTGATGGCGACCGCGCCCAGCTCGTGGGCGGGCAGGGACGACAGGGCTCCGTTGAACGAGCCGACGGCCGTACGGGCCGCGCCGACGATGACGACGTCCTCGGACATGAAAACCTCCTGGGCTTGCTGGCGCCTGCCGCGACGGTGGCGACCTTCGCCGTGACCTTGTCTATGGCACGCGCTGACTGTCAACCGCGCCAAATTGCCAATGAGCCGGGCGTTCTCGCGGCGCATGGAGCCGCGCTGCACAAAACCGTGGCAGCGCCTGCAAAAACACCCTATCGTGACGGTCTCATGGCGCTTTCGGGGGAAGGGCGCCGCGGGCAGGTCCAGGGGGAACGATGGCTAAGAATGATCCGGTCACGATCAAGAAGTACGCGAACCGGCGTCTCTACAATACGGGCACCTCGACCTACGTGACGCTCGAGGACCTCGCCTCCATGGTCAAGGCGGGCGAGGACTTCCTCGTCTACGACGCGAAGTCGGGTGACGACATCACCCGCTCCGTGCTGACCCAGATCATCTTCGAGCAGGAGAACAAGGACGGGCAGAACCTTCTGCCGGTGTCCTTCCTGCGCCAGCTCATCCGCTTCTACGGCGACAGCATGCAGCTCCTCGTGCCGCGCTACCTGGAGCTGTCCATCGACACGCTCTCCAAGGAGCAGGACCGGCTGCGCCAGCAGCTCTCCACCGCCATCGGCGTCAATCCGCTGGTCGCGCCCTTCGAGCAGCACATCCGCCGCAACATGGACCTGTTCGAGAAGGCCTTCACCATGTTCACGCCCTTCGCCCGTCGCGACGACGAGGCGGGTGGTGGCGAGGCGAAGCCCGCTGCCGAGGCGGCGGCAGCTCCCGCCGCGGCTCCTGCCGCCGGCGAGCTGGACGAGCTGAAGAACCAGCTCTCGGCCATGCAGAAGAAGATCGAGAGCCTGTCGCGGAAATAGCGTCCGGCCGCGTCAGGCGCTCAGCGCGCGCGGCGCGGCGGTCGTGGTCTCCAGCCAGGGCCTGGCGTCGCTCGCCGGGCCCGTATGGTCGCCCTGCAGGTAGTTGCAGCCGAGGTCGGCCAGCATGACGGCGACCTCCTCGCTCGGGACCCATTCGGCGATGGTCGTCAGGTTCATGTGCCGGGCGAGGTCGAGCAGCGCCTGGACGAAATGACGGTCGTCCGGGTTGGAGTGAAAGCTCGCGACGAAGGCGCCGTCGATCTTCACGCAATTGATCCCGAGCTTGCGCAGGTTGCGGAACGAGGTGTGGCCGGCGCCGAAGTCGTCGATGGCCACCCGGCAGCCGAGCGCCTGGACCCGTGCCACGAAGCGGCGGGTGTCCTCCACGTCGGCGATGGCCGAGGTCTCGGTGATTTCCACCATCAGCCGCTCGACGGCGCCGGGATGGGTCCGGTGCCAGGCCTCCAGCGCCCGCAGCCAGCTCATGTCCATGGTGGTGGCCGGCGACACGTTGACCGAGAGCTTGAGGTCCGGCGCGGCGATCAGTTCGGCCATGGTCAGTTCGAGCACGCGGGCGTCGACGAGCCGGACGAGGCCGAGCTTCTCCGCCAGCGGCACGATGGCGCTCGCCGGCAGCAGCGTGCCGTCGGCGCGGCGGATGCGCAGCAGGCACTCGTAATAGGCCGGCCGCCGCTCCGGGCCCGCCGTCACGATGGGCTGGAAGGCGAAGCCGATCCGCCGCTCGTTGAGCGCCGAGACGATCTCGTCTGTGGTCTTCAGGTTCTCCTGCCGGGCGCGCTCGCGCTCCAGGCTCGGCGCGTAGATCTGGAACGCGCCGCGCCGGCGCGCCTTGATGCCGTCGAGGGCCTCCTGCGACCGTCCCAGCAGGGCCGCGAGGGTGTCGGCGTGGCGCGGGGCGATGATCCCGCCGATGGTGACCGTGATGGCGACCGGCCCGGCGCGGGTGAGGAAAACGTCGTCGCGCACCGCGTTGAGGATGCGCTCGGCGGCGATCTCCATGTCCTCGGGCTGGCAGTTGCGGATCAGCATGCCGAACTTGTTGCCCGACAGGCGCCCCAGCAGGTCGCCACCGCGCAGCCGGGTGCGGATGCGCTTACCCACCGCCGCGATGATCTCGTCGGCGATGTCGAAGCCGTAGGCCTCGTTGACGTGGGCGAGGTTGTCGACCGCCGCGACGAGGAGCCCGATCGAACCGCGCACCTTGATGGCATCCTCGAGGGCGCTCTCCAGCACCTCGCAGAAGCGGTGGCGCGAGAGCTGGCCCGTCATCGGGTCGATCTCGCTCGCCTCGATCAGCCGGCGTCGCGTCTCGTAGCTCTCCGTGATGACGCGCACCGCGCCGTGGGCGCGCAGCGGCCGCCCGTCCGAGGATGCGAACCAGCGGCCGGAATCCTCCACCCAGTGGGTGACGCCCTCGCTGCCCCGGATCGCGTATTCGATGGCGTAGGCGACGCCGTCACCGCGGTCGATGTGCGGCGAGTTGACGATGGCCTCGTAGCGCCCGGCCGGCGATTCCTTCGCCAGCATCTGGGCATAGGCACGCCCGGTGGCGAGGTGGCGCGCATCGATTCCGAGCACCCCGCCGGCATTCTCGCTCCAGGTCAGCCGGTCCGAGGGAATGGCCCATTCATAGGTGGCCGTGCCCACCGAGCTCAGGATGTCGGCCGCGGCCGACGGGGCCTTGCTGCCGGTTCCGTTCTGACCTGCGCTCGTGCTGTCGTCCCGATCCACCACGCGTCCGCCCGTCATGTCTTCGTTGGCACCACTAGGCCGCAAAACAATGAAGGAAATCTTTTGGGGGCGGCCCCCGGCGCACGTTTTTGACGTAACGTCATGCGCCTGCCTGTTCCAGTAGTGTCTCAACTTGTCCCGATCCGGAACGCAGGCGCCGGCACGGGCGTTGCTCCCTCATTCCCGCCGGCCCCCGAAGGCCGGTCAGGCGTTACGGAGCGGGACATGACCATGGTCCATCCAGCAGGGTCTTCACAGCCGCCGCGCTGGCGTCGCCGGGACGACGATCGCGCCGGCGCCGGCCGTCGCACCGCCGCGGGCAGCTTCTACGAGGCGCTGTCGTCGCTGCCCGTCCCGACCCGTCCGGAGCGGATCGAAACGGAGCGGGCCATCCGCACCCGCCCCGCCGCCACCTTCGTCGCCCAGCTTCTGGCCGAGCGTCTTGCCCCCGTGCGCCGTCGCCGCCGCGGCGACCGCCAGGAGGTGGACGCCCGCTATCAGGCCGCCGATCCCGCCTCGCAGCCGACCGCCAGCGGTTCTCTGCTCCGCCGCGACGTCTGAGGGGGCGCCGGCCCTCAGTAGCCGAGCGCCAGGCCGTCCTTGCGCGCGTCCGAGCCGCCGACCAGGAAGCCGGAGCGGTCGATGCGGATCATCTGCCCGCCGCCGATCGGCTTCACCGTCACGTCGACGTCGTGGCCCATGGCCCGCACCTTCTCGATGGTCGCGGCCGGCCAGGTCGGCTCCACCGTGGTCTTCTCGCCCTCGAAGAAGGCGCGCGGGGAATCGATCGCCGCCTGCGGGTCCATGCCGTAGTCGACGGTGTTGCAGACCACGTGGGCATGACCGGACGACTGGTAGCTGCCGCCCATCACGCCGAACGAGCAGGTGACCTCGCCCTTCTCCAGCATCATCGCCGGGATGATCGTGTGCATCGGCCGCTTGCCCGGCCCGATGCAGTTCGGGTGGGCCTCGTCGAGGTTGAAGCTCGAGCCGCGGTTCTGCAGCAGGATGCCGGTCTCCGGCGTGCAGATCTTCGAGCCGAAATGGTGGAAGATCGAGTTGATGAAGGACACCGCCATGCGGTCGCGATCGACGACTGAGCAGTAGATCGTGTTGGTGCCCGGCGGCGGCGGGATGAGGCGGGGCGTGCGCTTGCCCGGATCGATCATGCCCGCGAGGGTCTTCGCGAAGTCCTTGGAAATGAGCTGCTCGACCGTCACCTTCATGTGCGCAGGGTCGGCGATGTGGCTGTCGCGCAGCGAATAGGCGAGGCGCGCCGCCTCGATGCCGATGTGGAGCCGCTCCGGCGAGGTCGGGTCCATGCCCTTCACGTCGAACTGCTCGAGGATGTTGAGGATGATGAGGGCGGTGATGCCCTGGCCGTTCGGCGGCAGCTCGGCGACGCCGGTGCCCTTGTAGTCGCCGATGACCGGCGTCTCCACCGTGCCGCGGTGGGAGGCGAGGTCTTCCAGGCTCATCAGCCCGCCCTTGGCCTTGAGCGTGGCGACGATGTCCTCGGCCACCCGGCCCTCGTAGAAGCCCTTGGCGCCCTTGGCGGCGATCTCCTCGAGGGTGGCGCCGAGCGCCGCGCTGGTCATGCGCTCGCCGGCGGTGGGGGCGCGGCCGTTGAGCAGGTAGTGGCGCGAGGCGCCCGCGTCCTTGGCGAGGGCGGCGGCGTCGCCCGGCCAGTCGAAGGCGACGCGCGGCGTCACCGGCCAGCCGTTCTTCGCGTAGCCGATGGCGGCCTGCAGAACCCGTCCGAGGTCGAAGCGGCCGTGGGTCTTGAGGATCGTCTCCCAGGCCTCGATGGCGCCGGGCACGGTAACGGCATGGACCGAGTCTGTCGGCACCGAGGTGAGACCCTGGGACTTGAGCGCCGCCGCCGTCGCGGCCTTCGGCGCGCGGCCCGAGCCGTTGTAGCCCCAGATCGGCTTGCCTGGCTTGGAGATCAGCGTGAAGCAGTCGCCGCCGATGCCCGTCATGTGCGGTTCGACCACGGCCATGACGCCCACCGCCGCGATCGCCGCGTCGGCGGCCGTGCCGCCCGCCTTCAGGATGTCGATGGCGGCGGCGGTGGCCAGCGGATGCGAGGTCGCAGCCATGGCCTCCGTGGCGTAGGCGGGGGAGCGTCCGGGATTGTGGAAGTCACGGGTCTGGTAGGTCACGGGGCATCCTCCCTCGCCCGGACTTTCGCCGGGACTGAAAAGCTGGCATCACCGGCTTGCGGCCGCATTCTTGTTTTAAGAATAACACAAGTGGGCGGCCGCCCGCCACGATGCGGGTGGGTCCGGCTTGTGCACGGGGCGCAGGGCTCCTTGCAAGCGCGTCCCCTCCGGGCGGCCCTACGATTGCCGACACCCCTGTCCCCGGAGCCGACGATGAGCCTGACCCTCGACACCTGCCGAACCCTCGCCGATGCGGCGCTCGCCACCGGCCGCGAGAAGGGTATGAAGCCCCTCGGCGTGGTCATCGTCGACGCCCGCGGCGCCGTGCGCCTGACCCTCGTCGAGGACGGAAACGCTCCGCTGCGCGCCGACATTGCCCATGGCAAGGCCTTCGGCTGCGTGGCGGTGGGCGTCGGCGGCCGGGCGCTGGAGCGCATGGCCAAGGAGCGCCCGCACTTCATCGGTGCCCTCGGCGGCCTGACCAAGGACCGGCTGACGCCGGTTCCCGGCGGCGTGCTGATCCGCGACGCGGCCGGCGCCATCCTCGGTGCCGTCGGCATTTCCGGCGATACGTCCGATAACGACGAGGTCTGCGCCCTCGCCGGCATCGCCGCCGTCGGGCTCAAGGCCGATACGGGCGCCTGATCCAACGGAAAAAGGCCGGTCCTGCGACCGGCCTTTTTCAATCACGATGCGATGACGCGATCAGTCGTTGGTCGTCGTCTTCGGCTTCAGGATCTGCTTGCCGCGATACATGCCGGTCTTCAGGTCGACGTGGTGCGGGCGGCGCAGGTTGCCGGAGTCCTTGTCCTCGACATAGGTCGGGGCCACGAGGGCATCATGCGAGCGGCGCATGCCGCGACGCGAGGGCGACGTCTTTCTTCTCGGAACGGCCATGGAACTCTCTTCTGGCGGGGCCGCAGGAGGAAGCCCCCCGGGCGAACGGCGAAATCGTGAGACGCGGGCCTATACACGCTTTCGGCGGGGCTTGCCAGAGGCCGCGCCGAGTTTTGTGAATCGGCGCCTAGCCCCGATAGGCGAACTGCAGCAGCAGCGTGCGCTGCAGGAACGAGAAATTGTTGTCCGACACCAGGGTGACGATGGTCTCCCCCTCGCCGTTCCGGTGCACGGCGATGCCCTCCATGTTGTCGATCTGCGAGGACATGTCGGCCGAGAGCACGATGGGTCCGTCGAGCGTCGCCCCTGCCCTGATCGAGGCAAGGTCGATGCGCCGCACGCGGAAGGCGACCCCTCGCCAGGCCGAGAACCAGCGCTCCAGCAGCAGCATGTCGCCGCCGGGCAGGAAGGCGAGGTCGGTGATGTCGAAATCGTTGGTGCGCTTGACGAAGATGTCGCGCGACGGCCCCTGGCCGATGAGGAACCCGCGGATGTCGCCGGCTGGGCTCAACGCGCTCTCCGACAGGGCGAGGAGCGTGCCGGCGAGCGGCGAGGGGCGCGGCAGCACGCCCAGCGCCTCGATGCCCCTGTTCGACGGCAGGCGGGTCTCGCCCATCGGCACCGGGCTCGGCACGCCACGGGCGAGCACGCCCTCGCGGCCGAACGTGTCGAAGCGGAAGATGCGGTGGGTACGCTCGACGCCGATATAAGCCGTGCCGCCCTCGATCCACAGGCTCTCCGTATCCCAGTTGCCCGATTGGGCGAGGGGCCGGCCGCCGGGGCCGAGCACCGCGGCCATGCGCGCCTTCGACAGGCCGGAGAGCCGCCCCCCTTCCAGGTCGATGCTCGCGGTGAGCCACTGCCCCTGGTCGGACAGGGCGGTGAGGCGCTGGCCCGTCGCGTCGGTGCGCAGCGACGACAGTCCGCCGAAGCCGCGGTAGTCGGACTGCAGCTCCAGGCCGCCGCGGAAGGCGAAGGCGCCGAACTGCTGCTTCTCCGCCTCGCGCGGCGTGAAGGCGTTGATGGGGAAGGAGCGGATGTCGATGTCCACCGGCGCCCGCGGCACGGGCCCGCGAGCGTCTGCGCCGGTCGCCAGCACCGGCAGCGCCGCGAGGCCTCCGGCCAGCGCCAGGACCCCGCGCCGCGTCGGATGGGGCATCAGGCGACCCGCCGCCGGGGGGCAGAGCCACCGGCCGCCGCTTCGCTCGCATGTTCGTCGAAGAGCTCGGCGAGCTTCTCGGTCATGGCGCCGCCCAGTTCCTCGGCGTCCACGATGGTCACGGCGCGGCGATAGTAGCGCGTCACGTCGTGGCCGATGCCGATGGCGATGAGCTCCACCGGCGAGCGGGTCTCGATCTCCTCGATGATCCAGCGCAGGTGGCGCTCCAGGTAGTTGCCCGGGTTCACCGACAGGGTGGAATCGTCCACCGGCGCGCCGTCGGAGATCATCATCAGGATCTTGCGCTGCTCGGAGCGGGCAAGCAGCCGCTTGTGCGCCCAGTCCAGCGCCTCACCGTCGATGTTCTCCTTGAGGAGACCCTCGCGCATCATCAGGCCGAGATTCTTGCGGGCGCGCCGCCAGGGGGCATCCGCCGCCTTGTAGATGATGTGGCGCAGGTCATTGAGGCGGCCGGGATTGGCCGGCTTGCCGTTCTGCAGCCAGTGCTCGCGCGACTGCCCGCCCTTCCAGGCGCGCGTCGTGAAGCCGAGGATCTCGACCTTCACGCCGCAGCGCTCCAGCGTCCGGGCGAGAATGTCGGCGCAGGTCGCCGCCACCGTGATGGGACGGCCGCGCATGGAGCCGGAATTGTCGAGCAGCAGCGTCACCACCGTGTCGCGGAAGTTCGTGTCGCTCTCCTGCTTGAAGGACAGCGCCGCCATCGGGTCCATGATGACGCGCGGCAGGCGGGCCGGATCGAGGATGCCCTCCTCCAGGTCGAAGTTCCACGAGCGGTTCTGCTGCGCCATCAGGCGGCGCTGCAGCCGGTTGGCGAGACGCGAAACGACGGGCCCCAGATTGGACAGCTGCTTGTCGAGATAGGCCCGGAGACGGTCGAGTTCCTCGGCGTCGCAGAGGTCCGGCGCGTCGATGATCTCGTCGAATTTCGGCGTGAAGGGCTTGTATTCAGGCCCCTTGCGCTCGGCGTTCTGGCTCTTCGGCCGCCACGGCTCGCTGGCATCCTCGGAATCCCCGAGGTCGTTCTCGTCGGGCAGCTCGGCGGTCTCGGCGTCGGAGGCCTCCTGGGCGCCTTCCGGCGACTCGTCGGCCATCTCCTCGGCATCCTCCATCTGCATGCCTTCGGAGGATTCCTCGTCCTGGCTGTCCGGGCTCTCGCCGGATTCAGGCGTTTCCTGCTCCTGGCTGTCGGAGCTGTCGTCGTCGTTGTCCTCGTCGGAGCGGCCCTGCTCGTCGCCCATGTCGAGCGAGGTGAGGAGTTCGCGCACCGCCTTGCCGAAGGCGCGCTGGTTGTTCTCGAGCCCGACCAGCGCCTCGAGGTTCTTGCCGGCCTTGCTCTCGATCGTGTCGCGCCACAGGTCGACGATCTTCGCCGCCTGCGCCGGCGCCGCCTGTCCCGTGAGCTTCTCGCGCACCATGAGGGCGAGGGCATCCTCCAGCGGCGCATCGGCCTTGTCGGTGATCTCCTCGTATTTACCCATGCGGTGGTAGTGGTCCTCCAGCCGCGCGGTCAGGTTCTGCGCGACGCCGGTCATGCGGTTGGAGCCGATCGCCTCGATGCGGGCGTTCTCCACCGCCTCGAAGACGGCGCGGGCGGCCTGTCCCTCGGGGATCATCGACCGGTGGACCTTGGAATTGTGCACGGCGAGCTTCAGCGCCATGGCATCGCCGTGGCCGCGCACGATGGCGGCGTCCTTCGGCGACAGCTTGCGCGGCGGCTCTGGCAGGCGCGCCTTGTCGCCGACCAGCCCCGGCTTGTCGGCGGCATAGGTGACCTCGAGGTCGCGGCGGGCGATGGCGCGCATGCAAGAGGCCACCGAGCGCTTGAACGGCTCGGTCGGGCTCTCCTTGGTGTTCGGCTTGGCCTTGGAATTGGAGCTCACGAAAGGTCCTTTTTCAGCCAGATGCGGCGATGGCCGGGCGGAAAATCGCCGAGCTCGCCGAAAACCTCATATCCCAGCTTCTGGTAGAAGCCGTCGCCCTGGAACGAGAACGTGTCGAGATAGACATGGCGTGCGCCACGCTTCGCCGCCACCGCCTCGGCCCGCGCCATCAGGTCCGTGCCGACGCCGGTGCCGCGCAGCGCCTCGTCGAGCCAAAGGAGCTCGATGAAGCACCAGTCCCACAGCGTGTGGCCGACGATGCCGCCCTTGACGGTGCCGGCCTCGTCGCGCACCGAAACGGCGAAGCGCTTCCACTTCGTCGGTCCGGCCTTCGCCGTGTTGTAGGCGACGAGGCCTTTGACCACGGCCCGCGCCGTCTCGGCGACGCGGCTGTCCTCGGCGATGCGAAAGCCGGCCTTCGGAGGTTGCGTCCGGCCAGCCATCGCTTCCCCGCAGATCCTCAGCTCAGCGCCACGTTGACGGCGCTTTCCGGCAGCTCCTGGCCGAAGCAGCGCTGGTAGAACTCGGCGACCAGGGTCCGCTCCAGCTCGTCGCACTTGTTCAGGAAGGTGAGGCGGAAGGCGAAGCCGATATCCTTGAAGATGTCGGCATTCTCGGCCCAGGTCAGCACGGTGCGCGGGCTCATGACGGTGGAAAGGTCGCCGTTCATGAAGGCGTTGCGGGTGAGGTCCGCCACGCGCACCATCTTGTTGACCTGGTCGCGGCCCTCGGCGGTCTTGGCGAAGTTCTTCGCCTTGGCGAGGATGATGCCGACCTCGTTGTCGTGCGGCAGGTAGTTCAGCGTGGTGACGATGGACCAGCGGTCCATCTGCGCCTGGTTGATCTGCTGCGTGCCGTGATAGAGGCCCGTCGTGTCGCCGAGGCCGACCGTGTTCGCCGTGGCGAAGAGGCGGAAGGCGGGATGGGGACGGATGACGCGGCTCTGGTCGAGCAGCGTGAGGCGTCCCGAGCTTTCCAGCACGCGCTGGATGACGAACATCACGTCCGGGCGGCCGGCGTCGTACTCGTCGAAGCAGAGCGCGACGTTGTGCTGGTAGGCCCAGGGCAGGATGCCGTCGCGGAATTCGGTGATCTGCTTGCCGTCCTTCAGCACGATCGCGTCCTTGCCGACGAGATCGATGCGGCTGACGTGACTGTCGAGGTTGACGCGGATGCAGGGCCAGTTGAGGCGGGCGGCGACCTGCTCGATATGGGTCGACTTGCCGGTGCCGTGATAGCCCGAGACCATGACGCGGCGGTTGTGCGCGAAGCCCGCCAGGATCGCCAGCGTGGTCGGCTTGTCGAACAGGTAGTCGGGGTCGAGGTCCGGCACGTGGTCGCCGCCCTGCGAATAGGCGGGAGCCACCATGTCCGAATCGATGCCGAACGTCTGGCGCACGGAAAGGGTCGTATCCGGGAGCCCGGACACATTGTCAGTCTGCACTGTCACGAAAGAACCTCCGATGCCGCGTTCGGCGCAGCGAGCCAAATCCTCATGATGGCGGCGACCTTACCAGATCGCATCCAAAGCCCGGAAGGGTGCCCTTCGCGGGAATGCCATTCGAAATTCTGATGCGTCGCATCATGGCGCCGACCGTGGTCAGGTCAGCAGAAGCCGACGGATTTCAGATAGTTGTAGGCCTGGATGATCTCGCGCAGCTTGTCCTCGCGCGAGCGGTCGCCACCGTTGGCGTCCGGATGCAGGCGCTTGGCGAGCTCCTTGAACCGCGCCTTGATCTCGGCGGCGGTGGCATGGATGTCGAGATTGAGGGCGTCGAGGGCCTTGCGCTCGGCGTTGCGGATCATCCGCCCTTCCGGCTCGGCGGGCCGCTCGCTGGCCTGCCGCCAGTCGGCGCCGTCGAACATGCCGAAGGGGTCGGCCGCCTTGCGCGGGTCGAAATGCGGCTTGGGCTCCTCGCGCCGCCCGCTCTTCGTCCAGGAGTTGACGCCCATGCTCCAGGTCGGCCGGTGGCCGGTCAGCGCGTCCTTCTGATAGGCCGCCACCGCCGCGTCGTTCATGCCGGCGAAGTAGTTGTAGCTGGCGTTGTATTCCTTGACGTGGTCGAGGCAGAACCAGACGAACTCGCCCTCGCGGTCGCGGCCCACCGGCGCACGGTGCGTCGCCTCGCAGGGGCAGCCCTTGAAGCCGCAGACGCGCATCCCGGGCCGGGCGCGGGCGCGCCGGTCGTCCTCGGGCTTGACCCGGATACGGTCGAAATAGGGCGAGTCGATCTTCATGGGATCCAGCGAAGCAGATGGCCGATTATGGGGATGCGGACCTGCCGCGGCAAGGCGAGAGGCCGGGCGGGGGACCCTCGCCCGCCGCCCTTGACCGCGGCGCGCGGCGCTGCGAAGGCTCGGCGCTCAACGCCACTTGCCGTTCGGGAACCGCCGTCATGTCCATGACCCTGCACTCTTCCGCTCTTTCCCCGTTCGGCCGCAAGGTGAAGCTGGCGTTGCACCACCTCGGGCTGATGTCCGGCGTGACCGTCGTGACGACGGATACGATGAACGCCGAGGATCCGATCCGCCGGACCAACCCGCTCGGCAAGATTCCCGCCCTCGTGCTCGCCGACGGCACCGTCGTCTATGACAGCCGCGTCATCCTCGAGCAGCTCGACATCGTGGCCGGGGGCGGCAAAATCCTTCCCGCCGAGCCGAAGGCGCGCATCGCCGCGCTCACCCTGCAGTCCCTCGCCGACGGCATCATGGATGCGCTCATCCTCACCCGCTACGAGGTGATGTTCCACGACGAGGCGGCGCGCTCGGAGAAGTGGTTCGCCCACCAGCGCGGCAAGGTCGAGCGCGCCATGGCGGCGCTGGAAGCCGCGCCGCCCGCCCTTGCCGTCCATGTCGGCACGATCACGCTGGCCTGCGCCCTCGGCTACCAGGACATCCGCTTCGAGGGCACCTGGCGCAAGAGCTACCCGAAGCTCGTCGCCTGGCTCGATGCCTTCATCGCCGAGATGCCGGCGGCCTGGGCCGAGACGACCCCGAAGACCTGAATGTCCTATTCGAGGCCGAATCGCAGTGCAGCCGCCGCCGCGATCGGTCCGAGCACCAGGCTCATCAGCGACAGCGCGACGAGGATCGTGAAGGGCTGGCCGAAGGGCAGCGGGCCGACGATGGCGGCATTCGTCGCCGCCACGCCGAAGATCAGCACCGGGATCGTCAACGGCAGCACCAGGATGGCCATCAGCAGACCGCCGCGGCGCAGCGCCACCGACAGGGCAGCCCCCACCGCCCCGATGAGGCTCAGCGCCGGCGTTCCCGCCGCCAGCGTCAGGGCCACGGCGCCCATCGCCTCCGGCGGCACGTTGAGGAAGAGACCGAGCAGGGGAGCGGCCGCCACCAGCGGCAGGCCGGTCGCGAGCCAGTGGGCAGCGGCCTTGGCGGCGATCACCAGGGGCAGGGGTGTCGGCGCCATCATCATGACATCGAGCGAGCCGTCGTCGGCATCCGCCTGGAACAGCCGGTCGAGGCCGAGAAGGGTCGCCAGCAGCGCCCCGATCCACAGGATGGCCGGGCCGATGCGGGCGAGCAGGTTCATGTCCGGCCCCACCCCGAAGGGCACGATGGTGACCACCGCGAGGAAGAAGACGACGCCGACCATGGCACCGCCGCCGATGCGCATGGCGAGCGTCAGGTCGCGGCGGAAGATGGCGGCGAGCGGACCGGTCATGCCGCCCGTCCGATGGCGAGTTCGCGCGTCGGCAGGCCGAGCGGCCCATGGGTCGCGGCCATGACGACCCCGCCGGCGGCGACATGGTCGGCCATGATGCCCGCCAGCACCTTCTGGCTGGCGAGGTCGAGGGCGGCCGTCGGCTCGTCGAGCAGCCAGATCGGCCGGGCGACGGTGATGAGGCGGGCGAGGGCCAGCCGCCGTCGTTGGCCCGCGGAGAGATAGCCCGCCGGCAGGGCGGCGAGATGGGCGATGCCGAGCCGTTCCATGGCGGCCTCGGGGCTCCCGCCGCCGCCGCCGAGATAGGCGGTCCAGAAGGCGAGGTTCTCGGCCACGGTCAGCGATCCCTTGAAGGCGTCCTGGTGGCCGCAATAGTGGCAGTGCTCGCCGATGCTCGCCTCGGGATCGCCGCCCTCCAGCGCGAGGCGGCCGCCCTCGATGCGCACCAGCCCCGCGACGAGCCGCAGGAGGCTCGACTTTCCCGCCCCGTTCGGGCCGGTCACCTGCACCGCCTCGCCCGCCGCGACGGAAAAGCTAAGGTCGGCGAAGACGATTCGGCCGCCGCGCTGGCAGGTCAGGGCATGGGCGGTCAGGCGCATCATGCCGCATTCCTACGCGACGAAAGGGTGACCTGCGAGAGGCGATAAGCGCTTCTAACCATATGGCGGGCTGATTGGAATCCCTCTATAACGCCGCCGATCGGCCGCCGCGTCTCATGCGTCTTCTCTGGGCCCAGGGTTTTTAGGGCGCGACGTCGGCCTCCAGAACGAGGGGATCATCGACACATGTCGCTCGACAGCTTCAAGGCCCGCAAGACGCTCAAGGTCGGCTCTAAGTCCTACGTCTATTACAGCCTGAAGGAGGCCGAGAAGAACGGCCTCGCCGGTATTTCGGCCCTGCCCTTCTCGATGAAGGTGCTGCTCGAGAACCTGCTGCGCGCCGAGGACGGCCGGTCCGTCACCAAGGCCGACATCGAGGCCGTCGCCGCCTGGATCAACGACAAGGGCAAGGCCGGCAAGGAGATCGCCTTCCGCCCCGCCCGCGTGCTGATGCAGGATTTCACCGGCGTTCCCGCCGTCGTCGACCTCGCCGCCATGCGCGACGCCATGAAGGCCCTGGGCGGCGATCCCCAGAAGATCAACCCGCTGGTCCCCGTCGACCTCGTCATCGACCACTCGGTCATCGTCGACGAATTCGGTTCGCCCAAGGCCTTCAAGAAGAACGTCGACCTCGAATATGCCCGCAACGGCGAGCGCTACCGCTTTCTGAAGTGGGGCCAGCAGGCCTTCAAGAACTTCTCCGTCGTGCCGCCCGGCACCGGCATCTGCCACCAAGTGAACCTCGAGTACCTCGCCCAGACCGTCTGGACGAAGAAGGAAAAGGCCGTGAAGACGGTCGCCGGCAAGAAGACGACCGTCACCTACGAGGTCGCCTATCCCGACACGCTGGTCGGCACCGACAGCCACACCACCATGGTCAACGGCCTCGCCGTTCTCGGCTGGGGCGTCGGCGGCATCGAGGCTGAGGCCGCCATGCTCGGCCAGCCCCAGTCCATGCTTCTGCCCGAGGTCATCGGCTTCAAGCTGACGGGCCGCCTGAAGGAGGGCGTCACCGCCACCGACCTCGTGCTCACCGTCACCCAGATGCTCCGCAAGAAGGGCGTCGTCGGCAAGTTCGTCGAGTTCTACGGCCCCGGCCTCAACAACATGACGCTGGCCGACCGCGCCACCATCGCCAACATGGCCCCCGAATACGGCGCCACCTGCGGCTTCTTCCCCGTCGACGAGGAGACGCTGAACTACCTCACCACCTCCGGCCGCAAGTCGGCGCGCATTGCCCTGGTGGAGAAGTATTCGAAGGCCCAGGGGCTGTTCCGCACCAAGGCCTCGCCCGATCCGGTCTTCACCGACACGCTGGAACTCGCGCTCGATACGGTCGTGCCCTCCATGGCCGGCCCGAAGCGTCCCGAGGGCCGCGTCGCGCTGGAGGCCGTCGGCGCCGGCTTCGCCGATGCGATGGAGAAGGACTACAAGAAGGCGGCCGAGATGAGCCGCCGCGTCAAGGTGGAGGGCCGCGACTTCACCCTCGGCCACGGCGACGTGGCGATCGCCGCCATCACCTCCTGCACCAACACCTCGAACCCGGCGGTGCTCTTCGCGGCGGGCCTCCTCGCCCGCAACGCGGTGGCCAAGGGTCTGAAGACCAAGCCCTGGGTGAAGACCTCGCTCGCCCCCGGCAGCCAGGTCGTCGCCGAGTACCTGGCGAATTCGGGCCTGCAGAAGGACCTCGACAAGCTCGGCTTCAACCTGGTCGGCTTCGGCTGCACCACCTGCATCGGCAATTCCGGCCCGCTGCCGGCGGAAATCTCCAAGGCCATCAACGACGCCGGCCTCATCGCCTCGGCCGTGCTGTCCGGCAACCGCAACTTCGAGGGCCGCGTCTCCCCCGACGTGCAGGCGAACTACCTCGCCTCCCCGCCGCTCGTCGTCGCCTATGCGCTCGCCGGCTCGGTGACGCTGGACCTCACCAAGGACCCGCTCGGCACCGACAAGAAGGGCAACCCGGTCTATCTGAAGGACATCTGGCCCTCCTCGCAGGAGATCAACGCCTTCATCGCCAAGAACGTCACCAAGAAGCTCTTCAAGGAGCGCTATGCCGACGTGTTCAAGGGCGACGCCAACTGGGCGAAGGTGAAGGCGCCGGTCGGCCAGACCTATGCCTGGGACGACGGCTCGACCTACGTGCAGAACCCGCCCTATTTCGTCGGCATGGGCATGAAGCCGAACGCCATCAGCAACATCGAGGGCGCCCGCGTCCTCGGCCTGTTCGGCGACAAGATCACCACAGACCACATCTCGCCGGCAGGTTCCATCAAGGCCGCCAGCCCGGCGGGCAAGTACCTGATCGACAACAAGGTGGATGTCGCCGACTTCAACCAGTACGGCACGCGCCGCGGCAACCATGAAGTGATGATGCGCGGCACCTTCGCCAACATCCGCATCCGCAACTTTATGATGGGACCGAACGGCAAGGAAGGCGGCTACACGATCCACTATCCCTCGAAGGAGGAGATGTCGATCTACGACGCCGCCATGAAGTATCGCGCCGAGAAGGTGCCGCTGGTCGTCTTCGCCGGCGTCGAATACGGCAACGGCTCGTCGCGCGACTGGGCGGCCAAGGGCACCAACCTGCTCGGCGTGCGCGCCGTCATCGCCCAGTCCTTCGAGCGCATCCACCGCTCCAACCTCGTCGGCATGGGCATCGTGCCCTTCACCTTCGAGGAGGGAACGACCTGGACCTCCCTCGGCCTGAAGGGCGACGAGAGCGTCACCATCAAGGGTCTGGAAACGGTCAAGCCGCGCCAGAAGATGACCGCCGAGGTCACCTTCGCCGACGGCAAGGTGAAGAAGGTGCCGATCCTCTGCCGCATCGATACGCTGGACGAGATCGAGTACTTCAAGAACGGCGGCATTCTGCAATACGTGCTGCGCGACCTCGCCGCCTGAGGCGGGGATCGAGTGGCGGTATCATGACGACGACGGCGGCTTGGCAAGCGCTGAGCCGCCGTTATGCTGTGAATCCGGGGGGCTCACGGTCGTTTGCACGGTTTTCACCCAACCGTGAGTGGCGGTGAGAGGTGCCGCGGGCGTAAACAGCGCTCGCGGGACCGGATGGGTCCCCGAAATCGGGGCGGAATCCGATGGTGATGGGCAGGCTGTTCGGCGCGCTCGCGTGCGCCATGATCGCGTGGGGAGGAGCGGAGGCGACGCCGCTCCAGCGTCCCCGCGCCGTGATCGAGCTCTTCACCAGCCAGGGCTGCTCGTCCTGCCCGCCGGCCGACCGCTTCGTCGCCGACATGGCCGACCGCCCCGATATCGTCGCGCTGACCCTCGCCGTCGACTACTGGGACTATCTCGGCTGGCGCGACACGCTCGCCCACCCGATCCACAGCAAGCGCCAGAAGGCCTATGCCTATATGCGCGGCGACCGGCAGATCTACACGCCCCAGATGATCGTCAACGGCGTCGGCCACGCCATCGGCTCGGACCGGGCCGCGGTCGAGCGCGTCACCGAACAGACGCGCGGCCTTCCCGGCGTTCTCTCCGTGCCGGTGACCCTGCGCATCAGCGGCGACACGATCACCGTCACCCTTCCGCCGGCCGTTGCTGGCCCCGGAGCCGACAGCCCGGCCACCGTCTTCCTCTACGGCGTCGCCTCCCGCCAGCCGGTCGACATCACCCGCGGCGAGAATCGCGGCCAGACCGTGATCTATCGCAACGTCGTGCGGTCACACGCCATCCTCGGCGAATGGACGGGGGGCGAGCGCACCTTCAGCGTCTCGCGCCGCGAACTGGTCTCGCCGGAATGCGAGCGCCTCGCCGTCGTGGTGCAGGCGGGAACCCCGCGCCGGCCGGGCATCATCTACGGCGCCGCCCTCATCGAGATGCCGGCGCTCGCCATCCACTGACGACGGAGAGCGGCCCTCAGGCCCGCGCCATCCACACCATGTCGGGGGCGACGATGCCGGGCACGTCCTCCTCTTCGATGCGCCGGACGGCATCCACCGACACCATCTTCTCGGCGTTCAGCGGGCAGATGCCGCGCCGCACGAGCTCGCGGCCGAGGCTCTTGCGGGCCTGCGCCGCCGCCGTCTCCGCGACGTCGGCCTCGATGAAGCGGATGGCCGCAAATCGCGAGCCGGCCTCGAGGGCGGTTTCTCCGTGGGCGTCACAACGGTACCAGGGCATGTTTCCGTCCGATTTCCTGATCAAACCTCTCTCAACCACGTCGAGGTTGAGAGAGCGTTGAGAAGTTTGCTTAACCATTCATGGCCCATCCATGCAGGCCATGGGCATGGGTGGTCCGTGACAAGGAAAAGGTTCGATGGCTGACTGTGACCTGAACGAGAGCGGCGTGCTCCTGCCGCGCCGCGCCCTCATCATCGGCGGCGGCGCCTCGCTCCTCCTCGCCGGCTGCTCGGCGCCCCCGGTGGCGGCTCCATCCCAGCCGAGCTTCTACCGCAACCTCGCGCAGGCCGGCGCCCGCGTCGACGCGGCCATGGCCGCCGAGATGATCTCCGGCTTCCGCCGCAACAACGGCCGCGGCAACCTTAGCGTCGATCCTGTGCTGATGGCGGTGGCCGAGGCCCAGGCCTCCGCCATGACCCAGGCGGACCAGGTGGGCGTGCGCACCGGCGTCGTCGCCGCCCGCCTCACCACCGCCGGCTATCGCCACCGCACGGCGGTCGAGAACACCTCGGCAGGCTATCTCACCCTCGCCGAGGCCTTTTCCGGCTGGCGCGATTCGCCGCCCCACCGCGCCAACATGCTGAACCCCGCCGTCACCCGCCTCGGCATCGCCACCGGCTACCGGCCGGGCTCACGCTACCGCGTCTTCTGGGCCCTCGTGCTGGCGGAGCCCACCGCAACGGCGTGAGGCGGGCTCACGCCGCCTTCTTGCCGTGGTGGCTGTGCAGCTTGGCGCTCATCACGCGACGGATGTCGTTGAACTCGATGCTGGCCACGTCGCGCGGCCGCTGCAGCAGCAGCGGATTGTCGCTCTCGATCCGCCCAGGGCCGGGCGTCATCACCACCACGCGGTCGGCGAGGAAGATCGCCTCCTCGATGGAGTGGGTGACGAAGACCACGGTCAGGCCCGTGCGCTGCCAGATGTCGAGGAGCTCGTCCTGCAGCCGCTCGCGCGTCATGGCGTCGAGCGCGCCGAAGGGCTCGTCCATCAGCACGATCTCCGCGTCGTTGGCGAGCACGCGTGCGATCGCCACGCGCTGCTTCATGCCGCCCGAGAGCTGGTGCGGATAGGCGTTGGCGAACTTGGCGAGGCCGACGAGGTCGATGAACTTGTCGACCGTCTCCTTGACCACCGAACGCGCGAGGCCGCGGGAGGCGGGCCCGAAGCCGATATTGTCCCGCACCGAGAGCCAGGGGAACAGCGCATAGTCCTGGAAGACCATGCCGCGGGTCGGGTCCGGCCCCTTGATCGGCGAGCCCCACATCAGCGCCTCGCCGGTCGTCGGCTGCTCGAAGCCGGCGATGATGCGCAGCAGCGTGGACTTGCCGCAGCCGGACGCGCCGATCAGGCAGACGAACTCGCCCTTGCGGATGGAGATGTTGGCGTCGTGCAGGGCATTGATCGTCTGGTCCTGCAGCTTGAAGACCTTCGATACCTGCTTGATCTCGATGATCGGCGTCTTGGATTCAGCCATGATGGGTCGGGCTCCAGGCGAGCAGGCGGTTGCCGATCATCACGACGATCCGGTCGGAGACGTAGCCGGCGATGCCGATGATGATCATGCCGCAGATGACGAGTTCGGTGCGTGACAGCGTGCGGCCGTCCATGATGACGGCGCCGAGGCCTTGCGGCACACCGGTCATCTCGCCCACCACGATGACGAACCAGGCGAGGCCGAGGCCGAGGCGGAGCCCCGTGAAGATCGAGGGCAGGGCCGCCGGCAGCACTACCTTGTAGAACTGCGCGTTGCCCTGGCAGCCGAGCATGGAGGCCGCCTCGAAGAGCTTGGGGTCCACCGAGCGGACGCCGAAGATCGTGTTGAGCAGGATGGGATAGAAGGCGCCGAGGCAGACCAGGGCGAAGGCCGAGCGCGGCCCGAGGCCGAAGAGGATCATCGAGAGCGGCAGCCAGGCGGTCACCGGAATGGGGCGCATCACCTGCAGGAAGGGGTCCAGCACCATCCGCGCCGTCGGGATGCGCCCGATCATCAGGCCGAGCGGCAGGGCGAACAGCGCCGCGAGGGCGAAGCCGCCATAGACGCGGCTCATCGAGGCCAGGAGATGGGTCAGCAGCGTCGCCGAGAAGGCGTCGTCGTAGATGCCGCCGACGGCGAAGTCGATCATGTACTCGCCGACCTCGTAGGGAGTCGGGATGAGGCGGGTCCAGCGCTGGGTGGTCGCCACCTGCCAGAAGGCGAGGAGCAGTGCCGGTACGATCATCGCCAGCACGAAGGGCTTCACCCGCGCCCAGGGCGTCTTGCCGGCGGGCTTCTCGATGATTACGGCCGCCGGCGGCGGCACCGTCTCAACCAGCGCCATGGGGGCTGTCCTCTCGTGGCTCGCAATGGGGTGGCGCCGCCCGCGGCGGGGCGGGCGGCGCCGGGTCGGTCCGCGCGATCAGGCGGAGATCTCGTTGGAGAACTTCGGGTTGAGGAACTTGGCGAAGTCCGGCAGGGCGCGGATCTGGCGGAGCGACAGCATCTGCTCGGCATAGGTCCTGGCCTGCTTCTGCACGGTCTCGTCCAGCTTCCAGACGTATTCGATGTTGTTGGCACCCAGCGCCTGCTCGACCGCGGCGCGGTTGGCGCCGAGCCGCTGCACGGTGGTGTCGGCCACCACCTGCTTGTTGGCGTTCATGAACTCGACCGCCTGGCGGTGGATCTTCAGCATGGTGGTGATCAGCTCCGGCTTCGCCGCAACCGTCTCCTCGTGGGTGCCGAAGATCATGTTGAGCCCGCCCATGGCCGTGCCGTAGGGATATTCGACCAGTTGGCCGACGCCCGAGGTGATCGACAGGGCCGGGCCCGGCTCGGCGCCGACATAGGCGTCGATGTCACCGCGCGACAGCATGGCGTGCATCTCGCCGAAGGGCACGCGCACCGAGGTGATGTCGCGGATGGAGAGGCCCTCCATACGCAGGCGCTCCATGATGAAGACCTCCTGGGTCGAGCCCGGCCAGATGCCGACGCGCTTGCCCTTGAGGTCCTTTACCGTCTTCACGTCGGAGCCGGCCTTGGAGATGACGCCCATGCCCTTGTTGGACAGGGCGCCGACCACCACCACCGGCTCGCCGGCGGCCGCCCCCAGGATCGCCGCGGCGATGCCGAAGGTGCCGAAGTCGACCGACTTGGTGACGACGGCGTTCTTGCCGTCGGTCGGTGAGTCGAAGGTGATGATCTCGATCTTGGTGCCGGCCGGCGCGAAGCGCTCGTAGAAATGCGGCGGCATGGAGTGGATGAGGCGCAGCGCGCCCATCTTGATCACGCGCTCCTGGGCGCGCAGCACGGAGGGGGCCGAGAGGGTGCCGGCGGCGAGGCCGGCGCCGATGAGGAAGTGACGACGAAGGATCATCTGAGTGCTCCAGTGGAAGGGTGCGGGTTCATCCCGTCTGCTTGTGCCGCCCCGCCGCCGACGCGCCGGGGGATGAGGGGGTCATGCGCGGCTCAGGCCGCCCGTCCGGCGAGCGCAGCGACATAGGCGCGCCAGCCGCCGTGGGCGGTGATGTCTTCGGCTCCCGCCAGGCCCTCGGGCTCGACGAGGAAGCCCTTCGGGGTGGTGCCGTCGGCGAGCTTCAGCGTGCCGATGCCGAGCGGAGAGGGAATGGTGTCGACGAAGGCGCCGAAGCCCGCGGCGGGCAGGGCCCAGACCTCGCAGGCGATGGCGGCGCCGGTTCCCGCCGCGACGCGGATCAGGCCCGGCCGCTTCGGCGGCCCGCCCGCCAGCGCATAGAGCCTGTAGTCGGGCTGGGTCTGCACGACCCTGCGAAAGGTGGCGCCGCGGCTGGTCAGCTCGCCGTTGAGCGGCATGCCGGAGAGGTGCGCCCCCACGACGACGATCTCGATCAGGTCCTGCAAGGCTCCCTCCCCGGGCTCTTGTTGGTCGTGGGCATCGCTCTCGTCCCCGCGGTGCTCATGCCGCCGCCGTGG
>NZ_JBQVQL010000041.1:0-39153 GCF_052440005.1 Phreatobacter sp.
GTCGGCCTCAGGCCCCGGAGCGCCCGGAGCTCGATTGCGGCGATGGCCGCGTCGCGCACCGCGGGGTCGTCGCAGGCGAGCGCCGGATGGGCAAGAAGCGCCAGGAGGTCGGGCGGCGCGGGCTCGCCGAGTGCCAGCGCCGCCGACAGCCGCGCCACCGTCGCCGCGGGGGTGCCGGAGAGCGGCTGGCCGCCCGAATCGTCCACCGCCACGTTCCAGCGGGCGAGTTCCGCCACCACGCGCCGTGCCAATGCCCGGTCCGGGGTCACCAGGGCGGCGTCGCGGGCGGGATCCTCCGCCACCTCGCGCAGGACGAGCGCGACGGCGAGCGCCTCCTCGCGCTCGTTGGCCGCCTCGATCACGGTGAGATCCGCCAGCGCTTCCGTGGGCACGGCGAGCCTGGCGTCTGCCCAGAGGTCGGTGGTGGCCGCCGGCCGCATCGCGCCGGAGACCAGCGCCTCCCGGCCAAAGGCAGCGGGCGGCGCCAGCGCCTCCACCTCGTCCCGGTCGATGCCCACATGGGCGATGAGGCGCTTCAGGCCGAACTGCGGATGGGCATGGCCCGCAGCGCCCGGGGTCCCGCCGATCGCTTCCCAAGATGCCGCGTCGAGGTCGGTGTCGAGGCCGGGCAGGATGAGGGCACCGCGCGGATGCTGCGCCACCATGCGCAGGAGGTCGCGCGTCGCGGGAATGGAGCCCGTCGATCCCGCCGCCACCAGCGGGCCTGGCGTCGCCGCGAGGCGGATCGTCTCGGCGGCGATGATGCGGTCGCGCCGGATCGCCGGCTCCTCCTGGCCGAGCGCGGCGAGATGGGCCGGCCAGTTGTCGCGGGCGATGGCGAGGAAGGCGCGTGTGATCTGCCAGAACTCGTCCAGCCCTGAATCGACGATCCCGTCGAGGTTCGACCAGGGCACCCGCTCGGTCGCCACCTGGTCCATCAGCCGCATGAGGTCGGCGGCGAGCGACAGGGCGTCAGCCGTCGCGGTGGAGACGATGAGCGGGTCGTCGCCCTTCAGCCGCATCACTGCGCGGTCGACGCTTTCCGCCCAGCGCCTGACCAGGGTGGCGAGGGTCAGCCGCCGGTCGAGCCCCGGCATGGCCGGGCCGATCGCGGCGAGACCGAGCACGTCGAGGGGCATCGGGTCGGCGAAGGCCCATTCCTCCTCGTCGACGTCGCCGATGGGGGTGATCCGCGGCAGGAGCACGGCGCCGGCCGGCGTCAGCTCGGCGAAGATGTCGCGCATCGCCCGGCAGGCGCGCCGGTTCGGCAGCAGGATCGTGCCTGCCGCCAGCGACAGGGGATCGGCATGGTCCGGCCAGCCGGGCACGACCCGGCCGGCCAGGATCGCCTCCGCGAGCGTGCGCAGGTGCGGACGCGAGGCGGGAATCGTCAGGACGCGGGGGTGAATCGCCATCCGCCAGTGGTGCCCCGCCGCGCCGGCCGCGGCAAGGTTGTGTCTGCACAGAAACACGGCACTGCTGCCATTTGTATGGCTGTTGATACCATTAGTCCTGCCCAAGCCCTGTCCAGTTGCAGCGCACAACTTCATCTCGACAGATGTTGCGCTGCAACTAGCCTCTGCGGGTCCTTCAGCCCGGAGACCTGCCATGACGCTCGATCGCCTCGACCGCCGCGACCTGATGAAGGGCCTCGCTGCCGCATCGGGCCTCGCCATGCTTCCGCACGGTGCGGCGCAGGCGCAGGAGAAAGTGATCCGCTACGGCATCTCCATGGCGGATATCCCGCAGACGACGGGCCAGCCGGACCGTGGCGCCGGCGGCTACCAGTTCACCGGTCACACGCTCTACGATCCCCTCGTCGCCTGGGAGATGAACGTCGCCGACCGGCCGGGCAAGCTCGCCCCCGGCCTCGCCACCAGCTGGGCGACCGACCCCGCCGACAAGACCAAGTGGGTCTTCCGGCTGCGCGACGGCGTCAAGTTCCACGACGGCTCCAGCTTCGACGCCGACGCGGTGGTGTGGAACCTCGAGAAGGTGCTCAACCCGCAGGCGCCGCATTTCGACCAGCGCCAGTCCTCCCAGGTCCGCGCCCGCCTGCCCTCCGTGGCGAGCTGGCGCAAGGTCGACGCCATGGCGGTGGAGATCACCACCAAGACGGTCGATTCCTTCTTCCCCTACCAGATGCTCTGGTTCCTGATCTCCAGCCCGGCGCAGTTCGAGAAGGTCGGCCGCGACTGGCAGAAATTCGCGCTGCAGCCCTCCGGCACCGGCCCCTTCCGCCTCGGCCGCCTGCAGCCGCGCGAATTCGCCGAACTGGTGCGCAATCCCGACTACTGGGACAAGGCGCGGCTCGCCAAGGCCGACCGCATCATCCTGTCCTGCCTGCCCGAGACCATCACCCGCACCAATGCCCTGCTCGCCGGCACGGTGGATTTCATCGAGACGCCGGCCCCGGACGTCATGCCGCGGCTGCGGCAGGCCGGCTTCCGCCTCATCGACAACGTCACCCCGCACGTGTGGAACTACCACCTCTCCACCCTGCCGGGCTCGCCCTGGACGGACGTCCGCGCCCGCAAGGCGGCGAATCTCGCCATCGACCGCGCCTCGGTGGTGGAGCTGATGGGCGGCCTCGCCAAGCCCGCCTACGGACAGGTCGACCGGTCGAACCCCTGGTTCGGCAAGCCGGGCTTCGAGATCAAGTACGACGTCGACGGGGCCCGCAAGCTGATGCGCGAGGCCGGCTATTCCGCGTCGAACCCGCTGAAGACGCAATTCATCATCGCTTCCTCGGGCTCGGGGCAGATGCTCTCGCTGCCGATCAACGAGCTCTGCCAGCAGATGTTCAAGGAGGCCTTCATCGAGATCGACTTCAAGGTCGTCGAGCTCGAGCCCCTCTATCAGGCCTGGCGCCAGGGCGCGGCGCACGAGTCGCTACGCGGCATCACCGCCAACAACGTCGCCTACCTCACCTCGGATCCGCTCTACGCCTTCATCCGCTTCTTCCATTCGGGCCAGGTGGCCCCGATCGGCGTCAACTGGGGCCACTACAAGAACCCGGAGGTGGATGCGCTGATCGACCAGGCCCTCGCCACAACCACGGAAGCCGAGCAGAACGCGCTGATGGCGCGCGTCCACGAGAAGGTTGTCGACGATTCCCTCCTCGTCTGGGTGGTGCACGACACCAACCCGCACGTCGCGAGCGCCAAGGTGTCGAGCTACACCCAGGCCCAGCACTGGTTCCAGGACCTGACGACACTGGGGTGAGGAGCTGAACGCGACAGGGACCGCCGGACCCGCCGCACCGCCCCATCCGTCATGGCCGGGCGTGTCCCGGCCATCCACGACTTGAACACCGCAGACGCAGACGAATGCGGGAATGCCCGGGCCAGGGCCCGGGCATGACGTCAGCAGGTTCGTGAGGGATTCCGGGACAGGCGGTGATCCGTCCGCCTGATCCCTCACGCCGGCGGCGTATAGCCCTTCGGCAGGCGGGCGCGCTCGATCTGCGAGATGTCGCAGGCGACGTCCACCATGGCGGAGAAGTCGTTCTGCCCATAGCCGCGGGCGCGCGCCTGGGAGAAGGCCTCCCGCGCCGCCGCAGCCACCGGCACCGGCACCCGCGCCGCATTGGCCGCCTGGATGATCAGCGTCAGGTCCTTGTGAGCGAGGTCGATGGAGAAGCCGGGCTCGGTGTCGCCCGCCAGCACCTTGTTCGGCCAATTGACCTTGAGCTGCCCGTTGGTTGCCGTCGTCCCGTAGAGCACGTCCAGCGTCTTCACGAGGTCGAGGCCGAAGCGCTGTGACAGCGACAGGGCCTCGGCGTTGAGCTGGCAGAGGATGATGGCGAGGTAATTGTTGACGAGCTTCATCCGCGTGCCGGCGCCGGGTCCGCCGGAATGGTGGATCGTGGTGCCCATGGCGTTGAGGAGCGGCAGCACGCGCTGGTAGTCGGCGTCGTCCGCCCCCACCATGAACAGGCTCTGGCCGCGGTCGGCATGCCAGGCGAGGCGGCCGATGGGCGCGTCGACGGCGGTCATGCCGCGGCGCCGGGCCTCCTCATGCAGGCGATCGGTGGTGTCCGGGTCGATCGTCGAGAGGTCGAGGATGAGCGTGCCAGGCTTCGCATGGTCGAGGACGCCGCCGGGCGCCAGGATCACCTCGCCCACCTCCTTGCCGGTCGGCAGCACGGTGACGACGATGTCGCAGGCGGCGGCGATCTCGGCCGGCGTGCCGCGCCTGGCGCCGAGCGCCTCGAGCGCCGCGACCGGAGCCTCGACCACGTCGTGGACCATGAGCGAAAAGCCCTTGGTCTGCAGGTTCGAGGCCATGCCCCGACCCATCTTGCCCAGTCCGATGAATCCGACCGTCATGCCTGTCCTCCCCATTGTCCGTCTTGTGTCGTTGCGGGAGCGGCGTCATGGTCCGCCCCTCGCGAAGGACGCGGAGCCTAGCCAGCGGATGAACGCCTTGCACCCTCAAGCTTTGCATGCCTCGCCCGCCGGATGGCCGGGCGACATCTTTTCCGCCCTGAAGGCGGCCCGCGTCCGCCAGGTCGCCTATGTGCCGGACGGCGGCCACGCCGAGCTCATCCGCGCCGTCCATGCCGATCCCGCGATGATCGCCATTCCGCTGACGACGGAAGAGGAGGGCGTCGCCCTCGTCTCCGGCGCCTGGCTCGGCGGCGATCGCGCCTGCCTGCTCATGCAGTCCTCCGGCGTCGGCAATTGCATCAACATGCTGTCGCTGGTCCGCAACATGGGCGGACCCTTCCTCACCTTCGTGACGATGCGCGGCGAATGGGGCGAGTTCAATCCGTGGCAGGTGCCGATGGGCACCGGCACGCCCGAAGCCTTCCGCCTCATGGGGGTGCACGTGCTGCGCGCCGACAGGCCCGAGGAGGTCGGCCCCGCCACCGCCGCCGGCATCCGGATGGCCTATGAGGGCGGCAGCGCCGTCGCCGTGCTCCTCGCCCAGCAGCTCATCGGCGCCAAGGTCTTCGTGAAATGAGCAAGCCCGTGAACCGCCTCGACCGCCGCGCCGTCGTCGCCCGCCTGCTGAAGGACCGCGGCGAGGCCATCGTCGTCACGGGCCTCGGATCGCCCACCTATGACGTCGCCGCCGCAGGCGACCACGACCGCAACGTCTATCTCTGGGGCGCCATGGGCGGCTGCGCCGTCATGGCCCTCGGCATCGCCCTCGCCCGTCCCGACACGCCCGTCATCGCCGTGACGGGCGACGGCGAGATGCTGATGGGCATGGGCTCCTTCGCCACCATCGCCATGCAGGCACCGAAGAACCTGACGGTTGTCGTGCTCGACAACGGCCTCTACGGCGAGACCGGCGGACAGGCCAGCCATTCCGTCGTCGCGAACCTCGCCGCGATAGCCGGCGCCTCCGGCATCGCCGATGCCCGCGCCATCGACGCCATGGGCGACGTCGAGGGGCTCGCTGCGCGGGCGACCGCGCTGGGCAACGGCCCCTGCGTCGCTGTGGTCAGGATCGAACAGGCGGAGCTCGAGCGGGTTCTCCCGACCCGTGACGGCCACGCCGTCCGCGCCCGCGTGCGCCAGTCCCTGGGGCTCTCGATCGACTGATGTTCTCGTCCGAGGAACTGGAGCGCTACGCCCGCCATATCGTCCTGCGCGAGGTCGGCGGGCCCGGCCAGCAGAAGCTGAAGGCGGCGCGGGTGCTGGTGATCGGCGCCGGCGGCCTCGGTGCCCCGCTCCTCCTCTATCTCGCCGCGGCCGGCGTCGGGACGATCGGCATCGTCGACGACGACGGCGTGGCGCTGTCGAACCTGCAGCGGCAGGTCATCCACCGCACCGAGGACGTCGACGTCCTCAAGACCGAGAGCGCGGCGGGCGCCATCCGCCGGCTCAACCCCCATGTCGAGGTCGTCGCCCACGTCACCCGGCTGACGGCGGCGAACGCCCGGGACCTCGTCCGCGGCTACGACATCGTCGCCGATGGTTCCGACAATTTCGCCACCCGCTATGCGGTCTCCGACGCCTGCTTCCACGAGGGCCGGCCTCTGGTGACGGCGGCGGTCGGCACCTTCGATGCGACGCTCACGACGCTCCGCCCGCACGAGAAGGCGGCCGACGGCACGCCGAACCCGACCTATCGCTGCCTCTTCCCCGACGCGCCGCCGCCGGGAACCGTCCCCTCCTGCCAGGAGGCGGGCATCCTCGGCGCGCTCACCGGCATCGTCGGCTCGATGATGGCCCTCGAGGTCGTGCGCGAGATCGTCGGCTTCGGCGAAGGGCTCGTCGGCCGCCTCCTGATGATCGACACCCGCGCCATGCGCTTCGAGACGGTGCGCTATCGCTGGGACCCGGAGAACCCGCTGAGCGGAGGAAACAAACAGTCAGAGTCTAGCACATAATCTCCTGGTAGCGATCATCCGATAGTTCTCTAATGTAGCGTTCTAATAAGATCGCCGATGTCTCTAATGACAGGGTATGTTCAATCATCTGAGACTTAATGTGCTTATGGAATGCTGAAAGAGACTGAAGAAACGATACTCTAGACTTGCAGTCAATTTTGTACGTCTCAATTCGCGAAACTTTTTTCCTCTCCCGTCGAGGTACAATCCGCACCTCATCATGACGCTGTGATACACGGGCGAAGCCAAAGAATTCTGGCTTTCCTCCTCTTGTCAGGTATCGACAGTACCCCGTGAGTCTGATTTTGCCTTGGGGATCTAGCTCTAGCGCTGATGTCTCTTCGGTAAGCTCGCGCAGCATTCCAATGCGGACTAGCCTGGAGAAGTCATTTCCTCCAACGAGGGCTGCTTTCTCGACATCAGCCCAATCTAGTGATCCGCTGGCGGTCGGACCAAACATCTGCTTGCCTTGCTCTTGTTCTCCTTGGAGCTGGTACAGGAGATACCCGTCACTCGACACCACGAGGAGCGAAACGCCAATGTGATTTGAAGCACTGCTCTCAGACAGTGCAAGAATACGCCCATCCCGATAGTAGTAGTCGATTCCATTTGCGCGACTTGAACCATCAACACGCCGTACGGCCAAGTTACCGGCTTCGTTCGTGATGTAGCTCGAAAAGTAGTCGGTCTTCTGAATGGCTAGGCTGATATCCTGATGAGATGTCGACAGTTCATTGTCAATGTCAGAACAGAGACGTACTTTCTCATCATTGGTAGTATCAGGGCGAATATTCTTATAATTGAATATATTCCCATATATCTCCCGTATATTTTGAGGAATCTGATAATGGCCGTCAATCGTGTAAAAAGATATGCGCAGTGCATCAAGATTTGAGTTGATCGATGAATAAGATATTGCCACTCCGTCGTTACATTTCACCAAGAAGGCGTGAGGGGGCAGCCGCCTGGACAGATGCGTCGGAAACTTGATTTTTTCGGCGTGACCTTTCCGTTGAGCAATGTAAGAAACGTAAGACTCGTATAGTAGCCAGATAAACCCAACTCCGGACAATGACCAGCCAAACAGCGACGCGCCCTCGACAAAGTATGCGAGAGCGGCGGGCGCGAGTGTTATGCAAAAACTCAGAAGAAGACGTTTGTCATAGCGCAGGAAGAATACGAAGCGGTCTATGAAGTGCTTCATATAATCCATATCGGAACCCTATCGCCTCACAGCATCGAGGGGAGCACGCGGTCCGGCGGCTTGTGGCCGTCCATGAAGGCCTTGATGTTCACGATGACCTTGTCGCCCATGTCGATGCGGCCCTCGATGGTGGCCGACCCCATGTGCGGCAGGAGCACCACCTTGCCGGCTTTCGCGAGCTTGATCAGCCGCGGATTGACCGCCGGCTCGCTCTCGAACACGTCGAGACCGGCGCCGGCGAGGTCGCCCGCCTCGATCATCCGCGTCAGAGCCACCTCGTCGATGATCTCGCCGCGGGCGGTGTTGACGACGAAGGCCTCCTTCTTGAGGAGCTTGAGCCGGCGCGCCGACAGGAGGTGGTAGGTCGCCGGGGTATGCGGGCAGTTCACCGAGACGATGTCCATGCGGGCGAGCATCTGGTCGAGGCTCTCCCAGTAGGTCGCGTCCAGGGCCTGCTCGAGCTTCTCGGGCAGACGGCGGCGGTTGTGATAGTGAATCTGCATGCCGAAGGCGGCGGCGCGGCGGGCCAGCGCCTGGCCGATCCGGCCCATGCCGACGATGCCGAGGCGCTTGCCGTGGATGCGCTTGCCGAGCATCCAGGTCGGCGTCCAGCCGGTCCATTCGCCGTGCTCGAGCACTTCGAGGCCCTCGGCGAGGCGGCGCGGTACGGCGAGGATCAGCGCCATGGTCATGTCCGCGGTGTCCTCGGTGAGGACGCCCGGCGTGTTGGTCACGGTGATGCCGCGCTGGATGGCGGTGGCGACGTCGATGTTGTCGACGCCGTTGCCGAACTGTGCGATGAGGCGCAGCTGCGGACCGGCCTGCGACAGCAGCGCGGCGTCGATCCGGTCGGTGACGGTCGGTACCAGGACCTCGGCCGTCTTCACCGCCGCGACCAGATCCGCCTGGCTCATCGGCGCGTCGTCGACGTTGAGGCGCGTCTCGAAGAGCTCGCGCATCCGCGTCTCGATGCTGTCCGGCAGTTTCCTCGTCACGACGACGAGCGGCTTCTTGCGGTTCGCCATGCCCCAACCTCTGGAATTCGCGCGGCCCGCCCCGAAACGGACCACTTGGCCGGTTGATTCCGGCCGGCCATCAAGCCTGTCTTAACCCTGAACGGCGACACTGGCTTCCGGCGCGACCTCTCTACCAGAAGGGTCGCGCCAGACAAAGCCGTCGGTCCCCCTCTCGCGACCAGTCTTTCGAAGGGTCCGGCGTCTGTCAGTCGCGTATTCGGGTGGCGGTGGGTTGCGTATGAGTGCTTTTCGCGTGAGTGCGGCCCTGGCCGCCGGAATCGCCGTTCTCGCCGGTGCGCCGGCGACCGCCGCCGAGATCACCGGCTCGCTGGGCTCGCAAACCCGGCTTCCCGTCCCCCGCTTCGTCAGCCTCAAGTCCGAGCGCGTCAACGCCCGCATGGGGCCGACCCGCGACCACCAGGTCATCTGGATCTACCAGCGCGCCGGCCTCCCCGTGGAGGTCACCGCCGAATTCGACAACTGGCGCCGCATCCGCGACCAAGACGGCACCGAGACCTGGGTCTTCCACTCCATGCTGTCGGGACGGCGCACCGGCGTCGTCATGCCGCGCGGCAATCCCGGCGAACTCGTGCCGCTGATGAACCGTGCCGGCGGCGACCGCATCGTGGCGCGGCTGGAGCCCAAGGTGCAGGGCACGGTCAGGAGCTGCAACGGCACCTGGTGCCGCATCACCGGCCAGGGCTTCGACGGCTGGATCGAGCAGACACGCCTCTGGGGCGTCTACCCCAACGAGAAGGTGGAGTGAGCGGGCGTCCGGTCCTAGTCTGTCCGCCATGACCGACGCCGACCGCCCCAGCCGCCTCGACCGCGCCGCCTTCGTCGCCCGTTTCGGCGGCGTCTTCGAACATTCGCCGTGGATCGCCGAGGCCGTCCACGACCGCGGCCTGACCGCAAGGCACGACGCGGCGGGGGAGCTGCATGCGGCGATGGTGGCGGTGATGCGGGCCGCCGGCGACGCGGCCAAGCTCGCCCTCATCCGCGCCCATCCGGACCTTGCCGGAAGGCTCGCCGCCGCCGGTCGTCTCACCGCCGAATCGACCGGCGAACAGGCCTCCGCCGGGCTCGACCGGCTCACCGACGAGGAGCGGGCCGAGTTCATGCGGCTGAACGAGGCCTATCAGGCCCGCTTCGGCTTTCCCTTCATCATCGCCGTCAGGGGCCGGACGAAGGACGAGATCCGGGAGGCTTTCGTCTCCCGGCTGGAGAACGACGCGCCTGCCGAATTCGCCGAGGCCCTGCGTCAGGTCGAGCGCATCGCGCTGCTGCGGCTGAAGGACCTGCTGCCCTAGCGGCGGGTTTCACAACGGGAGTGCGTCCTTCGAGGCTCGCTTCGCTCACCTCAGGGTGAGGACGTGGTGGCCTGCAGAGCGAGCGCAGCGCCAGCCCCCCGTGCCATTCACCACCCTCATCATCCTGGGGTGCGAGCCCCGGCGAAGCGTCAGCATCGCCCGGTGGCGAGCCTCGAAGGACGCACTTGCGTCGTGCAGCACGCAGTTGGGCTCTCGCCCCTCACCCCCCGATCACGCGTTCCAGCACCGCCCGCGCCCGCGCCTCGACGGCGGAGCGAGCCACGTGCCGGCCGCCGTCCACCACCCGCCGGCCCGAGACCCAGACCTCGCTGACGGCGCCGCCGGACGGCCCGAAGATCCACGAATCGAGCACCGTGTCACCGCCGCGCCCGGCAAAGGCCATGTGCCCGGCATCGAGCACGACCACGTCAGCCGGCGCACCCACTGCGATGCCGGCGGTTCCGAGCCCGAGCGCCTGCGTGCCGCCGGCAAGGCACGCCTCCAGCACCGTGCGGCCCGTCGAGCGGCCGCGATCGGCCAGCGCGGTGCGGCGGCGCGTCGCGAAGCGCTGCGCATAGTCGAGCATGCCGAGTTCGCCGGACGCCGAGATGGCGACGTTCGAATCCGTTCCGACCCCGAATCGACCGCCCTGCGCCTTGAAATCCACCCCGGCGAAGAGCCCGTCGCCAAGATTGGCCTCCGTCACCGGGCAGAGCCCGACCACGGCGCCGGCCGACGCCATCTGCCGGACCTCGAAAGGATCCGCATGGGTGGCGTGGATGAGGCACCAGCGCTCCGACAGCGCCGCCCAGTCGCCGAGCAGGGCGATCGGCCGCGTCCCGTGGGCGGCGAGGCAGTCCTCGACCTCCTTCACCTGTTCGGAGACGTGGATATGGACGGGACCTTGCGGGTAGGCCGCGAGCAGTGCCCTCAATTCGTCCTCGGTCACCGCCCGCAGCGAATGCGGCGCGATGCCGAAGCCGCCGCGGGCATAGGCCCCCGCCGCCGTCCGCGCGCCTTCCGCCACCCGGCCGAACAGGTCGAGGTCGCAAATGAAACGACGCTGGCCATCGCCGGGTGGCAGGCCGCCGAAGCCGGAATGGGCGTAGAAGACCGGCAGGATGGTGATGCCGAGCCCCGTCGCCTGCGCCGCCGCGATGCAGCGCCGGGCGAGTTCGGCCGGGTCCGCATAGGGCCGGCCGTCGCCGCCGTGATGCAGATAGTGGAACTCGCCGACCGTCGTGAAGCCAGCCTCCAGCATCTCGACATAGGCGAGCGCCGCGATGGCCTCGACGTCCTCCGGGTCGAGGGCGAGGGCGAAGCGGTACATCCAGTCGCGCCAGGTCCAGAAGGAGTCCTCCGAGCTGCCCGCCACCTCGGCGAGGCCGGCCATGCCGCGCTGGAAGGCGTGGGAATGGAGGTTCGGCAGGCCAGGCAGGGCGATACCGCGGATGCGCGTCGCGTCCGGCGGGGCGGCTCCGGTGGTGATCGCGGCGATTCGCCCGTCCGGGCCGACCGACAGGGTCATGTCGTCGCGCCAGCCCTCGGGGGTGAGCGCCTTGTCCAGATGGAGCTTGTCCATCGCCGTCTCCATGCTACGGTTTTTCGCCTAGCACTGTTGGGCGAGGAATACGACGTGCCGAGACAATCCCATGCGCGTTGACCGTCTCTTTCGCGACGCGCGGCTGGCCACCATGGCCGGCACCGGCGCGGATCACGGCCTCGGCCTCATCGAGGACGGCCTCGTCGCGACCGAGGGCGGGCGCATCGTCTATGTCGGCGCACGGGCCGACGCGCCGCGGCTCGATCCGGTCGAGACCATCCGCTGCGAGGGCCGCTGGATCACGCCCGGCCTGATCGATTGCCACACGCACCTCGTCTATGCCGGCAACCGCGCCCACGAATTCGAGCTGCGCCTGAAGGGCGCGAGCTACGAGGAGATCGCCCGCGCCGGCGGCGGCATCGTCTCCACCGTCAAGGCGACCCGCGCGGCGAAGCCCCGCGACCTCTGCGACGAGAGCCTGCCGCGGCTCGACGCCCTGATCGCCGAGGGCGTCACCACGGTCGAGATCAAGTCCGGCTACGGCCTCGACCTCGACACCGAGGAGAAGCAGCTCCGCGTCGCCCGCTCGCTGGCGGAGAAGCGCGACGTCGGCGTCGTCACCACCTTCCTCGGCGCCCACGCGCTTCCGCCCGAGGCGAACGGCGACAAGACCGCCTATCTCGACCTCGTCTGCCACAAGATGATCCCCGCCATCGCCCATCACGGGCTCGCCGACGCGGTGGACGCCTTCTGCGAGGGCATCGCCTTCTCGCCCGAGGAAACGACGCGCGTCTTTGCCGCCGCCGAGAAGCACGGATTGCCGGTGAAGCTCCATGCCGACCAGCTGACCAACCTCCACGGGGCGAAGCTCGCGGCGGATCACGGGGCCCTCTCCGCCGATCACCTCGAATACACCGACGAGGAGGGCGCCGCCGCCATGGCGAAGGCCGGCACGGTGGCGGTGCTGCTGCCCGGCGCCTTCTACTTCATCCGCGAGACGAAGGTGCCGCCCGTCGAGGCCTTCCGCCGCCACGGCACGGCCATGGCGCTCGCCACCGATTCCAATCCCGGCTCCTCGCCGCTGACCTCGCCGCTCCTCGCCATGAACATGGGCGCGACCCTGTTCCGCCTGACCGTGGCCGAATGCCTCCTCGGGTTCACCCGGAATGCGGCCAGGGCGCTGGGGCGCGACGACATCGGCGTGCTGGAGCCGGGCCGGCGCGCCGATCTCTGCCTCTGGTCGGTGGAGCGCCTCGCCGAGCTCGTCTACAGGATCGGGTTCAATCCGCTCTTCGCCCGCTACAGAGGCGCCTGATGTCCGGTCTCATCCGCGCCGGGGGCAATGCCCTCGGTCTCTGGCGTCAGGTCGCCGGCGGCGCCACGCCCGCCCTCGATCCGGCCACCCGCGGCGCCATCGCCCGGGGCCATGACCTCCTGATGGCGAAGGCGCGCGGCAACGACGCGGTCTATGGCGTCAATACCGGCTTCGGCAAGCTCGCCAGCGTCCGCATTCCCGCCGAGAAGCTGGCGGAGCTGCAGGTCAACATCGTCCGCTCCCACCAGGCCGGCATGGGCGAGCCGCTGGAGGAGCCGATCGTCCGGCTGGTCCTGGCGCTGAAGGCGGCGAGCCTCGCCCACGGCGCCTCCGGCGTGCAGCCGGCGACCGTCGACCTCCTGGTGGCGATGCTGCGCGAGGGCGTGCTGCCGGTGATCCCGGCGCAGGGGTCCGTCGGCGCCTCCGGCGACCTCGCCCCGCTCGCTCACATGGCGGCGGTGCTGATCGGCGAGGGCGAGGCGGTCTGGCGCAGTACGCGGATGTCCGGCGGCGAGGCGCTGGAAAAGGCGGGCCTCAAGCCCGTGGTGCTCGGCCCCAAGGAGGGGCTCGCCCTCCTCAATGGCACGCAGGTCTCCACCGCCCTCGCGCTGCATGGGCTCTTCCTCATCGAGAACGCCTTCGCCGCAGCCCTCGTCACCGGCGCGCTCTCCACCGACGCCATCGCCGGCTCCGACACCCCCTTCGACGCACGAATCCACACCCTGCGCGGCCAGCCCGGCCAGATCGCGGTGGCCGCCGTGCTGCGCGCCCTGATGGAAGGCAGCGTCATCCGCCGCTCGCACCTCGCCGATGATCCGCGCGTCCAGGACCCCTATTCCATCCGCTGCCAGCCGCAGGTGATGGGCGCGGCCCTCGACGTCATCCGCTCGGCCCAAGCCATGCTGCTCGCCGAGGCCAATGGCGTCACCGACAATCCCCTCGTCATGGCCGACAATGGCGACGTGCTGTCGGGCGGCAACTTCCACGCCGAACCGGTGGCGTTTGCCGCCGACATGCTGGCGCTGGCGGCCTGCGAGGTCGGCAACCTCGCGCAGCGTCGCTGCGCCATGTTGGTGGACCCGGTTCTCTCGGGGCTCCCGGCCTTCCTGGTGCGGGAGCCGGGGCTGAACTCCGGCTTCATGATCGCCGAGGTGGCGAGCGCAGCGCTCGCCTCCGAGAACCGCCAGAAGGCGGCGCCCGCGGTCACCGACACGATCCCCACCTCCGCCAACCAGGAGGATCATGTCTCGATGGCGACCCACGGCGCGCGCCGCCTCGGTCCCATGGCGGAGAACCTCTGCCGCATCATCGGCATCGAGGCGCTGATGGCGGCGCAGGGCATCGACATGCGCGCGCCGCTCGCCACCAGCCCGCTGCTCGGGAAGGCCCATGCGGCGATCCGCGCCGTCGCGCCCATGCTCGACCGCGACCGACCGCTCTCGGCCGAGATGGCGCGTGCCGCCGCGCTCGTCGCCTCCGGCGGCCTGACGACGCCTTTTGGCCATGTCGTCGAGCGGTTGTTCGGGGAGGGGTGAGGATGGTGGCTAACAACCCGTCACCAGCCTTTGTCTCGTGCCCGACCAGCCGCCGCTCCCCTTCACCTCTCGCTCTGGCCCGTTCCTCGCTGACTCACCGATCCGAGACGCCGCCCTGGACCTGTGAGGAAACCGTCGTCGCGACGACCGGGGCTGTGCTCAACCGCATGATAGCCGCTGCCCATCTGGAGGCCCGCCCATGACCACCCGTCTCGACAATTCGCGCCTCATCCGGGCGCCGCGCGGCCGCGAGATGACGGCGAAGACCTGGGGCGCGGAAGCGGCGCTCCGCATGCTGATGAACAATCTCGACCCGGAGGTCGCCGAGCGCCCCAACGAGCTCGTCGTCTATGGCGGCATCGGCCGCGCCGCCCGCGACTGGGAGAGCTTCGACCGCATCGTCGCGTCCCTGCGCTCCCTCGAGCCGGACGAGACGCTGCTCATCCAGTCCGGCAAGCCGGTCGGCATCTTCCGCACCCACACGGACGCGCCGCGGGTGCTGCTGGCCAATTCCAACCTCGTCCCGGGCTGGGCGACCTGGGACCACTTCCACCACCTCGATAAGCTCGGGTTGATGATGTACGGCCAGATGACGGCCGGCTCCTGGATCTATATCGGCAGCCAGGGCATCGTTCAGGGCACCTACGAGACCTTCGCGGAGGTCGCGCGCCAGCATTTCGGCGGTTCGCTCAGGGGCAAGTGGATCCTCACCGGCGGCCTCGGCGGCATGGGCGGCGCCCAGCCTCTCGCCGCCACCATGGCCGGGGCCTCCATGATCGCGGTGGAGTGCCAGCCGAGCCGCATCGAGATGCGCCTGAAGACGCGCTATCTCGACGCCGAGGCCCGCACCATTGACGAGGCGCTGGAGATGGTCGAGCGCTCGCACAAGGCCGGCAAGCCCATCTCCGTCGGCCTCCTCGGCAATGCCGCGGAGGTCTTCCCCGAGATGGTCGCCCGCGGCATCCGCCCTGATGTCGTCACCGACCAGACCTCGGCCCACGATCCGCTGAACGGCTACCTGCCGGCGGGATGGAGCCTTGCCCGCTGGGAGGAGGCGCGCGAGCGCGACCCCAAAGCGGTCGAGGCCGCCGCCAAGCAGTCCATGGCGACCCACGTGAAGGCCATGCTCGACTTCCACCGCATGGGCGTGCCGACGCTCGATTACGGCAACAACATTCGCCAGATGGCGAAGGACATGGGTGTGGCGGACGCCTTCGATTTCCCCGGCTTCGTCCCGGCCTATATCCGCCCGCTCTTCTGCCGCGGCATCGGTCCCTTCCGCTGGGCCTCGCTCACCGGCGATCCCGAGGATATCGCGAAGACCGACGCGAAGGTGAAGGAGCTGATCCCCGACGATCCCCACCTCCACACCTGGCTCGACATGGCCAAGGAGCGCATCCAGTTCCAGGGCCTGCCCGCCCGCATCTGCTGGGTCGGCCTCGGCGACCGCCACCGGCTGGGGGTCGCCTTCAACGAGATGGTGGCGAAGGGCGAGATCGGTCCCATCGTCATCGGCCGTGACCATCTCGATTCCGGCTCGGTCGCCTCCCCCAACCGCGAGACCGAGGCGATGAAGGACGGCTCCGACGCCGTGTCCGACTGGCCGCTGCTCAACGCCCTGCTCAACACCGCCTCGGGCGCGACCTGGGTGTCGCTGCATCATGGCGCCGGTGTCGGCATGGGCTATTCCCAGCATTCCGGCGTCGTCATCGTTGCCGACGGCACGCCCGAGGCTGCCGCGCGCCTCGGCCGGGTGTTGTGGAACGACCCTGGCACCGGCGTCATGCGCCATGCCGATGCCGGCTACGACATCGCGGTGGACTGCGCCCGGGAGAAGGGGCTGAAGCTGCCGGCGCTGGGCATCGGGATGTGAGGGGTCTCGCCCCGCCTGTCATTCCCGGCCGAGCAAAGCGAGGGGAATGGAATCCAGGGGGTGCGGCTCCGCTCTTGATTCCTGGACCCCCTTCCCTTGGCCTTCGGCCTCGCCGGGGGTGACGGACTGGCGAGGTCCCAGCGGCGGATCTACCTCTCCCCACCTGAGAGAGGAGTGAGATAGAGCTGCACTTGGAGGTTTAGCCCGCCCTCACCGCGTCATGCCCGGCCTTGTGCCGGGCATCCACGACTTGACCACGGCGCAGGTCGAAGAGGAGCCGACCACGGTTTTGGAAGACGCATCGCCCTGAACCAATTCGTGGATGCCCGGGACGAGCCCGGGCATGACGATCAGGGCGGTGCTTGCAGCTCAGCCCTCGTAGCGCCCGACGATGGAGATCGAGCAGACGTTCTGGTGCGGGAAGCCGCCGAGATTGTGGGTCAGCCCCAGCCGCGGCATGTCCTGGCGCTGCCGCTCGCCGGCCCGGCCCTGCATCTGCAGGTACATCTCGTAGATCATCCGGAGGCCCGAGGCGCCGATCGGATGGCCGAAGCACTTGAGGCCGCCGTCGATCTGGCAGGGGATGGTGCCGTCGGCGTCATAGAAGCCGTCGAGGATGTCGTGGATCGCCCGGCCCTCGGCCGAGATGTGCAGGTCCTCCATGGTGACGAGCTCGGTCACCGAGAAGCAGTCGTGCACCTCGATCAGGCTGATCTCGTCGCGGGGCTTCTCGATCCCCGCCTCCTGGTAGGCGCGGGTGGCGGCGATCCGGGTGGTGGCGAAATAGCTGCCGTCCCAGGAATTGTGCTGGGCCTCGGTGCCGTTCGACACCGAGACCTGCAGCGCCTTGACCGAGACGAGGTCCCTCTTCCCGAGGCTGCGGGCAATCTCCGGCGTCGTCACGATGGCGCAGGCCGCCCCGTCCGACACGCCGCAGCAGTCGTAGAGCCCCAGCGGCTCGGCGATCATCGGCGAGTTCAGCACCGTGTCGATGGTGATCTTGTTCCGCAGATGCGCCTTGGCGTTGCGGCCGCCATTGTCGTGGCTCTTCACCGAGACGTGCGCCATGGCCCGCTTCAGGTCCTCCGGCGCCGAGCCGTGCTTGGCGCGATAGGCGGCGGCGAGCTGGGCGAAATAGCCGGGCGCCGAGGCATTTGGCCAGGTCATGTTCGGCAGGGTGCCGCGGCCGCGCTGCGGCAGGCCGCCATAGCCGGTATCCTTCAGCTTCTCGACGCCGAGGGCGAGCGCGATGTCGGCCGCGCCGGATGCCACCGCATAGACCGCGCCGCGGAAGGCCTCCGTGCCGGTGGCGCAGAAGTTCTCCACCCGCGTCACCGGGATGTAGGGCAGGCGCAGCGCCACCGCGAGCGGCACGG
The DNA here is from genome assembly GCF_052440005.1 of Phreatobacter sp. Lineage (GTDB taxonomy): Bacteria > Pseudomonadota > Alphaproteobacteria > Rhizobiales > Phreatobacteraceae > Phreatobacter. The sequence goes on from NZ_JBQVQL010000041.1 coordinate 17,519, forward strand.
CGGACTTGCCGACATGCTGCTCCTCGATGGCCGTCCCGAGCCAGGCGGCGTCGATCTGCTTGGTCTCGATGCCGGCGTCGCCGAGCGCCTCCGTATAGGCCTCGACCATCAGGTCCTCGGCGTTCATGTCCCAGCGCTCGCCGAACTTCGAGCAGCCCATGCCGAGAATGGCGACCTTGTCGCGAATGCCCTTGGCCATGGCTCAGGCCCTCCCAGAGGTTTCGGTCACGGCGGCCGGCGCCGCCTTCCAGAAATAGCGGCGGAAGCCGCGCTGGCTGTCGATGTCCTTCACCCGGAACATCATCCGCATGGGATGGCCGACGGCGAGGTCCTTCTCGTCCACGTCGGTGAAGTCCATCATCCAGCGGCCGCCCTCCTCGAACTGGATCATGCCGTAGCAGGCCGGCGGATCGGGCGAATAGGTGAGGCGGTCGGCGGTGTAGGAGTTGATCTTGCCGGTCTTGCCGGCGAAGGGCTCGGGCACCTGCGTGTCGATGGCGGTGCAGTTCGGATTGACGCAGACCCGCGTCTTCGGGAACTGCAGCGTGCCGCACTGGGTGCACTTGCCGCCGACGAAGGACGTCACGGTCGCCCGGTTCCGCCACAGCGCCGAGAGGGCGGTCTGCTTGTCGGCCTCGGCGCGCATGCCGCGCTCAAGTTCGATCGTGTCGTTGAAGGCGAGGAACTTCGAATAGTTCCCCTCCTCCTTGCGGCGGGCGAGATGGCCCTTCACGCCGAGCCGGACGGGCAGCGCAGCGATGTCCCCGGTCACCTCGAAGAGCAGGACGTCGGCGCCCTGACCGAAGCCGACGACCATGATCCTGTCGCCGGGCTTCGCCTCCTCCAGTGCCGCCACCAGCATGACGAGGGGATGGGCGGCGCCCGTCTCGCCGCAGACGGCGTGGAGATTGTCCGCCACCGCCGCGTCAGGGATGCCCGCCGCCTTGGCGACGGAATTGGCGACCTTGGCGAGGACCGCCGGCATGCAGAACCGCGTCACCGCCTCCGGGCCGAGGCCAGCCTTGGCGAGGCAGGCCTTGATGGCGGGGGGAACCAGCGGCATGTAGCCGGCATCGCGGATCCAGCGCTCCTCCCACTGATAGTCGAATTCCGATTCCGGCGTCCGGTAATGGTCGACGAAATCGGCGGTGCGGGTGGCGGATGCGAGAAGCGTCGCCACCGGCTTGCCCTCGCCGACGAGGAGGGCGGCGGCACCGTCCCCCGCCGTCATCTCCAGCGGGCTCGCCGCCTTCACCGGGCGCTTCTCGGCCGCGAGGACGAGGGTCGCGGGGCCGCCGCGCAGCGCGGCCATCAGGGCGGAGGTCGCGGCGCGCTGGGTCTGGCCAGCGTCGCTGGTCGAGAGCTCCTGGCCGAGGTTCAGGGCTTCCGCCACCACGCCGGAATTCAGCCGGTCGAGGAAGGGGAAGGTGGTCGAGGCCATCTGCACCGCCTCGACGCGGGTTGCGTCCTGGCCCGTCAGGCAGTCGCGCGCCGCCTCCACCGCCATGGTCACCGCGTCCTCGTCCCAGTTGGCGATGGCGCGCTCGCCCTTCCCCTGGCCCTTGAGGGCGGCGTTGAACCAGCCGTGGGCGTCGGCGATCGCCTTTCGCTGCAGGCGCAGGCGCGGGATGTAGGCGCCGAAACTCAGGATCCCGAATGTCATGCTGGAACCTCTCCGTCATGCCCGGCCTTGTGCCCGGCATCCACGAATGTCATGCCCGCGCGGTGTTCAAGGCGTGGATGGCCGGGACGAGCCCGGTCATGACGGCCCACCGTTCGGAGCGAACTTGGCTCACACCGGATCCCACGAGAAGATGTCGGCGGAGCGGTCGAGCGGATAGAAGGACGACTTCAGCGCCGGCATGCCGTGGCTGGCGAGGCTGTCGCAGGTCCAGCCCCCGTCGCGATGGATGGAGCGGATCGGGCGCGACTGGCCCATGAGGAAGATCTCGTTCATGCGCACGGCGAAGATCTGGCCGGTAACGTCCTTCGCCCGGTCGGAGGCGAGGAAGGCGGAGAGCGGCGCGATCTTCTCCGGCCCCATGGCCTGCATGCGGGCGACGCGCGCCTTCTCCGCCTCCGTCTCCGTCGGGATGGTGCCTATGAGCCGACTCCAGGCGAAGGGCGAGACGCAGTTGGACCGCACGTTGAACCGGGCCATGTCCAGCGCGATCGACTTCGACAGGCCGACGATGCCGAGCTTCGCCGCGGCGTAGTTGGCCTGACCGTAATTGCCGATGAGGCCCGAGGTCGAGGTGAAGTGGACGAAGGCCCCGCTCGCCTGTTCGCGGAAGATGCGTGCGGCGGCGTGAGAAACGTAAAAGGTGCCCATCAGATGCACCTTGATGACCAGCTCGAAGTCCGCGACGCTCATCTTGTGGAAGATGGCGTCCCGCAGGATGCCGGCATTGTTGATCACCGCGTCGAGGCCGCCGAAGGCGTCCACCGCCGTCTTGACGATGGCATTGGCGGAAGCCGGCTCCCCGACGCTGTCGAAGTTTGCGACCGCCTTGCCGCCCTTGGCTCGGATCTCCTCGGCGACCTCCTCGGCCGGTGCGGCGCTGGCGCCCGAGCCGTCGGCGGCGCCGCCGAGATCGTTGACCACCACCTTGGCACCCTCGGCCGCCGCCGTCAGCGCGATCTCGCGACCGATGCCGCGGCCGGCCCCCGTCACGATGACGACCTTGCCGTCCAGAGCGCCCGTGCCCGCCATGCCGATCCCCGTATCCTCAAGCCGTCCTTCCCGCCTGAATGGCGGACGTGGCCGAACCATAGTCCGATCGTCAATTGAACGAAATCCCGTTTCATTCGCCGAAACGCCTGTCTTAGGATAGAGGCTCGTTGCGGGGCCCGGGCCTCCGCGTCCGGTTCAGGAGATGCGCGCCATGACCGCCACCGCCGCCTACTACAAGGAGGAGCACCACCTCTTCCGCGACGCCTGCCGCCGCTTCATCGCCGAGGAGATCGCCCCCCACCACGCCCGCTGGGAAAAGGAGGGCGTCGTCGACCGCGAGGCCTGGCTGAAGGCGGGTGCCGCCGGCATGCTGCTCACCAATATTCCCGAGGCCTATGGTGGCGGCGGCGCGGACTTCCTCACCAGCGCCATCATGATCGAGGAGATGATGGGCCACGTCTTCACCGGCCCGGGCTTCCGCCTGCACTCCGACATCGTCGCCCCCTACATCCTCAACAACGCCTCCGAGGACCTGAAGCGCCACTGGCTGCCGAAGATGGCGTCGGGCGAGGCCATCGGGGCGCTCGCCATGACCGAGCCGGGGGCCGGCTCCGACGTCCAGGCCATCCGCACCACCGCGATCCGCGACGGCAACCACTATGTCGTCAACGGCCAGAAGACCTTCATCACCAACGGCCAGCTCGCCGATTTCATTCTGGTGGCCGCCAAGACCGATCCGAAGGAGGGCGCCAAGGGCGTCAGCCTCATCCTGGTGGAGGCCGACCGCGAGGGCTTCAAGCGGGGCCGCAACCTCGAGAAGATCGGCCTCAAGGCGCAGGACACCTCCGAGCTCTTCTTCGACAATGTCCGCGTGCCCCTGACCAACATCATCGGCGAGGAGGGGCGCGGTTTCGCCTATATGATGAACGAGCTGCCGCGCGAGCGCCTGCTGGTCGCCATCTCCGCCGTCGCGGTGATGGAGTCGGCGCTGCGCTGGACGATCGACTACACCCGCGAGCGCAAGGCCTTCGGCAAGTCCATCGCCGATTTCCAGAACACGCGGTTCAAGCTCGCCGAGGTGAAGACCGAGGTGACGGTGGCCCGTGTCTTCCTCGACGACTGCATCTCCAAGTTCCTGCGCGGCGAGTTCGACGTGACCACCGCCGCCATGGCCAAGTGGTGGCTGACCGAGCTCCAGGGCCGGGTGGTCGACACCTGCCTGCAACTGCACGGGGGCTACGGCTTCATGTGGGAATATCCCATCGCCCGCGCCTATGCCGACAGCCGGATCCAGCGCATCTATGCCGGCACCACCGAGATCATGAAGGAGATCGTCGCGCGGTCCCTGTGACAAGGGCGCGTCGCTGGTCGTCATGCCCGGGCGTGTCCCGGGCATACACGACTTGAACGCGGCGCCGATGAGAATTCGTGGATGCCCGGGACAAGCCCGGGCATGACGGGTCAGGCTCCAACGGACACCCCCAATGCCCATCGACTACGACAAGCTGAAGAACTGGCATTTCCCCGACCTTGAGCACCGCTACGAGGCCAGGGACACCATCCTCTACGCCCTCGGTGTCGGCTGCGGCGCCGATCCGGTGGACCGCAGCGAGCTTCCCTTCGTCTACGAGGACGGCCTGAAGGCCCTGCCCACCCTGGCCGTTGTGCTCGGCTATCCCGGCTTCTGGCTCAAGGACCCGAACACCGGGGTCGACTGGCGCAAGGTCCTGCATGGCGAGCAGGGTCTCGTCATCCACAAGCCGCTGCCCGCCACCGGCACGGTGATCGGCCGCTCCCGCGTCACCGAGATCGTCGACAAGGGCCCGGGCAAGGGCGCGCTGCTCTTCTCCGAGCGCGACGTGATCGACAAGGCCTCGGGCGACCTCCTGGCGACGCTCACCTCCACCACCTTCATCCGTGGCGAGGGCGGCTTCGGCGGTCCTTCCGGGCCGACGCCCGAGCCCCATCCGCTTCCCGACCGCGCGCCCGACGAGGCCGTCGACCTGAAGACCCTGCCGCAGGCGGCGCTGATCTACCGCCTCTCAGGCGATTACAATCCGCTCCATGCCGATCCGGACGTCGCCCGCGGCGCCGGCTTCGAGCGGCCGATCCTCCACGGCCTGTGCACCTATGCGGTGGCCGGCCGCGCCATCCTCAAGGCCTGCTGCGGCAACGACCCTGCACGGCTGCGGCGCCTCGACGTGCGCTTCTCCGCCCCGGTCCTGCCGGGCGAGACCATCCGCACCGAAATCTGGCGCGACGGCGGGGTGATCTCGTTCCGCGCCCGGGTGGTCGAGCGCGACGTCGTCGTTCTGACCAACGGCCTCGCCGGGATCGCCTGATCCCGGCGCGCCGCGGCGCCTCAGGCCGGCGTCAGGCCGAGCTTGCGCACGTTCTCGATCCAGATCGGGCCTTCCGCGTCGTAGACCTTCTTGAAGTCGGCATGGCCGAGGACCGGGTCCTCGATGCCGAAGGTCTCGTTGAGCTTGCGGATGCGCTCGGTCTGCGCCGCCTCCAGCATCAGCGCCGACACGGTCTCGACCATCGCCTGGGGCATCGAGGACTGGCCGAGGAAGCCGACCCAGCTCAGCAGCCGGAAGACCGGGTTGTCGAGGCCCTGCTCGATGAACGTCGCCGTGTTCGGCAGCGCCCGCATGCGCCGGGTCGAGGGAATGGCGATGGCCGTGCCGGCATTGGCGTCGAGCACCGCCTTGGCCGCCGTGAAGCTGCCAAGGGCCACCTGGCTGTTGCCGGTCAGCACGTCCTGCCACATCGGCGCCTCGCCGCGGTAGTTCACCACGGTCATGTCGAGGCTGAACTGCTGGTTCAGCGCGTTGCAGACGATATGGGCCATGGACCCCGCCGCATAGGAGCCGAAGCTGACCCGGTTCTTGCGGGCGAACTCGACGAACTGCGCGATGGTGGTCGCGCCCGTCGCCTTGGCGGCGACCAGCGGCAGGCTGCCGGTGGGCAGCAGCGCCAGAAGAGCGAAGTCCTTGTCGGGATCGTAGGCGAGGCTCTTGAACATGACGCGGTTGCCGAACAGCGTCGTCGAGATGGTGATCATGATGGTGTGGCCATCGTCCGGCGCCGTCTTCATCGCCTGGGCGGCAATGCCGCCGCCGGCCCCGGGCCGGTTCTCGACGATGACGGTCTGCCCGCTCTTCTGGCCGATATATTCGCCATAGGCGCGGGCGAAGGCGTCGGTGATGCCCCCGGCCGGGAAGGCGCAGATGATCTTCAGCGGCTTTGTCGGCCAGGCGGAACCCTGCGCGCGCACCAGGGTGGGCGCGGCGAAGGGCAGGAGGGCGCCGGCGGCGACCAGCCGGCGGCGGGAGAGCGTGAAGGGCATGGGCGTTCCTCGGGGTGGACTGCGGGCTTCTGTGTCCCGTTGTGAATCGCAACTCAGTCTAGGGCCGGCCGCGTCGAAACGGCCCTGCGACCGATCGTCAGGGTTCAGCTGGGCGTGACGCCGAGCCGGTTGAGATGGTCGAGCCAGATCGGCCCCTGGCTCTCGTAGATATGGCGGAAGAATTTGTGGTCCTGCGCCGTGTCGTCGATCCCGAAGGTCGCCGTCAGCCGCCGGATGCGCTCGGTCTTGCCGGCCTCCACCATCATGTCGGAGATCTGCTGCACCATCTCCGCCGGCATCGAGGCCTTGCCGAAGAAGCCCGCCCAGCTCATCAGGTCGAAGACCGGGTCCTTCAGGCCCTGTTCCGCATAGGTGGCGACATCCGGCAGGGTCGACATCCGCCTGCCCGTCGGCACGGCGATGGCCGTGCCCGCGCCCGTGTCGAGCACGCCCTTGGCGGCGGTGTAGCTGCCCATCGCCACCTGGCTGCTGCCGGTGAGGAGGTCCTGCCACATCGGCGCCTCGCCCCGGTAGTGGACGATGGTCATGTCGAGGCCGAAGCGGCGGTTCAGTTCGGCCCCGACGATATGGGCGAAGGAGCCGGCGGCATAGGAGCCGAAGCTGGTCCGGTTCGCCTTCGCGAAGGCGACGAACTCGGCGATGGTCTTCGCGCCCGTCGATTTCTGCGCCACCAGCGGCAGGTGGCCGGTGGACATGATGGCGAGGAAGGAGAAGTCCTTGTCCGGGTCGTAGGGCAGGTTCCTGAACATGACCCGGTTGCCCAGCATGGTCGAGGAGATGGTGATCATCAGGGTGTGGCCGTCGTCCGGCGCTGCCTTCAGCGCCTGGGCTGCGATGCCGCCGCCGGCCCCGACCCGGTTCTCGACGACGACGGTCTGGCCGCTCTTCTGCTGGATGTAGTCGCCATAGGCGCGGGCATAGCCGTCGGTGATGCCGCCGGCCGGGAAGGCACAGAGAATCCGCACAGGCCGGTTCGGCCAGGCGCCCTGGGCGCGCAGCAGGGGAGGTGCCGCCACGGTGGCGGCGGCGGCCAGCATCAGGCCGCGGCGGGAGAAGCGATGGCGCATGGTGTTCCCTCTGGATCGTTCTTGTCGGGCTTTGCCCGTTGGGGCCTCTGCGGGCCCGGTCCGAATCCTCTCACGGCTCCGGGATACGGTCAAATCCCCTCGAAACAGCATTTCATGCAATGAAATACGGTGAAAATCTCAGTCCGCCTTGGCGCCGCCCGGCGCCCATAGCGTGGCGCGGAACTTGTCGGTCAGCGCCCGGGCGATGTGGGTCGCGGTTTCCTGCAACGGTGCGAGGAAGTTCTTCACCGCGTCCTCCACCGAGATGACGCCGTGCAGCATCATGATGTTGATGCTGGCGAAGACCTCGTCGCCGTCGCGCACCGGCACGCCCATGGCCCAGACACGCCCGTCGAAGACGTGCTGGCTGTAGGCCTCGTCCATCAGCGCATAGCCCTTCTCGCGCACCTCGGCGAGGAGCGGTGCGAGCTTCTTCGGCTGGCGGGCGAGCTCTGTCGACTTGCCCGGAATGGCGGCGAGCAGGGTGATGATCCGCTCCTGCTGCTCCTCGGGGCAGAAGGCCAGATAGGCGCGACCCATGGAGGTGGAGAGCAGGGGAAAGCGGAACCCCGGGCGCCGCGAGAACAGCATGGAGCCGGGCTCGCGCGTCGTCTGCGCCACGATCATCGCGTCGCGGTCGAAGATGGCGATGTCGGAGGGCCAGCCGATCTGCTTGCGGAACTCGTGCATGATCGGCTCGGCGACGCCGCCGATCCACAGATGCTGGTCGTAGCCGTGGGAGAGCAGCAGGCAGCGCCCCGTCGGCAGGTACTCGGTCCGCTCCGCGTCCCGCATCACGTAGCCTTCGTGCTCCAGCGTCTCGAGCATGCGGACGATGGTCGCCTTGTTCAGCCCCGTCGCCTTGTGCAGCGATCCCACCGTCGATCGCCGCTCGGCGTTCAGCACGCGCAGGATTTCCAGGCCGCGCGACAGCGCGATGACGGGCTCGAAGGAAGGCATCTCGGGTTCCTGATCGTCCCGGAGGGGGGTGCCCCGCGGGATTCGCCAAGGATATCAGCACAAACCGTCTCGGAAGTCCCGTTCGCCTCAGGCCGTGCGGCTGGCGCGGTCCTTCTCGTTCGCCGCGCGGATCATCTCGCTCATCGCCTGCCATTCCGCGTCCGACATCTTCGACAGGTTGTAGAAGTTGCCGCCGGAGGCATTGTAGCGCGCGCCGTCGATGGCGATGGTCTGGCCGGTCAGGTACTCGCAGCCGTCCGCCATCAGGAAGGTGGCGAGGTTCTTCAGCTCCTGCATCTCGCCGTTGCGGCCCATGGGGCTGCCCTCGCGCCCCTTGTCCTCCTCGGCGGCGAGGCCCGGATTGAGCCGCTCCCAGGCGCCCTTCGTCGGGAAGGGCCCCGGCGCGATGGCGTTGAGGCGGATGCCGTAGCGCCCCCATTCGGCGGCGAGCGACTGGGTCATGACGTTGATGCCGGCCTTCGACATGGCGGAGGGCACGGTGAAGGGCCCGCCGTTCCACACCCAGGTGGTGAGGATGGAGATGACGGAGGCCTTGTGGCCGCCGGCGATCCAGCGCTTGCCGCAGGCGAGCGTCACGTAGAAGGAGCCGTGGAAGACGATGCCGGCGATGGCGTCGAAGCCGCGCGGCGACAGATCCTTGGTCGGGCTGATGAAATTGCCGGCCGCATTGTTGACGAGGCCGGTCAGCGGCCCCGCCGTGAAGATCTCCTCGATCATCTCCTCCACCGCCTGGGCGACGCGGATGTCGACGGAATGGGTGATGACCTTGCCGCCGTGGCGGTCCATCAGCTCGCGCGCCGTGTCGTCCAGCACGCCCTTGCGCCGTCCGCAGATGTGCACGGTCGCACCGAGGCGCAGATAGTCCTCCGCCATTTCGCGGCCGAGGCCGGTGCCGCCGCCCGTCACCAGGATGCGCTTGCCGGCCAGCAGGCCGTCCTTGAACATCGTCTCCATGCGAAGTCCTCCCGTCGGGCTCAGCGGCCCTTGAAGTCCGGCCGGCGCTTGCCCTTGAAGGCCGAGACGCCCTCGCCGAAATCGTCGCTGCCGAAGGCGACCACCTGCGACATGGCCTCGAATTCGAGAAAGCCCTCGATCGGCAGCTCGTAGCCGCGGCGCATCAGCCGCTTGGTGAGCGCCAGCGACACGGTGGGTCCGGCGGCGAGCGCCTGCGCCGTCTCCATCGCCGCCGCCATCAGGGCGTCGGGTTCGGCGATCCGTGCCACCAGACCCATGGCGTGGGCCTCCTCGGCCGAAACCTCGCGGTTGGTGAGCAGGATGTCGCTGGCGCGCTGGTAGCCGATGGCACGCGGCAGGGTATAGGCGAGGCCGAGGTCGGCCGCCGCGCCGAGGCCGGGAAACCCCGCCTTGAAGCGCGCCTCACGCGAGGCGAGGATGATGTCGCCGGTCAGCGCCAGCGACAGGCCGGCGCCCGCCGCCGCCCCGTTCACCGCGCAGACGATGGGCTTCTCGGCGGTGAGCAGCGGGATGAGCCACTTGTAGGTCCGCGTCATCCGCGTCTTCACGGAGAGCGTGCCGCGGTCGTCCATGGAGCGGATGTCGCCCCCGGCGCAGAAGGCCCGGCCCGTGCCGGTGATGACGATGGCCCTGACGTCGGCGTCGGCGAGAAGTCCCGGCAGGGTCTCCTCGATGCCCGCCTTGATGCCGGCCGACATGGCGTTCATCGATTTCGGCTCGTTCAACACGAGGCTGGCGACGGCGCCATCCCTCCTCACCAGCACCGAAGCCTCTGCGGTCGCGTCTGTCATGGCCTGTCCTCCGGGGCGTCCGGGCAGCCGCGGACGAACCATCGTTTCAGTGGACGAAATAGTCGCGCGAAACGCCAGTCCCCAATTCGGGCGGTGCGGTCAGGGCCGGGAGAGCAGCAGCGGGCGGTTGTCGGCCGGCGTCTTGGTCCAGCGCCCGTCCTCCTCGCGCTTGAAGGAGAGCGTGCCGGCGCGGCCGCCGAAGACGAGAAGCTCGCGCTCCAGCCGCCAGTGGCTGAGGCCGAGAGCCGCGACCGAGCGCTCGCAGCCCGCCGCCACCTCCACCGCGAAGCGCTGCTCCAGGGCCCCCGCGCCGGCCGCCAGTTCCTGCTTGAGCAGGAGGCCGCAGAGGCTTCGCCCCGAGGGCTGGCCGAGGGTCCAGGCGCCGGCGAGCTCGTCGGCGGTCGGCAGCGTCTTGCCGGCCAGCGCCAGGCTGGTGAGGAAATAGACGCTAGGATCGCCTTGTCGCAACGACTCGAAGATGCCGACCTCCGTCTCCTCGAAATCGAAGGCGGCCTGGCCTCCCCGATCGATCCAGCGGATGGACCCCGCCGGTCCGACCGACCAGGCGACGATGGCGGCAATCGCCGGAAAGGCCGCGACGCAGCCCTCGCCGAAGGTCAGCGCCCGGCCGGCTCCGGCCCGCTCGGGCTTCAGCGTGACGGCGCATTTGCGGCTGCCGGCGGGATTGGAGAGTTCCCAGGCGCCGACCGCCCTTTCCGTCAGGGCCGCGTCGGGCTGGGCAGGCGGCGCCTGGCCGCGCGCGGTCCCGGGCGCAGCCATGAGGACGACCAGGAGGGCGAAGGCAGGCAGCATGGCGGAATTAGAAGCGCGATTTCGCGCATGCGTCCACCGCCCCGCGGTGGTCATGACGCCGCGAGCCGCAGGCATGCCGTGTCTGCCGCTCCCGCCCTCCGCGAGATGATCGTGGCCTTGCGCCGGACGCCCCCTGACGGCGCCCGTGCGTCACGCCGGATCGGGTTCGGCAGGATGGCGACGAGGAGCGCCGCCTCGCCGGCGGTCAGCCGCGCCGCCGGCTTGCCGAAGGCACGCTGCGCCCCGGCCTCGATGCCGAACTCGCCGTCCGGCCCCCATTCCGCGATGTTGAGATAGACCTCCATCATTCGCCGCTTCGACCAGACGAGGTCGATCATCAGCGCGAGCGGGATTTCCAGCCCCTTGCGGATCACGGCGGTGGGGCCGGTGTCGCCCTGCCAGAGGAAGAGGTTGCGCGCCACCTGCATCGACAGGGTCGAGGCGCCGCGGGAGGGCCCGTCCTCGTCCTCGATGACGGCCATCAGCTCGCGCCAGTCGACGCCGCGGTGGCGGCAGAACTGCGCATCCTCCGAGGCGATCAGCACCGCCGGCACCGGCCGCGCCACGGCCTCCAGCGGCACGACGCTGCGCTCGTAGCCCTTCAGCGTCACCATGCGCCAGACCATGCGTGTCGAGACCGGCGTCACCACCGTATAGAGGAGGGTGAGCACCAGCGGCGTCAGGGCCAGGAGCACGGCGGCGAGGGCGAGGCGGCGCAGGAGGCGGAGCATGGCCATCCGGAACGAGGTGACGCCCATCCCCGGCGGGGAGCGGCCGATGGTGCGAGGCGTCGACGGCTGTCCCGCCGGCTGGATAGCGGTGACCATCGCAACGACAGGTCCCCTGACGCCATGCGTCACGATAACGCGCAATTTCGCCGATCTGACCATGGGGGTCGAAAAAATCGCCGTGGACATGCCGATCGGACTTCCCGAGACGGCAGGTCCGGGTGGCCGGGGACCGGAGACGCTGGTGCGTCCACTCTTGGGCGAGCGCCAGTCCTCCGTCTTTTCGGTGCCCTCCCGCGCCGCCGTCTACGCCACCGACTACGGCGAGGCCTGCCGGATCGCTCTCGAGACGTCCGCCCCACCCCGAAAGGTGTCGAAACAGGCCTTCTTCCTCTTTCCCAAGATCCGCGAGATCGACGCGCTGCTGCGGGCAGACCCCGGCCTCGTCGACCGCGTCCACGAGGTTCATCCCGAGCTCGCATTCTGGCGGCTGAACGGCGGCAGGCCGGTGCCGCTGCCGAAGAAGGTCTCCTCGCGCGGTCATCCGCCGGGGCTCGCCCTGCGGCGCGATATGCTCCTCGCAGCCGGTTATCCCGCCGACTTTCTGACGGCCGCTCCCCGCGGCGCGGGCCTCGACGATCTCCTCGATGCTGCGGCGAACGCCCTCGTCGCCCGGCGCCTCCTTGCCGGCACGGCGCAGCCCTTTCCCGATCCGCCGGGCCGCGATGCGCATGGCCTGCCCGTCGCCATCTGGGCTTGACCGCACCGGCCGAAGCGGGTCCCGTGCCTCGCCGAAACGGGACCTGCCCATGATCACGCCAGACGACATCCGCGCCGCCCATGCCCGCATCGCCGGGCGGGTGCGCCGCACGCCGACCATGACCTTACCCCCCGAGACCTTCGGCACGCCGGTTCCGGTGGTCATGAAGCTCGAATTCCTGCAGGTCACCGGCACCTTCAAGGCCCGCGGTGCCTTCAACACCCTGCTCGGCGACACCATGCCCGCGGCCGGCGTCTGTGCCGCTTCCGGCGGCAACCACGGCATCGCCGTCGCCCATGCCGCGGCGAGCCTCGGCATTCCCGCCCGCATCTTCGTTCCCGAGATCTCCTCGCCGGCCAAGATCGCCCGCATCCGCGAGACCGGCGCCGAGCTCATCGTCGGCGGCGCCCGCTATTCCGATGCGCTCGCCGCCTGCGAGGCCCATGCGGCCGCGACCGGTGCCCTCTCCGTCCACGCCTATGACGCCTGGCCGACCATGGCCGGCCAGGGCACCGTCGGTCTCGAATGGGAGGAGGATGCCGGCGGCCTCGACACGGTTCTGGTGGCGGTGGGTGGCGGCGGCCTCATTTCCGGCATCGCCCGTTGGTTCGACCGTCGCGTGAAGGTGGTCGGCGTCGAGCCGGAGGGGTCCTGCGCCCTCCATGCCGCGCTGGCCGCCGGCGGGCCCATCGATGTCGAGGTCCAGTCCATCGCCGCCGATTCGCTTGGCGCCCGCAACGTCTTCGCCCGCGTCCACGAGACCGCGGCCGCCTATGTCGACCACGTCGTTCTGGTGCCGGACGCGGCGATCCGCGAGGCGCAGAAGCGGCTCTGGCTCGGCCTGCGCGCGGCGAGCGAGCCGGGCGGGGCCGCAGCGCTCGCCGCGCTCCTCTGTGGCGCCTACCGGCCGGCCCCCGGCGAGCGGGTTGGTGTCCTCGCCTGCGGCGCCAACGTCGATCTCGCCGCCCTCGCGGCAACCATCGAGGCGGCCTGAGCGCTGACCGATCCGTGATCGCCGGCCCGCCATGAAAAGGTGGTTTTTGGGACCTAGCGTGCTAGCCTGAAACTTGCAGGAGACCTCGAACCGGAGCGGATCTTGAGCGACGGCATGAACACGGAGCGGCCTCCGGCCCCCAACGAACATCAGCTCGCTCTCGGTCACGCGATCGATCGCGCCAAGCTCGTCATCCTCTGGGAGCGGGTCTGGCCCCGTCTCGTGCTCTTCCTCGGCATCTTCGGCGGGGTCCTCGCCGTCTCCTGGCTGGGCTTCTGGCAGGTCGTCCCCTACTGGGCGCGCTTCGGCGGCGTTCTCTTCGTCCTCGCCCTGCTGCTCGTCGCCGCCTGGCCGCTCCTCACCATCCGCCGCCCCTCCGACCAGGAGGCGCTCCGCCGCATCGACCGCGCGACGGAGGGCGGCCACCGGCCGGCGACCGCTCTCGCAGACGACCTCGCCACCTCGGACGATCCCTTCGCCAAGGCGCTGTGGGAGGAGCACCGTGCCCGCGTCGCCGCCGCGGCGGGCCGGCTGCGCACCGGCATTCCCATGCCGCGGATGCCGAGCCTCGACCGCTACGCCATCCGCGCCCTGGCCCTGCTGCTCATCGTCCCGGCCTTCTTCCTCGCCGGCGAGGAGCGGACCCAGCGCCTGCTGACCGCCTTCGACTGGCGCGCCCCGCCGGTGCCGGTGAATTACCGGATCGACGCCTGGGTGACGCCGCCGCCCTACACCGCCCGCCCGCCGGTGATCCTGCCGACCCGCCGTTCCGGCGAGGGCGCTCCCCCCGCCAACGCCGCCGCCGAGCCAGACGTCTTCAAGGTGCCGGCCGGCTCCATCGTCACGCTGCGCGTCGCCGGCCTCGCCGACGTCGCGGTCAAGCCGGAGGGGGGCGTCGCCGCCGCGCCGGCACCGGAACGCGCCGAGGGTGCCGCGGCCGCGCCGGCGCAGACCCCCGCGAACCTTGCGGAAACCCGCTGGACCGTGACGCAGAACGGTACCCTTTCTGTCAGCGGCTCCGGTGCGCCGCCTCTCGCCTGGCGCTTCGAGGCCATTCCAGACGGCGCCCCCACCATCGCCTTCGAGCGCGCGCCGCAGACCGACCAGCGCAACCAGTTCGTGCTGTCCTACAAGGTCGAGGACGACTACGGCGTGAAGGAAGCCGAGGCCACCCTGTCGCTGGCGCCCTCGGCCCTCGCCCTGCAGCGGCCGGGCGCCCGCGCCCTCGCCGACCTGCCGCCCCTGCCGCTCACCCTGCCGCAGGCCCGCACCCGCCAGGGCAACGGCCAGACGTCACGCGATTTCGTCGCCCATCCCTTCGCCGGCCTGCAGGTGGCGGTGAAGCTGCGGGCGAAGGACGACGCCGGCAACGAGGGCTTCTCCGAGACCGTCTACGGCACCCTGCCGGCCCGCGTCTTCTCCAAGCCCGTGCCGCGCGCCCTCGTCGAGCAGCGGCGCATCCTCGCCCTCGACGCCAACGCCGCCCCGCGCGTCGCCCGCGCCCTCGAGGCGCTGACGACGGCGCCCCAGCAGTTCGGCCTGGAGACGCCGGTCTATCTCGGCCTGCGCACTGCCTATTTCCGGCTCGTCCGCGCCCGCGACGACGCGGCCCTGGTCGAGGTCATGGACTATCTCTGGGACATCGCCGTGCGCATGGAGGACGGAGACGTCTCCGAGGCCGAGCGGGCTGTGTCCCAGGCCGCCGAGCGCCTGCGCCAGGCCATCGAGCGCGGCGCGTCCGAGGAGGAGATCCGCCGCCTCTCGCAGGACCTCCGCCAGGCCATGGACCGGCTGATGCGCGAGCTCGCCGAGCAGGCCATGCGCAACCGGCAGGACGGCAACCAGCAGCAGGCCCAGCGCGATCCCAACGCGCGGCAGGTCCGTCCGCAGGACCTGCGCGACATGCTGAACCGCATCGAGAACCTCGCCCGCAATGGCGCCCGCGACCAGGCCCAGCGCCTGATGCAGGAGCTGCAGCAGATGCTGCAGAATCTGCAGGCCGGCCGCCAGCAGCAACAGCAGCAGGGCGAGAACGGCGAACAGGGCGAGCAGGGCGAGAGCCCCCTCGACCGTCTCGCCGACATGATCCGCCGCCAGCAGCAGCTGCGCGACGACACCTTCCGCCGCAACCAGGAGCAGCGTCGCGCCCAGCGCGGCCAGCAGCGCCCGGGTCAGCGCGGCCAGCAGGGTCAGCAACAGCAGCCCGGCCAGCAGGGTCAACAGGGCGAGGGCGAGCAGGGCTACGACCAGCTCGGCGACGCCCAGCGCCAGCTGCGCGAACTCCTCGACCAGCTGCGCGAGCAGCTGGGACAGCAGGGCGAGGGCGGCGAGGGCCAAGGCCAGGGCCAGTCGGAAGGCGGCCGCCAGGCGCAGGAGGGCATGGGCAATGCCGGCCGCGCCATGCGCGAAGCCGAGGAGGCCCTCGGCCGCGGCAACGGCCAGGGCGCCACCGACGCCCAGGGCCGCGCGCTGCGCAGCCTGCAGCAGGGCGCCCAGGGTCTCGCCCAGCAGATGCAGGAGGGTCAGGGCCAGGGTCAGCAGGGCCAGCCCGGCCAGCCGGGCGGTCGCCAGGGCCAGGCCGGCAACCAGGATTACGATCCGCTGGGACGGCCGACACGCGGCCGCGAGGCCAACGAGAATTCCGACGTGCGTATTCCCAATGCCGGCGAGGGCGCCGCCCAGCGCGCCCAGCGCGTTCTGGAGGAGCTGCGCCGCCGTCTGTCGGAGCAGGACCGGCCGCAGATCGAGATGGATTACATCGAGCGCCTGCTGCGTGGCCTGCAGATCCAGTAGAGGCCGTCAGGCTTCCGCTGCCGGCAGCTCCCAGACCTCGCCCGGCCGGATGGCCCGGAACAGGTCGGGCGCGATGGCGCGCTCGGCGAGGGCGGCATGCAGCGCCACGCGCGGCTCCTCGATCGCCTCGTTGGTGAGCTGCACCGTGCCCCAGTGATGGGCGAGCGCCCGGCGCGCGCCGCAGTCGATCATCACCTGCACCGCCTCGGCCGGGTTCATGTGCTGGTCGCGCATGAACCAGCGCGGCTCGTAGGCACCGATGGGGAGGATGGCGAGGCGGAAGCCACCGAACCGGCGCCTGGCCTCGCGGAAATGATGGCCGTCGCCATAGCCGGTGTCACCGATGTGGTAGACGAGCCCGCCCGGCGCCTCGATCACGAAGGCAGCCCAGAGCGCCTTGTTGCGGTCGAACAGGCCCCGGGCCGTCCAGTGCCGCATCGGCGCGAGATGCACCGCCATCCCGTTGCCGATCTCGACGCGGGCGCCCCAGTCGTGGGCCTCGGCGCGGATGGCGGGATCGTGCGCCTTCATGATCGCGTCCTGGCCGAGCGGCGTGATCACCCTGGGCTGGTGGGCCGCGTGGAGGCGGGAGAGCGTCTCGACGTCGAGATGGTCGTAATGGCCGTGGCTGACGAGGACGAGGTCGATCTTCGGCAGCGCTCCGAAGGCGATGCCCGGTGGATTGACCCGCTTCGGGCCGGCGAAGGAGACGGGCGAGACCCGCTCCGACCACACGGGATCGAAGAGGATGTTCAGCCCCCGCGTCTGCATCAGAACGGTGGCGTGGCCCACATAGGACAGGCGGATGGCGTCGCCCTCGACGCGCGGCGGCGGCACGTCGGCATGATCCGAGGGCCAGCTCTCCGGCCAGCGCGCCCGCTCGTCGCCGCCGAACTGCCAGCGCAGGAGCTCGGTGATGGCCTTGGGCGGGGAGCCGTGCGGGTCGAAGAAGCGCGTGCCGTCGAAATGGTCGCTCACCGGCCCGGTGTAGTAGGGCTGGCTGCGATAGGCGAAGGCCCCGCCGGCGCCGCCGATGATCGGCAGCGAGGCGAGAACGCCGAGCAGGCGGCGGCGGTTGACCTTGGCGCGCGGGGGATCGGGGGGCTGGCTCATGCCGGCAGTCAGCCGCCGGTCATGGGCGGAAAGAAGGCGATCTCGCGCGCCCCGGCCAGCGGGGCCTCCGGTTTCACATGGACTTGATCGAGAGCGGCCCGGATCACCGTGCGGTTCTCGAAGGCATGGGCATAGCCCTCGCCGAGGCCGATCAGGTGGGTGACGAGGTCGGCGACCGTGACGACGTCCGCCGGCGGCTCGATCTCCTCGGAGGCCTTGCCGATGCGTTCGCGCACCCAGGCGAAATAGAGGACCTTCACGGCTCGTCATCCTCGATGAGATGGCCCGCCCCGGCGCGGAAATAATCGTAGCCCGTGTAGAGCGTCAGGATGGCGGCGCACCAGAGCAACGCAATGCCGACCGGCGTGACGCCCGGCACGATCTGGTCGCCCGCCGGACCGGCGATGAGGAAGCCGACGGCGACGAGCTGCACCGCCGTCTTCCACTTGGCCAGCCGCGTCACCGGCACCGACACGCGCAGTTCCGCGAGGAACTCCCGCAGGCCGGAGACGAGGATCTCGCGCGCCAGGATCACCATCGCCGCCCACAGGGACCAGCCGAGGATGGTGCCGTCGGCCGCCAGCATCATCAGCACGATGCCGACCAGCAGCTTGTCGGCGATCGGGTCGAGCATGCGGCCGATGGCCGAGTGTTGCGACCAGGCGCGGGCGAGGTAGCCGTCGAAATAGTCTGTGATGGCGGCGACGATGAAGATGCCCAGCGCCACCCAGCGCAGCCAGATGCCGCCCTCGTAGATGACCTGAGCGAAGAGGCAGGCGGCCACCAGCGGCACGGCGAGGACGCGGCCGTAGGTGAGCAGGTTCGGGACGCTGTAGGTCTTGCCGCGGCGCGGGCGGTCGATCGGATCAGCCGAGCTCATCATCTTGTGATGGACGAGGGGGGCGGCCGGGTCAATGGAAACCCATGCCGCAGTCGCGGGCCACTGGACAGAACGTCGTGAGCGGCTAGAACCGCCGCCATGAAACCCGCCGAGATCGTCGCGACCTGCCTGAGCCGCCCCTGGCTGTCGGGGGCGCTCGTGATCGCCGCCGCCGCCACCGGCACCATCCTCGGCGCCTATGTCTTCGAGTTCGTGGTGGGCCTGCCGCCCTGTCCGCTCTGCCTGCAGCAGCGCGTGCCCTACTACGCCGTCATTCCCGCGTCGCTCGCCGTCGCCGCCATGGCCTGGCGCCGCTGGCCCGGTGCGATCGTCCGGCTCGGCCTCCTCGCCCTTGCCGGGCTGATGATCTGGGGCGCCGGCCTTGGCGTCTATCACGCCGGCGCCGAATGGGGCTTCTGGCAGGGGCCGACGACCTGCGCCCAGCCCACCGCCATCGCCCGCAATCCCGCCGACCTCCTGCGCCAGCTGCAGACGGCCAAGCCTCTCGCCGACTGCACCGTGGCCGCCTGGCGCTTCCTCGGCCTGTCGCTGGCGGGGTGGAACGTCGTCATCGCCTCGGCGCTGGCGCTGGTGGCGCTCGCCGCCGCCAGCCGCCCGCGGGACACCGACCGCCCGGCGTGACCGCGGCCGGGGTCATCGCCCGGCGGTCATCGTCCAGCGGTCATCTCCTTGCGCCGCGACGGCCGCGTGGCGGAGCTGGACGGCTCCTCGCCATAGCGCTGGACGACATAGGCCTCGCGCACCTCGGATGCCGCGAGCTCGAGGAGATAGACCGCGACATCCAGGCCCAGCCGCCTGGCCTTCCCCGTCGCGGCCTCCAGCTCCAGGGCGAACTGTCCGATCTCGTCGGATCGCTTCATCACTGCCTCCTCAAGCGGCCTGCCGCTGCATCCGTGTTCGCCGTGCCGCCTCGCGCGCGGCATAGCCGTAGACGACGTCCTGAGCCGTCTCGTGGCGCGCCCGGGCGTCCTCGTCCGGCACCGCGGCGATGAGGAAGGGCTCCGTGCCGCGCGCATGGCGCAGGTAGGCCTCCAGGGCGTCGAGAGCCTCCTCGAGACCTGCGGCAGAGGCTGCCCGCAGCTCCTGCCCCTCGGCGAGCCGCAGGGCCTCGTGAGCCGCCATCTCGAGGAGCATCTGCAGGAAGCGCGCGTTGCGCCTGCGGGCCAGCACCGCCGTCTGGACGACGAGCGTGGCGAGGTAGTCGTCGGTGTCCGCCGACGGATAGGGCTTCAGTCCGTGCATGTCGTCCCTCCTCCGGTCTGGTTCAGGCCATGACGGCGTGCATCGGGGTCGTGGCGATGCCGCGCCCCGTGAAGCCGTCGAGAATGTCGGGTGTGACGTCCATGACGCCGGCGATCACCGGGCCGCCGTCGATGTCGGTGATGGGGCCGAGGGGTGTCGGCCAGAATCCCATTTCCAGGAAGCGCGTCACCCAGACCGGGTGGCCTTCCCAGGTCATCTGCTCGATGCCGTTGGCGAGGCAGTGTTCGACGACGGCCCGGGCCATCTCGCCGGAGCCGCGCGACCAGCTGCCGTCGCCGCGGTACTTCGGATCGATGGCGAGGCGCGTCCATTCCCAGATCTGCGGCCCCCGCGGGATGCCGCGTGGGGCGAGATGCGGATAGGCGTCGCTGAGGAGATGCGGCCATTGCGTCGGCAAAAGCCGGGTATAGACCCTGAGGTTGTCGTCCTCGTCGAGGATGAGGAAGTGGCGGGCCGTCTCCACGTCGAACTGGTCGATCTCGCGCCCGTCAGGCTTGCGAAGCCGTTCCCAGCCCAGTTCCTCGACGAAGACGCGGTGACGAAGCCGGAAGGCCTCGTCCATCAGAGCTGCGTGCCGGGCGATATCGCGCCCGTCGATGACGAGAAGCCGCATGCCAACCCTCCCAAGGTGACCGTGGGGAAAGGGTGGTTTCGACCGGCCTGTCTGTCACTGGCCCGATCAGACTATTGCGCTCTGCAACAGGGCGTTTCCGGAATCAGGGGATGATCTTGCGACGCAGGCAGCGGGCGACGAGATGGGCCCGCGACGTCGAGCCGGTCCGCTCCAGCGCGCCGGCCAGATGGTTCTTCACCGTGTTCTCCGAGATCGCCAGGATCTGGCCGATCTCCCAGTTCGACTTGCCCTCGGCGGCCCAGCGGATGCATTCGATCTGCTGGGGGGTCAGGCCGAAGGATCCCCCGCCGTCGCCGGGAAGCCTCGCCCGGCGGATGGCCTCGTAGCCGTAGAGGCTGATGAGATGCAGCGAGCGCTGCTCGCGCCGCGACAGGGCGACGCGGTCGGCACCGAAGGAGACGCAGGCGTCGAGGCCGCCACCGGAGTGGATGGGCACGCAATAGCCGTCGGCGAGGCCGAAATCTCCGGCCTCGTCGAGGATCAGCGCCTGCTCGCGGCTGATCGTCGGCGTGCGCGACTCGCTCCAGACGAAGGGCATGACCGAGCTCATGACCTTCCGCATCGCCGGGTCGATCTGGGCATAGCCGCGGTTGTTGTAGCGATCCCACCAGCCCTCCGGCCAGTGATGGGCGAGCACCAGCGCCTCGAGGTTCTGATGGGGCAGGGGGACGCCGGTGACGATGAGCGAGGAAAAGCCGAAATGCCGCATGACGCTGACGAGTTCGGTCATGACCTGACCCGGCTCGGTCTTTCCCTCCAGCCGGTCGATCACGTCGAACGCATAGCGGTCGACATCCAGACTTGCGCCCACCATGTGCCCCAACCTCCCCAGGTGGACCCGCGATTCAGCAACTGAAACCTGTGGGAAGCAATCTACGGATAAGTACCGATGTCCCGCATCGGAGGCGCGCGGCGGCCTCGTCTGGCGCAGGGTCGCCATAAACGCGACCACGCCGCAAGGCCCGGCTGGCACCCTCCAGGAGCGCCATGAGGGGCCGCCGCGGGCTCGTCACGGCTCCAGCTCGGTATCCCAGTAGAGGTAGTCCATCCAGCTCTGGTGCAGGTAGTTCGGCGGGAACAGCCTACCGTTCGTATGCAGGTCCTGCACGCTGGGGGCAAACGGCATCTGGGCCAGTTGCAACCCCGACTCCTTCAGTGTCTTCGACCCCTTGCGCAGGTTGCAGGGCGAGCAGGCGGTCAGCACGTTGTCCCAGGTGGTCTGGCCGCCTTTCGAGCGCGGGATCAGGTGGTCGAAGGTCAGGTCCTCGCCGTGGCCGCAATACTGGCAGCGGAAACGGTCGCGCAGGAAGACGTTGAACCGGGTGAAGGCGGGATTGCGCGAAGGCTTCACATAGGTCTTCAGGGAGACCACGCTCGGGAGCCTCATCTCGAAGCTCGGCGAGTGGATCGCCTTCTCGTAGGTCGAGACGACGGTGACGCGGTCGAGGAAGACGGCCTTGATCGTATCCTGCCACGACCACAGCGACAGGGGATAGTAGCTCAGCGGGCGGTAATCCGCGTTGAGCACCAGGGCCGGCCATGAACCAGGAGACATGGCGGTCGAAACCGGCAGGTCCCCGGGCGATACGGCGACCGTCAAGATGAACTCCTTGCGATCGGGCGGCTCGGCGATTCGCGAGCCGCGAATTCAGGCACTGATCGATACTATGGGGATCGTGTCGCTCTTGTGAAGCCCAAAGGGCGCGCGATCACGCCGTCGTGGCAGGCTCGGCCGCCCGGCCCTTGAGCGCGGCGTAGTGCGCCCAGAGGAGGCG
>NZ_JBQVQL010000042.1:0-38676 GCF_052440005.1 Phreatobacter sp.
CCGCCGCACGCCGCCTGCGGAGCCCATCGTGGTGGACGCGCCTGCCGCGACCGCCGTCGCCGCCCCGGCACCGGCGCCCGAGCCGGAACCCGCCGTTGCGGCGGAGCCGGTAAAGCGTCGCAGGACGCCCGATCCGGAGCCGGTGGAGACGATCCAGCCGGCCGCTGCCACGGCCCGTCGTGCGGGCTGGTGGAACCGCAAGGGCGCCGAGTAAGGCAAACCCGCAGACCAGCGAACAAACGAACGGCCGGGGCAACCCGGCCGTTTTCGTTTGAGCGACCGCGATTCGCCGCGGGCCCGATTCGCCTGCGATTCGAAAGGGCTGCAGGAGGCGACACGACCTAGGGGAAGGCACCGCGCCGGCCCTCACCCCTGGTGAACGAAGCGGCAACGGCGCCTGCGCCTGTCACGCATTTGCCACATGACGGAATGGTGGCTCTGGGGACAGGCGGCCAACTTCGCGCTTGCATCGCAAGGAATCGCGGCCCCGCCCGGACAGCCTCGAAAATCCGCTTGCCGAATCTCCCCGCGATTTCCGAGACTTGCTTCGGGTCGAGCGCGCTCCCTGGAAAATTCCTCCCATCCACACCATATTTAGGGCCTCGTTTACCGGTGCCCACTATATCTTGACGACGTCAGTGCCTGCCGCCTAGGTTGCCCTCGGTTCGGCGGATTGTTTCAAGTCTCTGCCGGGCCTTCCCCAGACGGTTTTGAAGGTTGCTGACGCCGTAGCGTGTCGGAGCTGGAAAAGTGTCTCCGTAACCGATGGACGGTGCCCGCCCCGGCGGAACATCTCCAGCGGCCGGCGGAGTGACGACCGGGGCCGTGCGACAGGGCGCGGAGCGAATTTCAACGAGCCGGCCCCCCTCCCCTGTGGAGAGCGGGAACAAGCCGGCCGAGGCGACAGACGGGGCCCGGATAACCCGGGTGGGGCAGGTCCGGCTCGCTGGACCCAATGACGGCGCGGGAGCACACTCCCGGCCTGAGACGAGGATCGACAGATGCGCATCGACAGGCGTTACACCACGGCCGGACAGTCCGCCTATGCGGGGATCGCCTTCCGCAAGGCGACGTCGGAAATCCGCAATCCGGACGGCTCCATCGTCTTCCGCCTGGAAGGCATCGAGGTGCCGGAGACGTGGAGCCAGGTCGCCGCCGACATCCTCGCGCAGAAATATTTCCGCAAGGCCGGCGTTCCCGCGCGCCTGAAGAAGGTCGAGGAGAATTCCGTTCCCTCGTGGCTGTGGCGCTCGGCGCCCGACGAGAAGGCGCTGAAGGAGCTGCCCGAGAAGGAGCGCTGGGTGGGTGAGACCACCTCGCAGCAGGTCTTCGACCGCCTCGCCGGCACCTGGACCTACTGGGGCTGGAAGGGTGGCTATTTCGACCAGGAGGCCGACGCCCAGGCCTTCTTCGACGAGCTGCGCTTCATGCTGGCCCGCCAGATGGTGGCGCCGAACTCGCCGCAGTGGTTCAACACCGGCCTGCACTGGGCCTATGGCATCGACGGCCCCGGCCAGGGCCACTACTACGTCGACTTCGAGACCGGCAAGCTGACCAAGTCGAAGTCGGCCTATGAGCACCCGCAGCCGCACGCCTGCTTCATCCAGTCGGTTGCCGACGACCTCGTCAACGAGGGCGGCATCATGGACCTGTGGGTGCGCGAGGCGCGCCTGTTCAAGTATGGCTCGGGCACCGGCTCGAACTTCTCCTACCTGCGCGGCGAGGGCGAGAAGCTCGCCGGCGGCGGCCGCTCCTCCGGCCTGATGAGCTTCCTGAAGATCGGCGACCGCGCCGCCGGCGCCATCAAGTCGGGCGGCACGACGCGCCGCGCCGCCAAGATGGTGGTGGTCGACGCCGACCATCCGGACATCGAGGCCTATATCGACTGGAAGGTGATCGAGGAGCAGAAGGTCGCCTCGCTGGTGACCGGCTCGAAGATCGTCGCCAAGCACCTCAAGGCCATCATGAAGGCCTGCATCAACTGCGACGGCGACGGCGACGCCTGCTTCGACCCGAACCAGAACCCGGCGCTGAAGCGCGAGGTGAAGGCGGCCCGCAAGGCCATGGTGCCCGACAACTACATCAAGCGGGTCATCCAGTTCGCCCGCCAGGGCTACAAGGACATCGAGTTCCCGACCTACGACACCGACTGGGATTCCGACGCCTACCTGACGGTGGCCGGCCAAAACTCCAACAACTCCGTCTCGCTGAAGGACGACTTCCTGCAGGCGGTGGAGAAGGACGGTGACTGGAACCTCACCGCCCGCATCTCCGGCAAGGTGATGAAGACGCTGAAGGCGCGCGACCTGTGGGAGAAGATCGGCCACGCCGCCTGGGCCTCGGCCGATCCGGGCCTGCACTTCAACACGACCATGAACGACTGGCACACGTGCCCCGCCGCCGGCCCGATCCGCGCGTCGAACCCGTGCTCGGAGTACATGTTCCTCGACGACACGGCCTGCAACCTCGCCTCGGCAAACCTGCTGCAGTTCTACGATCCGAAGGCCAAGCAGTTCGACATCGCCGGCTACGAGCACCTGTGCCGGCTGTGGACGGTCGTGCTGGAAATCTCCGTGCTGATGGCGCAGTTCCCCTCGCGCCAGATCGCCGAGCTCTCCTACGAGTACCGCACCCTCGGCCTCGGCTACGCCAATATCGGCGGCCTGCTGATGACCATGGGCATCCCCTATGATTCCGACGAGGGCCGCTCGCTGGCCGGCGTGCTCACCGCGGTCATGACCGGCGTCTCCTACAAGACCTCGGCAGAGATGGCGGGCGAGCTCGGGCCCTTCCCCGGCTACCAGCCGAACCGCGAGCACATGCTGCGCGTCATCCGCAACCATCGCCGCGCCGCCCACGGCGAGGCCTCGGGCTACGAGGCGCTGTCGGTGAACCCGGTGCCGCTCGATCACGCCAACTGCCCGGTGCCGGGCCTCGTCGCCCACGCCACCCGCGCCTGGGACGAGGCGCTCGCCCACGGCGAACCGAACGGCGACCGCAACGCCCAGGTCTCGGTCATCGCGCCCACCGGCACGATCGGCCTCGTCATGGACTGCGACACGACCGGCATCGAGCCCGACTTCGCCCTGGTGAAGTTCAAGAAGCTGGCCGGCGGCGGCTACTTCAAGATCATCAACCAGGCGGTGCCGGAGGCACTGCGTACCCTCGGCTATCGCGAGAGCGAGATCGCCGAGATGGAGGCCTATGCGGTCGGCCACGGAACGCTGGCCCAGGCCCCCGCCATCAACGCCGCGACGCTGCGGGCCAAGGGCTTCACCGACGAGGCGCTGGCCAAGGCCGAGGCGCAGCTGAAGACCGCCTTCGACATCAAGTTCGTCTTCAACAAGTGGACGCTCGGCGAGGATTTCGTGGTCAAGACCCTCGGCATCCCCGCCGAGGAGGTGAACGCGCCCGGCTTCGAGCTGCTCGCCCGCATCGGCTTCTCCAAGAAGGACATCGAGGCGGCCAACGAGCACGTCTGCGGTGCCATGACCCTGGAGGGCGCTCCGTACCTGAAGCTCGAGCACTACGCGGTGTTCGACTGCGCCAACCCCTGCGGCCGCAAGGGCAAGCGCTACCTGTCGGTGGAGAGCCACATCCGCATGATGGCGGCGGCGCAGCCCTTCATCTCGGGCGCCATCTCCAAGACGATCAACATGCCGAACGAGGCGACCGTCGAGGACTGCAAGAGCGCCTACATGCTCTCATGGAAGCTGGCGCTGAAGGCCAACGCGCTCTACCGCGACGGCTCCAAGCTCTCGCAGCCGCTGAACGCCCAGCTCATCGAGGACGACGAGGACGAGGACGGCGTCGAGGAGCTGATGGAGAAGCCGCAGACCGCCCGCGCCGCCGCTCTCGCCGAGCGGATCGTGGAGAAGGTGGTGGAGCGCGTGCAGGTGATCCGGGAGCGCGAGCGCATGCCGGACCGTCGCAAGGGCTACACCCAGAAGGCGGTGGTCGGCGGCCACAAGGTCTACCTGCGCACCGGCGAATATGACGACGGCCGCATCGGCGAGATCTTCATCGACATGCACAAGGAGGGCGCGGCGCTGCGCTCTCTCCTCAACAACTTCGCCATCGCCATCTCGCTGGGCCTCCAGTACGGCGTGCCGCTGGACGAGTATGTCGAGGCCTTCACGTTCACCCGCTTCGAGCCCGCCGGCCCGGTGCAGGGCAACGACACGATCAAGTACGCCACCTCCATCCTCGACTACGTGTTCCGCGAGCTGGCCGTGAGCTATCTCGGCCGCGCCGATCTCGGCCACGTCGATCCCGGCGAGAGCCGCTACGACGCGCTCGGCACCGGCGCGACGGAGGGGGCGAAGAGCGTGCTCTCCAAGGGCCTGGTGCGCGGCAAGACCGACAAGTTCACCGTGGTGGCCGGCCAGAGCGGCCAGCCGACCCCGGGCTCGCTGTCGAGCGACGGGCGCACGGGCACGGTGGTGACCATGGCCCGCGGCCCCGCCACCATCGGTGCCACGGCGCTGAAGGAGGAAGTGGCAGCCGCCGTCTCCCCGGCCCTCACCGCGCTGTTCGACCAGGCGGAGGCAGCGCGCGAGACCAAGGCCGAACGGTCGACGGCCGACCGGCGGGCGGAAGCCAAGCTCCGCGGCTATGTGGGCGACGCCTGCCCGGAATGCTCGAACTTCACGCTGGTGCGCAACGGCACCTGCCTGAAGTGCGACACCTGCGGCAGCACGACCGGGTGCTCGTGAGACGTGCGGTCCGTGTTGTGTGTGAAGCGACTTCTAACTTGGCACCAAAAGCCGGGTGAGCGTGGCGCAATCCACCCATAACGTGACATTTGACCCTGAAGGCCCCGCCGAGTGGCGGGGCCTTCGTCATTTCAAGGGGCAAGTTGGGAGCGCTAGCGAGCCGACGATGAGAGCGAGCTGAGGCACTAAAATCGAACGACATGCCGCTGGCGATCGTCGCGAATGTCGACACAGCCTCCCCGCAGCTCCTGCATGTCCACGCCGATCACCTCGACCGGCCGATCATGCTCACCAACGGCTCCAAGGCGAATGTCTGGGAGGCCGTCTACCGGCCCTTCGGCGAGGTCCATGCCATGACCGGCACAGCCACCCAGAACCTGCGGTGCGGGTGGAAAGCCGTGGAACCCGCTGGGATGGCCCCCAGGGTGTCCGCTTTCGACACGGCGCCCAAGGTCTGCAATTGAGGCGCGAAGCAGTCCCGCTGGCCGCTCTACCGCCAACGGCGCCGGGAGCCCCGCACACCAGGCGCAAGGACCTTGCAGACGATCAGGCCAGCAGCCTCACAGCGCAGGCGCGTGAAGGCTGCGAAGGTCCCGATGAGGCGCGAGCGGGGACCCGGTCTTTGCCTGCAACTCATCCAGAGACATGCCCGCGACAATCTCCGAGACCACGAACCCCTCGCTGGTCACGTCGATCACCGCGAGATCGGTGAACACGCGGCGCACCACGCCGATCCCGGTGAGGGGATAGCTGCAGGCATCCAGCAGCTTGGGTTCGCCGGTTCGCGTCGTATGCTCGGTGATGATGTAGATGTCGCGGGCGCCGACGACGAGATCCATGGCCCCGCCGACAGCTGGAACCGAATTGTCGCCCGTGCTCCAGTTGGCGAGGTCACCTTGCGCCGAGACCTGGAAGGCGCCGAGGATCGCCAGATCGATGTGCTTGCCTCGGATCATCGAAAAGCTCGTCGCATGGTCGAAGATGGCGGCGCCGGGCAGCAGCGACACTGGCTTCTTGCCGGCGTTGATGAGGTCGAAGTCGACCAGGCCCTTCGCAGGCGCCTCGCCAAAGCCGAGAATGCCGTTTTCGGTGTGATAGGTCACGCGCCGGCCCTGGGGAACGAAATCGGCGCAGAGTTCCGGAATTCCGATGCCGAGGTTCACATAGCTGCCGTCGGCGATGTCCTGGGCGGCGCGCCAGGCCATCTGACGGCGCGTCAATCGTGCCACCGTGTCGGTCATGGATAGCGCACTCCCTTTGCCACGAGATCCTCTTCCTGGCTTGGATGGGCCACATGGACGAGCCGATCGACGAAGATCCCCGGTGTCACGACGACTTCGGGGTCGATCGCTCCCGCATCGACGATCTCGCTGGCCTGCACGATGGACATCGCGGCTGCGGCACACATGATCGGTCCGAAATTGCGAGCTGACATGCTGAAGGTCAGGTTCCCGGCCTGGTCGGCCCGGGCAGCCTTCACCAGCGCGATGTCGGCGTGAAGAGCGTGTTCCATGATGTAGGTCCGGCCGCCGAACTCGCGTGCTTCCTTGCCGGCCGCGAGCGGGGTGCCGAAGCCGGTCGGCGTGAAGAATGCCGGGACGCCTGCACCGGCCGCGCGGATGCGTTCGGCGAGGGTGCCCTGCGGGACCACTTCGAGTTCGATCTCGCCCATCTCGTAAAGCTCGCGGAAGGCGCTGGAATCGGAAGACCGCGGAAACGAGCAGATCATTTTCCGGACCCGCTTCTCGCGGATGAGGGCGGCGAGGCCGACCTGACCGTTCCCCGCATTGTTGTTCACCACCACCAGGTCGCGCTTGCCGGTATCGATGAGGCCGTGAACGAGCTCGACCGGCGATCCTGCGCCGCCGAATCCGCCGATCATGACGGTCATGCCGTCCTCGACGACCGACAGCGCGTCGGCGATGGAGAGCACCGGCTTCAGTACTCCGGCATAGGCTGCGCTTGTCATCAATCTGGGATCCACTTTCCCGGGGGGCTGGCGACATACTGCCGAATTCGACGCGAACCCGGACCTGAGAACCGGCTGGCAATTGGAGCGGTTCCCGGGATTGCCGGAGCCACCCGCGGCAGTCTCGCGTTACGCTGGCAGGAAATGTTCACCATTCGGTCAATGGTTGTCCAGCGCCGCGCCGCCGCCCGCTGGGGCTGCTCGACTGTTGTCTGTCAATCAGTTGAGAATCCTGAGCGCAGGCAAGCCGGCGGGCCTCTGCGCCAAAGCAGCTGCGGCCCCTTCCCTCGAGACGCGCGTTCGCCGGACGTCGAGGCTCGTGAGCTTCGGCTGAGTTACCAAAGCGGCAAGGGCAGCGTCGGTCAATGCCCCATTGCCGGACAGGTTGATGGTGACGGCTTCGTGAAATATCAGGCCACTGAAGGCGGAATCAGTCAGCGCACCGCCCAGCAGAACCAGATTTCGCAAGTTCGGTATGGTCGCCATATGCCTGACGGCGGCGTCGGTAACCTTGGTTTTGCTCAAATAGACAGTCGACAGATTTGGTTGCAGGGAAAGGCTTTCTGCAAAAACGTCGGCGAGCGGGGAATCATACACAGAGATGGAATGAAGCGCAGGAAGTGGTGGAAGCGCAGCGTCGGTCAGCTGAGGCCCGCCGAGCGTGATCGTCGCGAGGCCGCTGAGCTCTCCGAGCGTTGCCATTGCGGCTGGCGTGAGGCGGGTGCCGTCCAGGACGAGTGTCGTCAGGCCCTTGAGTCCTCGCAGATGAGCGATCCCCTGGTCCGTCACGTTGGTTGCGCTGAGGTTCAGGGCGCGCAGCCCGCTGATCGCGCCGATATGCACCAGCGCGTCGTCATCGATCGACCCGTGGGCAATCAATTCGAGCTCCGTCAGCTTCTGCAGGTTCGCGAGGAAGGAAAAGTCGGCGATCGGCGCCCGCGATCTGTTCAGCGACAATCGTTCAAGACCGCTTGCGCGCGCGAGCGGCGCAAGGCCTCTCGGCGAAAACCCCGTGGCGGCACCGAGCCGGAGATGACGCAGTCTCGGGAATGCAGCGATCGCTGCGATGCTTTCCTCATTGAGGTTGGGTCTGCCACCGAACGAAAGGCTGGTCAGTGCCGGGGCTGCAGAGAGAGCCGCGATCTGCTCCTGCGTTACGCTCTCGTGGAGAGTGACCGAAGTGAGCCCTTGCATGGCCGCAAGCATCGTCATGTCGGCCACTGTGACGTCTCTTTGCCGCAGCTCGATCGTGGCAGCCCGTGCGGTCGCGACGCGCTCCGGCGTCGCATCCGCGGAGTCGAGCTTGATGCCGATGGCACGAAAACGTTCGGCAGTGGCTGCTGCATCGCGTGCGGAAACCGGCAGACTTGTCACAAGAGCCGTGACGAGGGTGGCTATCGAAAGCAGGAGACGGTAGCGCCTCATCGGGGACCTCTCGTGAGACTCACATTGAAACGGCAAGGGCTTTCTGGAGACGTCCTGGCTTAGGTTGCGCGCTGGCGTCAGGCGACGAGAGCGATGCCGAGCGGGCGCCGGACTTGCCGAAGAGGAGCTTGCGGACGGGTTTGGCATCGGAACCCGATCGCAGCCCTTGCATGGGCGCTCTGGCTATTTCGGCGTGACCTTCTGCGCGACGCCCATCACCTGGATGACCCTCACGCGACCGCTCGTCCACTGTTCCATATTGACCCTTGGCTCATCATCCGGGGTTCCGGGAAGCCGCGGGATCCCGCTGTTCGAGGTAATTCGCATAGTTACTTCACCGCTGAACTCGGCGTTGTCGACCATCGTGGATTCGGTCAGCCGCCCAGCAGGATCGCGGTTCGTCACAGAGGTGCGTCCGCACGTCGCGTTAAGTCCCTCCAGACGCGGGTCCCGCCCGCACCCTTCACCCCTGATCGTGATGGTCCTGCGGAGGCCGAACGTGTTGGCCTCGATCAGATCCTTGAGCGCCTGGCTGCTGCCGGCGTCGACGGCGAAGCGACCGAAAAACCGGTTCGTCGAACTTCCGTCACGGCAGAGGCACTGGACAGTCAAGGGTTCCGGATCATTCGCCCGGACTTTCTGAGGCAAGACGCCGAGCGCGGCCGTGCACAGCGCCAGTGTAACGCTCAGGCGGCCAATGCGCATGGGGTTCTCGCCGAGTTCGAGCCAAACGGGTGACAGCAGCCAAAAGGGCATTACGCAAGGTAAAGATGCCATAGGACCCAGAAGGGATCAACGTCGACGTCTCGGTGCGTCGGTAGGTCTGAAAACGGCGCAGAACGCCCCAGCGGCTCGCCAAGCCGCATGTCCGCTCTTCTGCATCGCCCGTGATTCTGCAATTGAGGCGGGAAGCGGACTTTCCGGATGTCCGTTCTGAACAGGTTTGGATCTACGCCATCCGAAGTCCTGACAGCCTAAGGGCCATTGGCGCACGAGAACCTGCAAGGCCAAGGACGCCTGCCCTGGCGCCTATCCGTAACGACGAGCGCCTCCAGACCCGCGAACAGGCGGGAGATCCGGTCGATCGCTGCTGACGGCCGCAGGCCTTCGGCACGTGGTGAGCCGCCATTCGGGAAACGATCTGGTCGGCGATCGGCAATCGTGGTCCCACCACCTCGGCCGGGCGGAGGCCCGGCGGATGAGGGGCGTAATGTCGGCACGGACGTGGGGCGAAGTCGGCGTGCTGGCGATGGCTCGCATGTCCATGGGCGCGCAACTGCAGGTGATCGGCGCGCTCGGTCCGCTGCTCGTGGGCACGCTCGTTGCGGACTGGGCGTCCCTTGGCACGCTCATGGGCGCCTATTCGCTCGCGGGGATCGTCGTCGCTCTGCCCGCGGGCATGATGCTCGCGCGCTTCTCGGTCCGGGCGGTCCTGCTTACGGGCGTGGGGCTGATGGGTCTGGGCGGCATCCTTTTGGCCACTGCGCCGGATTTCACCATGGCGCTCCTGGGCCGCATCGTGTCGGGTATCGGCGGAACTCTGCTCACGATCACCGGCGCGAAGATGGTGCTGGACCGGTTCAGCGGGCCGACTGTGGCTCTGGCGATGGGCCTTATGCTGATGGCCTGGCCATTCGGGATCGGCATTGCCCTTTTGGTGGCTCCGCTTTTCGGCCTGGATTGGCGGGCCGGGCTGTGGGCCTCGGCACTGTTTTGCTGCCTCGCCTTCCTCCTCGTGCTGCTCACGCTCCGGCCATCTCCACAGGGATCCGCTGCGGCCGCGCGCTATGGCCTCCACCGCCATGAATGGGCGCCTCTCCTCGGCATCGGCCTCGTCTGGGCAGGCTACAATGCGACCTTTGCGGTGGCAGTCGGCTTCGCACCGGCCTTCCTCACAGCGCAGGGCATGACGCCAGGCGAGGCCGGCCTGCTCGCCTCCGTCGTGGGCTTTTCCATCCTGCCGCTGCAGCCGTTCGGCGGCGCTCTGGCGGAACGTTCAGGCCGGCCGATGCTGGTGACGGTTCTGTGTGTCACTGGCATGGTTCTATGCCTCGCCGGCGTATCGCTCGGGGGGCCGGCCTGGCTGCTTCTGCCGCTGTTTGGCGTGCTCGCCGCAGCGCCATCGAGCCTGATCATCGTCTTTGCGGGGAAGGTCCTCTCGCCGGAGACCCGCGCCTTCGGCATGGGCGTGCTCTATTCGCTGTTCTACCTTGGCCTTGCCGCCCTGCCGCCAGTTGCGGGGCTTGCCCGCGACGTCACGGGCTCGGCCGCTGCGCCTCTCCAGGCAGCAGCGGCCGTTCTCGCGCTCTCGATGAGCGGGCTGTGGGTTCACGCGGCGAACTCGCAAGGCAAAATTGCTTGAGCCAAGCCCGTGCCGGCGAGGGCCGGGTTTTCAGCGACCCGAGCTGGCGGACGAACGTCCGCTATCGGAATAGGGGCGCGCATCAGCTTTGGCGGCGCGAAGCGGTCCTTGCCGGATGATCTGATCTGCTACCGGCGGCTCATTGGGTGCCTAGCGGCGAACACCTGCATGCCAGGACAGGCCCCGCTGCCTAGCGCAGGGTCGGATCCAGGCGATCGCGCAGCCAGTCGCCGAGGATCGAGACGGCGAGCGTCGTCAGGACGATGGTCGAGGCCGGCGCCAGCATGATCCACGGCGCACGGGTGATGTATTCGCGGCCATAGCCGACCATGTTGCCGAGGCTGGTCATGGGCGGCTGGACGCCGAGCCCGAGGAAGGACAGGCCGCTCTCCAGCAGGATCACCTCCGGAAAGACGAGGGTCATCGAGACGATCAGGGTCGAGGCGATGTTGGGGAGGATGTGCTTCAGGTAGACCCGCGTCGGCGCCGCACCGAGCTGCGTCACGGCCGAGGCATAACCCTGGGCGCTTGCGGAAATGGCGAGGCCGCGGGCAATGCGCGCATAGCGCTCCCACCCGAAGAGACCCATCAGGCCGATGAGCAGCGGCAGCGACGAGCCGAAGAAGGCGAGCACGGCGAGCGCCATGATGAGGAAGGGCATGCTGGCCTGGAAATCGGCGAGCATGAGCACGACCTGTTCGACGAACCCGCGGAAATAGGCCGCGAGGAAGCCGAGGGTGGTGCCGACCACCGCCGACATGATGCTGGCGCCGAAGGCGATCAGCAGGGAGATGCGGATGGAGACGATGAGCCGCGAGAGCACGTCGCGGCCGAGTTCGTCCGTGCCGAGCCAGTGCAGGTGATGGCCCGGCGCCACCAGCCGGTTGCGCAGGTTCGGCGCGGTGTACGAATAGGGGCTGATCAGGTCGGCGAGCAGCGCCACGGCGACCATTCCCACCAGCCAGGCGATGGCCACCCAGACGAGGGGCGGGATGCCGCCGAGCGCCCGCAGGGTCCTGCGCTGCGGCGCGGCGTCGAGGGTCTGGTCGGTCATGAGGCGCTCCGCGCGCCCGATTGGCGCAGGCGCGGATCGAGGAAGCCGTAGAGGAGGTCCACCACCAGGTTGGAGACCACCATGGTGGCGGCGACCAGCAGCAGGATGCACTGGACCACCGCGAGATCGCGGTTGGACACCGCGACGACCAGCAGGCGGCCGACACCGGGCCAGGAGAAGACGCTCTCCACCACGACGGCACCGGCGATCAGCGAACCGACCATGAAGCCGATGATGGTGACGGTGGGGATGGTGGCGTTGGGCAGGGCATGGCCGATGACGACCCGCTGCCATGGCACGCCCTTGGCGCTGGCCGTGCGCACATAGGGCTGGCCGAGCACCTCCAGCATGGCGCTGCGGGTGAAGCGGGCGAGGACCGCCGCGCCGCCGACGCCGAGCGTGATGATGGGGAGGATGGCGTGGCGCCAGCTGTCCTGGCCCCCCGAAGGCAGCCAGCCGAGCTGGACGGCGAAGACAAGGACGAGGACAAGCCCGAGGACGAAGCTCGGGACGGTGAAGCCGGCGACCGAGAGCAGCATGACCACCCGGTCGGCGAGACTGCCGCGATGGAGCGCGGCAAAGATGCCGGCGGGAATGCCGATGCCGACCTTGAGGAGGAGGGCCGGGATGGTCAGGGCGAGGGTCGCCGGGATGCGTTCGACGACCAGCTCGATGGCGGCGCGCCCGTCACGCATCGAACGGCCGAGCTCGCCCTGGGCGATGGCGCCGAAATAGCTGAAATATTGCTGCCAGAGCGGCTCGTCGAGGCCCCAGGCCTTGCGGAAGGCGGCGATGGCATCGGGCGCGGATTCCGGACCGAGGATGATCAGGGCGGGGTCGCCCGAGAGGCGCAGCACGACGAAGGCGAAGGTCACCACCAGGGCGATGGTGACGAAGGCCCTGAGGAGGCGCAGGGCGAAGAAGCGCAGCATCACGCGGCCTCACGGGTCTGGTGGGCGCCTTCGACCAGATGGCAGGCGACGCGGCGCCCGCCCTCCAGCGTCCGCAGCGCCGGGCTTTCGGAGCGGCAGCGGGCGACGGCGAGGGGGCAGCGCGGGTGAAAGGCGCAGCCGGCGGGGCGCTGGGCAGGGTTCGGCGGCTCGCCGGTCAGCACGATCCGCTCGCTCTTCGCCCCCGGCGCGGGTGCGGCGGAGACGAGGGCGCGGGTGTAGGGATGGCGCGGGGCGGCGAAGAGGTCGTCGGCGTCGCCCTCCTCGACGAAACGGCCGAGATACATGACGGCGACGCGCCGGCTGATCTGCCTGACGACCCTGAGGTCATGGCTGATGAACAGCATGGCGAGGCGGAACTCCTCCTGCAGGTCGACGAGGAGGTTGACCACCTGCGCCTGGATGGAGACGTCGAGGGCCGAGACCGGCTCGTCGCAGACGAGGAACTGCGGCGCGGTCATCAGCGCGCGGGCGAGGACGACGCGCTGGCGCTGGCCGCCGGAGAGCTCGTGCGGATAGCGGCCGGCGAGGTGGGACGAGAGGCCGACGCGGGAGAGCATGGCCAGGGCCTCGCCGGCGCGCGCCTCGCGCATGCCGCGGCCGTGGATGTCGAGCGGCTCGCGCACCTGGTCGAGCACGGTGAGCCGCCGGTCGAGGGCGCCGAGCGGATCCTGGTAGATCATCTGCATGCGCGCGCGGGAGCGGCGCCATTCCGCGGTGAAGGGCGCGGGCATGGGCTGCCCGTCGAAGGTGACGGCGCCCTCGTCCGGGCGTTCCAGGCCGAGCACCATGCGGCCGAGCGTCGACTTGCCCGAGCCGGATTCGCCGACGACGCCGAGCGTCTCGCCGGCACCGATGCGCAGGCTGACGCCGTCGACGGCGCGCACATCGACGCTGGCGCCGAACAGGCCCCGCCGCATCTGGTAGGTCCGCGACAGGGACTTCGCGGTCACGAGGGCGGGGATCATGCGGGCTGGACCTCGATGCCGGACGGAACCGCGGCCGGCAGAACCGGCGCCTGCGTCACGGCATCATCCACCGCGTCCGCCCTGAGGCACGCGACGCGATGGCCCGGCGCCACGGCACCGAGCGCGGGGTCCGCCTCTCCGCAGGAGCGCAGCGCCAGGGCGCAACGCGGCGCGAAGGCGCAGCCGGCCGGCAGGTGCCGCGGGTCGGGCACCACGCCGGGGATGGAGGTCAGCCGCCGGCGCGGCCCTGCGAGGTGCGGAAGCGAACCGATCAGGCCCCGCGCATAGGGATGGCGGGCCGCCTCGAACAGTCTGTCGGCCGCGGCCTCCTCGACGATCCTGCCGGCATACATGACGGCGACGCGGTCGCAGGTCTCGGCGATGACGCCGAGGTCGTGGCTGATGAGCACGAGAGCCATGGAAAACTCGCGCCGCACGGAACGCAGCAGGTCGAGGATCTGGGCCTGGATGGTGACGTCGAGGGCCGTGGTCGGCTCGTCGGCGACGAGGAGGTCCGGCCGGCCGGCCAAAGCCATGGCGATCATGACGCGCTGGTTCTGGCCGCCGGAGAATTCGTGGGGATAGGCGTCGAGCCGGCGGGCAGCATCGGGGATGCCGACGAGGTCGAGGAGCCTCAGCGCCTCCGCCCTCAGGCTCGCCCCGGAGAAGTCGGTGTGGAGCGCCAGCGCCTCGCCGATCTGGCGGCCGACCTTCAGGACCGGATTGAGGGCGCTGGCCGGGTCCTGAAAGATCATGGCGATGCGGCCGCCGCGGACACCGTCGAGGACAGCCGCGGGGGCACCGAGCAGCTCCTGGCCCTCGAGCCTCGCGCTTCCCGTCACGCTCGCTTTCGCAGGCAGGAGGCCGAGGGCTGCGAGCCAGGTGACGGATTTGCCCGAACCGGATTCACCGACGAGACCGACGGCCTCGCCGCGGCCGACCGTCAGGTCGATGCCGCGCAGGGCGGGAACACCGGCGAAGCTGACCCGGAGGCCGGCGAGCTCGACCAGCGGCCCTGAAGCGGGGTGATGGGAGGATGCCATGCCGCGTCAGCCCATATTCGCCGCGCGGAAGTCCATGTACTCGATCGGGTAGGGGTGCCAGGGCACGTCCTTCCGCTTGCCGTAGAACATGGTCAGGTCGTGCAGGACGGTACCGGCGGGGTCCTCGGTGTCGAAGATCTCCAGCATGCGGCGGAAGGCGGCCTTGCGCTCGGTGGTGTCGAGGCTGGAGGCGAGCACGGCCGCTTTCTCGTTGAACTCGGCGTTCGACCATTCCTTGTAGACCCGCTGGGTCGGGCCGTTGGGTCCGAAGAGGCGCACGAGCACGCCGGCGGGATCGTTCCAGAAGATGGTGTTGGACCAGTCGCGGATGCCGCGCCCTTCCGGCGGGTTGATGACGGCTCCCACGTTCTCACGGACCTGCAAGTCGATGGTGAGGCCGACGGCACGCCACATCTCGACGAGGATCTGCGCCGTCTGGAGCTGCAGCGTGTAGTAGTTGGGGAGGATGCGGTAGGGGATGGGCTGGCCGGTATAGCCCGCCGCCTTCACCAGAGCGCGCGCTTTGTCCGGATCGAAGCCCGGGGCCGGATAATCCGGCATGTAGAGGGCGCCATAGGCCGGGTTCTGGTGGCCGGGCGGGATCGTGGTGCGGCCGCCATAGAGGGCGTCGACGATCGCCTTGCGGTCGATGGCGAGGCCGAGGGCCTGCCTGATCCGCACGTCCGCGAGCACCGGATGGTTCTTGTCATAGGCGAGAACGCGGATGTTCTGGATCGGCCCGCCGGCGATCTCGCAGCCGGCCATGGCCTCGACGCTGCGGAAATGGTCGGGCGACAGCTCGGTGATGATGTCCGCCTCACCGGTGGCGAGAGCGTTGAGGCGGCTCGCCAGTTCGGGCACCACCCGGAAGACAAGTTCGCGCACCGTCGGCGCGCCGCCCCAATAGGCATCGTGGGCCTTGAGCAGGAGATGCTGGTCGACCTTGAACTCGGCGACGGCGAAGGGCCCCGTGCCGACAGGTGCCTTCTCCCAGGCCTCGAAGGAAGGCGCGGCGAGGAAGGCGCGCTTCGAGACGATCTGGCCGGCCCAGCCGGCGAGCCGCTGTTCGACCAGCGGATCGGGGGCGCGGGTGACGACGCGAACCTGTCGCGGTCCGATCGCCTCGACGCGCTCGATGGTGCCGAGGAAGGGGCGGCTCAGCGCATGGCCCGGGGCCTTCGGATCGGCGACGCGCTCAGCTCCGAAGGTGAAGGCGACGTCGTCCGCGGTGAAAAGGTCGCCGTTGTGGAAGCGCACGCCCTCGCGCAGGTCGAGCTCGAGCACACGCGGCTCGGTACGCCGCCAGGCGGTGGCGAGGCCGGGCTTCAGTTTCGCGCCGTCGCGATAGTCCACCGTGATGAGGGTGTCGAAGATGTTGTAGGCGGTGCGGAAGAGGACGTTGGAGACCTCGCGGACGGGCTCGAGAACCCGCGGGCTGACCGGCATCGCCACGGTGACCCGGCGCCCGCCTGCCTGCGCACTGGCCGCGCCGCCGAGCGATGCCGCCGCCAGGACGGCGCCGGAGGCCTGAAGGACCGATCGGCGCGAGGGGCGGACTAGAGCATTGGTCATGAAAAGCGATCCTCGTCGATAAGGGAACGGGCCGGCCGGCAGGGTCGGCCGACCCGTCCGGGCAGCGTCAGGCGCCGTAGTTGCCGGGACGGAAGTCCATGGCGAAGGCGGGTGCGGTCTTCCAGCGGATCGCCTTGGGCTTGGCCGTGAAGGTCGCGTTCTGGTGCAGCACCGTGTAGGCGGGGTCCTCGCGCTCGCAGATCTCCAGCATGCGGCGGAAGGACTTGCGGCGCAGGGCCCGGTCGGTGGAGGTCTCCAGCACCTCGCAGAGCTTGTTCATCTCGGCATTGGTCCATTCGCCGATCTGCTGCTGCTGGCCGTTCGGGCCGTGCTGGTTCACCAGCGATGAGACCGGATCGTTGAAGGGCGCCGAGTTGGACCAGTCGCGCACGGCGCGCGCCGGTCCGCGCTCCATGATCTGGCTCCAGTTCTCCACCGTCTGCATCTGCACGTTGAGCCCGACGGAGCGCCACATCTCGGTCAAGATCTGCGACGTGGGGTTCTGGTTCGTGTAGTAGTTGTTCAGCACCCGGTAGATGATCGGGTCGCCCTTGTAGCCGGCCTGGCGCAGGAGATCGCGGGCGACCTTGGGGTCGTAGTCCGGAACCTTCCAGTCCGCGTGGAACATGTCGCCGTAGAACTCCCACTGCAGGCCGGCGGGCACCTTGGTGCGCCCGGCCCAGAGCGAGTCGACGATCGCCTGGCGGTCGATGGCGTGGGTGAAGGCCCGGCGCACCAGCGGATTGGCGAGTTGGGCATTGTTCTTGTCGAAGACGGTGAGGCGGTGGTTCTGGATCGTGCCGCCCTGGACCTCGAAGGCGGCGTTCTTCTCGATCTCGCCGATCTGGTCCGGCGGGATGTCGCAGGCGAACTGGTACTGGCCGGAGAGGAGGCCGGCGACGCGGCTCGCCACTTCCGGCACTTCGACGAAGCGGATCGACCTGACCGGCGGACGGCCCCCCCAGTACTCGTCATGGGCGACGAGGAGCAGCGAGGTGTCGGGACGGAATTCGGCGACCTTGTAGGGGCCGGTGGTGATCGGCTTGCGGGCCCAGTCCAGATAGCTCGCGGCCTCTTCCCAGCCGCGCCGGCTCATGATGTCAGAGCCGTAGCGGGACAGCCGGCCCTCGAGCGTCACGTCCGGCGTCGCGTTGACGAAGCGCACGGTGTAGCGATCGACGGCGTCGACGCGCAGCAGGTCGGGCCAGATGCGGCGGGCGGCCGCTGGAATCTCACCCGGCAGTTCCTTGCCCGGGCGCGGCGCCGGGATGTTCTCGAAGGCCTTCAGGGTCGAGCGGTTCTTGGCTTCGGTGTTGCCGAACATGCGCTCGCGCGAGAAGGTGAAGACCACGTCCTCGGCGGTCATCTCGTCGCCGTTGTGGAACTTGACGCCCTGGCGCAGCTTCAGTTCGACGGTCTGGTCGTCAATCCGGCGCCATTCGGTGGCGAGGCCCGGCTGCGGGGCGAGATTGCCGAGCCAGTCGCGGCCGATCAGGGCCTCCCACAGGGAGGTGAAGAAGATCCGCTCGCCGACGTTGGACTGCTCGCGCAGCACGTCGAGGACGTTGGAATTGACGATCTTCTGCACCGCGATGGTGATGGCGGGGCGGCTGTCGGACTGGGCCAGGGCGAAGCGCGGCACCAGCGGGGCGGCGAGAGCGGCGCCGCCGAGCAGCAGAACGGAACGTCGGGTGGAGGGGATCAGCATGGTCGCCATGTCCTCGTTGTGCGGGGCTGCGTCCGGCCGGGGCTCTGCTCGCCGGCCGTTCGCCTGCGAACTTGTCTAGACTTCCCCGATAACCGTCCCGTGACCCGACGATGACCCCGCCGTGACAGTACGGCGGGGCCATGGCTCGAGGTGTCAGACGGCGAGGCCGAGGCCGATCAGATGGTCCGCGCCCGCGCGCAGGCGCTCCTTGTCGCGCACCTCGAGGATGAGGCGCGGATTGCTGGCGAGCGTGCCCAGGGCGCGGAAGAGCTGCGGCCAGGCGATGGTGCCCTCGCCCGGATTCCAGTGGCGGTCGGCATAGCCGTCGGAGTCCTGCAGGTGGACGTGGTGCAGCATGTCGCCGGCGGCCGTGACGTAGTAGTCGACGGGCGGGGCGCCCGTGCTGGTATGGGCGTAGTTGGCGTGGCCGGTGTCGATGGAGACGCGCACAGCAGGGCTGTCGAAGGAGCGGGCGAGCGCGACGCGGTCGGCCGGGTCGCAGTCCTCGATGTTCTCGATGACCAGGACGACGCCCATGTCCTCGGCCCGACGGACGGCCGCCTTGAGCGTGTCATGGGTGCGCTCGACGACCCTGGCGCGGGCGCCGGGATTGTAGTCGAGATTGTTGTAGTCCCAGGTCGTGTAGGGCGAGTGGATGACCATCTGCGTCGCGCCCAGCGCGGCGCAGACGTCGAGACCCTGCTCCATACGGTGGGCGACCAGCTTGCGCACGTCGGGATCGAGGCTGGCGACGGTGAAGCCCCAGAACGGACCATGGATGCCGAGGCGGCCGGTATGGCCGTCGAGTTCCTTGCGGATCGCCTCGGCGAGCGGCGCCCAGTCGCCGTTCAGCACCTCGGCCCAGAAGAAATCCTGGATCTCCAGGTCGCGCTGGCCGTCGACGATCCAGGAGCGGTGAAGGCGCAGGCCGTCGAGCGGCAGGGCGGCGCCGAGTTTGGGCAGGGACATGGCGATGGATCCATTGGCTGGCGGCGCGACGGCCGCGACGCCGACGGGCATCGCCCTGGCAGACGACGGCGGAATGACAATCCGGTCGCCGCAGGCCGCAATGACACCGAAATGCGACACGCCCTTCTGGGCGCCTATATCGCCGCTTTCCGGACGCGACGGAGCCAGCGAAACCGCACCCGACATGTTGATCCGTCATCGGCCGTGATTCCTGGTCGCCTGCCCCACGGGAACCAAGGTTGCGGCACAGGAACGTCTGCTTTCAGCGCCATCCCCGATGTCGGCATCAGAGGCGCGAAGCTGACCCTCCGCGGGCCGCAGCGGCTCACGGATCCCGACCAAACTCGTTGCGATAGTAGGTCTTGAACAGTCGCCAATGCGCAAATCCCCACCGTCCGCCTCCATCCGTCGTTCCGTTCGGAGCCTCGGGTCCCCTCTCTTTACGCTGCCGTTACG
The DNA here is from genome assembly GCF_052440005.1 of Phreatobacter sp. Classification (GTDB taxonomy): domain Bacteria; phylum Pseudomonadota; class Alphaproteobacteria; order Rhizobiales; family Phreatobacteraceae; genus Phreatobacter. The sequence goes on from NZ_JBQVQL010000042.1 coordinate 19,192, forward strand.
GGCCGGAGGCCCCTTCCGCCTCGTCTCTTTACGCCCCTACGCCCTAGCCTCCGGCCGATCGTCAACCGGAGTTCCCCCATGTGGATCGACCTTCTGTTCCTCGCCGGCGGCCTCGCCGGCTTCGCCCTGATCGCCGCCGCAGTCACCGGCGCCGAGCGGGTGTGAGGCGGCCATGACCTTCGACATCGGCCTCGGCCTCGCCTTCGCGCTCTTCGCCTTCGGCTACCTGATGGTCGCCCTGCTGCGCCCCGAGCGCTTCTGAAAGCTCATTCCCATGACACCCGACCTCCTCCAGGCCGCGCTCTATGCGGCCGTCCTCGTCGCCGTCGCCGTACCGCTCGGCCTCTACATGGCTCGCGTCTTTGCGGGCGACGCCGCCTTCCTCGCCCCGCTGGAGCGGGCCGTTCTCGCCCCCGCCGGCGTGCGCGCCGGGGACGGCCAGCACTGGACGCGCTACGCTCTCTCCCTGATCGCCTTCAACGCGTGCGGCTTCCTCGTCCTGTTCCTCGTGCTGCGATTCCAGCACCTGCTGCCGCTGAACCCGCAGGGTTTCGACGGCGTCGCGGCGCATCTCGCCTTCAATACCGCCATTTCCTTCGTCACCAACACCAACTGGCAGTCCTACGGCGGCGAGACGACGCTCTCGCACCTGTCCCAGATGGCAGGCCTGACGACGCAGAACTTCGTCTCGGCCGCCTCGGGCATGGCGGCGGCGGCGGCGGTGGCGCGCGGCTTCGCCGGCCGGCAGGTGCGCACGATCGGCAACTTCTGGAGCGATATGGTGCGGGCGGTCCTCTACATCCTGCTGCCTCTGGCCATCGTGCTCGCCATCGTCTTCGTCGCCACCGGCATGCCGCAGACGCTCGCCGCCGCGGTCGACGCAACGACCGTCGAGGGTAGCCGCCAGACGATGGCGCTCGGCCCCGTCGCCAGTCAGGTCGCCATCAAGCAGCTCGGCACCAATGGTGGCGGCTTCTTCAACGTCAATTCGGCCCACCCGTTCGAGAACCCGACGGCGATCTCGAACCTCCTGTCGCTTCTCGCCATCCTCGCCCTGCCGGTCGCCTTCTGCTTCACCTATGGGCGCATGGTCGGCGACCGCCGCCAGGGCCTCGCGCTCTTCGCCGCCATGGGGGTGATGCTCGTCCTCGCCTTCGCCGCGCTCTATGCCGCCGAGAAGACGGGCAACCCGCTGCAGGCGGGCCTCATTGCGCCCGGCGCCGGCAATATGGAGGGCAAGGAGGTGCGCTTCGGCGTCATCGGCTCGGCCCTCTGGGCGGTTGCCACGACGGCGGCCTCCAACGGGTCGGTCAACGCCATGCACGACAGCCTCACGCCACTGGGTGGCCTCGTCGCCATGCTGCAGATGCAGCTTGGCGAGATCGTCTTCGGCGGTGTCGGAGTCGGCCTCACGGGCATGCTGCTCTTCGTCATCCTCACCGTCTTCCTCGCCGGGCTGATGGTCGGCCGCACGCCGGAATATCTCGGCAAGAAGATCGAGGCGCGCGAGGTGAAGCTCGCCGCCCTGACGCTGCTGGTCATGCCCATCGGCGCGCTGGCGCTGGCGGCCCTCGCCATCGTTACGGGTGCCGCGCAGGGTTCCGTCCAGGATGCCGGCCCGCACGGCCTGTCGGAGCTCCTCTACGCCTATTCCTCGGCAACGGGGAACAACGGCTCGGCCTTCGCCGGCTTCAACGCCAACGTGCCGTTCCACAACACGCTGCTCGGTCTCGCCATGCTCCTCGGGCGCTTCGGCTACATCGTGCCGATCCTGGCCATCGCCGGCTCGCTGGCGGCGAAGAAGACCGCCCCGGCCTCCGCGGGCACCTTCCCGACCCACGGCCCCGTCTTCGTCGTGCTGCTGGTGGTCACCATCCTGATCGTCGGCGCCCTCACCTTCCTGCCGGTTCTCGCCCTCGGCCCCATCGCCGAACAGGTGTCGATCCTCGCCGGCAAGACCTTCTGAAAGTCCCTGCCATGACCCAAGTCCCCACCCCGACGCCCGCGTCGTCGCCCGCGGCCGAGATCGGCCTGTTCGACGCCCGCATCCTGAAGGCCGCGAGCCTGCAGGCCTTCGCCAAGCTCGATCCGCGCGGCCTGGTGCGCAATCCCGTCATCTTCGTCACCGCGCTGGTGGCGGTGCTCGCCACCGTCCTCGCCGCCCGCGAGGTCGCCACCGGTGGCGTCAACGCCTTCATCGGCGTCCAGATCGCCGTTTGGCTGTGGTTCACGGTGCTCTTCGCCAACTTCGCGGAAGCTGTGGCCGAGGGCCGCGGCAAGGCGCGCGCCGACGCCTTCCGGGCGACGCGCTCCAACGCCCGCGCCAAGGTGCTGGTCGAGGCCGCACGCCGCGACGTCTGGCAGTCCAAGGACCTCGACGACGTCGCCATCGACGACCTCATCCTCGTCGAGGCCGGCGACACGATCCCGACCGACGGCGAGGTGATCGAGGGCGTCGCCTCGGTGGACGAGAGCGCCATCACCGGCGAGAGCGCCCCGGTCATCCGCGAATCCGGCGGCGACCGTTCCTCCGTCACCGGCGGCACCCGGCTCGTCTCGGACTGGCTGGTGGTGCGCGTCACCGCCCGCCAGGGCGAGACCTTCCTCGACCGGATGATTGCGCTGGTGGAAGGCGCCAAGCGCCAGAAGACGCCGAACGAGATCGCGCTCGACATCCTGCTCGCCGGCCTGACGCTGGTCTTCCTCTTCGTCGTGGTGACCTTACCCGTGTTCGCCTCGTGGTCGAACACCGAGATCCCCGTGATCTATCTCGCCGCCCTGTTCATCACACTGATCCCGACCACCATCGGCGGCCTGCTCTCGGCCATCGGCATCGCCGGCATGGACCGGCTGGTGAAGGCCAACGTGGTCGCCAAGTCCGGCCGCGCGGTGGAAGCCGCCGGCGACATCGACGTGCTTCTGCTCGACAAGACCGGCACGATCACCTTCGGCAACCGCATGGCGGATGCCTTCGACGCGCTGCCGGGTGTGACGGAGCGCGACCTTGCGGAGGCCGCCTGCCTCGCCTCGCTCGCCGACGACACGCCGGAGGGCAAGTCCATCGTCGATCTCGCCACCCGCAAGTTCGGCCTCGCGCCGACGGACCGCGCCGGCATGACCTTCGTACCCTTCACCGCGCAGACCCGCATGTCGGGCGTCGACCTGCCGGACGGCACCGCCATCCGCAAGGGCGCATCGGACGCCATGCTGCGGCTCGTGGGCCGGCCCGCCGAGCCCGCGCTCGACGCCATCGTGCGCCGCATCGCCATGAGCGGCGGCACACCGCTGGTGGTCGCCCGCGACAGCCGCATCCTCGGCGTCGTCCACCTCAAGGACATCGTCAAGCCAGGCATCCGCGAGCGCTTCGCCGAACTGCGCCGCATGGGCATCCGCACGGTGATGATCACCGGCGACAATCCGCTCACCGCAGCCGCCATCGCGGCGGAAGCCGGCGTCGACGACTTCCTGGCCGAGGCGACCCCGGAAAAGAAGCTCGAGCTGATCCGCAAGGAACAGGCCGACGGCCGCCTCGTCGCCATGTGCGGCGACGGCTCGAACGACGCGCCCGCCCTCGCCCAGGCCGATGTCGGCGTCGCCATGAATTCCGGCACGCCCGCGGCGAAGGAGGCCGGCAACCTCATCGACCTCGACAGCGATCCGACCAAGCTCATCGAGATCGTGCTGGTCGGCAAGCAGTTGCTGATCTCGCGCGGCGCGCTGACCACCTTCTCCATCGCCAACGACGTGGCGAAGTATTTCGCCATCCTGCCGGCGCTCTTCGTCACCGCCTATCCCGGCCTCGCCGTGCTGGACGTGATGGGGCTCGGGACGCCGCAATCGGCAATCCTCTCGGCGATCATCTTCAACGCGCTGGTCATCGTCGCGCTGATCCCCATCGCGCTGAAGGGCGTCTCCTACGTTCCGTCGTCCGCCTCCGCCCTGCTCGCCCGCAACCTCACGATCTACGGCCTCGGCGGCCTTGTCGTGCCCTTCATCGGCATCAAGCTGATCGACATCCTCGTCGATCTGCTGCGCCTCGCCTAAAGGAGGCTTTCATGCTCACCCTGCTGCGTCCCGCCCTCGTCCTGACGCTCCTGTTCACGCTTTTGACTGGTCTCGCCTATCCCCTGGCGATCACCGGCCTCGCCCAGGGGCTTCTGCCCCACCAGGCGAACGGCTCCCTGATCACGCGCGGCGAGCGCGTCGTCGGCTCCGAGCTGATCGGCCAGGCCTTCACCGGCCCGCGCTACATCCATGGCCGCCCCTCCGCCACGACGGCGGCCGATCCCGCCGACGCCACGAAGACCGTGGACGCGCCCTACAATGCCGCCGCCTCCGGCGGCTCCAACCTCGGCCCTTCGTCCAGGGCGCTCCTGGAGGCGGTGCAGGCCCGTGCGGCGGCCCTGGGCGTATCGCCGGCCCCGGCCGATCTCGTCACCGCCTCGGCCTCGGGCCTCGACCCGCACGTCTCGCCGGCCGCGGCGATGGCCCAGGCGGCCCGCGTCGCCGCCGCCCGCGGCGTCGCGGCGGCCAGGGTCGTGGCCCTGGTGCAACGCCACACGGAAGGGCGTAGTTTCGGCATCCTCGGCGAACCGCGCGTCAACGTCCTGGCGCTCAATCTCGCCCTCGACGCGGAACTGCCCTGAAGCGCATGCCGACGACCGAACCCGACCGCCCCGACCCGCAGGCCCTGCTCGACGCGCACAGGCGCGACGGGCGGGGCCGCCTCAAGGTCTTCCTCGGCGCCTCGCCCGGCGTCGGGAAGACCTTCGCCATGCTGGAGGAGGCGCGCCAGCGCCAGCGCGCCGGACGCGATGTGGTCGTGGCCCTGGTCGAGACCCACGGCCGGGCCGAGACGGCGGGGCTCCTCGCCAGCCTCGAGGTGCTGCCGCGCAAGAGCGTCTCCTACCGCGGGCAGGTGCTGGAGGAGCTCGACCTCGACGGCCTGCTCGCCCGCCGGCCGCAGCTCGCCCTGATCGACGAATTCGCCCACACCAATGCACCCGGTGCGCGCCACCCGAAGCGCTGGCAGGACGTGGTGGAGGTGCTGGACGCCGGCATCGACGTCACCACCACGCTCAACATCCAGCACATCGAGAGCCTCAACGACGTCGTCGCGAGCATCACCGGCGTGCGCGTGCAGGAGACCGTGCCGGACGAGGTGCTCCAGCAGGCGGACGAGATCGAGCTGATCGACCTGCCGCCGGAGGAGCTGATCGACCGTCTGCGCGAGGGGAAGGTCTATGTTCCCCAGCAGGTCGGCCGGGCGCTGGACAACTTCTTCAGCCGCGGCAATCTCACGGCCCTGCGGGAACTGGCGCTGCGAACGGCGGCGAGCCGGGTCGACGCCGACATGCTCAGCTACATGCAGGCCAATGCGGTCAAGGGCCCCTGGCCGACGCAGGAGCGCCTGCTGGTCTGCATCAACGAGGCGCCGGTGGCGAAGGCGCTGGTGCGCGCCGGCAAGCGCATGGCCGACCGGGCCCGCATCCCGTGGATCGTCGCCACCGTCGTCACCCCGCGGCACGAGGCGCTCGGCGAGGAGGCGCGCGGCGCCACGGCGGACGCGTTGCGCCTCGCGGAGACCCTCGGCGCGGAGGTCGTGACCCTCCAGACGGAGTCGGACGTCGCCTCGGAGCTCCTGGGGTTTGCAAGGAGCCGCAACGTTACGCGCGTCCTCATCGGCCGTCCCCGCAGCCGCTGGCCGCTCGGCCTGCTGCGCGAACCGGTCGCCGAGCGCATTCTCGACCGCGCGACCGATTTCGAGGTCACCGTCGTGGCGCACGGGGCGCGCGCGGCGCGCCGCCGCATCCTGGAGACGGAGCGCCTGCCGCAGTGGCGCCAGTGGGGACCGATCCTCGCCGAAACGGTGGGGGCCATGGCGGCGGCGACGCTGTTCGCCTGGCCCTTCTCTCCCCATCTGCCGGTGGCGTCCCTCGCGGTGGTCTACCTTCTCGCGGTATCGCTGGTAGCGTTCCGCCGCGGCCTCGCGGCCGCCCTGCTCGCCAGCGGCCTCGGCTTCCTCACCTACAATTTCTTCTTCACGACGCCCTACTATTCGCTGGCGGTCGAGCAGTCTGAATCGGTCATTGCGCTCCTCGTCTTCCTCATCAGCGCCGTTTTCACCGGAACCCTGGCGAGCCGGCTGAAGGCGCAGGTGGATTCGATGCGGGCGGCACAGCGGCGGACGGAAACGCTGTACGACTTCGCGCGCCGGATCGCTTCCGCCACGAAGGCCGACGACGTCCTCTGGGCAGCCGCCGCCCACATCGCCGCGACCCTCAACTGCCGCTCCCTGATCCTCATGCCCGACCGGTCCGGGGTTCTCGAACAGGTCCAGGGACACCCGTCCATCGACGAGCTCGACGCCAAGGCCGAGGGCGCTGCGCGCTGGGCCTTCGAGAAGAACGAGCCGGCCGGGGCCGGAACCACGACGCTGCCCACCGCGGACTGGCTGTTCGTGCCGCTGGCCACCGCAAGGACGATACTTGGCGTCATCGGCGTCCAGTTCCGCGACGCCGCTGCCGGGCTGAATCCGGAGACCAAGCGTCTGCTCCTCGCTGTCGAGGATCAGGTGGCGGTCGCCCTCGAACGCTTCACGCTGAGCGCCGATCTCGAGGACGCGCGGGTGCGCGCGGAGGGGGAGAAGCTGCGCGCCGCCCTGCTGAACTCCGTCAGCCACGACCTCAGAACGCCGCTCGTCACCGTGATCGGCGCCATCACCACGCTCGCCGACGCAGACACCGTGCTGAGCGCGGCCAACCGCGCCGAGCTGATCGGCACGGCCCTCGACGAGGCGCGGCGCCTCGACCGCTATGTCCAGAACCTCCTCGACATGACGCGGCTCGGCCATGGCGCACTGACGCCCAAGGCGCAGAGCGTCGACCTGCGCGAGGTGGTCGGCCGGGTGCGCGGCGACCTCGCGCGCATCCTCGCCGGCCACGACCTCGTCGTCGATATGGTGCGCGACCTGCCGCGGGCCCTGGTCGATCCCGTGCTGATCGGCCAGGCCCTGGCGAACGTCGTGGAGAACGCGGCGAAATATGGCCCTCCCGGCGGACGCATCACCATCGGCGGCACCGCCACTGGCGAAACGGTCACCCTGACCGTGACGGATGAGGGGCCCGGCATTCCCATGGCCGACCGCGAGCGGGTCTTCGACCAGTTCTACCGGGCGGCCCGTGGCGACGGCGCACCCTCAGGCACGGGCCTCGGCCTTGCCATCGTCCGCGGCTTCGTGGAAGCCCATGGTGGCCGCGTCGCCATCGACGCGGGGCCGGGGGGCCGCGGCAGCGCCATCGCCCTCACCCTGCCCCGCGCGCCGGCGAGCGAGCCGCCCGAGGAGGCGCGATGACCGAAAGTGGACAGCCGCTGCGCGTGCTGGTGGTGGAGGACGAGGCGCCGATCCGGCGGTTCCTCGGCATCATCCTCAGCAGCGCCGGCATGGTGGTGGAGGAGGCGGCGCGCGGCCGCGACGGCATCGCGCGCGCCGCGACGACGGCGCCCGACGTGGTCATGCTCGACCTCGGCCTGCCTGACATGGACGGCAAGGCGGTGGTCTCGGCGATCCGCGCGTGGTCGCAGGTGCCGATTCTCATCCTGTCGGTGCGCGATGGCGAGGGCGAGAAGATCGCCGCCCTCGACGCGGGTGCCGACGACTATGTGACGAAGCCCTTCGCCACCGGGGAACTGCTGGCACGGCTGCGGGCGCTGACCCGCAGCCGCCGGCCCGTTGTGGCCGAGACGCCAGCAGTGACGATCGGCACGCTCGCCATCGACCTCGCCAAGCGGAGCGTGACCCTGCAGGGCGCCGAGGTGAAACTGACACGCAAGGAATACGACGTGCTGGCGCTCCTCGCCCGCCATCACGGGCGGCTCGTCACCCACCGGCAGCTGTTGACCACCATCTGGGGTCCGGCCCACGTCGAGGACACGCATTACCTGCGCATTGCCGTCGGACACATCCGCGACAAGCTGGGCGACGACGCGGCCGATCCGCGTTTCATCCTGACGGAACCCGGGGTCGGTTACCGGTTGAAGTGATGCCCGCGTGCCCGCGTGCCCGCGTGCGGTGGCGCGTGTCGTTCAACGCAGGCTCGGTGGGCAAAGGCACCGTCACCTTCGCCCCGCGCACCCATAGGGCCGGACACGTCTGTTGACTGGCAAGCTGATTCAGCGCTGCCCGTTCCGCGCCAGCCAGGCCCGCATCTCCCCGATCTCGCGCTCCTGCTCGCGGATGATGTCGGCCGCCCACTTGCGGGTCTGCTCGTCCTTGCCGTGCTCCAGCACCACCTTGGCCATGTCGATGGCGCCCTGGTGATGGGGGATCATGCCGCGGACGAAGTCAGCGTCGGCATTGCCGGAGAAGCGAATGTCCATGTCCCGGTGCATGCGGTCGTTGGCGGCCCGGAAGGCGGCAACCGAGGGATGCTCGCCGGCGGCCGGCGCGGCAGCCGAACCGCCGCGCTGGTGGGGAGCGGGAGCCGCACCCTGCTGCGCCGGCGCCGGTGCCGTCGAGCCCTGGTGGCCCTGGCCGTGGTGACCCTGGCCGTGATGACCCTGGCCGTGATGGCCCTGGCCATGCTGCTGGGCCGTGGCGAGCCCGACGCTGCCGAGAAGCAGCGCGCCGGCGACGAGGGAAGCGGAGATGGCGGGTGTCATGGCGGTGTCCTTGTCTGTGGAGGGGCCGAGACGGCTCAGAAGCGCGCCTGAACCGTGGCGCCTTGGGGCGAGGTGATCTGGACGGCGCCGCGCACGCCGGCCGGGACGGCGACGGGAGCCGTGCCGACGAGGCGTGACCCGCCGGCCGGCTGCAGGGGGAACCGCACGGTCTGGCCGCCGACCACCAGGATCGCGGTGGCGCGGAAGCCGACAGCCGGGATCGGCTTGTCGTTGGCGTCGCTCATGTGCACGACCACTTCGGGCGTGCCCTTGGCGACCAGTTCGGCGTGATACTGGCTGCCGGCGTCGACGACCTTGCCGCCGTTCGGGCCCTGCCGGGCCTCGTGGGCAAGCACGGTGCCTGCCGTCAGCATCAGGGCGAGGGCGGCAGCTCTCCAATGGTTCATGGGTCTCTCCTTTTCGGATGTCAGTAGGTTTCGACGGGTCTGGTGGCGGCGCCGGTCTCGTCACGGGTCGTGCGCGCCTCGGCGACCAGACGCTCCAGCGACGCGCGGCCGTATCGGAGGACCAGCATCGGGGTGAGCAGCGTGTCGAGCAGGGTGGCGCTGACGAGGCCGCCGAAGATAGTGACGGCGACCGGGTGTAGGATCTCCTTTCCCGGCGCGGAAGGGTCGATCATCAGCGGCACCAGGGCGACGCCGGCCGACAGGGCCGTCATCAGCACCGGCGTGAGGCGCTCGAGACTGCCGCGGACGACGAGGTCGCGGCCGAAGGGCGTGCCCTCGTGGATCGCCAGGTTGATGATGTGGCTGATCTTCAGGATGCCGTTGCGGGTGGCGATGCCGGTGAGGGTGATGAAGCCGATCATCGAGGCCACCGACAGCGGCTGCCCGGCGATCCACAGCGCCACCACCGACCCGATGAGCGCCAGCGGGACGCTCGCCATGATGATGGCGACGAAGACCACCGAACGGTAACGCGCGAAGAGGATGGCGAAGACCATGGCGAGGGAGACGATCGACAGGAGGCCGATCGTCCGCATCGATTCCTCCTGCGCCTGGAACGTGCCCTCGAGGCTGGCGAAGAAACCCGTCGGCAGGCGCGTCGCGGCCAGTACGTCGCGCACCCCTGCGATCACGGCGGCCATGTCGGCACCGCCATCGGCATTGGCGAGGACCACCACTCGCCGGCGGCCGTTCTCCCGCAGGATCTGGTTGGGACCGTCGGTCTCGACGACATCGGCGAACTGGCGGACGGGGACCCAGCCGGCGGGTGTCTGGATCAGCAGGTCGGCCAGGCCCTGGGTCGTGCGCTGGAGGTCGTCCAGCCTCAGGACGACGTCGAAGCGGCGGTTGCCGTCGACAATGCGGGACACGACCCGGCCGTTGGACAGGCGCTCGAGCTGCTCGGTAACGGCGGCCGGCTGGATGCCGTAGAGCGCGGCGCGGCGATAGTCGACGATGACCTCGAGCTGGGGCACGCGCACCTGTCGCTCGACCTGGAGGTCGACGATCCCGGGGATGGCCGCCAGCTTCTGCCTCGTCTCCTCGGCGAGCGACCGCAGGGTGTCGAGATCATCGCCGAAGATCTTCAGGGCGATCTGCGCCCGCACGCCGGAGAGCATGTGGTCGAGGCGGTGGGAGATCGGCTGGCCGATATTGGTCGCCACCGGCAGGACCGCGAGCCGGGAGCGGATGTCGGCGATGATCGTGTCCTTGGGGCGACCGGGCTTCAGTGCCACCTCGACCTCGGAGGCATGCACGCCCTCGGCATGCTCGTCGAGCTCGGCCCGGCCCGTGCGCCGGCCGACGCGCTCCACCTCCGGCACTTCCAGGATCAGGCGCTCGGCGATGAGGCCGACGCGGTGGCTCTCGGCCAGCGAAATGCCCGGGTTGAACAGCATGTTGATGGTGAGCGTGCCCTCGTTGAAGGGCGGCAGGAAGGAGCGCGGCAGCTGCACGGCGAGCGCTCCCGCGCCGAGGACCGCGGCCAGAGTCGCCGCCATGAGCAGGCGCGGCCGACGAAAGGCCGCGTCGAGCGCCATGCGGTTTCCGGCCTTGAGCTTGCGGACGAGCCAGCTCTCGCGCTCGTCCAGCCTGCGCATGCGGGGCAGCAGGTAATAGGCCATCACCGGCGTCAGCGTGACCGCGACGACGAGGCTCGCCAGGATCGAGATGATGTAGGCCTGGCCCAGCGGCGCGAAGAGGCGGCCCTCGATGCCCGAGAGGGCGAAGAGGGGCACGAAGACGAGGACGATGATCATCGTCGCGTAGACGATGCCTGAGCGGACCTCCTGGCTCGCCGCCACGACGACGGCGAAGGCGGACCGCGGATTGCCGGCCTCGCGGTTCTCCCGAAGGCGCCTGAGGATGTTTTCCACGTCCACGACGGCATCATCCACCAGCTCGCCGATGGCGATGGCGAGGCCGCCGAGCGTCATGGTGTTGATCGACAGCCCCATCACCTGGAAGACGATGGCCGTCATCAGGATGGAGACGGGAATGGCGGTGAGCGAGATCACCGTCGTCCTCAGGTTGAGGAGAAAGACGAAGAGGATGACGGCGACGACGGCGATGGCCTCGACCAGCACCTTCATGACGTTGTCGATGGAGGTCTGGATGAAGGTCGCCTGGCGGAACAGGACCTGGTCGGCCCTGATGCCCGCAGGCAGCGTTGCGGCGATGTCGCGGAGCGCCCCCTCGATCGCGCCGGTGAGGCGGATGGTGTCGACGCCGGGCTGCTTCTCGACCGAGACGATGACCGCGGGCCGCCCCTGGTAACCGCCCTCCCCCCGCTTCACCCGCGCCGCGTAGCCGACTTCGGCGACCTGCCCGAGCAGCACGGGCTGGCCGGAGACGCTCGCCACCACGAGCGTCCTGAGGTCGTCGAGGCTGCGGCTGCGACCGACGTTGCGGATGAGGAACTCCCGGCTGTACTGGTCGGTGAAGCCGCCGCCGGTATTCGTGCCGAACTGGGAGAGCGCCCGCTCGACCTGCTCGAGGCTGACGCCGGAAGCGCGCATGGCAGCCGAATTCGGAGAAACCCGGAATTGGCGCACCTCCCCGCCGATGGGGATCACCTGGGCGACGCCGGGGATGGCGAGCAGCCGCGGCCGGATGGTGAAGTCGGCGAGCTCGCGCATGTCCATGGGCGACACCGTGTCCGGTCCGGTGACCGCCACGAGCATGATCTGGCCCATGATCGAGTTGATCGGCCCCATCTGCGGCACGACGCCGGCCGGAAGTTGCGGCTGGATCAGCGACAGCCGCTCGGCGATCTGCTGGCGGTTGCGGAAGATGTCCGTGCCCCAGTCGAACTCGACATAGACGATGGACAGCCCGATGCCCGACGTGGAGCGCACGCGGGAGACACCCGGCAGGCCGTTCATCTGCGTCTCGATGGGATAGGTGACGAGCTGCTCGACCTCGGGCGGCGCCAGACCCTCCGCCTCGGTCATGATGGTGACCGTCGGCCGGTTGAGGTCGGGGAAGACGTCCACAGGCAGGCGCGAGGCCGTCATCGCGCCGTAGATCACGAGGATCGCGGCGATCGCGAGGACGAAGATCCGGTTCTTCAGCGACTGGGTGACGAGGGCGTTGAACATGCACGGCCCTCAGCGGATCTGGTTCAGGAGTTCGGCACCCTGCACGACGATGCGCCGGCCCGGCCCCAGCCCCGAGACGGCGAGGACCCGCGCCGCATCCAGCGGTTCGACGCGGATCTCCCGCGGAACGAAGCGCTCGGCATTGCCATGCTCGTAGACGATCGCCTGGCCATTGGCGCCGCGCACCACCGCGGTTCGCGGCAGGGCGATGCCGCGCCGCTCCTGCGTGCTGCGGGCGAGGACCGTGAGCAACTGGCCGGGCCGCAGGGCGCCCGCCTCCCCCTCGATGCTGAACTGGACCGGGACGGCCTGGTTGCGGTCGGCGAGACCGCTGCCGCGGTGGAGCAGCCTCAGCGTGCCGCCGTCGGCCATGCGGCCCGACGCTTCGCCGGCGAAGGCATGGACGTCGTAGCTCAGAGCCTCCACCCAGAGGGCGTCGGGATCGATGATGAAGAAGACGGCCGTTCCGGGATCGGCGATCTGGCCCGCGATCGCCTGGGCGGAGGCGATGACGCCGCCGACCGGGGCCATGAGCCGCTCCGGCTCGCGCTGGGCCCGGTCGAGATTGGCCCTGCGGATGCGCAGACCCGCGAGTTCCAGCTCGGAATCCTCGATCTGCGCGCGGGCCACCCACCGACTGGATCTGCCGAACCCGCTCCAGCCGCCGCTCCACCAGGGTGATCTGCTGGTCGAGTTCGCGGGCCTGCTGCTGCTGGGTGGTGGCGTCGGCAGAGTTGATCGCGGGCTGCACCAGGGCGAGCAGGTCACCGGCGGCGACACGCGCTCCGAGCCGTGGAAAGCCCCCCGGAGGCGGCAGGAGGCGGCCGGCGACAGAAGCCTGGACGGACCCGGCCCGATTGGGATCGGGAATGACCCGGCCGGGCAACTCGACGCTGCGGGGGTGGATGTTCTCCTCGGTGAAGAGCGTGCGGATCGCGAGGATTCGCTGGGTCGGTTTCGGCACGAAGACGGCACCGTCCGGAAAGCGCTGGGCGAGGTCGCGCGACGCCGTGGCGGCCGCTCCCGCCGGCACGGGACCGGGTGAGGCGGCGAAAACGCGGTCCGGCGCGGCGAGGCCCAATGCCAGGACGAGGGCCGCCGCGGCGGGACGGCGGCGCAGCAGGAACGCCAGCAGGAACCCGGCCGCGAAGGCCGCGGCGACAGCGCCGTAGACGGTCCACCCGCCGTCGGCGATGCGGTGACGAAGGTCCGCGGCAAGGGCGCCGTCGATGAAGGAGCCCCAGCCGCCGGCTGAAGGCGGCGGCGGAGCGGCCGGTGCGGGCATGGTCAAGGTGGCGGTGAGAACGTCGACGATGCCCCTCGCCTGCACGGTGACCGCGAGGGCATGGTCGCCGGCCGTCGCGAGCCACGGCGCCGGCAGGACATAGCCGCCTGATCCATCGGGCTCGGCCTTCACCGTTCCCTCCGGCCCGTCGATCTCGATGGCGGCGTCGGTCACCGGCTCGTTGCCGCGGAAGGTGTCGAGATAGATCTGGAGCCGACCGTCGCGAGCGACGATGACCATTTCGAAGTCCTCGGACGAGGCATCGGCGCGCGGGGCGATCGTCGCGGAAACCGGCGGCGGCGGCGCCCCATGGTCATGGCCCTCATGAGCCGCAGCCGGCGCGGCAAGCGTCAGGGAGAAGAACAGGATGGTGAGGAAGTGGCGGATCGTCATGCCACCGGACTAGCGACCGCCCCGCCACATGACATTGCGTGATGGTTACAGATTGTGTCAGCCGCGAGGGCCGCCTTCCGGCAGGGCTACGGTGACGGCGAGGCCGCCGCCTGGCCTTTCCCCGAGCGACAGCATGCCGCCATGACCCTCGACGATGGCGCGGGCGATGGGCAGGCCGAGGCCGAAGCCGCCGGTGGACTGGTTTCGCGACGGCTCCAGCCGGACAAAGGGTGCCATGGCCCTGTCGACGTCGGCGGGTGCGATCCCCGGGCCATCGTCACGGATCGACACGAGGAAGCGGTCGCCCTCCCGCGCCACGGCAACCTCGACGCTCCCGGCGTATTTGACGGCGTTCTCGACGAGGTTGCCGAAGGCGCGCTTCAGAGCGAGGTGCCGGCCGGCGATGACGGCGGAGGGAAGTCCGCCGAGCTCGATCGGGCGGCCGCGATCGGTGAAGTCGTCGGCAATGGTCTGGAGGATCGCCACGAGGTCGACGCTGCGAATCTCCTCGTCGGCCCTCTCACCGCGCAGATAGGCGAGCGTCTGGTCGATCATGCGCTCCATGTCGTCGAGGTCGGCGGCGATCGCCGCCCGCGTGGGGTCGGTCAGGTCCTCGATGCGGAAACGCAGCCGCGTGATCGGCGTCTTGAGGTCATGGCTGACGGCGGCGAGCGCCTGCGTCCGGTCGTCGATCAGCGAGGCGATGCGCTTCTGCATGTCGTTGAAGGCGGCAGCGAGGTCGCGCACCTCGCGTGGCCCGGACTCCGGCAGCGGCGTGACCGATCGGGTACGATAGAAGCCCTTCGCCGCGTCTGCGAAGAGCGACAGCGGGCGCGTCAGCCATCCGACCAGCAGCACCGATACGAGAAGGGCGCCGAGGGCCATCAGCGAGGTGGACAGCAGCGTGCCGTGGGACCCGGCGGCGCGCACGGGCGGCGCGACGAGGCCGACATTCACCCAGCTCTGGTCGGGAAGCCGCATGGAAACCAGGGCGAGATGCGGATCGTCGGCACCGCGGCGGTGGGCACCGATGACGAGGCCGTCCTCGGCGAGTTCGGGCAGGACCTCGCGCAGCCGGCGGCCGAGGTTCTCCCACCGGGACGCGTCCCCTCCCCCGGACATCGCATGTTCCGTGAGGCTCCAGTGGGCGTCCACCGGCCCGCCGGAGAGATCGTGGGCGACCGCCTCGCGCTCCGTCGGCGGCACGCGCATGACGGCCCGCTTGATCGCGAGCAGCCGGTCGGCGAGCCGCGCGTCGCTGGACAGCGCGACCTCGCGGTCGAGGCTGATCTGGTAGGTCCAGAGGCTGACCAGATGGACGACGCCGATGCCGAGCAGGACGACCAGCACGGTGCGGGCCGTCAGGCTGTCGAAACGCGCCACCAGGGCGGCGAGGCGCGTGGGCGGGCGGGGGTCAAAAGCGGGCGACATCGGCGGTGAACATGTAGCCGGCGCCGCGGACCGTCTTGATGAGGTCGGCGGGCCCGCCGATCTTGCGGCGCAGCCGGCTGACCTGGACGTCGATCGTGCGGTCAAAGGCGTCCGAGGTCCGATTGCGGGCGGCGTCGAGGAGAAAGTCACGGGACAGGACGCGCTGCGGCGCCTCCAGAAACGCCAGCAGCAGATCGTACTCCCCGGTCGACAGGTCGACGACGACTCCCGCAGGGTTCGTCAGCTCGCGCTTCAGCGTGTCCAGCCGCCAGCCGTCGAAGGCAAAGCCGCGTCCCGCCCGGTCGGCCTGCGCGCCGCCCCCGCGCGAGCGCCGGAGGACGGCATTCACCCGCGCCAGCAGTTCACGGGGGTTGAAGGGCTTCGGCAGGTAGTCGTCCGCCCCGACCTCGAGGCCGATGATGCGGTCGATGTCGTCGCCTTTGGCCGTGAGCATCACGACAGGAATGGAGGACGTCCGCCGCAGGTTGCGGCACAGGTCCAGGCCGCTGGTGCCGGGCAGCATCAGGTCGAGGACGATCAGATCCACGGGCGTGCGGCCGAGCGCCTCGGTCATTTCCACGCCATTGCGCGCCGTGTGAACACGAAAGCCGTTGCCACGGAGGAATTTCGCCACGAGCGACAGGATCTCGCCGTCGTCATCCACGACGAGGAGCGAGGCAGCGTCGACGACCGGGCTGGTGGGTGTTTCCAAGAACGGCAAATCCTCTGATCGCGCCTTTGGCCTAACCCGCGCCATGTATCGGGTCGTCTCGGCACTGTAACAGACGATTGCAGGCCCGGTCCCCGGCAGCGCCGTCCGCTGTCGTTCCTCAAGCAGAGATCGATGGGCCGAAGTCAACCGGCATGCCCGTGGGGGATCGCCTTCCGGTCGCCGGGCCTCCGTGTCGTGGTGCTTACGGGCTCAACGGGGAGGTCCCGGCCGGTAGATGCCGCCTCCGAAGGCGCCGATCTCACGTCGGGTGGTCCGGTCGAGAACGCGGAGCGCGAGCGGGGTGCCCCAGCGCCCCGAGGCGCAGTGGACGATATCGGCCAGATCCTGGCGGAAGGACTGGGCCACCGACTGCCACCACGCGGCATCGACCGTCAGCACATGGCCGCGCTCGTCGAGGGTCGGCTCGTCCATCACCCCGGAGGCACGACCGCGGGCGATGTTGTTGCGCGATCCATCCCGGTCGCAGGCGCGCTGGGGAGCGGGTCCCGGTTGGGCCGGGGCGGTCTGAGCGACCTGCGGCATGGCCGGAGGCGGAGACTGAGCGGCAGGGGCTGCCGGCAGCGTCGCCGGTGCCGGCGTCTGGGAAGCGACCGCGGATGAAGCACTGCTCGCGCAGAAGCGCTCCCAGACCAGCAGGTAGTTGTCGAAGAACTCGTAGAAGTTCGATTCCGGAGTCATGAGCTCGGCGCTGCCCCCAGGCCATGGGTAACGCATGACGTCGTTGCCGGCGCGGAAGCGGGTGACCTCCCAGAAGGCGCCCGGCCGAACGTTCAGGTTGGGGCCTTCGCGGGTCACCGATCGGGCGAACCGCTGCAGATCGATCACCTGCTCCGAGGCGACCCGGGCCGACGGCCCGTCCTCGATTTCCCGGATCCGAATCATCGCGCAGGATGGCGCGTGGACTTCGACGACGCCCCGCTGTGCCGGTTCGGCGTGGATCACCTGACTGACGCGCAGGCGCCCGCGGCCGGGCTCTGTCAGGGTGAAGTCGGCAGGATCATATTCGAAGATGCCCAGAGAGTGGGCCACTGCCATGGCTTCGACGAGGCTGCGCAGTTTCGGATAGAGCCGCATCCCCAGCGCTGCGGCCAGTTTGTCGCCTCTGGCGTCGATGGCCGCAGCGCCCGCGATGCTGCCGCTCAGCGCGATCAACTGGGTCCGATCGGAATCCTTGTAGGACATGATCCACAGATGCAGGCCGGCAGGCCCGATCGTGGGGCAGTCCAGCGTATGGACGACGAAGCTGAGCTGGTTCTCGGTCAACTCGCCCCGCTCGCGCAGGGGACCACAGGATGCCCGAAACGAACTGATGAAGCTGTTCGTCATGAGTGGCAATGTCGCCACCGCGGGAACCTGCTCCGTCACCGAGATCGAAAAGGCGGGCAAGGCTGGATCGGCCGTTCGCGCGTTGAAGAGCGTCGCGGCGCGGCCCGGCTCGATCTGGGTCACCCCCTCGAGCGCCTCGGTCAGGGTGCTGCGCACCCACTGAAGCAGAGCGGGACCGCTCGGCAATGGCGTCAGCTTGGCGGAACCTTGGGCGGCTGCGGGGCCCGAGAGGCAGAGCACGGCCAAGCAAAGCGTGAATATGCGCATGGTGCCTCCTGTCGCTCAGCACATGTCTGCATGGATGGGCCGGGGCCCGGCGCCTGTGAAACCTGGCCTGCAGGTCATGGGAGCGGCCTGGATGTCGTGGAAGGCATCGACGGCGCTGCGCCAGCTGGCGCCGGCACGGTCAGGCCCGACACCGGCGAGGCGGTCGCGCAGAAGCGCTCCCAGGCCAGCAACAGCGAATCCAGCTCCGCATGATTGGGGGAGTCAGGCGCCAGGCTGCCATCTTCAACCGCCAGCGGAATGGTCATGGGATTGGGCGACGACACGAGGCGGGTGAGAGTCCCATAGGCTCCTGCACGCAGGACCAGGTCAGGACCTTGCCGCGTCACCAGGGTGGCAAGCCGCTGCAGATCGATGGTGATCTCGGAATCAACGGTGACGGGAGGCCCGTCCTCGATTTCCCGCATGCGGACCGCGCTGCAGGAGGGCGCGGTCACTTCCCAGGTGCCGGGCTTCCCCGTCAGGATCATCGACTTGACGCGAAGCCGCGCGCGCCCTTCGCCAAGCAGCGAGAACTGCGACGGGTCATACTCATGGAGATCGCCCGCATGCGCCTGCGCGACCGCCAGCGCTTCCGGCAGGCTGCGGGGGGTGGGATAGATGCGCATGCCCAGCACTGCCGCGAACCTGTCTCCGCGCGCGTTGATGGCCGCAGCGTGCTCGATGTTCCCGACCATCGCGATCAACTGGGCACGGTCGCTGTCCTTGTAGGCCATGATCCAATAGTAATTGGCGCGCGACGTGGACCGCGGACATTCGACGGTGTGGATCTCGAAGAAGATCGCGTATTCGGCCAACTCGCCACGCCGGCGCAGCGGATCGCAGGAGGCGCGGAACCTGCTGATGAACTCGGCCGTCAAGACCTCGGTGGCTACCGGCCCCTGTTCAAGCGCGGTGAGGGCGAACACCGGCAGAGCGGGGTCGGTGGTCCGGACAATGAACACGTTCGGATTGTCGTCGCGCTCGATCCCCGTCATACCGTCGAGCAGCTCGGCGAGGGTCGTGCGTACCCAGTCGAGCAGGGCGGGACCACTTGGCAACGGCGTGAGCTTGCCGGAGCCCTGCGCGGGGGCGGGGCCCGCCAGCATGACCATCGCCAGCCAGAGGACGAGGATGCGCATCGCTACTCCTGCCGCTCCGGACATGTGTCCATCGTGAGGTGCAAGACGGCGGGGGGCTGGACGCCGCCCCATGCCGGTCGAGGCCACGCCGGACGTGGCTCCGGTGAAAGCTGCGCTGGCCGGCCGGCGGGAGCGAAGTCCACCATCGCCACTACCACGGCAGCGACACAGGTGAGGCGCAACAGGTGCGAGACGCACTGGTCGGAGAGAAATTCGCCAGAATGAAGCCGATCGCATTGCCCGCCGAGGCGAAGACATCCTCGCCCACGGTGAAGGCCAGTTCATAGCGCCGGCCCTCGCTGAAGAGTTCGGCGACCACCATGCGCAGCCTCGGCCGATCGCCCACCGGCGAGGTCATGGTGGCGACGTAGACGTGGGCGGGGCCGGCCGGCAGCATCACGACAGACCTCTGTTCAAGGCTGAAGTCCGCGAATGCCGCGCGGTCGGCGGCCGTCACCTCCGCGGCCGGGCGCCGCGCGGCGGTCTGGGCACTGGCCCCGGCGGTTGCGGGCCCAATCTTCAACGTGACCTGGAACAGCGCCGAGCTGTGGTCCAGGAACAGCTCGGCGCTGGGATCCGCCGACTGCTGGAACTCGTCCGGAAAGGACAAGCTGTAGGGCTTGTCACGCATCAACCCGCGCACGGTCCGGACCTGGACGTCGCCGGTCGGGTTGGCGGCTGCCGG
>NZ_JBQVQL010000043.1:0-37906 GCF_052440005.1 Phreatobacter sp.
GCCCAATGCGCCGGCCGGATCCGGGGGTGGCGGGGCCGCCGTCCAGGGCGGCGTTCCCGCCTTCACCGCGCCGCGCTGATGCGGCGAAATTAGCCGCTTCGGGTGCGTTGCAAGACCTCGATCCATGCGCTACCCCAAGCGGTGAGAACGGACTGGCTTCCAGGAGTTGAACCATGGCCTCCGAACCGCGGGTCGACGGCATCGCGCCGATGGACTATGCCGAGCACGAGCGCACCTACGCCTTCTTCACCGGGATGACGAAGTGGGGCACGATCTCCCTCGTCATCCTCATGATCCTGATGGCGATCTTCCTGCTCTGACAGGCAAGGCAGGCCCGTTTCCGGGGGGCAACGGGCCACACCGCATGACATGATGCCCCTCGGAGCGGCCCCGCGCGGGGAGACCGGAGGAGCAGTCTATGCGGATCGCGATCCCCAGGGAGACGGAAGCCGGCGAGCCGCGCGTCGCCGGCACGCCCGACACGGTGAAGCGCCTGGTGGCGCTGGGCACCGAGGTCGTGGTGGAACCCGGCGCGGGCCTCGCCTCCGGAATCATCGACGCTGACTACGCGGCCGCCGGCGCGAGCCTCTCCGCCGACGCGGTGAAGGGCGCCGACGTCGTCCTCAAGGTGCGCCGCCCCTCCGCGGCGGAAGTGAAGTCCTACAAGTCCGGCGCGGTGGTTCTCGCCACCATGGACCCCTATGGCAACGAGGCCGCGCTCGGCGTCATGGCGCAGGCCGGCGTGTCCGCCTTCGCCATGGAGCTGATGCCGCGCATCACCCGCGCGCAGGTGATGGACGTGCTGTCGAGCCAGGCGAACCTCGCCGGCTACCGGGCCGTCATCGACGGCGCCGGCGAATTCGGCCGCGCCCTGCCGATGATGATGACCGCCGCCGGCACCGTTCCCGCCGCCAAGATCTTCGTGATGGGTGCCGGCGTCGCCGGCCTGCAGGCCATCGCGACAGCCCGCCGCCTCGGCGCGGTCGTCACCGCCACCGACGTCCGCCCGGCCGCCAAGGAGCAGGTGGAAAGCCTCGGCGCCAAGTTCGTCGCGGTGATGGACGACGAGTTCAAGCAGGCCGAGACCGCCGCCGGCTATGCCAAGCCGATGTCGGCGGAATACCAGGCGAAGCAGGCGGCCCTCGTCGCCGAGCACATCGCCAAACAGGACATCGTCATCACCACGGCGCTGATCCCCGGCCGCGCCGCGCCCCGGCTCGTCACCGCCGCCATGGTCGCCTCGATGAAGGCGGGCTCGGTGCTGGTCGACCTCGCCGTCGAGCGCGGCGGCAACGTCGAGGGCGCGAAGGCCGGCGAGATCGTGGTGACGGAGAACGGCGCCAAGATCGTCGGCCATGCCAACGTGCCCGGTCGCCTCGCCGCGACCTCCTCCGCGCTCTATGCCAAGAACCTCTTCTCCTTCCTCGAGATCATGATCGACAAGGCCTCGAAGGCCCTCGTCGTGCCGTGGGACGACGAGCTGGTGAAGGCGACGCTGCTGACCCGCGACGGGGCGGTGGTGCATCCGAACTTCCAGTCCGCGACCCCTCCGCCGCCGGCCCCGGCCGCAGCGCCGGCCGCCGAGGATGCGGCGCCGGCCAAGCCGAAGGCGGCACCGAAGAAGTCCACCAAGGCGTGACATCCACCAAGGCCTGATCCGAGGGGAAACGAATGACGACGCTGACGCCAGACCAGGCCCTCGAACGGGCCCGCGCCGCAGCCGAGGCGGCGCGCATCGCCGCCGAACAGGCGCGGCTCGCCTCCGAGCAGGCCACCGCGGTCGCCGACCAGATCGCCACGGTCGCGGGCGCCGCGGTGCACAGCGCCACCGGCGGGGCGATCGACCCCACCGTGTTCCGCCTCACCATTTTCGCCCTCGCGGTCTTCGTCGGCTACTACGTGGTGTGGTCGGTGACGCCGGCCCTGCACACCCCGCTGATGTCGGTCACCAACGCCATCTCCTCCGTCATCGTCGTCGGCGCGCTGCTCGCGGTCGGCGTGCAGGTGATGGACTCCGGCACGGTGATGGCCCGCATCTTCGGCTTCATCGCGCTCGTCCTCGCGGCGATCAACATCTTCGGCGGCTTCCTCGTCACACAGCGCATGCTTGCGATGTACAAGGCGAAGGACAAGCCGGCGACGAGCAAGGGCTGAACCGATGTCGGCAAATCTCGCAGCCCTCCTCTACCTCGTCGCCGGCATTCTCTTCATCCTCAGCCTGCGCGGGCTGTCGAGCCCCTCGACCTCGCGCCAGGGCAACCTGATGGGCATGGTCGGCATGACCATCGCCATCCTGACGACGCTCGCCTATGCGCGTCCCGCGGGCATCGGGGCCTGGATCCTAGTCCTCGCCGGCCTCGGCATCGGCGGCGGCATCGGCGCGGTCATCGCCCGCCGGGTGCCCATGACCTCCATGCCGCAGCTGGTCGCGGCCTTCCACTCGGGCGTCGGCCTCGCCGCCGTCTTCGTCGCCGCCGCCGCGCTCTATGCGCCGACGGCTTTCGACATCGGGGCGCGCGGCGGGATCAAGGGCCTGTCGCTCTTCGAGATGGGCCTCGGTGCCGCCATCGGCGCCATCACCTTCACCGGCTCCGTCATCGCCTTCCTGAAGCTCGACGGGCGGATGAGCGGCAAGCCGATCATGCTGCCGCAGCGCCACCTCCTCAACATCGCGCTGGCGGCGGCCATCCTCGTGCTGATGATCGTCTTCATGCGCACGGAGAGCACGCACGCCTTCTGGCTGATCGTGATCCTCTCCTTCGTCGTCGGCGTGACGCTGATCATCCCCATCGGCGGCGCCGACATGCCGGTCGTCGTGTCGATGCTCAACTCCTATTCGGGCTGGGCGGCGGCGGGCATCGGCTTCACGCTGGGCAACACCGCGCTGATCATCACCGGCGCGCTGGTCGGCTCGTCGGGCGCGATCCTGTCCTACATCATGTGCAAGGCGATGAACCGGTCCTTCATCTCGGTCATCCTCGGCGGCTTCGGCGGCGATGATGCGGCGGCGGGCGGTTCGGCCGAGGCGCGGCCCTTCAAGGCGGGCTCGGCGGAGGATGCCGCCTACATCATGAAGAACGCCCAGAAGGTCATCATCGTGCCGGGCTACGGCATGGCGGTGGCCCAGGCCCAGCACGCCCTGCGCGAGATGGCCGACCTCCTCAAGAAGGAGGGCGTCGAGGTGAAATACGCCATCCATCCGGTGGCCGGCCGCATGCCCGGGCACATGAACGTGCTGCTGGCGGAAGCCAACGTGCCCTATGACGAGGTCTTCGAGCTCGAGGACATCAACTCGGAGTTCGCCCAGGCGGACGTCGCCTTCGTCATCGGCGCCAACGACGTCACCAACCCCGCGGCGAAGACCGACAAGACCTCGCCGATCTACGGCATGCCCATCCTCGACGTGGAGAAGGCCGGCAACATCCTGTTCGTGAAGCGCGGCATGGGCGGCGTCGGTTATGCCGGCATCGACAACGACGTGTTCTATCGCGACAACACGATGATGCTGCTCGCCGACGCCAAGAAGATGGTGGAGAGCATCGTCAAGGCGCTGGGGCACTGACCCCCATGCCCCTCGGTCGAGGGGCTGCCGCCGGGCGATCTGGGATCGGAGCGGGGCTGTCGGGCCCCGCTTCTTTTTTGGGGGAGGCACCATGCTGTTCATGGTCATCGAGCGCTTTGCCGGCTGCGATCCGGTTCCGGTTTACCGGAGGGTGCGCGACAGCGGGCGGTCGCTGCCCGCGGGGCTGACCTATGTGGGAAGCTGGATCGAGCCGAACTTCGACCGCTGCTTCCAGCTGATGCAGTGCGACGACCTGCGCCTGCTGCAGGAATGGGTGCTGTCGTGGCGCGGGTCGGGCGTGACCTTCGAGATCGTGCCCGTCGTGCCCAGCGACGAGACCCGGGCGGTGGTGGCTCCCCATCTCGACGGTGCCGCGCCATGACCGTCGCAATCCGCCCCTACGAGCCCGCGGACCGCATGGCCGTGGTCCGCCTCGTCCACCAGCTCAACCTCTTCGAGGACGGCATCTCCGCCGACCGCGCCCGCGACGTGAAGGCGGCGGAGGCCTGTCTCGACGCCGATCTGAGGCGCGTCGGCCGCGACGGCGGGGCGCTGATGGTGGCCCTCGACGGGGACGAGCCGGTCGGGATGTTGTGCTTCGTGCTGGAGCCGCCACAGCCCTATCTCAGGGCCGATCTCGCACAGATCGGCTGGGTGACGGAGCTCGTCGTCGACGAGCGCTACCGGGGGCAGGGAATCGGCACCGCCCTGCTCGAGGAGGCGGAGCGGATCGCCCGTGGCCACGGCGTCAGCCGGCTGATGATCGGCGCCATCGTCGGCAACACGATCGCGCGCAAGGCCTACGAGCGCTTCGGCTTCCGGCCCGCGGTGATGGAGCTTGTGAAGGACCTAGAGTAAAGGGGCGGAGTGGGCCGACAGGTCAGCCTTCTCCGCCGACTTCCCCGTCATGCCCGGGCATGACGGACAGGTGGGCTCCCTCAGGAGCATCCGTGTCCCGCCGGACCGCTGTGAGCCGTGACGGCCCCCGCATCCGGTCTCAGTTGAACAGGCGATAGGTCTGGCCGGCGCGGCCGCCGAGGCGGGCGAAGCCCTCGCGGGCGCCGGGATGGTTTTCCTCGACGCTGATGGCCTTGGTGTAGGAGCCCAGCGCCCGCTCGTTGTCGCCGGTGCGCTCCAGCGCCTGGCCACGGGCGACCCACAGGTCGGGATTGCGCTGGTCGAACTGGACGGCCTCGTTGAAGTCGTCGAGGGCGAGCTTGTTCTCGTTCAGCGCCAGGTAGCTGAGGCCGCGGCCGTAATAGGGCTCGGAATTGTTGGGGGCGAGGCCGAGGGCGGTGGTGAAGTCCTCCACCGCCTGGCGATGGTTGCCCTGCGCCGCCCAGACGAGGGCGCGGTTGTGGTAGGCCTGCGCGTTGGAGCCGTTGATCTGGATGGCGCGGTTGTAATCCGCCAGGGCCTCGGCGTGGCGGTTCTGCGTGCGGTGGATGTTGCCGCGGCCGATATAGGCGGCGGCGTAGTTGGCATCGGCCGCGATCGCCCGGTTATAGTCGGCGAGGGCGAGGTCGACGCGCCCGCCCTGACGATGCACGAGGGCGCGGTTGGCCAGCGCCTGGGCATAGTTCGGATCGATCTGGATGGCGCGGGAGAAATCGGCCATCGCCTCGGCCTGCCGGCCGGTGCGGGCGAGGACCGTGCCGCGCATGTTGAAGGCCTGCGGGTCGTTCGGATTGCGCTGGACCACCTCGGAGAGCGAGGCGAGGTTGGCGGTCGAGCCGATATAGCTCGACTCCGCGTCATCGCCGCCGGTCGTCGAACCGACGGAGGTGACGCCGCCGGTCGAGCTGCAGCCGCCGAGGGCAAGGCCGGCCGCCAGAAGCAGGAACCGCGGCAGGCGGGCCGTCGCGTGGGCCGAACGTGTCATGTCCCATCGTCCTATCATCGGCCTGAGCGGCGGGGGGCCGCCACAGGCGGGCCCGGAATCGAACCGGCCCGCGATGATCTTTCGTCGCGGGCCTGTCAAAAATACGGCGGAACCGCCGGTCTGTCGTGTCAGCGTGCGCCGGCGGCGGCGCGGACCTTCACCGGCTTGGCGGGGATCAGGCCCTCGCGCTGGGCTTTCTTGCGGGCGAGCTTGCGGGCGCGGCGCACGGCCTCGGCCTTCTCGCGCGCCTTCTTCTCGGACGGCTTCTCGTAGTGGCCGCGCAGCTTCATTTCGCGGAAGATGCCTTCACGCTGCATCTTCTTCTTGAGCGCCTTCAGCGCCTGATCGACATTGTTGTCGCGAACGAGAACCTGCACGCCGATGATCCTTCAAGCCATCTGGATTCGAGGTCGAGCAAGACCCTCACGGATGACCCGTGCGGAAAGAGCATGCCCAAGGAAGACAGGCGCGTAACAGAATCCGCGCGCTCTGTCCATGGTCTTTCGGGCTTTGCGCCGAATTTTGAAGTCCTCGTTTGCGTCGGACCGGCGGCGCGGCTATATCGGTCGTGATTTCCCGATCCGTTGATCGATACGAGGCGGTCGCCTCGGCCCGGACCCCAAGGCCCGGGCGCGGGAGCCCTCACGCTCCCGTCACGGCCGCCGCCTCCGCCCGATCGACCCACAAGAGGCACGCCATGACCCAGCTTCTCATGCCCAAGGCGACCGCCGTCTGGCTCGTCGACAATACTGCCCTGTCCTTCGAGCAGATCGCCGCCTTCTGCACCCTTCACCCGCTCGAGGTGAAGGCGATCGCCGACGGCGAGGCGGCGCAGGGCATCAAGGGCGCCGATCCCGTCATCACGGGACAGCTGACCCGCGAGGAGATCGCCAAGGCCGAGAAGGATCCGGCCTATCGCCTCAAGCTGGCGCCGCCCAAGGTGAAGCTGCCGGAGGTCAAGTCGAAGAAGGGGCCGCGCTACACTCCGGTGTCGCGCCGCCAGGACCGTCCCAACGCCATCCTCTGGCTGGTGCGCAACCATCCCGAGCTGAAGGACGCGGCCATCATGCGCCTCGTCGGCACCACCAAGCCGACCATCGCCGCGATCCGCGACCGCACCCACTGGAACTCGCAGACCCTGTCGCCGATGGACCCGGTGACGCTCGGCCTGTGCTCGCAGATCGACCTCGACCTCGAGGTCAACCGCGCCGCCAAGGAGCGCGGCCCGGTCGACACCACGCCCGAGCAGACCCTGCTGCCGGCCGACCAGACGACCTCGGCGCCGGCCAAGTACGATCCCTTCGAGCGTGACGAGGCGCCCAAGCGCGAGGAGCGCTACGACGCCGAGAAGGTCTTCGCCAATCTGAAGTCGCTGCGCGACGACGACGACGAGCGCTGAGAGCTCTCTTTTCCCGTAGCCCTCGACGTTGTAACCGGGTTCGCCCCATCTTCCGGGGCGGGCCCGATTCGCATTTCCGGAGACCGATCATGGCCGATGCAGCACGCAGCCCGATCTCGCTCGAAGGGCTCGACCTCGCCGCCCTCGTGGCGAGCCGCGTCTGCCACGACGTGATCTCGCCGGTCGGCGCCATCGTCAACGGCCTCGAACTGATGGAAGACGGCGCCGACCAGGCGACGACCGAACTCGCGCTCGACCTCATCCGCAAGAGCGCCAAGACGGCCTCGGCGCGGCTCCAGTTCTGCCGCATCGCCTTCGGTGCGGCGGGCTCCGCCGGGTCGGCCATCGACACCCGCGACGCCCACCAGGTGGCGACGAACTTCCTCAACGACGACCGCACCACCATCGACTGGCACATTCCCCCGGCCTTCCTGCCGAAGAACCGGGTGAAGCTGCTGCTCAACCTGCTGATGCTGGCGGCCGGCGCCATCCCGCGCGGCGGCGTGATCAAGGTCGAGATGACGGGCGAGGGCGACACCGCGGGCTTCGCCATCGTCGTCACCGGGCTCAATGCCCGCATTCCCCCGCATGCCAACGAGCTCCTCGCCGGCATCCCCGCCAACGAGCAGGGCACCATCGATGCCCATGCGATCCAGCCCTATTATGCCGGCCTGCTGGCCCGTGCCGCGGGTATGTCGGTACGGATCGAGAAGATCGAGGACAGGGTCGAGATCAGCGCGTCCTGACAATGTACCAAATTTTCTGTAAATTGATTAACCTCTTGTGAGGCAAACGCTTCTTCCGTTCGGACAACCGCTCCAACGGTAATTTCGCTTCAGCAAGCCTTAACCCTTTTCCCGGACACTCGGGGACATTGAGGCAAGCCGCGATGTCGGCTGGCCGGTGTTCTACAGTCCGGGTTGGGCGACATGGATGACTTGCTGCGCGAATTCCTGACAGAGACCAACGAGAGCCTCGATGTGGTCGACGTCGAGCTTGTCCGCTTCGAGCAGGACCCCAACAACGCCGCGATCCTCGGCAACATCTTCCGCCTCGTCCACACCATCAAGGGGACCTGCGGTTTCCTCGGCCTGCCGCGCCTGGAAGCGCTGGCGCACGCCGCCGAAACCCTCATGGGCAAGTACCGTGACGGCTCGCCGGTCACCCAGCAGGGCGTTACCCTCATCCTCTTCACCATCGACCGCCTGAAGGAAATCCTCGGCGATCTCGAAGGCGCGGGCGCCGAGCCGGAAGGCGACGACGGCGACCTGATCTCGCAGCTCGAGGCCATGTCCATGGCCGCCGAGACCGCCCCGGCCGCCGCTGCTCCCGTCGAGAAGGCGCCCGAGCCCGCCGCCGCCTCCGGCCAGTCCCTGGAGAGGGCGCTCCGTCCCGGCGAGGTGTCGCTGGACGAACTCGAGCGCGCCTTCCGCGAGACCGAGGCGGAAGTCGCCGTGGCGCCGCTGCCCGAGGTCGCCGCTCCGCCGGTTGTCCCCGAGCCGGCCAAGGCCGAGGTCAAGAAACCGTCTGCCCGTCCCGCCAAGCCGGCCGCTGCCGCGGGTGAGGAGGAAGGCGAGGGCGTGAAGGGCCAGCAGACCCTGCGCGTCAACGTCGACACGCTCGAGCAGCTGATGACCATGGTCTCGGAGCTGGTGCTGACCCGCAACCAGCTGCTCGAGATCGTCCGCCGCCACGAGGACTCTGAATTCAAGGTGCCGCTGCAGCGCCTGTCCAACGTCACCGCCGAGCTGCAGGACGGCGTGATGAAGACCCGCATGCAGCCGATCGGCAACGCCTGGCAGAAGCTGCCGCGCATCGTCCGCGACCTCGGCAACGAACTCGGCAAGCAGATCGACCTCGAGATGCACGGCGCCGAGACCGAACTCGACCGCCAAGTGCTCGACCTGATCAAGGACCCGCTCACCCACATGGTGCGCAACTCCGCCGATCACGGCCTCGAGGCGACCGAGCAGCGCCGCCTCGCCGGCAAGCCCGAGAAGGGCACGATCAAGCTCTCCGCCTATCATGAGGGCGGCCACATCGTCATCGCGATCTCCGACGACGGCCGCGGCCTCAACACGGACCGCATCCGCAAGAAGATCATCGAGCAGAACCTCGCCAGCGAGGCCGAGCTCGAGAAGATGACGGAAGCGCAGATCCACAAGTTCATCTTCGCGCCGGGCTTCTCGACCGCGGCGGCCGTCACCTCGGTTTCCGGCCGCGGCGTCGGCATGGACGTGGTGCGCACCAACATCGACCAGATCGGCGGCACCATCGACCTGAAGTCGGTGCCGGGCGAGGGCACCACGGTCACCATCAAGATCCCGCTGACGCTGGCTATCGTCTCGGCCCTGATCGTCGAGAGCGCCGGCGACCGCTTCGCCATCCCGCAGCTCTCGGTCATCGAGCTCGTCCGCGCCCAGCAGAATTCGGAGCACCGGATCGAGCGGATCAAGGACACCCCGGTCCTTCGCCTGCGCAACAAGCTCCTGCCGCTGGTCCACCTGCGCCAGCTCCTCGGCATCGCCGGCGGCGAGCCGCTGGACGAGACGGCGGGCTTCATCGTCGTCACCCAGGTCGGCAGCCAGACCTTCGGCATCGTGGTGGACCAGGTGTTCCACACCGAGGAAATCGTCGTGAAGCCGATGTCGTCGAAGCTGCGGCACATCACGATGTTCTCCGGGACCACCATCCTCGGCGACGGCTCGGTGATCATGATCATCGACCCGAACGGCATCGCCTCGGCCATCGGCACCGACGTGCAGACGGCCACCAACGAGACCGAGGCCGACGCCCGCCGCGGCAACGAGCGCCAGCTCATCTCCATGCTGGTCTTCCGCGCCGGTTCGCGCGAGCAGAAGGCCGTGCCGCTGTCCCTCGTCACCCGCCTCGAAGAGGTGGCGGTGGACAAGATCGAGCAGGCCCACGGCCGCCATCTCGTGCAGTACCGCGGCGCCCTCATGCCGCTGGTCTCGGTGTCTGGCTACATGGAGCTGAAGAGCGAGGGCAGCCAGCCGCTGCTGGTCTTCTCCGACTCCGGCCGCTCCATGGGCCTCGTGGTCGACGAGATCGTCGACATCGTCGAGGACGCGCTCAACATCGAGGTCTCGGCCGACGTGCCCGGCCTCCTCGGCTCGGCGGTCATCAAGGGCCAGGCGACCGAGATCCTCGACATCGGCCACTACCTGCCGCTGGCCTTCGAGGACTGGTTCAAGCGCAAGGAGATGCGCATCGAGGCGCTGACCCGCAAGCTGCTCTTCGTCGACGACTCGCCCTTCTTCCGCAACATGCTGACCCCCGTGCTGAAGGCGGCCGGCTACGACGTCGTCACCGCGGCGGGCGGCTCGGAAGGGCTCGACATCCTGAAGAACGGCGACAAGTTCGACGTCGTCGTCTCGGACATCGAGATGCCGGAGATGAACGGCTTCGAGTTCGC
Source organism: Phreatobacter sp. (assembly GCF_052440005.1). Lineage (GTDB taxonomy): Bacteria > Pseudomonadota > Alphaproteobacteria > Rhizobiales > Phreatobacteraceae > Phreatobacter. The sequence goes on from NZ_JBQVQL010000043.1 coordinate 10,280, forward strand.
CGAGGCCATGCGCTCCGACAAGCGCTTCGCGTCGACGCCGGTCATCGCGCTGTCTTCGCTGACCAACCCCGCCGCCATCGAGCGGGCGCGGGTCGCCGGCTTCCACGACTATGTCGCCAAATTCGACCGTCAGGGCCTCATCGCGGCGCTGAAGGAAACCTCCAACGAAATCGCCCAGGCGGCGTAAGTCATCTTGCGTGAGGATCTGTCCATGCAGACCACCAGCGACGACGTCACGGAATATGTGACCGTGCTGATCGGCGGCCAGTTGTTCGGCCTGCCCATCTCCCGCGTGCAGGACGTGTTCATGCCCGACCGGCTGACGCGCGTGCCGCTGTCCCACCCCGACATCGCCGGCGTGCTCAACCTGCGCGGCCGCATCGTCACCGCCATCGACATGCGCATCCGCCTCGGTCTGGCGCGCGAGAAGGACGCGAAGCCCGCCATGGCGGTGGGTATCGAGTCCCGCGGCGAGAGCTACGGCCTGCTGATCGACTCGGTCGGCGAGGTGCTCAAGCTCTCTCCCGACAGCCGCGAGCAGAACCCGATCAACCTCGATCCCCGCTGGTCCCGCGTGTCGGCCGGCGTTCACCGCCTCGATGGCCAGCTGATGGTCATCCTGGACGTCGATTCCGTGCTCGCCATGGGCGGCGAGCAGATGGCCGCATGATTGTATTCAAAGCGTAGGACCCAAGCCGATGAAAACCTGCCTCGTGGTCGACGACAGCTCGGTGATCCGCAAGGTCGCCCGGCGAATCCTGGAAGGCCTCGGCTTCGCCATCGAGGAGGCTGAAGACGGGCAGAAGGCGCTGGAGTTCTGCTACGGCACCATGCCGGAGGCGATCCTCCTCGACTGGAACATGCCGGTGATGGACGGCTACGAGTTCCTGAGGGAACTGCGCAAGCTGCCCGGCGGCCAGGCGCCCAAGGTGGTCTTCTGCACCACCGAGAACGACGTCGCCCACATCGCCCGGGCGATGCACGCGGGTGCGAACGAATACATCATGAAGCCCTTCGACAAGGACATTGTCGAAGCCAAGTTCGCCGAAGTCGGCCTGATCTGATCCGTCGCGGCGCAAGCCGCCCTGTCCTGCGTTCAAGTTCCGAGTACCGGCGTATGAGTCTCGCGTCTTTCAAGGCCGCCCCCGGCGGGGCCGTGCCCACTGCCAGCGACCCCATCAAGGTGATGGTGGTCGACGATGCGGTCGTCGTCCGCGGCCTGGTCGGCCGCTGGATCGCCGACGAGAGCGACATGACGCTCGTCGCCTCCCACCGCTCCGGGCGTGAAGCCGTCGCCGACATCGCCAAGAAGAACCCCGACGTCGTCATCCTCGACATCGAGATGCCGGACATGGACGGCATCACGGCCCTGCCGCTGATCATCCAGGCCAAGCGCGACGTCATGGTGCTGATGGCCTCGACCCTCACCCGCCGCAACGCCGAAATCTCGCTGAAGTGCCTGTCGCTCGGCGCCGCCGACTACGTCCCGAAGCCGGAGACCAACGCCGGCGTCACCACCTCGCCGGCCTTCAAGCGCGAGATCCTCGACAAGGTCCGTGCGCTCGGCCGCCGCCGCAAGATCGCGGGCAAGGTGTTCCGCGCCGCCTCCGCCGGCGGTAGCGCCCCGGCCGCCCCGGGCCGTGTCGCCGCGCCCTCGATCGCGCCCCAGTCGATCGGCTTCAACGAGCCGAGCTTCAAGCTGCGCCCCTTCGGCACGACCATCCCGAAGGTCCTCACCATCGGCTCCTCGACGGGCGGGCCGCAGGCGCTGACGACCGTGCTCAAGGCGCTCGGCTCGTTCATCGACCGGGTGCCGGTGCTGATCACCCAGCACATGCCGCCGACCTTCACCACCATCCTCGCCGAACACGCGGCCAAGGCGTCGGGCCGTCCAGCCGCCGAGGGGCGCGACGGCGAGCCGGTGCTCCCCGGCCGCATCTACGTGGCGCCGGGCGGCAAGCACATGGTGGTCAAGAAGACCGGCGGCACCACCGTCATCCATCTCGAGGACGGAGCGCCGGTGAACTTCTGCAAGCCGGCCGTCGACCCGCTGTTCACCTCGGTCGCCCAGGCCTGGGGCGCCCAGACCTTCGGCTGCGTGCTGACCGGGATGGGCCATGACGGCGCCCACGGCGCCGGCGACATCGTCGCTGCCGGCGGCAGCGTCATCGCCCAGGACGAGGCGACCAGCGTCGTGTGGGGCATGCCGGGAGCGGTCGCCACGGGAGGCCACGCCGCGGCGGTGCTGCCTATCGACCAGATCGCCCCGAAGATCATGCGTGTTTTCTCCGGAGACCGGTCGTGACGCCACTCGATTACGATTTCCTGCGTGGTTTCCTGAAGACCCGCTCCGGCCTCGTCCTGTCCAACGACAAGCAGTATCTCATCGAGAGCCGCCTGATGCCGATCGTGCGCAAGCACGGGATGACCGGCATCAGCGAGCTCGTGCAGAAGCTCAAGGCCCCCGGCGCGGAGTCGCTCGCCTCCAAGGTCACCGAGGCGATGACCACGAACGAGAGCTTCTTCTTCCGCGACAAGACCCCCTTCGACCATTTCAAGGAGGTCATGCTGCCGGCCATGCTGAAGGCGCGGGCGGCCAAGCGCCACGTGCGCATCTGGTGCGCCGCGGCCTCCACCGGCCAGGAGCCCTATTCGTTGGCGATGATCCTCAAGGAGATGGGCCCGCAGCTCGCCGGCTGGCGCTTCGAGATCATCGGCACCGACCTCTCGGGTGAGGTGCTTGAGCGCGCCAAGGCCGGCATCTACAGCCAGTTCGAGGTCCAGCGCGGCCTGCCGATCCAGATGCTGCTGAAGTATTTCACGCAGAACGGCGACCAGTGGACCATCTCCCCGGAGATCCGGTCGATGGTGCACTACCGGACGCTGAACCTCCTGAACGACTTCTCGGCGCTCGGCCAGTTCGACATCGTCTATTGCCGCAACGTGCTGATCTATTTCGACCAGCCGACCAAGATCGACGTCCTGAACCGCACCGCGAGGCTGACCGCGCCGGACGGCTACCTGCTGCTCGGTGCGGCCGAGACGGTGGTCGGCCTGACCGACTCCTTCAAGCCGATCGCCGACCGCCGCGGCCTCTATGCGCCGACCGTGAAGGCCCCCGCGGGCGTGCCCGCGGCTCCGGCCAAGGTCTTCGCGGTGGCGGGTGGCCGGCCGCTCTGACCGGCCACCGCCGCGTGAACGTGATCGAGGGCGCCGCGAGGCGCCCTTTGTCTTGAGGCTGACGGGTGTTAGGGGCTCGGTCGCCGCGCCCGCGGCGTCCCCAGCCAGTCAGGCCCCATGATCAGCGATCCGTTCTTCTATGTCGTCGCCGTGCCGGCGGTGATTCTCTACGGCCTGTCCAAGGGCGGCTTCGGCGGCGTCGCCATCCTGTCGATGCCGCTCCTGTCGCTGGCGATTTCACCCATCCAGGCGGCGGCGATCATGCTGCCGGTGCTAATGGTGCAGGATGTGGTGACCGTCTGGAGCTACCGGCGCACCTGGGATCCGGCGACGCTGCTCCACCTCGCGCCGGGCGCCTTTGCAGGCATCGTCGCCGGCTATCTCTTCGCCTCCCATGTGTCGGAGCCGGCCGTGCGCATCATCGTCGGGGTGATCGCCGTCGCCTTCTGTCTCGACCGCTGGCTGCGTCCGCCCCCGTCCGGGGACGGGCGACCGCAGAACTGGCCGTCGGGGACCATCCTCGGCACCCTCTGCGGCTACACGAGCTTCGTCATTCACGTGGGCGGACCGCCCTTCAACATGTACGCCATGCCGCGAGGCCTGCCGCGCGACGTCTTCGTGGGGTCGGCGGCGCTGTTTTTCGCGGCGGTCAACCTCGTCAAGGTGACCCCCTTCATCGCACTGGGCCAGCTGACCGTGGGCAATCTCGCCACCGCCGCGACGCTCTTCCCGCTGGCGGTGCTCGCCAATATGGGCGGCATCTGGCTCGTCCGGCGGGTGCCGACGGGCCTGTTCTACCGCATCATCTACATCCTCACCTTCATCGTCGGCTGTGTGCTGCTCGCCGGCGGGGTGAGGGCGGTTCTCTGACGCGGGCCACATCGGCAGGGCCAACGAAAAAGGGCCGCCCGAAGGCGGCCCTTTCCGTGATCGGTCCTGACGGACCCCGAGATCAGTAGCGGGCGACGACGGCCGACGGGCCGGTCGAGAACAGGTAGTTGATGCCGAGCTTCACCGTGTGGATGTCGGTGCGGACGCGGTCGCCAGCGACCACGATGTTCCGGCGATCGCCGAAGCCGTAGTACATGTACTCGGCCTTGGCGGTCCAGTTCGGGGTGAAGGCGTACTCGATACCAGCGCCGAGGGCGTAGCCGGCGCGGGTCGACGAGGCCGTGGTGACCACGCCGCCGAGGTTCCAGCGATCCTGGAAGGTGGCGACGCCGAGACCGCCGGTCACGTAGAAGAGGGCGCGGTCGGCAGCGAAGCCGGCGCGGGCACGGACCGTCGACAGGAACGGAACCGAGGCGCGGTAGCTGTCGGCGCCGTTGACGAAGGTGCGACGCAGGCCGCCGGCAGCGATGTCGGCCTCGAGACCGAACACGAACTGGTTCATCTGCCAGTTGTAGCCGCCCTGGATACCGCCGAACACGCCGTTGGCGTTGACGCTCGAGTTGTTGGCGACGACCGGGCTGGTGTAGCGGGCCTGGGCCCAGCCGTAGCCGACGTGGCCACCGAGGTAGAAACCGGTCCAGGAGAAGGCGGGAGCGTAGACGGCGGCGGCGATCGGAGCGCGCGGGGCACCGAGGTCGGCGGCCTGGGCGCCGGTGGCGAGAGCGGCGACAGCGGCGCTCGCAAGGAGGAATTTCTTCATGGGATAGTTCCTTGTCTCATTATTGCGGCCGTGGCCGAGCCACTGCCATGCCTCTCGATGCCGTTCAGCACGATGCCCCGGAGACCCCCTCCTTCGCCGCGACATCGATCGAACGATGACCCGGGGATACAGGGCAATGGTTACAAATCAACTCCCATGGCGGTGATGAGAGACGCTTCCGGGGCTTGCTCCACCACGCCGCCGTTGCCTGTGGCCGCAGTGCAACAAATGCCCTTGGGGAAGGCGGTATCATGGTGCAACCTGTTGAGAATATGGCGGAAATGCGTCAAGTGCGGCAGCGGTATCCTGGACCGGAAGAGGGGCGTTGAACCCCGGCGACTCGGGGCCTACCGTCGGTGGCGGAAACGCCTTGCATGAAGGACGCCGCCATGAGCGCCTACGACCGCGATCTCGACAAGAACCCGGCGAACTACCAGCCGCTGACGCCCCTCAGCTTCCTCGAGCGGTCGGCGCGCGTCTTCCCCGAGCATCCCGCCATCGTCCATGGCCGGATTCGCCGCAGCTATCGCGAGTTCTACGCACGGGCCCGCCGTCTCGCCTCGGCCCTGGAGAGGGCAGGGGTGGGCAAGAACGACACGGTGGCCGTCATCTGCGCCAACACGCCGGCCATGCTGGAGGCCCATTACGGCGTCCCGATGTGCGGGGGCGTGCTGAACACCCTCAATACCCGGCTCGACGCGCCCATCATCGCCTTTTCCCTCGACCACGGCGAGGCCAAGGTCTTCATCGTCGACCGCGAGTTCTCCAAGCTCGCGAAGGAAGCCCTCGCGCTCTGCACGGTGAAGCCGCTCGTCATCGATTACGACGATCCCGAATATGACGGTCCGGGCGAGCGCATCGGCACGGTGGAATACGAGGACTTCATCGCCGGCGGCGATCCCGCCTATGTCTGGCAGCGCCCCGGCGACGAGTGGGACGCGATCGCCCTCAACTACACATCCGGCACCACGGGCAATCCGAAGGGCGTCGTCTATCACCACCGCGGCGCCTATCTGCTGGCGCTCGGCAACGTCGTCACCTGCGGCATGGCCAAGCACCCGGTCTATCTGTGGACGCTGCCGATGTTCCACTGCAACGGCTGGTGCTTCCCCTGGTCCATCTCGGCGGTGGCGGGTACCCACGTCTGCCTGCGCTGGGTGCGCGCGAAGGCCATGTACGACGCCATCGCCGACCTCGGCGTGACGCATCTGTGCGGGGCTCCCATCGTCATGAGCCTGCTGCTCAATGCGCCCGCGGAGGAGAAGCGCGCGATCGGGCGCACGGTGTCCTTCTTCACCGCGGCGGCGCCGCCGCCGGAGGCGGTGCTCGCCGCGATGAAGACGGCGGGCTTCGACGTGACCCACCTCTATGGCCTCACCGAGACCTACGGGCCTTCCGTCATCAACGACTGGAATCGCGACTGGGACACTCTCGACAGCGCCGACTATGCGGCGAAGAAGGCGCGGCAGGGCGTACCCTATCCCGTCCTCGAAGGCATGACGGTGATGAACCCCGAGACCATGGAGCCCGTGCCGGCTGACGGCGTCACCCTCGGCGAGGTGATGATGCGCGGCAACGTGGTGATGAAGGGGTACCTCAAGAACCGCAAGGCTTCGGACGAGGCCTTCGCCGGCGGCTGGTTCCATTCCGGTGACCTCGGCGTGCTCTATCCCGACGGCTACATCCAGCTGAAGGACCGCTCCAAGGACATCATCATCTCGGGCGGCGAGAACATCTCCTCCATCGAGGTGGAGGACGTGCTGTTCAAGCACCCGGCGGTGCAGGCGGCTGCGGTCGTCGCCAAGCCCGACGACAAATGGGGCGAGACGCCCTGCGCCTTCGTCGAGCTGAAGCCGGGCATGAGCGCGACGGCCGAGGAGATCATCGCCTGGTGCCGGCAGAACCTCGCGGCCTTCAAGTGCCCGCGCACCGTGGTCTGCACCGAGCTGCCGAAGACGTCGACCGGCAAGATCCAGAAGTTCGTGCTCCGGGAGATGGCGAAGGGGGCGTAAGAGGCTTCAGGGGACCGTGAGTGGCCGATTCACCGCATCGTGGAAGCTCGCCACCACCTCGGCCGGGTCGATGCCCTTCAGGATGAGGACGATGCGGGTGCGCCGGTCCTCGTCCGGCCATTCCGCCAGGGCGACGGGCGGATGAAACGTCGCGTGGATGCCGTGGACGACCAGGGGACCCGGCTCCTCCTCCACTGCCAGCAGGCCCTTCATGCGCAGGAGGCCGTCAGACCAGGTTGCCCTGACGCCGCGGAACCAGAAGTTCAGCAGGTCCCAGGGCAGGGGACGGTCGTGGACGATGGTCACCGCGCGGATGCCTGAGCCATGGCGCGAGCCGTGCTCGGGATGGTCGCAGGCGGGATCGTCGCAGCGGGAAGCATGGCCCGCGGCCGCAGTGTCCTCGACGGGGGCGAGGCGGTGTCCGGTGCCGCCGAACAGGAACTCCGGCGGGATGTCACCGGCCAGCGCGCGCTCCCGCCGCGCACCGGGCGCCAGGCGCCGGAGACGGATATCGAGATCGGCCGCGACCTCCGCCGGGGCGATGTCCGTCTTGGTCATCACGACGATGTCGGCGATCGCCACCTGGGCGGTGGCCTCGGCCTGGTCGTCGAGCTGGCGGGCGCCGTTGACGGCGTCGACCAGGGTCACGATCCGGTCCAGCCGGAAATCATGCATCACCATGGGGTGGCTGAAGAACAGCGCCGCGATGGGGGCGGGGTCGGCGAGACCCGTCGTCTCGATCAGCACGCGGTCGAATGGCGGCAGATCGCCGTCCTGCCGGCGCGCCGCCATGTCGCGCAGCGTCAGTTCGAGGTCGCCGCGCACGGTGCAGCAGATGCACCCCGACGACAGCATGACCAGATCAGTGTCGCGGCTCTCGATGAAGAGATGGTCGAGAGCGATGCTGCCGAACTCGTTGACGATGACCAGCGATCGCTCCATGCCGGGCTGCGACAGAAGGCGGTTGATCAGCGTCGTCTTGCCGGCGCCGAGGAAGCCGGTGACCAGGGTAACCGGCGTGCGCTCACTGGAACGGTCCGTATCGAACAGGCTCATCCGTGATGAATAGCGATCGCGGCGCGTCACTGCAAAGTCTCAATCGCGTCATTATTGCTGTCGTTATTCAGTAACGTCATGAACGCTGACGCTTATTTGGCCGTTCGGCGGTCTGTCGATCGGCCGATGTTGCACTAGACTTGGGTCCGCGGCCCGAGAGATGGGCGCCAACAGAATGATCGGCACGGAGGAACCCCATGACAGTGCGTGATCCCAACGAGCTTCCGCAGCATCCCGAGGCGCCCGCACGCCGCAACTTCCTGAAGGGGGCGGCGGTCGGCGGCGTCGTCGCTGCGGCCACGGCGCATGTCGCACAGGTCGCCATATCGCCCGCGCAGGCGCAGGCCCCGGCCGTCCAGCCCTGGTGGCCGTCGCGCTGGGGCGCCGACGACCAGGCCGGCGCCTCCAACCACATCACCCCGGCCAAGGTGCTGGAGGCGGCGAAGTGGATCCGCGACGGCAAGATCCACCGGATCGGGCGCGTGTCGGAATCCGCCATGCCGAAGTTCGGCGACCGCGCCTTCACCCTGCGCATTCCCGGCAACCCGACCGGAGGCCCGTTCGGCAACAACAAGCTCGTCTATAACGACGAGTATCTGGCCACCGAGATCGGCCAGACGGGCACGCAGTTCGACGGGCTGGCCCATATCGGCCTGCAGACGGGCCGCGACGGCGATACCCACGACATGATCTACTACAACGGGGTGCGCGGGTCCGAACTCGCCGGCTCCACCGGCGTGAAGAAGCTCGGAATCGAGCACATCAAGCCGATCTTCACCCGTGGCCATCTCATCGACGTCATGGCCCAGCGCGGCGCGATGATGGACGCCGGCCAGGAGGTGACCATGGCCGACGTGCGGGGGGCGCTCGCCAAGCAGAACATGAACGAGAACGACATCCAGCCCGGAGACGCTGTGTTCTTCCACACCGGCTGGGGTTCGCTGTGGCTGCGCAACAACGAGCGCTACGCGTCCGGCGAGCCGGGCCCGGGGCTGGAAGTGGCGCGCTGGCTGATCGAGAAGCAGGTCGTCGTCATGGGGGGCGACAGTTGGGGCGTCGAATGCGTGCCCAACCCGGACCGGAACCTCGCCTTCCCGGTGCATGCCGAACTGATCACCAAGAACGGCATCTTCATCCACGAGAACCTGCAGTTCGACAGCCTGCTGGCCGATCGCAAGTACCAGTTCGTCTATGTGATGTGCCCGATCCCGATCAAGGGCGCGACCGGGTCTCCCGGCGGCCCCATCGCCCTCACCTGACGACCACCCGTTGCGTGTCCTGGCCGCGGCGGTGATGATCGCCGCGGTCATTGCATGACGGTGCCGCGATCGCCGGGGGGCGACGACGGGACCGCGACGGGGGAAACGCATGGATGCCGACGTCATCGTCGTGGGGGCGGGGCTCGCCGGCCTCGTCGCGACCGCCGAACTCGCCGATGCCGGCCGGCGGGTGATCCTCCTCGACCAGGAGGGCGAGCAGAACCTGGGCGGACAGGCCTTCTGGTCCTTCGGCGGTCTGTTCTTCGTCGACAGTCCCGAGCAGCGGCGCATGGGTATCCGCGACAGCCTCGACCTCGCCCGGCAGGACTGGGAGGGGTCGGCCGGGTTCGACCGTCCGGAGGACGAATGGGGGCGTCGCTGGGCTGAGGCCTATCTCCACTTCGCTCACGGCGAGAAGCGCGCCTGGCTCCACGCCCAGGGCATGCGCTGGTTCCCGCTGGTCGGATGGGCCGAGCGCGGCGGCGGGCTCGCCACAGGCCACGGCAATTCGGTGCCGCGCTTCCACGTCACCTGGGGCACGGGCCCTGCGGTCGTCGCGCCCTTCGAGCGGCGGGTGCGGGAGGCGCAAGCGCGCGGCCTCGTCGACATCCGGTTCCGCCACAAGGTGGATGGGTTGACGAAGAGCGGCGGGGTGCCGGATGGCGTCGCGGGCGAGATTTTGGCCCCAACGACGGCGGCGCGAGGGGCCGAAAGCTCGCGCGAGCCGGTCGGCTCCTTCGCGCTGCGGGCACAGGCGATCCTCGTCACGTCAGGCGGGATCGGCGGCAACTTCGACCTCATTCGCCGGAACTGGCCCGCCCGCCTCGGCACGCTGCCGGCCTTCCTCGTCTCGGGCGTGCCCGCCCATGTCGACGGGCGGATGCAGTTGATCACGGAAGCCGCCGGCGGGCGCATCGTGAACCGCGACCGCATGTGGCACTACGTCGAGGGCATCCGGAATTACGATCCGATCTGGCCGCATCACGGCATCCGCATCCTGCCCGGGCCTTCCTCCGCCTGGCTCGACGCGACGGGCAGGCGTCTGCCGGCCCCGAACTTCCCCGGTTTCGACACGCTCTCCAGCCTCGAGCACATCGTAAAGACCGGCCACGGCTATTCGTGGTTCGTGCTCTCGCGCGCCATCATCAAGAAGGAGTTCGCGCTCTCAGGATCGGAGCAGAACCCGGATCTCACCAACAAGTCGATCGCCGGCATCCTGTCGCGCCTCGGCAAGGGCCTGCCGCCGCCGGTGCAGGCCTTCATGGAAAAGGGTGCCGACTTCATCGTCGGCACGGACATCCGCGCCCTCGGCCGGCGGATGAACGCCCTGGTGGGCACCGACCTCATCGACCCGGAGGCGCTGGAGCGGGAGATCGCGGCGCGTGACCGCGAGATCGACAACCCCTTCGCCAAGGACATGCAGGTCATCGCCATCCGCGGCATGCGCGGCTATCGCGGCGACAAGCTGATGCGCACGGCCTCGCCCCACAAGATCCTCGACCCGAAGAACGGACCGTTGATCGCGGTGAAACTCAACATCCTCACCCGCAAGACCCTCGGCGGCCTGCAGACCGACCTCGACGGCCGGGTGCTCACCGAGGCGGGGACGCCGCTCGGCAACGTCTATGCCGCCGGCGAGGTGGCGGGCTTCGGCGGGGGAGGGGTCCACGGCTATCGCGCTCTGGAGGGCACGTTCCTCGGCGGCTGCCTGTTCTCGGGACGTTCGGCGGGGCGGGCGATCGCGAAGGCGGTGGGGTAGGATGCGTCTAACGGACGCCGGCGGCCCGCCGCGCTTTCGCATAGGCCCTGAGCACGTCCTGCATGCGGGTGATGTGACCGCGCCCGCCGGCTTCCTGCCGAAAGAACTCGAAGACGTCGGCGTCGAGCTTCAGATGAACCGAGCGCCGCCGCGGCGGCTGTTCGACGGCGGCGGCCTGCCAGAAGTCCGCTCCGAGTTCCTCGCCTTCCGGCGCCCCGGGGTCATGGGCCAGTTGCCCGGATTCATTCATGCGGCGGATCTCGGCCAGAGATGCGCGCTTCATAGATGTGCCGGTCATGGCGTCCTCCTTTCCAGGCTGTGATGAGCCTCGTGCGCCCGTCCCGCTCGGTATGCACCACGAGGAAACATTCGTCGGCAACGAGGCCAATGGAAATCCAGCGGGCCTCCCCGTAAGGCTGCCGGTCATCGACGCGCGTCAGCACCGGCCCTTCGAAGATCAGAGCCGCATAGAGAAGATCGACCCTGCGTGCGAGGAGAACGCTCTGTCGCTTGTGCTCATCCCACTCAAAATCCATCGCGTGACGATCGCCCCGACCCTGCGATCCATGAGCTGAGTGTACACTTAAACTGTACATCGGCCAATGTGGGCCGCTTGCCCCCGGGTGCGGTGCCTCCCACGCAAAAGGCCCTCCCGCGGGGGGGAGGGCCTTTCAGCGTCGTCAGGGCCTCGGGATCAGGCGGCGCGGACGGTCGACAGGAATTTGTCGAGCTCGACCTTCAGCGCTCCGGCCTGGGCCGACAGGGTGTCAGCCGCCGAGAGGACCTGGCTTGCCGCCGCCCCGGTCTCCGAGACCGCGTGGGAGACGCCGACGATGTTGGTGGAGACCTCACCGGTGCCGGCGGAGGCCTGCTGGACGTTGCGAGCGATCTCCTGGGTGGCGGCGTTCTGCTCCTCCACCGCGCTGGCGATGCTGGCCGAGACCGCGCTGATCTCGCGGATGACGCTGGCGATGCCGTTCATCGCCTCGGCGGACTGGCCGGTGGCCTGCTGGATGCCACTGATCTGCGAGGCGATCTCGGTGGTCGCCTTGGCCGTCTGGTCGGCGAGGCTCTTCACCTCGGCGGCGACCACGGCGAAGCCCTTGCCGGCCTCGCCCGCCCGTGCGGCCTCGATGGTGGCGTTGAGGGCGAGGAGGTTGGTCTGCGAGGCGATGTTGTTGATGAGCTCGACGATCTCGCCGATCTTCTGCGACTTGGCGGCGAGTTCCTGGATCATCTGGGCCGAGGAGTCGGCCTTGGCGACCGCCTGGTTGGCCATGGAGGCGGACTGCTCGACGCGGCTGCCGATCTCGCGGACCGAGGCGGAGAGCTCCTCCGTGGCGGAGGCCACCGTCTGCACGTTGGTGGATGCCTCTTCCGAGGCCGCGGCCACGGCGCCGGCCTGGCCGGAGGCCTCCTCGGCGGCGTTGGACAGGGTCTGGGCCGCGCCCTTCAGCTGCGCCGAGGCGGAGGAGACGTGGGTGACGATGCCGCCGACGGCGCGGTCGAAATCATCGGCCATGCGGTGCATCAGCTCCTTCTGCTCGCGCTCGTTGCGGGCCTTGGCCGCCTCCTGCTCCTGGCGCAGGTGGATCGCCTCGAGGCCGTTGGCCTTGAAGGTCTCGGCGGCACGGGCGATGTCGCCGACCTCGTCCTTGCGCTGTGTGCCGGGAATGGCGACCTCGAACCGCGCGTTGGCGAGGTCGTCGAGGCACGTGGTGAGCTGGCGGATCGGCGAGGAGATGCCCATGCGGCCGATCAGAATGCCGAAGGCGACGCCGAGGACGAGGGCGCCGACGGCGAAGCCGATGAGAATGAGCTGCATCTGGTCAGCCATCGCGTAGGCGCTCTTGGAGGTCTCCTCGGCGCGGGCCTGCTGCAGCTGGGTGAGTTCACGCAGGGCGACCCGCGCGGCCATGTAGGCCTCCGCCGAGGCGAGCGCCGAGCGGGCGATATCGTCCTGCTGCTCCAGGGTGGGCATGCCGGTCACGCGGGCGGCGAGCGCCATGGTCTGCTGCACCATGGGCAGGTATTTCTGCAGCGCCGCCTCGACCTTGGCGAGGGATGCCAGGATGGCCGGGTGCTGGGCCTGCCGGAGCGAGACGAGGCGGGTCTGGATCGCCTTCAGGTCTTCCTCGACGATCGCGGCATTGGCAGCGATGGTCTCGCGCTTCGGGTCAGTGGCGATGAGGAACTGGGCGCGCGACAGGGCGGCGAGGCCGCGGTTCACCACGACGGCATCGAAGGCGCGGCTGGAGACGGTCGCCGCGCGGGCGCTTTCCGTCTGCAACTCTTCGACGGCGTAGTAGCCGATCGCCCCGATGACGAGGGTAATTACATTGAGTGACAAAACCAGGCCGAGAACTTTGGCCGAGATGCTGAAACGTCCGAGTATCGACATGAAAGTGGCCCTGTGGCGCAGATGAGACGACTTGTGAGACATGAAGCCGGCAGGGTTAACGTTTCCATACGGAATGGTGCGTTGCGGTATCCCGCGGTTGCATGGCTGGATTCTGCAATCGCCTTGACTCTGCGGTAGCCGCCCCGTTCCGCTAGGGCGCGCCGCCGTCAGACGAAAGTCTGCCGCCGCCTGTATCCCTCGTCCGGGGGAAGGCCAGTTGCGTCCCCCGCCCCGGCGGTGGCAAATGCGCGAGCCCCCGAGACAACAGCGGCCACCGGACTCAAAAGTCCGGGCAAGGTCGCCCCGAGGCGAGGAGATGCCCCATGGATGCCCGATCCCCCTCCCGCTACGGCGAGGTCTATGCCGCCTGGAAGGCCGATCCGACCGGCTTCTGGGGTGAACAGGCGAAGGCCATCGACTGGGTGACGCCGCCGCAGACCGTGTTCGATCCGGCCCAGGGCGCCTATGGCCGCTGGTTCGTCGGCGGCGTGTGCAACAGCTGCCACAACGCCGTGGACCGCCACGCGGCATCCCGGCCCGACCAGGCCGCGATCATCTATGATTCACCGGTCGCGGGCACCCAGCGCCGCATCACCTATGCCGCACTGAAGGAGGAGGTGGCGACCTTCGCCGCGGTGCTGCAGGACCTCGGCGTCGAGAAGGGCGACCGGGTCATCGTCTACATGCCGATGGTGCCGGACGCGGCGATCGCCATGCTTGCCTGCGCCCGCATCGGCGCCATCCATTCGGTGGTCTTCGGCGGCTTCGCGGCAAAGGAGCTCGCCACCCGCATCGACGACTGCCACCCCAAGGTCATCGTCTCCGCCTCCTGCGGCATCGAGGGTTCGAAGATCGTCGCCTACAAGCCGCTGCTCGACGGCGCCATCGACCTCTCCGTCGCCAAGCCGCAAGCCTGCGTGATCCTGCAGCGACCGCAGGCGGATGCCTCGCTGGTGCCAGGCCGCGACCACGACTGGGCCGGGCTCGTCGCCCATGCGCGGGCCGCCGGCCGGCAGGCGGACTGCGTGCCGGTGGCCGCCACCGATCCGCTCTACGTGCTCTACACGTCAGGCACCACGGGCAAGCCGAAGGGCGTGGTGCGCGACAACGGCGGGCACATGGTGGCCCTCGCCTGGTCGATGGAGAACCTCTACGGCATGCGGCCGGGCGACGTGTTCTGGGCGGCGTCCGACGTAGGCTGGGTCGTCGGCCATTCCTACATCGTCTACGCGCCGCTGATCGCCGGCGTCACGTCCATCCTCTACGAGGGCAAGCCGGTCGGCACGCCGGATCCCGGCGCCTACTGGCGGGTGATCGCCGAGCACGGGGTCAACGCCCTGTTCACGGCGCCGACGGCCTTCCGCGCCATCAAGAAGGAGGACCCGAACGCCGAGCACCTCAAGCGCTACCAGCTGCCGACGTTCCGTACCCTTTTCCTCGCGGGCGAGCGGGCCGATCCCGACACCGTGCTCTGGGCGGAGAAAATCCTCGGCGTGCCGGTCATCGACCACTGGTGGCAGACGGAGACGGGCTGGTGCATCGTCGGCAACCCCGTCGGGCTCGGCGCGCTGCCGGTGAAGCCGGGCTCGCCCACGGTTCCCATGCCGGGCTACGACGTGCGCATCGTCGACGAGGGCGGGCACGACCTTCCCGCCAACACCATGGGCTCCATCGTGGTGAAGCTGCCGCTGCCGCCCGGATCCTTCCCGACGCTGTGGCAGCAGGACGACCGTTTCCGCGAGAGCTACCTCGCCCAGTTCCCGGGCTTTTACTCGACCTCGGATGCGGGCTTCGTCGACGACGATGGCTACCTCTACATCATGGGTCGCACCGACGACATCATCAACGTCGCCGGCCACCGCCTGTCCACCGGCGGCATGGAGGAGGTGCTCTCCTCCCATCCGGACGTCGCCGAATGCGCCGTCATCGGCATGGCCGACCAGCTCAAGGGCGAGGTGCCCTGCGGCTTCGTGGTGCTGAAGGCGGGCGTCAACAAGCGGCCGGACGAGGTGGAGAAGGAACTCGTCGCGCTGGTGCGCGAGAAGATCGGCCCTGTCGCCGCCTTCAAGCTCGCCATCGCCGTGTCGCGGCTGCCGAAGACGCGGTCGGGCAAAATCCTGCGCGGTACGATGAAGAAGATCGCCGACGGCGGCGAATGGTCGATGCCGGCGACGATCGATGATCCCGCAGTCCTGGCCGAGATCGAGGAGGCGCTGAAGGACAGGCGCTGAGGGCGCGGCATCGGAGCAGATGACAAAGGCGGGTGGCTGCTGCACTTTCGATGGTATTTCGAATCGGAGGGTTGCATGCGGTGGTCTCTGCGCGGCGCGGTCACGGCAGCCGTCCTGTTCGCCGCCGCCCCCGCCGCGGGGCAGGCGACGTCTCGGCCCGTGCCGCCGAGCGGCAGCCTCGCCTATGACCGCCTCGACCTGAAGACGCCGGAATCGGCGCTGCGCACCTTCCTGACCGCTTACCGCCGCGGCGACTACGTCACCGCCTTCTGGGTGCTGACGCCGGTGAGCCAGACGGCCTTCTATACGCATCTCGGACGGTTCGACCTCAGCCGGGTCGCGCGGGTGCCGGCCTCCAGCGCCTACATGCATGCGGCCGAGATGATTCCCGCCCCCAGCCAGATGGACCAGACGGACATCAGCTTCATCTTCGCCCATGCCATGACCGTGGCGCGGCGGCTCGACCTCATGCCGCTCAATCTCGCGGGAATGCCGGAGGACATGTCGCCTGCCAACATGCCGCGACTCGGCAACCGCATCCAGCTCACCGACGGCAAGGTGGAATTCTCCGTCCCGCTGCAGGCCTACCGGTCGCCCGTGGTGTTCCGCATGGTGCAGGCGGCCCATGGCCGCTGGCGGCTGGAACAGATCCTGCCGCCAGGCGGCGCCGTGGACTCGCTGCCCTTCGGCCTGCCGACCGAATAGTCGGCCGGGCAGGGCGGGATCAGAGCCCCTCGAACAGCGCGGTGGAGAGGTAGCGCTCGGCGAAGCTCGGGATGATCACCACGATGGTCTTGCCGGCGTTCTCGGGCCGCTTGCCGAGGTCCAACGCCGCGTGGACGGCGGCGCCGGCGGAGATGCCCGTCGGGATGCCCTCGGTGCGGGCGAGCTCGCGGGCCAGCGCGAAGGCCTGGTCGTTCGAGACCTGCACCACCTCGTCGATGACGGCGCGGTCGAGGATGTCGGGCACGAAGCCGGCGCCGATGCCCTGGATCTTGTGCGGGCCCGGCGCACCGCCGGAGAGGACGGGCGAATCCGTCGGTTCGACGGCGACGATCTTCACCGCGGGCTTGCGGCCCTTCAGAACCTGGCCGACGCCGGTGATGGTGCCGCCGGTGCCGACGCCGGAGACGAAGATGTCCACCGCGCCCGCCGTGTCGTTCCAGATCTCCTCGGCGGTGGTGTGGCGGTGGATCTCCGGATTGGCCGGGTTCTTGAACTGCTGGGGGATGATGGCGTTGGGGTTCTCGGCCGCCAGCTCCTCGGCCTTGGCGACGGCGCCCTTCATGCCCTTGGGACCTTCGGTCAGCACCAGTTCCGCGCCGAGGAGGGCGAGCATCTTGCGACGCTCCACGGACATGGTCTCGGGCATCACCAGAACGAGGCGGATGCCGCGGGCCGCGGCGACGAAGGCAAGGGCGATGCCGGTGTTGCCGGAGGTCGGCTCGATGAGCACCGTGTCCGGGGTGATCTTCCCCGCGGCCTCGAGGGCGTCGATCATGGCGACGCCGATGCGGTCCTTCACCGAGGCGATGGGGTTGAAGAACTCCAGCTTGGCGAGGATGGTCGCCCCGGCGCCGTGGGCCTTGGCCAGCCGGTCGAGGCGGACGAGCGGCGTGTCGCCGACGGTCTCGGTGATGGAGGCGTAGATGCGCCCGCGGCCGGGTTTGCGGGTCTTGTCGGGCGAGACGTGGGCGGTCATGAAACGCTCCTTTGCTGCCGGAAATCTAGTCCTGCTGGGAAGGAAATTCTACGATCGGTCCGAAAACTAAGGAAATAAGGACGTTCGTTCCTTAGTTTGGGTCAGCGGCGAACGATCTTCCCGCCTCATGGCAGTGGCGGAGCACGTCCGTCTCCGGCATGGGTGGTCTTCTTCGCCGCCCGTCGACGTCTCGGACGGCGGGCGCCACATTGACCGGCGGGAGGGTCCTTCGATGAGCGACCAGCAATCTCGGGCGAACGCGGTCCGCGCCGCCGATGTTCCACCGCGTACCAGGCCGTCGAACTATCCCGAACCATTCGCATCGCGCATGGCGGGCCGAACGAAGCGGCAGCTCGGAGACCTGTTCGGGCTGACGAATTTCGGGGTCAACCTGACGACGATCGCCCCGGGCGCGGTCTCGGCGCTCCACCACCGGCATACGACCCAGGATGAATTCGTCTTCGTGCTCGCCGGTGAACTCGTCCTCGTCACCGACACGGGCGAGACCGTGCTCGCGGCGGGCATGTGCGCCGGGTTCCCCAAGGGCGGGACCGCCCACCACCTGATCAACCGCTCGGCGGCGGAGGCGACCTATCTGGAGGTCGGGGACCGCAGTCCCGCGGATGTCGCGACCTATCCGGACGACGACATTGCCGCCAGGCTGGGACCGGACGGCCGCTGGGTCTTCACCCGCAAGGACGGCACGCCCTACTGACGGCTAGAGCACCATCTGCGTTTGCGTGACCAGGGCGACGAGCCGTCCATCGCCGCGGGTGATGCGCGTCTGCCAGACCTGGGTTCGGCCGCCGCGGTGCACCGGGGTGGCGGTGGCGGTGAGGACCTCGCCCGCCGGGGCAGCGGCGACGAAATTGGTCTTGCTCTCGATCGTCGTCGTGCCCTTGGCGCCCGCCGGCAGGTTCAGGAAGGTCGCCGCCGCCCCGACGGTGTCGGCGAGAGCCATGAGGGCCCCGCCGTGGACGGTCGCGCCCGCCGTGCAGAGATCGTCGCGGACGGACATCTGCGCCACCACCTCGTCGGCGGCTGCCGCGGTGAAGGTCACGCCCATCAGGATGGCGAAGGGCAGGGGATGGGCGGCGAGGCGGTCGAGGGGTGACATGTGGCGGCCTCCTGGAGAGGGCGAAAGGCTGGCGGGGACCGTGCAGCGGGTCAATGACGTCGGAGGTCATGGCGGTCGGGTCACGAAAGGAAGACGCCGGTTGAGGTTCGCCCTGATCGCCCTCACACTGACGCTGCGCCCTCCTTGTCAGGCCCGGGTGATGCGCGCCACGTGACAGGGGGCTCCATGACCGTGGTGGCAGATGCCTTTCCCCGCGACAGCGTGATGGAGCCTGAGCGCCTCGCCTCGGCCGACTATTGGGACAGTTTCCGTGCGCCGCTGTCGCGCATCGACGCCAACGTGACCGACCTGTTCCATGCCATCCTCGGTCACCATCCCCCGTGGATGAAGCGCGTGCTGATCATGCGCAACGCGGTTGCGCGCCGCGTCGGGCTCGCGGCGCCGAGCGCTGCAGACATCCGCGGCGCCGTGCCGCGCAGCAGCTATCGGGTGGGCGACGTCATCGGCGTCTGGCCGACGTTCCACCTGTCCGAGACCGAGCTGATCGCCGGCCGCGACAACGGCCACATGGATTTCAGGCTGTCGGTGTTGCGGGATCGGGAGACGGTCGCCGTCTCGACCGTCTGCAACGCGCACAACCTGTTCGGACGGCTCTACCTGAAGGCCATCGTGCCGTTCCACCGCGCCGGCATGCGCTGGCTGATCGGCCGGGCCATCCGCGCCGGCAGGATCTAGGCGGATCGGCGAGAGCTACGGCGGGCAACAAAAAGCCCCGCGCGGTTTCCCGGCGGGGCCCTCGTCGCCTGGCGGCATTTCATCCGTACTCGCCAGACTATTGGTGTTCTGTGTGCCAGCCCGTCGTGACGGGCTTGTGACGCGGTTGCGGCGAAATTGTTGCGCCGCTCCGGGTCAGGCGGGGATGCGCTCCTCGGCCTCGTTGGGCTCGCGCAGCACATAGCCGCGGCCCCAGACCGTCTCGATGTAGTTCTTGCCGTCGGAGGCGTTGGCGAGCTTCTTGCGCAGCTTGCAGATGAAGACGTCGATGATCTTCAGCTCCGGCTCGTCCATGCCGCCATAGAGGTGGTTGAGGAACATTTCCTTGGTGAGGGTCGTGCCCTTGCGCAGCGAGAGGAGCTCCAGCATCTGGTACTCCTTGCCGGTCAGGTGGACGCGCTGGCCGGAGACCTCGACCGTCTTCTGGTCCAGGTTGACCAGGAGGTCGCCGGTCGTGATGACCGACTGGGCATGGCCCTTGGAGCGGCGGACGATGGCGTGGATGCGGGCGACCAGCTCGTCCTTGTGGAAGGGCTTGGTCAGGTAGTCGTCGGCGCCGAAGCCGAGGCCGCGCACCTTGTCCTCGATGCCGGCGAGGCCGGACAGGATCAGGATGGGAGTCTTGACCTTGGCGACCCGAAGCGACTTGAGCACTTCATAACCCGACATGTCGGGAAGGTTGAGGTCAAGAAGAATGATATCGTAGTCGTAGAGCTTGCCGAGGTCGATACCTTCCTCGCCCAGGTCCGTCGTGTAGACGTTGAAGCTCTCGGACTTGAGCATCAGCTCGATGCTCTTCGCGGTGGCGCTGTCATCTTCGATCAACAGAACGCGCATGCCCATCCCCTTCCGCTGACCCAAAACCGGCCATTCCGTCACACATGACGAAACAGCCGCTCGGCAAAGCGATCCCGTGCCTCCGCCGCCGCGCGGAGGGCGCTTGGGATCCGTCCCCGTTCACTGATTCGACGTTACGCCCTAATGGTTAACAAACTGTGATTCGCAGGGGCAAGAGTCCTCGCAAAATATTTCTGCGACTCACTCCAACCCACTGCCGAATCGACCATTTCGGCCGTCTCGTCGAGTCCGGTTCCTGCCATTCCGCGACCAGGGTCCATCGTGGGTCGTTCCAAATGAACCCCCGGTGGCCGCGGATGCCTTTAATCGGCTGATAGGGATCATTAACGGGGCGGGTTAAGGAAGGGTTACCCGATAGGGCACAATGCGGGCGCCGGTTGCCTTTACTTTGACTCGCATTGGCCCGTGATCGTTAAACTTCGGCGGTTTCGGGGGCCTGTCGCGGCGGCTCGAGGTCCCAAACGACAGCTTCCCGGGGAAGGGATGGGCGCCGTCGATGGGCAGGTTCTACCGGGCGCATGGTTAACGGGCGGTAAAGATTGCCGGGTGGTCCTCGCAATTCGCGAGACAGGCTGTCGCAGGGCGGCATCAGGCCGGCAAAATCTGCCGCATCGCGTTTACTCCGGGACCGGCGTTAACCCTTCATTGACCATGACGGCGGGAATGTGGGGGCCCGTCACGGATTCCTCACGCATGCGCGCCCTCGCCGACCACATCGCCGACATCGATTCCGTCTCCATCTACGGCCGCGTCTCGGGCGTGCGCGGCCTGATGATCGAGGCGGCAGGCCCGATCCACGCCATGTCGGTGGGCGCGCGCGTCACCGTGGAGACCGGAGCGCGGCCGATCCCCTGTGAGGTCGTGGGATTTGCCGGCGACCAGGCGCTGCTCATGCCCTTCGCCGGGCTCGAGGGTGTCAGGCGCGGCTGCAAGGCCATGGTGTCGCTCGCCCCCGCAGCGGTCAGGCCCTGTCAGGGTTGGCTCGGCCGGGTGGTCAATGCCCTCGGAGAGCCCATCGACGGCAAGGGGCCGCTGCCGCAGGGCGGCTTCCCCATGCCGTTTCGCGCCGATCCGCCGGCCGCCCATGCGCGCCGCCGCGTCGGCGCCCCGCTCGACCTCGGGGTGAGGGCGCTCAACACCTTCCTCACCTGCTGCCGCGGGCAGCGCATGGGCATCTTCGCCGGCTCCGGCGTCGGCAAGTCCGTGCTGCTGTCGATGATCGCCCGCAACGTCGACGCCGACGTCTCGGTGATCGGGCTGGTCGGCGAGCGCGGCCGCGAGGTTCAGGAGTTCCTGCAGGAGGACCTCGGCGAGGAGGGCCTCGCCCGGTCGGTCGTGGTGGTCGCAACCTCCGACGAGCCGGCGCTGATGCGTAAGCAGGCGGCGTATCTCACCCTGTCCATCGCCGAATATTTCCGCGACATGGACAAGCAGGTGATGCTGATGATGGACTCGGTGACGCGCTTCGCCATGGCCCAGCGCGAGATCGG
Source organism: Phreatobacter sp. (assembly GCF_052440005.1). Taxonomy (GTDB): domain Bacteria; phylum Pseudomonadota; class Alphaproteobacteria; order Rhizobiales; family Phreatobacteraceae; genus Phreatobacter. The sequence continues at coordinate 31,731 of NZ_JBQVQL010000043.1, forward strand.
CCTCTCCGCCGGCGAGCCGCCGACCGCCAAGGGCTATACGCCCACCGTGTTCTCCGAACTGCCGCGGCTCCTGGAGCGCGCCGGCCCCGGCCCCGGCGAAGGGGCCATCACCGCCATCTTCACCGTGCTGGTGGACGGCGATGACCACAACGAGCCGGTGGCCGACGCGGTGCGCGGCATCCTCGACGGGCACATCGTCATGGAGCGCTCGATCGCCGAGCGGGGGCGCTACCCTGCCATCAACGTGCTGAAGAGCGTGTCACGCACCATGCCGCGCTCGGCCGACCCGGAATACTGGCCGGTGATCCAGAAGGCCAAGCGCACGCTCGCGACCTATGCGGACATGGAGGAACTGATCCGGCTGGGCGCCTATCGGCAGGGCTCCTCGGCCGAGGTCGACGAGGCGATCCGCCTGCAGCCGGCGCTCGAGGCCTTCCTCGGGCAGCGCAAGGACGAGAATGCGGCGAGCCGAGACGGCTATCGCCGGCTCGCCGAGATCCTGGAGGGCGCGGGGGCATGAGTCGCTGGGGAAATTCCCCAATGAATGGCGCGACTTATGAACGATCGTTTACCATGAATCGTGCTTTCCGGAAACGGAATCTCAACCTCGTGGGCCTAGCTTCAGTCTTCATTAGGGGTAAGGCGGGCGCGGTGCGGCTGCCGTGGACGACCGTGGGGCGTGTGTGTGTTCCGCGGAATAAGGGGACTTCTGGGAGTACGAGTCGATGAAGTCGCGAGAGACGTTGATCCGCCTGAAGCGCTTTCAGGTCGACGAAAAGCGCCGCCAGGTGGCGCAGATCGAGATGATGATCGCCGAGTTCGAGCGCATGGCGAACGAGCTCGACCGCGAGATCGTCGCCGAGCAGACCCGGGCCAATGTGCATGACCCGGCGCACTACGCCTATCCGACCTATGCCAAGGCGGCGCGCCAGCGGCGCGACAACCTCATGGGCTCGGCCGGCGAACTCAAGGGCCAGCTCGACGACGCCAAGGCGGCGCTCGCCGAGGCCTTCGAGGAGCTGAAGAAGGTCGAAATCCTCGACGAGCGCGAGAGCGCCCGCGACCGTGCCGCCGACGCGGTGCGCGAGCAGGCGGAAATGGACCGCATCGGTCTTTCCAGACGTGGCGCCTATCTCGGCGCCTGAAGCGGCGGGATATGGCGGGTTTGCGCAAGGCGCGGTGAAAGCCGCGCCTTTCGCGTGTCCGCAGGGTCAGGCGACGGGACGCCGCTCCACCGCGACCTGCCACGCGCCGGGTTCCCCGGTGACGGTGACGAGGTTCCAGGCGGCGGGTTCGGCCCGTCCGCCTGGGGCGGCTGAGGCGGAAGGCACGCCGATCACCGGGATGGGTCCCGACGGACCGTTCAGCTGCTTCAGCGTGCCCTTGTGGGTATGGCCGTGGAGGACCGCCTCGGCGCCGACCCTCGCCAGCATGGCCGCGAGTTCGCGGTGGTCGCCGAGGCGCTTCTGGAAGCCGATGTCGAAGGGCGGATGATGAATGAGGACGAGGCGGGCGAGGCCCTGCCGTCCCAGCGCCTCCAGTTCGTCCGCGAGGGCGGCGATCTGCCTTTGCCCCAGGAAGCCGGTGGCGAGGAAGGGACCCGTCGGCACGCCGCTGTTGACGCCGACGAGGGCGACCGACCCGCGCACCCGCGTGAAGGGGAAGGCGTAACCGCCATCGGTCTCCGCGACGCCGTCGCCGAGGAACCAGGGGCGCCAGTGGTGGACGATGCCCGGCACCGTCTGGCGCATGTAGGCGTCATGGTTGCCGGGGACGAAGCTGACGCGCTCCGGCGGGCCGATGCGCCACAGCAGGGCACGGGCACTCTTGTATTCGTCGGCGAGACCGAGATTGATGAGATCGCCGGTCACCGCGACATGGTCGACCTCCGCGCGGACGACGTCGTCCAGCAGCCGGTCGAGGATGTCCATGCGGTGATGGGCCGCCCGGTTGCGCTGCCAGTTGAGGTAGCCGGTCAGGCGCTTGTTCATCAGCGCCCGCCAGCCGGGCACCGGCAGCGGGCCGATATGCGGATCGGAGAGATGGGCGAGGCGGAACATGCCTCACCCTATGCGTGAGGCATGCGGTGCCTGTCCAGCCGTCCGGTCACCGGGCCGGGGCCCGGTGCGGCCGTTCAGCTGCGGGCGTACCAGATGCCGAGGGCTGCGGCCGTGGCGCCGTCACGGATCTCGAGGGAGGGCTGCCAGTGGAACGTCGGGCGACGCTTCAACAGCGAGGTGAGGAGGGAAATGAGCATGGAAAGCTCCTGAATTGGGCGCGCTGCTCAAGTGTGCAGCGCAACATGATGCTGAAATAGGCTCGTTGGGCGAAATTCGGTAGTGACACAGCCGCACAGCCTGCCATGCATTTTTGATCGCGGTCCTTCATGAATCCGCAATGTTTCATTCGCGACAGTGATGAGAGGCGCCGATGATGCTGCTCAGTCCCGAACGGCGCGCCTGGCTCTCCCCCCTCATGCACCTCTACTGGCGCTTCTCCCGCGGCATGACGCTCGGCGTGCGCGGCTGCGTGGTCGACGCCGAAGGCCGTATCCTGCTCGTCCGCCACAGCTACACGCCCGGCTGGCACTTCCCCGGCGGCGGGGTGGAGACGGGGCAGACGGTGGAGGAGGCTCTCGCCGTCGAACTGCGCGAGGAAGCCCACGTCGCCATGACTGGCGCTCCGGTCTTCTGCGGCCTCTATCTCAACGCCCTGACATCGCCGCGCGACCATGTGGTGCTGTTCCGTGTCGCGGCTTTCGAGCAGACGTCCCCCTTCGTGCCGACGCGGGAGATCCTGGAGGCCGCCTTCTTCCCGCGGGACGCCCTGCCTGACGGCGTCACCCGCGGCACGCGCGAGCGCATCGCGGAACTGTTCGAGGGGCGGCCGCGCAGCCCGTACTGGTAAGGGATCAGGCCCTGCGTCCCGCCAGCAGCATGGCGATGGCGGCGAGGAAGACCAGCGCGGCGAGGCCGTGGACGAAGGGCGCGTCGCCCGGAGCCGTGCCGGCGGGAGCCGCCTCCCGCACCAGCCCGAAGGTCGCGGGCGCAAAGGCATAGAGCCCCTGGCCCAGGGCCACCGTCAGCGCCACGACGCGCGGCACGTCCACCCGGGCGAACTCGGTCTGGGCGATGAGCGGCGGCAGGTAGACGAGATTGCCGATGCCGAGGCCGAAAAGGGCGACGCCGGTCCAGATCAGCCAGGGTTCGGTGCCGTGCGACAGGAGGAGCGCACCGCAGCCGGCGACCTGCACCGCGTAGCTCGCCGCGGCGATGAGCCGGCGGTCGGCGTCCCGCGGCATCACGGCGGCGAGGACAGTGCGCCCGGCGACGGCGGCGAGGGTCGAGGCCGCCATGGCGATGCCAGCCCGGACTTCGCCCAGGGCCGGGACGATGAGGGAGAAGAGGTGGGCGAGGAGGCCCGCCTGGGCGAAGAGGCCGAGAGCCGTTGCCGCGGCGAGGGTACGGAACCGCCGGTCGCGCCAGAGCGCTGAGGCTGGCAGGGCGGCATGGTCGGGCGCGGTGGCGGCGGCCTCCGCCGCGGCGGCCCCGTCGCCGTCCGGGGCCTGTCCGAGGGAGGCCGGCGAGTGGACGAGCACGCGGCCGGAGAGGACCCAGAGCACGGCGATCACCACCGCCGCGATGGCCATGGCGGCGAGAGGGAACCCGACGGCCTGGATGGCGAGGACCCAGAGCGGCGACATGAGGATGCCGCCGACGCTGGCCCCGTTATAGGCCCAGGCGAGCGCGGCCGGGCGGCCGCGCCCGAACCAGGGAGCGACGATGGCGTTGACGGCCGCGGCGCCCAGCGTCGCCCAGCCGAGGCCGCTGACGAGGGCAACGAGGAAGAGTTGCCAAGGCGCTGCGGCGAGGCTCCAGCCGACGATGCCGAGGCCGAGCGCGAGGGCGCCTGCCCGGGTCACGCGGGAAAGGCCCCAGCGGGCATGGAGGCCCGGCAGGTTGGCGACGGTGAGCGCGCCTGCGAGGTAGTGGACGGTGATGGCGGCTGCGACGAGACCCAGCGGCCAGCCGCGCGTCTGGTGGATGACGTGGAGATAGATGGGCGGCCCGTAGAAGCCGAGCCCCCACCCGCAGACGGCGAGCGTGAAGGCGGCCCAGACCACCGTCCAGCCAAAAAAGCCGCGTTTCGTCCCGCCGTCCATGCCGTCCACCCCTCGAACCGCCACGACACTGCCCGGGCAGGCGGGTGAGACGGTTCGGTGCCGGGCGAAGCTTGCCATGAAAAGCGCCGCGACGGACGGCGGGGCGCCGTTGCAGGCGCGGGAGGGTGACGGGCCGCCTGCTCCATGCTAAGCGCCATGCCATGGGCAGAGAAATTCCGCGGATCGAGCGACGACGACGGCCGGCATGATTGCCTGAAGCCCCGGATTTCGTTCGCCTCCTGCCGTTGGACGCCTGCTCCATGCCCGACCTGTCGCTCGACCTCGCCCTCGAGACACCCTCCGACCACGCCGCCATCGAGCGGCTGCACGAACGCGCCTTCGGCCCCGGCCGCTTCGCGCGCACCGCCTTTCGCCTGCGCGAGGGGATCGACCCCTATCATTCGCTCTGTTTCACGGCCCGCGTCGGTACGCTGCTCGTAGGCTCGATCCGCCTGTCGCCGGTGGAGATCGGCCGCGGCGTGGCGGCGGTGCTGCTCGGACCCATCACCATTGACCCCGCCTTCCAGGGCAAGGGGATCGGAGCCGCCCTGATGCGGCGCGCCATGGAGACCGCCGGGCGCGAGGGACACCGCCTCATCATGCTCGTAGGGGATGCGCCGTATTATGAGCGCTTCGGTTTCGTCGTCGTCCAGCCGGGGCGGCTCGCCCTGCCGGGGCCGGTCGATCCCGGGCGCCTGCTGGTGGCGGAACTGGTGCCGGGCGCCTTCGACGGCGTGGCCGGCCGGGTACGCGGCGGCCGCGTTCCGGCCTGAGGCCGCGGCGATCGGCAACACTCACACCCGGCTTACACCCTGGTCCAGCCGGCGAGCCTGGCTCGATCTGCTACGAAACCCGGGACGTGGAAGGCCCCTCTCGTCGCGCCAGCGAGGGGAGGGAGCGGGTGGGGCCTGCATTGGGAGACCTGACGGAATGGGCGGAGACTGTTGTTCCCGCTCAAGGAGCGCGGCGGGACTCAATGCTCCACCTTTACCCTCCCAACTGCGCGGGGAGGGAGGCTATGGCGTCGCGCAAAGTCGGAACCAGGGCGCCGGGTGGACCGGTGAGGTACCGAGCCGCGGTCTGGCGTCAGTCGGCCGAGCCCGCGCCGTCTTCCATCCGACCACGGGTGCCAGACGATGGGGGCCCTGAACGCATTCACCCTCCCGCCGCCGAAGCGAGGGGAGGGTGAGCCGTCATTCAGGCCGGGCGATCAATCCCAGCGGCGACGCCGCCCGCCGCGGCCGGGGGGCGGTCCACGGCGGCGCCAGCCCCGTCCGGGAGGCGGGCCACCGCGCCAACCGGGGCCGAATCCGGGCCGACCGGAATCCCAGCCGCGACGGCGCTGGCCGGGCGGGCCCATGCCGTCCGGGCCCCAGCCGCGACCCTGGGCCATGGCCGGACCAGCCGCGGCCGCGACGGTGACCGCCGCCGCCAGTGCGGCGAAGAGGTTTCGTCTGTTCATCGTGTTCTCCTTTGAAACCACCGGCCCCGAATATCGGCCCCGGTCATAAGAAATCCGCCGCCACCCGCGGGGTGACGGCGGATTCTGATGTTCGATCGGCGACGTCATGGCCGCCCGCCGGGCTCACATGCCCTGGCCCTTGTCGGTGCGCTGGCCCTGCTCGTTCTGCTGCCCGCCCTGCTGGCTTTTCTGGCCGCCCTGCTGCTGCTGCTGGCCGCCGCGCTCGGAGCCCTGACCCTGGCCCTGATCCTTCTGGCCGCCCTGGTTGGGGTTTTGCTGGTTCGGATTGGTCATTGTTGTTTCCTCCATTTTCCCTCAGCCATTGACACAACGGCCTGCGCTGCCCGGAGTTCCTTTTGCAGGCGGGATCGCCCGCCGGGGCACCACCCGGCGCCGGCGGCGGTATGGGGGAGGGGATTGCCACGCGCCACGGTGGCGACCACCCTGTCGGCCCGCCCGGCCACGGGCGCCTTTTTCAGCCCCGGAGACGATCCATGTTGCTGCGTCGCACCTTTCTGACGGCCCTGCTCGGCCTGCCCGCCGTCGCCCTGG
>NZ_JBQVQL010000044.1:0-37541 GCF_052440005.1 Phreatobacter sp.
CCGCAGCGCGTCGTCAGGCCGGCGCCGCGACCGGCGCAGCCGCCGGTCGACATCGCGCCGCAGGTGCAGCAGGCCCCGCCGCCGCAGCCGAACTTCTTCGACAGCATCTTCGGCGGGCAGCGCAACACGCCCTCCGCCGACGCCAGGTTCTGACCTCGCCGATGCCGTTACCCAACCGCGTCGATCCCTTCGGATCCATCGCGGCGGTGCCGGAGCGCGGTCTGTTCCTCGGCAATCGCGGCGGCCGGTTCCATCGCGACGACAGGACCATCGGGCCACGGCCCTGGGCATCGAAGCAGTGGATCTGCTGCGTGTTGTCGTTCAAGGACCGGCGGCGCTCGCCTCTGATGGGCCGAGGCTATACCGAGCTCTTCTTCCTCGACGAGGTGACGGCGCTCGCCGCCGGGCACCGCCCCTGCTTCGAATGCCGGCGGGCGGATGCGACCCGCTTCGCCGCGGCCTGGGCAAGGGCGAAGGGGCTATCCGAGCCGCCGAAGGCGCCGGAGATGGACGCGGTGCTGCACGGGGAGCGGCTGGAGGGGCGCGGGAAGCGAACGTGGCGGGCCGAGGCGAGGGGGTTGCCGGATGGAGTGGCGGTCGCAATGGGAGGCGACGCTTACGCGCTGAGGGGCGACGCGATGTTGCGCTGGTCCTATGCCGGCTACGGGACGCCCCGCCAGCGCCTCTCAGGCGAGGCCGATGTGCTTACGCCGCCATCAATCGTCGCCGTGCTGCGGGCGGGCTTTGCGCCGGTCTGGCATGAGAGCGCTGGGGATGCACTAGGGGTCGGAACGATCAATCCAAGCAGCCTGAAGCGCGTCTTCTAGGAGCCAGATACTACCTCTCCGAACGCCTCGTCGAGATAGTGAGAGACCTCCAAGCCAATACCGATTTTCCCGGGCAATGCGATCAGTGCTGGTGGCCAGACGTAGGAGAACATTGCAAGGTTCGCCGGAACCGATATGGCGAAATCGACACAGCAGCGTCTGCGAAACTGAGGGTCGCGAAGCATGGACCCCTCCCGTTCGATTTCCTGCTCGATGGCGGCAGCGAGCAAGGCGCAGGCGCCCTCAAGCGAAATGTCCAATCGATCAAACCCGAGGTCATACACAAATCTCGTCGGCCCCCTGTCGGACTGAACCACCGTCGGAGGACCGCCCAGTATGGGTGGGTCACCTTGCCAACCGCTGGCATCCACCCGCAGAAGAACCGAGAAAACGCGCTTCGTTGCGTTCGCCATTCCCTCAGAACAGCCCCTCGATCAACCCTTCCGCGCTGACATGGATCGCCTCGGCCGCCGGCAGCTTGGGCAGGCCCGGCATGGTCATGATGTCACCGCAGATCGCCACGACGAAGCCGGCGCCGGCGGAGAGGCGCACCTCGCGGACCGGGATCGTATGGCCCGTCGGCGCACCGAGCAGGGTCGGATCGGCGGAGAACGAGTACTGGGTCTTCGCCATGCAGACCGGCAGGTGGCCATAGCCGGCGGCATCGAAGGCCTTGAGGTCGGCGGCGGCCTTCGGGGCGATGGCGATGTCGTCGGCGCGGTAGATGCGCGTGGCGATGGAGAGGATCTTCCCCTCCAGCGGCAGGCTGTCGGCATAGATCGGCTGGAAATGCGCCGTGCCGCCCTCGCAGAGTGCCACGACCTTGCGGGCGAGCTCTTCCGCACCGGCCGCACCGTCCGCCCAGTGGCGGCACTGAACTGCCTCGACGCCGAACTCGTCCCGGCAAATGTCGGCGATGAGCCGGTGCTCGGCCTCGCTGTCGGTGGTGAAGTGATTGATGGCGACGACGACCGGCACGCCGAAGGCGCGGACGTTCTCGACATGACGGCCGAGGTTGACGATGCCCGCCCGCAGCGCCTCGATGTTCTCGCGCGCGAGATCGGCCTTGGCGACGCCGCCGTTCATCTTGAGGGCGCGGACGGTGGCGACGATCACCGCTGCGGAGGGCTTCAGGCCGGCCTTGCGGCACTTGATGTCGAAGAACTTCTCGGCCCCGAGATCGGCGCCGAAACCGGCCTCGGTCACCACGTAGTCGCCGAGCTTCAGGGCGGCGCGGGTGGCGATGACGGAGTTGCAGCCGTGGGCGATGTTGGCGAAGGGCCCGCCGTGGATGAGGGCAGGCGAGCCCTCGATGGTCTGGACGAGGTTCGGCTTGATGGCGTCCTTGAGCAGCACGGTCATGGCGCCGGCGGCGTTGAGCTGGCCGGCGGTGACCGGCTTCTTCTCGCGGGTATAGGCGACGACGATGCGGGCCAGGCGCGCCTCGAGGTCGGCGAGGTCGTCGGCGAGGCAGAAGCAGGCCATGACCTCGGAGGCCACCGTGATGTCGAATCCGTCCTCGCGGGAATAGCCGTTGCCGGCCCCGCCGAGGCCGTTGACGATGGAGCGCAGGGCCCGGTCGTTCATGTCGAGCACGCGGCGCCAGACGATGCGGCGGGTGTCGATGCCCAGCGCATTGCCCCAGTAGACGTGGTTGTCGACGAGGGCGGCGAGCAGGTTGTGGGCCGAGGTGATGGCGTGGAAGTCGCCGGTGAAATGGAGGTTGATCGCCTCCATGGGCAGGACCTGGGCCTTGCCGCCGCCGGTGGCACCGCCCTTGGTGCCGAAGACCGGCCCGAGGGAGGGCTCGCGCAGGGCGATGACGGTGCGCTTGCCGATGCGGTTGAGGCCGTCGCCGAGGCCGACCGTCGTGGTCGTCTTTCCCTCGCCGGCCGGCGTCGGGTTGATGGCGGTGACGAGGACCAGCTTGCCGTCCGGCCGGTCCCTCAATCCCGCGAGGTAGCCCGCGTCCAGCTTGGCGATGTGCTTGCCATAGGGCTCCAGCGCCTCGACGGGAATGCCCGCCGCCTCCGCCACCGCGGCGATCGGACGGAGGGTCGAGGCGCGGGCGACGGCGAGGTCATGGGACATGGGCGATATCTGCGCTGGGTGAGAGGCCGACTGTCGTATAGTGCCGCGGCGATTAAATCGACGGCGCCCTCGCATGCAAGGGGACAACCCGTGAGCAGGCCATGCGCCAGGGCGGCCGGGGAGGACGGATGAGCACGGCGAAGCTGATCGGGATCGACTGGGGCACCACCTCGTTCCGCGCCGCCCTGATGGACGGCGGCGGCGGGATCATCGACCGGAAGGCCTCCGGCGAGGGCCTGCTCGCCGTTCCGGACCGGGACTTCGAGGGCGTTCTGGAGCGCGCCGTCGCCGGCTGGGACGAGGGACGCGCGCTGCCCCTGGTGGCCTCCGGCATGGTGACGAGCCGCACCGGCTGGGTGGAGACGCCCTATCTGCCCTGCCCCGCCGGGGCCGGCGAACTCGCCGGGGCCCTGACACGCTTCACCACCGCCGGCGGCCGGCGCATCGCGTTCATCACCGGGCTCTCCTACCGCAACCCGGACGGCGCGCCGGACGTGATGCGCGGCGAAGAGACGCAGATCGCCGGGCTGGCCCTTCACGGGCTCCGGCTCGCGGTGATGCCCGGCACCCATTCGAAGTGGGTGCGGATCGACGGGGACCAGATCGCCGCCTTCCGCTCGGCCATGACGGGCGACGCCTTCGCGGCGCTCAGGGACCACACGGTGCTGAAGCTGACCACGGCAGATCGGATCGAGGCGCAGGAGGCCTTTGCGGCCGGCGTCGCCATCGGGGCGGCCGAGGGTGGCGCCGGGCTCCTCGGCAAGCTGTTCCGCCAGCGTGCGGGGAGCCTGATGGGCGACTTCCCGGCCTACGAGACGGCCGAGCGGCTGTCGGGCCTGATGATCGGCACGGAGATCGCGGAAGCGCGCAGCTTCGCGCCGGATGTCGACCGGCCGGTGGTGATCGTCGGCGGAGAGGCACTGGCGGCGCGATATGGCGTGGCGCTCGACGTGCTGGGCATCGCCCACGAGACGGCGCCTGTCGACGCCGCCTTTGCCGGGCAATTCAGGATCGCGAAAGCGGCCGGGCTGGTGTGAGGCGGGCATCGAGCGTTCCCCCCATCCCTGACCCCTCCCCCCGCGTGCGGCGGGGAGGGGTCAGGGATGGGGGGCATGGCGCCGCTGCAACGAGGCCCGAGACGCAGAGTCGCGTTTCACTCCATTCCCGGCTTGCCCTGCCGCATCTTCTTGACGCCCGAGCGCTTCTGCTTGCCCTCCAGCCGCCGCTCCCTGGAGGCGCGGGTAGGCTTGGTGGCGATGCGGCGCTTCGGACGCACGGCCGCCTTGGCCACCATCTCGACGAGGCGGGAGAGCGCGTCCTCGCGGTTCATGTCCTGCGACCGGAAGCGGTCGGCCTGGATGACGATGACGCCGTCCTTCGTCAGCCGCGAGCCCGCCAGCGGCACGAGGCGCTCCTTGACGTCAGGAGGGAGCGCCGCGGCGGCGAGGTTGAAGCGCAGCTCGCAGGCGGTCGACACCTTGTTGACGTTCTGCCCGCCCGGCCCGGAGGCCCGCACGAAGGTGACGGTGATGTCGTCAGGATTAAGGGCGATGGAGCGCGTGACGGGGATCGGATCAGCCATGATGGGCGCATTGTCGCAGCCGGGGGGCGTCATGGGCAAGACAAGCCGCGCTCCGGAACGGACGTGCGCCCTGCAGCAGTCCCCATAAGAAAAGGGCCGCCGGTCTCCCAGCGGCCCTCCCGAACGAGGCGTTCCGTCCTTTGCCGGCTCACGCCGCCTTGGCGCGGGCGTCGAGCTTCGACAGGCGGTCGAAGAGGTAATCCACCTCGGCGCGGGCCTTGGCCGAGAGCGGGGCGCTCGGCTTGCGCTGGGCCTCGGAGGCGATGACGCCGCGCTTCTTCAGGAGATACTTGCGCACGGCCAGGCCGGCGCCCGGCTGCTGCTCGTAGCGGATGAGCGGCAGATGGGCGTCGAACAGGTCGTGGGCGGCATCGCGCTTGCCGGCCTTCTGCAGGCGGACGACGTCCACCAGCATGTCGGGAAAAGCGTAGCCGGTCATGGCGCCGTCGGCGCCGCGCTCGCACTCGAAATCGAGGAAGAGCCCGCCGTTGCCGCAGAGGATCGAGACATGACGCATCGAGCCGTCGGCCTCGAAGCCGCGCAGCGTCGAGATCTTCTCGAGGCCCGGCCAGTCCTCGTGCTTCAGCATGACGCAGGAGGGCAGTTCCTGGATAATGGAGCGGATGACCTTCGGGCTCATCACCACCGAGAAGGTGATGGGGAAGTCCTGGATGCAGAAGGGCACGTCGTCGCCGATCGCATCCACCGCCTGCTTGTAGTAGCCGACGATCTGGTCGTCGGTGCGCAGGGTGTTGGGCGGGGCGATCATGACGCCGGCGGCGCCGGCATCCATCACCGTGCGGGCGAGCGAGCGCATGGCCGCAAACCCCGGCGCCGAAACGCCGACGATGACCGGCATGGAGGGGCCGGCGCGCTTGATGATCTGCTTGGAGATCGCGACCGACTCCTCGGCGGCGAGCTTCGGCGCCTCGCCCATGACGCCGAGAATGGTGAGGCCGTCGGCGCCGCAGGCGCGGTAGAAGTCGACCATGGAATCCGTCGACTTCTCGTCGATGCGGCCGTCGTCGTGGAACGGCGTTGCCGCGATCACATAGACGCCGCTGGCGGTGGTGAGGTCGGTTCCGTTCGCCTTCATGGCTGTTTCCTCGTCAGGGGAGAGCGTTTCGACGCTGGCGATGCCACGGATCGAGGGTGCCGGTCAAAGCCGGCAGCCGCAAGGCTTCCATGCCGGGCCGCTCACGGCGTCGCCACGAAGGGATCGGCGAAACGCACGGCGCTCGCCTGCACCTCCTTCAGGAAAGCGCGCACCACCCGCTTCGGAGGCTGGCCTCTCGCCGTCAGGGCGAAGGCCTGGATCGGCACGCGCGGGCTGAGCGGACGGAAGACGAGATCGTAGCGTCCGCCGACCACGGCGAAGGAATCGACCACCGCAACGCCGACGCCGCTCTCCGCCAGGAGGCAGGCGGTGCCGCTGTAGCGCGTTTCGACCATCACCCGCTCCTGCAGCGCCGGGGTCCAGAAGCCCTGATTGAGGGCGAAACCGAGAGGGGTGCCCGGCTCGAAGCCGACGAGGGGATGGGCGGCGAGATCGGCAGCGGAGATTTCCGAGCGGTCGGCAAGCGGATGGTCAGGGGGACAGACGCAGACCATCTGGCCGGTGCAGATGGCGGTCGCCTCGATGCCCGGCCGTGGCTGCGGCGAGAGGGAAAAGCCGAGGTCGACGAAGCCCGTCTCGACGCCCTCGACGACGCCGGGCGTGCGGCGCACGTCGAAGAAGACGTGCATGTCGGGGCGCGTGGCGAGGAAGGCCTTGAGCGCCCGCGGCACGAGGGCATTGGAGAGCGCAGGGGTGGAGAGCACCCGCAGGCTCCCCGTGCGCGTGTCGCGCAGGTCCTTCAGCTTCTGGGAAAAGGCTCGGTAGAGCGAGAAGATGGGCTCCGAGCCGCGCATCACCTCCTGCGCCTCGGCGGTCGGCACCAGGCGGTTGCCGACGCGGTCGAAGAGTGGCAGGCCGAGCTGCGCCTCGATCTGCCGGATGGCGTTGGAGACGGCGGGCTGCGAGATGGCGAGAGCCTCAGCGGCGCCGACGGTGGTCTGGCAGCGGATCACCTCCCGGAAGATCTCCAGCTGGCGCAGGTTGAGCATGGGCGGGTCCTCGTGCCCAGGGAGCGGGCAGTATAATCTCCTTTTATACTTCCAGCCCGATTATTCATCGTCAATGATATTGAGGTGCGTAAAAGCGCGTGGTTACGTTGGCCCCTGCCGCCGTCAGAGCGGTCTCCCAACAGAGGGTTTCCATCATGCTCCGCACCCTTCTCGCCGCCGCCGGCCTCGCGGCGATCATGACCGGACAGGCCCTGGCGCAGGCGCCGATCAAGACCGCGGTCGACGGCACCTTCGCTCCCCATGCCTTCCCCAACCTCGCGGGCGGCGGCATCCAGGGCTTCAACGTCGACCTCGCCAACGAGATCGGCAAGCGCCTCGGCCGGCCGATCGAGATCACCTCGACGCAGTTCTCCGGCATCATCCCGGCGCTGAACGCCGGCACCTATGACTTCGTCATGGCGCCGGTGACGGCGACACCGGAGCGCGCCACGAGCATGCTCTTCACCGAGGGCTATCTGGACACCGATTTCCGTCTGATCACCCGCCGGGGCGATGCTCCCATCACCGACCTCGCCTCGATGCGCGGCAAGGTCGTCTCGGTCAACCGCGGCTCGGCCTATGAGAGCTGGGCGAAGTCCATGGAGGCGAGCGTTGGCTGGCGCGTCGAGGCCTTCGGCACGCAGACCGACGCCGTGCAGGCGGTCATCGCCGGCCGCGCCGTCGCCAACGTGACGGCCGAGACGGTCGCCGCCTTCGCGGTGAAGAACAATCCGCAGATCAAGCTCGACTACCTGCACAAGACCGGCCTCGTCTGGGCCGTGCCGGCGCGCAACGGCGACACCGCCACCCGCGACATGGTCGAGAACGCCATCGAGTGCATCAAGAAGGACGGCACCATGGCGAAGATCTTCGAGAAGTGGTTCGGCATCGCGCCGCGCCCGGATTCCGCTGCCGCCACGATCTTCCCCGGCTCGGGCGTTCCCGGCCTTCCGGGCTATAACCCGACGGCCCGCGAGCCGCGCTGCTGATGTCCGCACTGCTCGACGTCCGGGGCCTGAGAAAGAGCTTCGGCACCACCGAAATCCTGCGCGGCATCGACTTCTCCGTCGCCGCGCGGGAGCTGGTCTTCATCATCGGTCCGTCCGGCTCGGGCAAGTCGACCATGCTGCGCTGCTGCAACCGGCTGGAAGAGCCGACGGCAGGCCAGGTGGTGGTGGACGGGGTCGACCTGATGGCGCCCGGCACCGACATCAACGCCATGCGCCGGCAGATCGGCATGGTGTTCCAGGCCTTCAACCTCTACCCGCACATGACGGCACTGGGGAACGTGACGCTGGCGCTGCGCAAGGTGCTGGGCAAAAGCCGCGAGGAGGCCGAGGCCATCGGCCTCGCGGCGCTGGACCAGGTGGGCCTCAAGGAAAAGGCGCCCAGCTACCCCTCCGAACTCTCCGGCGGTCAGCAGCAGCGCGTGGCCATCGCCCGAGCGCTGGCGCTGGAGCCGAAGATCATGCTGTTCGACGAGCCGACATCGGCTCTCGACCCGGAACTGGTCGGAGCGGTGCTCGGCGTCATGCGAGACCTCAAGGCCGCCGGCATGACCATGGTGGTGGTCAGCCACGAGATGCGGTTCGCCCGCGACGCCGCCGACCGCATCGTCTTCATGGCAGACGGCGAGATCCTCGAACAGGGCACCCCGGCCGAGATCTTTGGCAACCCGCAGCATCCGCGCACCCGGGACTTCGTCGGGGAGCTGTCGCGGTGACCTCCAGCGTCGCAAAACTCCCATGACCGGCCTCGAGCGCTTCCAGGACGCCTTCCTCAAGCCGGAGCTGATCGCCCGCTACTGGCCCGACATCCTCTCGGGGATCGCGGTGACGCTGGAGATCGCCGTGGCGGTGGTGATCACGGGGCTCGCCCTCGGCCTCGCCCTCGCGGTGATCCGCAGCTACCGCTCGCGCCTCGCCAATGCGCCGATCATCGTCTTCGTCGACATGTTCCGCGCCCTGCCGCCGCTGGTTGCCATTCTGATCGTCTATTTCGGCCTGCCGAACCTTGGCATCAACATTTCCGGCTTCGCGGTGCTGTGGCTGGTCCTGTCGCTGGTGCTGGCGGCCTTCGCCGAGGAGATCTTCTGGTCGGGCATCGTCTCGGTGCGCAAGGGCCAGTGGGAAGCGGCACGCTCCACCGGCCTCACCCACTGGCAGACCATGACCTCGGTGATCCTGCCGCAGGCGATCCGCATCTGCGTGCCGCCACTGACCAACCGCACCATCGCCGTGACCAAGAACACCGCGCTCGGCACGGTGATCGGCGTCGGCGAGATCATGAACCAGGGCACCTCGGCCATGTCGCTGTCGGGCAACGCGACACCGCTGATGATGGCCGCCGTGGCCTATGTCGTGATCTTCGTTCCGGTGGTGGCACTGGGCTCGTGGATCGAGCGCCGCTTCGCCTGGAAGAGGGCGTGATGGAGATCTTCCTCTTCCAGTTCCTGAACTTCGACATCATGCGGCAGGCCTGGCCGATCATCTTCGGCGGCGCGCAGATGACCCTGCTGCTCTGCCTCGCGGTGATCCCGCTCGGCCTCGCCGGGGGCCTCGTGGTGGCCACGGGCTCGATCTCGCATTCGCGGGGGCTGCGGCTCGTCACCAAGGCCTATGTGGACTTCTTCCGCGCCGTGCCGCCGCTGGTGCTGCTGATCGTCATCTATTCCGGCCTGCCGTTCGCCGGCATCCGCATGACGCCGTTCACCGCGGTGTGCATCGCTTTCCTGCTCAACGCCTCGTCCTTCTACGGCGAGATCTTCCGCGCCGGCATCGAATCCGTCGGCAAGGGGCAGTGGGAGGCGGCCCGTTCGACGGGGCTGACCTGGCTGCAGACCTATCGCCACGTCGTGCTGCCGCAGGCGAGCCGCAACGTGCTGCCGGACCTCGTGTCGAACACGGTGGAGGTGATCAAACTCACCTCGATCGCCTCGGTCGTGTCCTTCACCGAGCTTCTCTACGCCGCCGACATGGCGCGGAGCGTCACCTACAACACCTCCCCCATCGTCCTCGCCGCCTTCCTCTACCTCATAGTCCTCTGGCCCATCGTGCGGCTCGTCAGCCGGCTCGAGCACCGGCTCGGACACTAGAGGCATTCCCAGGAGACCGTCATGGCCCGCATCGTCACCGTCGCCGCAGCCCAGCTCGGCCCCATCCAGAAGGCCGAGAGCCGCGAGAGCGTCGTCGCCCGCATGATCGCGCTGATGGAGGAGGCGAAGGCCAAGGGCGCGACGTTCATCGTCTATCCCGAGCTCGCCCTCACCACCTTCTTCCCGCGCTGGTACGAGGAAGACCGGGCAAAGATGGACCCCTGGTTCGAATCCTCCATGCCCAATGCGGCGACGCAGCCGCTGTTCGACAAGGCCAGGGCGCTGGGGATGGCCATGAGCTTCGGCTATGCCGAGCTGACCCCCGACGGGCACCATTTCAACACCTCGATCCTCGTCGACAAGGCGGGGACCATCGTCGGCAAGTACCGCAAGACCCACCTGCCGGGCCATGTCGAGTTCGATACCGGCCGCACCCACCAGCACCTGGAGAAGCGCTATTTCGAGCCGGGCGATACCGGCTTCCCCGTCTGGCGCTTCGAGGGCGGGCTGATGGGCATGGCGATCTGCAACGATCGCCGCTGGCCCGAGACCTATCGGGTGATGGGCCTGCAGGGCGTCGAGATGGTCGTGCTCGGCTTCAACACCCCGTCGGTCAACTCGCAGCGCGCCGGCGAGGGCATGGAGGACAGGCTGTTCCACCATCGCCTCTCCTGCCAGGCGGGCGCCTACCAGAACGCCACCTGGGTGGTGGCGGTGGCCAAGGCCGGCACGGAAGACGGCAACCACCTGATGGGCGGCACGCTGATCGTCGATCCCAACGGCAAGATCGTCGGAGAGCTGCCGCACGAGGACGACGGCGTGCTGGTCGTGCCCTGCGATCTCGACGACACCATCTTCGGCAAGGAGACGATCTTCGACTTCAAACGCCACCGCCGCACCGAGCATTACGGCCTGATCACCGAGCGGGTGGGCGTCGGCGAGCCGCTGGGACGCTGACGGCCCGCGGGCGCACCAAGGACCGGCGCCTGCCTCACGCTAAGGCAGGCGCTGCCGCATCCGAATCCACCCCGGCGCGCCGCGCCTCACACATTGTCCGTTCGTTATCAATCACATAGTTCCGCCGATCGGCTGGCATATGAATTGTATGCACGGTCTTCCAGGTGATTGAACCTGGAGGCCGTCATGGCACGCAAGAGTCCGACAACCAGTGCCTTTTCCCGCCGCACCGTCCTGAAGGCAGGCGCCGCCCTCGCCGGCGCCGCGGCGGTCCCGGATCTCGCGCTCGCCCAGGCCAATGGCGGGCCGCTGCGCATCGGAATTTCGCTCTCGGACGTGCCGCGCATGTGGGGCGGCCCGGAGGGCGGCTTCGAGGGGCTGCGCTTCGGCGCCTACATGGTCTTCGACGCCCTGGTGAACTGGGACATGTCGAAGGCCGACCAGCCCTCCGGCCTTACCCCCGGCCTCGCGACGAATTGGGAGGTCGATCCCGCGAACAAGCAGCGCTGGATCGTCACGCTGCGCGAGGGCGTCACGTTCCACGACGGCACGCCCTTCGACGCCGACGCCGCCATCTGGAACTTCGATTCCATCTTCAAGTCCGACGCCCCGCAGTTCCACCAGCCGCGCGTCGGGCTCGTCCGCTCGCGCCTGTCGTCGATAGCCGGCTATTCGAAGATCGACGCGAAAACCATCGCGATCACTACCAACGTGGTCGACGGCATGCTGCCGTACCAGCTCGCCTATCTCTGGTTCGTCAGCCCCGCCCGCCTCGCCGAACTCGGCGGCGATTGGCAGAGGTTCACGCAGCGACCCGCCGGCACCGGCCCCTACAAGGTCGTCTCCGTGACGCCGCGCGAGCGCGTCGAACTCGAGGCGAACGCCGCGTACTGGGACAAGGCACGCGTGCCGAAGACGGCGCGCACCGTGCTGCTGCCGATCCCGGACGGCAATGCCCGGATCGCCGCGCTGCGCGCGGGCACGATCGACATCGCCGAGACCCTGCCTCCGGACGCCATCCCCTCGCTGAAGGCGGCGGGCATGCAGGTGATCCAGAACTCCTATCCGCACATCTGGGCCTGGCGGCTCAACGTCAATCCTGGCACGCCCTTCGCCGACGTCAGGGTTCGCCGCGCGGCGAACCTCGCCATCGACCGCGAGAGCATGGTGCAGCTCCTCTCCGGCACGGCCCTGCCGGCCAAGGGCAAGGTGCTGCCCGGCGATCCCTGGTTCGGCAAGCCGACCTTCGACATCCGCTACGACGTGGCGGCGGCGAAGAAGCTGATGACGGAAGCCGGCTACGGGCCGAGCAAGCGGCTAGAGGTCGTCTCGGTCATCGCGTCCGGTGGCGGCGGACAGATGGTGCCGCTGCCGATGAACGAGATGATCCAGGAGAATCTCAAGGAAATCTGGATCGACGTGAAGTTCGAGGTGGTGGACTTCACCACCATCATCAACATGCTGCGCGGCGGCACCCGCACCGACCAGCAGAAGGGCTTCCACGCGCTCAACATCGCGATCCCCTCGATCGATCCGACGACCGGCTGGGTGATCTACGATTCGACGCTGACCGCGCCGCGCGGCGTCAACTGGGGCTGGTACAACAACCCGGCGATCGACGCGCAGATCAAGGTCATGCGCGATGCTTTCGAGCCGGCGGCGCAGAACGAGGCCATGGGCAAGCTCCACGCCCTGCTGGTCGACGACGCCGCCGCGCTGTTCGTGGTCCACGACCTCAATCCGCGCGGCCTTTCCGCCCGGGTGAAGGGCTTCGTCCAGGCGCGAAACTGGTTCCAGGATTATACCCCGGTGACGGTCGGCCCGGCGGCCTGAGGACCAGGCCCGTTTCCAGCGTGATGCCCGGGTCGCTCCGGGCATCCGCGTCGGGCGCGGGCGGGTTCAGGCCGTGGATCGCCGGGGCCCGACGCTACACCCGCATCCGCCGCAGATGCGCGAGCAAGCCGGCGGTGGACGAGTCCAGCGCCTCCTGCCGTTCGCCCGTGCCGGCGACGAGCGGCTCCAGCGCGGTGGCCAGCTCCTTGCCGAGCTCGACGCCCCACTGGTCGAAGGCGTTGATGCCGAGGATTGCCGCCATGACGAAGACCTTGTGCTCATAGAGCGCGATGATCATGCCCAGGGTCGCGGGATCGAGCTTGCGGTAGAGGAACGTCGTCGAAGGCCGGTCGCCGGGAAAGACCCGGTGAGGGGCAAGGCGCTCGGCCTCGGCCCGGCTCATGCCGCGGGCGACCAGCTGGTCGCGCGCCTCCTCGAAGGTGCGGCCCTTCATCATGGCCTTGCTCTGGGCCAGGCAATTGGCGATGAGCAGGTCGTGGTGTCCGCGGCCCCGCTCGTGCGGCGAGGCGGCGACCAGGAAGTCGCAGGGCACGATCTCGGTGCCCTGGTGCAGGAGCTGGAAGAAGGCGTGCTGGCCGTTGGTGCCGGGCTCGCCCCAGATGATGGGCCCGGTCTGCCGCGTCACCGCCTTGCCCTCCATCGTGACGCCCTTGCCGAGACTTTCCATGTCGAGCTGCTGGAGATGGGCAGGCAGGCGGGCGAGGCGCTGGTCGTAGGGCAGCACCGCATGGCTGGCATAGGACCAGACGTTGCGGTGCCAGAGGCCGAGCAGGCCCATGATCACCGGCATGTTGCGCTTCAGCGGCGCCGTGCGGAAATGCTGGTCGACGCGCTCGGCGCCCGCGAGGAAGGCGGTGAACTGCCGCGGCCCGATGGCGATCATCAGGGAGAGGCCGACGGCGGACCAGACGGAATAGCGCCCGCCCACCCAATCCCAGAAGCGGAACATGGCGGCCTCGGCGATTCCGAAGGCGTTGACGGCGGCGAGATTGGTGGAGACCGCCGCGAAATGACGGCCGACGGCCTCCTCACCGAGCGACTGCGCCACCCAGTTCCGCGCCGTCTGCGCATTGGTCATGGTCTCGACCGTGGTGAAGGTCTTGGAGACCACGACGAAGAGGGTGCGGGCGGGGTCGAGGCCCTTCAGCGTGTCGGCGATGTGGGCGCCGTCGACATTGGAGACGAAGCGGACGGACAGGCCGCGGCGGATGTAGGGAGAGAGCGCCTGGGCGGCCATGGCGGGACCGAGATCGGAGCCGCCGATACCGATGTTGACGATGGTGGTGAAGCGCTTGCCCGTGGCGCCGCGCAGGGCGCCGGTGCGCACCGCCTCGGCGAAGGCGAAGCAGCGCTCGCGCTCGGCGGCGACCTCCGGCATGACGTCACGCCCGTCCGTGAGGATCGGCGTGCCGGAGAGGTTGCGGAGCGCCACGTGCAGCACCGCGCGGTTCTCGGTGACGTTGATGCGCTCGCCGGAGAACATGGCGTCACGCTTCTCCTCCACGCCGGCGACCTTCGCGAGGTCGACGAGAAGGCGCATGGTCGAGGCGGTGACGCGGGTCTTCGACCAGTCCATCAGCAGCGGACCGAGCTTCAGGGAGAAGCGCTCGAAGCGGCGGGGATCCTCGCCGAAGAGTTCCGTCAGGGACATGACCATCATGGCCCGACGGTTGGCTTCGAGCGCCTCGAAAGCGCGGGTGACGGCATCGGTCATCAGGTGGTGTCCATGGGTATGCGGCAGGCGGCGCGACCTTGGTAGGCCATCGTGACCAGATCATGATCGGGACGAGCCGGGCAAGGAGCGCTCGTCCGAACGAACGGAGGGGTCGCCGAAGGGGGCGAAACCAGAGGCCACCGCCTCGTAGACCGCCCGCTTGTAGGGCACGACGAGAGATGGAAGGGCGGACAGCCGTTCCCAGCGCCAGGTGTCGAATTCGGCGGCGGCTGCCCCGCCCGGCGGCGCGAGATCGATCTCGCTCTCCGGCCCGTTGAAGCAGAAGGCGAACCAGACCTGTCTCTGGCCCCGCCAGTGGGCGAGACGGTGGGGTGGCCCGTCATAGGGCGGCCAGTCATAGTGAACCTCCCGCTCCAGCCTTGCGAGCAACGTCGCGGAGACAACGCCGGTCTCCTCGAAGAGTTCGCGCCGCGCCGCCTCCTCCGGGCTCTCGCCGGGATCGATGCCCCCCTGTGGCATCTGCCATTCGTATCCCGGAGCGACGACCTCGGGACCGTCGTCGCCGATGCGGCGGGCGATCAGCACCCGTCCCTGCCCGTTGAACAAGGCAACACCGACATTGGGGCGGTAGGCATCGTGGGGTTCGTGCTTGGTCGTCATGCCTCAACTTCCCTCGGCCTCGGGCTCAGCGCGCGGCGAGGGCCGGCATGTCGGCGGTGGTGAGCTCCGCCGTGGCGTAGAGCACCAGCAGCGCGAACAGGATCTGGCGATTGCAGGAGGCGCCGAGAGCGTCGCCCGCCAGCACGTCGCCGCGCTCCATCAGCCGCGCATGCCGGAATCGGCTGGCCAGGGCGCTGAGCACCATCGCGACCACCAGGGCCGTCTTGGCGAGGACCACCCAACCATAGCCGCTCGTGGGGATCTGCGCAGGCGAGCCTGCGAAGGCGACGCCCAGGGCGAGGCCCGAGGCGACGGCGAGGCCTGCAAAGACCATGGCGTGGCGCGACCAGGCGAGCACCGCCTCTGCCGCCGAGCGCGGATCGCGGCGGCCTGCGACCGTGCGAAGCGAGAAGAGGCTGCCGAACCAGAAGGCCGCGGCGGCGGCATGGACGACGGCGAGGGCGAGGACTTCCTGGCGGCGCGGGTGGGCTGAAGCATGGCCGGCGAGAGCGAGGCCGATGCAGACGAGGAGCGCGCCAGCCGTGCCGAGGCCGGCACCCCATGCCGTCCGCACCCGGGCGAAGAGCAGCAGGAGAAGTCCGGCTGCCAGTGTAAAGGCCGCATCACCGAAGGGCGAACGCGCGATCTCCGGATAGAGCGCGAAGCGCGCCATGCCCGCTGTGACGCCGGTCAGGGCGGCGGCGCGGAAGGGCCAGAGCGCAGCCCCTGCGAGGAGGGCGAGCAGGACGAAGAGGAGGAGCCAGCGGCGGGCGGCACGGGCCTCCTCGACCGTCAGCCGCTCGCTGAGGAAGACCAGGAAGAGAGCCGAACCCGCTGCGCCGAGCGCGCCCGCCATGGCGACGGCCTGAACCAGAACGGCCGCGCCGCGAACCGGATCCCCCGCGCCTTGCCAGAACTCCAGAATCATCTCCGCTTCCCCTGGGTCAGATTGGGCTGCGGCGGAACCTCCACGCAAGGGCTGCGGTGGCCGAGAAGGAGACGAGCGAGACGGCGAAGAGCAGCCAGAAGCCGACGACGGGGCCCGCCGCGTCGAGGACAGCTGCATAGGCCGTGGGCGCGGCGGCGGTGACGATGAGGCCCGGCGTCGCGATGGACGCGAGCACGCCCGCATAGCCGTTCTTGCCGAAGAGGACGAGCGGCACGGCACCCTTCACGATCGTCGCCAGGCCGACGGAGATCCCGAAGAGCACGTTGAAGGCGAAGAAATAGGGCACGCCGACGCCGCCAACCGCCAGCGGCAGGAAAGCCAGCACCATGATGCCGGTGGAGATGTTGGCGAAGAGGAAGGGATCGAGGTTTCGCCCCCAAAGGATTTCCGCCAGGCGGCCGAGCGTCTGGAAGACGCCGCGCAGGGACGAGATCCACACCGCCATGGCGGCGCCCATGCCCATGGCGACGACGGCGGGAATGAGGTGGACCGAGAGCGCCGTGGTGATGAAGGAGTTGGCGGCGAGGGCAATGGTGAGCATCATGACGGCGAAGGCACGCCGTTCCGCCGGCACCAGCGGCTCGGGGTCCGGGACGGTTGCGCCATTGCCGTCGCTGCCGCCGATGGGCACGCCGAAGCGCGGCAGCATGAGATGCAGGGGCGTGCAGATGACGAGCACGGAGAGGGCGCAGACCATCCAGGCGCCGCGCCAGCCGATGGCCTCGTTGGCGTAGTGGGAGATCGGCCAGAAGATGCTGGAGGCGAGGCCGCCGAACAGGGTGAGGACGGAGATCGGCCGGCGCGCCTGCATCCCGTAGATCTCCACCAGCGTGGCGAAGGCGGCGTCATAGAGCGTCAGGCGCGAGGCGAGGCCGAGGACGATCCATGCAGCGATATAGACGACAGGATCATTCACCTGCGACAGCATGAGCAGGCCGGCGCCGCCGACCAGCGAGCCGAGGGTGAGCGTGAAGCGCCCGCCGCGGCGCTGGATGAGGCGCGCCACAGGCTTCGAGACGATGCCGCCGACGAGGAGCGACAGAGAGAAGCCGGCAAAGATAAAGGTGAAGCTCCAGCCGAGCTCGGCCATCATGGGCTTCGCCAGCACAGAGATGCCGTAGAAGATCGTGCCCCAAGAGATGATCTGGGTGAGGCCGAGGGCGGAGATGATGAAGGGGAACGATGCGCGCATGATGATGCCGAAATCCTGGAAGCGGGAGCCGGCCCCGGTCAATCCGGGGCCGCCGCGCCTCAGGCCTGCGTTTCCAGCACGCGGGCGGCCGACGCGCCGGCGCCGCAGCACCCCCCTCCCCGCGCCGGTGCACCCTCGCTCTTCCGGTCGGTGGAGCAGACGCCGGTCTCCGGCAGGACGAGCCTGACGTCTGCGGCCGCGACCGCGTCGCCTGCGAGATGGGCGACGATGGAGCGGACCTGCTCGTAGCCGGTGGCCATGAGGAAGGTCGGCGCCCGGCCGTAGCTCTTCATGCCGGCGATGAAGTAACCGGCGTCGGGATGGGCGAGGACGGCATGGCCGTGCGGCCGTACGGTGCCGCAGGAATGCTGGTTGGGGTCGATGAGCGGGGCCAGCGCCACTGGGCATTCGAGCGCCGGATCAAGGGCGAGCCGCAGTTCGGCGGCAAGGCCGTGGTCGGGCCGGAAGCCGGTCGCCACCACCAGTTCGTCGACGGCGAGACGACCGCCCGCCTCAGTGTGGATGGCGAGCCCCTCCCCCTCCGCCGCGAGGCGAGCGACGCGCGTACCGGTATGCACCCGGACCCCGCCGGCCGCGACGATGCCCGCGACGTCGGTGGCCAACGCCCCGCGCTCGGCGAGCTGGTCGTTCTCGCCGCTGCGATAGGCGCTCTCCACCCGCTCGGCCCGCAGCAGCCAGTGGATCTCCGTGCCCGGAGCCTCATGCGCCAGACGCGCGAGGTCCAGCAGGGTGCCGATGGCGGAGTGGCCCGCACCCAGCACGGCGACGCGGCGGCCGGCGAAGCGGGTACGTTCCACACCGCGCACATCGGGCACAGCGTAGCTGATGTGGGCAGCGACGGCCGGCGTGCCCTCGCCGGCGGCGCCGAGACCGCCGGACAGGGTCCGGTTCGGCTGCGACCAAGTGCCCGACGCGTCGATGACGGCGCGTGCCAGCATGTCGCTTTCGCCACCCCCATGGCGGAAGCGCACCAGAAAGGGACGGGTCTCGCGGCCGGCGTCGCGCACCCGGTCGGTGCCGGCCCGGGCAACGGCGACCACCTCCGCCCCGCAAAGGAGGGACGGCGCGATCGCGGGATGGACCGCGAGTGGGGCGAGATAGTCGCGGACGAGATCGCCCCCGGTCGGGTGTACATTGGCGGCCGGGCGCCGCCAGCCGGTGGTGCGAAGGAGCCGCGCGGCGGCCTCGCTGACGTTGAACCGCCAGGGGGAGAAGAGACGGACGTGGGACCAGGCGGACACAGCCCCTGCGGCCGTCGGTGCCGCCTCGAGGACGCGGAAGGCGATCCGCCGTTCCGCCAGTTCCGCCGCCGCGGCGAGGCCCACCGGGCCGGCGCCGATCACCACGACGGGAAGGTCATCATGCAGAGATTGGGCGTCACTCATACTGATCTCCTTTTATTTTTCTGGAATTTTCGAAATACAGGCTGTGATTGAGGGTGCTCCAACCGGCGTCACCCGCAGGCCGGGCTGGCGCATTCCTCACTGGCGCACGACACCGCCGCGTCCACGCAGCACTCGGCAACGAGAAAGCCCACCAGTTGGTCCATCACGTCGTAATGGGCGCGGCAACGCAGCACCGTGCCCTCCCGCGTCTGGCCGGCGAGACCGCAGGCGCAGAGCTTGGCGAGGTGGTGAGAGAGGGTCGAGGCGGGAATGCCAATGGTCTCCTGCAGCTTGCCGACGGGAGTTCCGGCATGGCCTGCCCGGACCAGCGCGCGATAGATCGCGAGGCGGGTGGGATTGCCGAGAGCCTCGAGACGGCTCGCCTGCGTGAGAATGTCCATGAGGCTGAGGATGGCGCGGTCGCAACCGCGCGTCAACGGCTATTTCGATAATGTTCGAAACAGTCGTCACCAGCGTCAGCAACCGTGGAAGCCGGCCCCTGGGATGGGCGCCGGCATGACGATGCCCAGGATGCGAGGGGCCGGCGCGGGATCGATGACGATGGCGGCGCCTTCGGGAAAGGCGCGCCCGGCGACGGCCTCGCCGAAGATCATGATGGCGGGGGTACGGTGGCCGACCAGGATGCGGTTCGCGCCGGCCGGAACGGGCTCTGCCATGAGCCGACGGTGCTCGGCGAGGACCCAGCCGAGGCGCGAGCCGGCGAAGTCGTCCGCGGTCAGCCCGTCGACGACCTCAACCGCGGCGGCGCCGAAGGCCTCTTCAGCCGTGTCGCGGGCGCGATAGACGGGCCCTGCGAGCACGGGCCGGGCGACGGGGATGCCCTGTTCGCGGAGCGCCGCGCCGAAGCGGCGGGACTGCTCCCGACCCCGCTCGGAAATGTTGCGCTGACCTGCACGGTCGCCGACGCGATAGGAACTGTCGCAGGGCATGCCCGCCGTATCGGCGTGGCGCACAAACAAAACGAGCCCGCCCTGCCGCAGCCGGTCGACCAGCGGACGGGCCTCCGCAGCGGAAAGCGCCACCGGTGTCAGTTCGCGGGCCGCGACGGGACCGGCAAGGCCAAGGGCGATGGCAAGGACGAGGGCGGCGAAAACGGCGACACGGAGCGGGATGCGCATGGGGACTGTCCGGCGGACCATGGCAGATTCTACCCCGCAGGCCCTGCCGGCGCGAGGCGCCGCAGCGCCGCAGCAAACCCCTTGAGAAGGCGCGCCCTCCCTTGCCTTCGCCCGGGAAGCCGATAGACATAGCCGCCTAGAACGGGCGCGGACGACGCCCGACCATTCCCAGGGGAGACGCCCATGTTCCGCGCCGCACCGCTCGCCCGCCTCGCCGCTGCCTTGACCCTCGCCGTCGCCGGCCTGGCCGTCGCGCCGCGCGCGGCCGACGCGCAGACCTATCCGAACCGGCCGATCCGGGCGATCGTGCCCTTCGCGGCCGGCAGCGCCACCGACATCGTCGCCCGCACCTTCGCCGAGCAGATGTCGAAGACGCTCGGCCAGTCCATCGTGATCGAGAACCGGCCCGGCGCGAACGGCATGATCGGTGCCGACGCCGTCGCCAAGGCCGCCAACGATGGCTACACCATCCTCGTCGGCACCAACTCGACCAATGCCGCCGCCCCGGCGCTGTTCAACAACGTGCCCTTCGACATGCACAAGGACTTCCAGCCGGTGTCCTTCCTGTGCTCGGTTCCGCTGATCGTCGCGGTCGCCAACTCGGTTCCGGTTCGCACGCTGCGCGAGCTCATCGACCTCGCCAAGAGCCGCTCCGACCTCACTTTCGCTTCGGCGTCCTCGTCGCAGCGCGTCTCCACCGAGATGCTGCTGGCGATGACGGGCATGAAGATGACCCATGTCTTCTATCGCAGCGGCCCCAACGCCATGCAGGATCTCATCGCAGGGCGCGTCACCCTGTTCACCGCCGACCTCGGCGTGATGCTGCCGCAGGTGCGCGGCGGAACGGTGCGGGCGCTGGCGGTCACCTCGCAGCAGCGCACGCCGCAGATGCCGGACCTGCCGACGGTGGACGAGGCCGCCGGCACCAAGGGCTACGAGCTCATCGCCTGGTTCGGCCTCTTCACGCCCGCCGGCGTGCCCGGCGAGGTGGTGACCAAGCTCAACGAAGCCGTGCGCAATGCCGCCGCCAGCACAGAGGTCAAGGCGAGCCTGACCGATCGTCTCGGCATGGTCATCGCTCCCTCCACGCCGGAGGAGCTCGCCGCGCGCGTCAACGCCGAAGCCGTGAAGTGGGAAGAGGCCGCGCGGGTCGCCGGCATCGAGAAGCAGTGATCCGGGTCGCGACCCGCACCGACCTGCCGCGCATCACCGAAATCCGCCTCGCGGTCCGGGAGAACGTGCTCTCCCGGCCCGAGAAGATCGTTGACGCCGTCGATTACCTGATCGACCGCGACGCTTTCTGGGTGTTCGAGGACGCAGCCGGCATCCACGGGTTCTCGTCCGCCGACCCGCGGGATGGGTCGATCTTCGCCCTGTTCATGGATCCCGCCAGCGAGGGCCGGGGCATCGCCCGGCCGCTGCTCGCCGCAGCCTGCGACCACCTCGCCCGGACGGGCCACGCCAAGGCCTGGCTCACCACCGGCACCGGCACACGCGCCGAGCGCTTCTACCGACACCAGGGCTGGCGGCAGACGGGCCGCACCGACGACGGCCAGATCATCTTCGAGAAATCGCTCGCCTGATCGGCCGCACTGGCCGGGCGGTCGCGGCACCGCTAGTCTGCCGCCATGACCCGCCACGGCGACGACCTCGACCAGACCATCACGCCGGAGGTGCTGCTCAAGGCCTATGCCTGCGGCATCTTTCCTATGGCCGAAAGCGCCGACGATCCCGGCCTCTACTGGGTCGAGCCCGAGCGGCGCGGTATCATTCCCCTCGACGGGCTGACGGTGTCCTCGCGCCTCGCCCGCACGGTCAAGTCCGGCCGGTTCGAGATCCGCATGGACCACGACTTCGACGCGGTGATCGACGCCTGCGCCGCCCCGGCGGAGGGACGCGACAGCACCTGGATCAATGCCCGCATCCGCCGGCTCTATGGCGCGCTGTTCGAGAGGGGCCATTGCCACACGGTGGAGGCCTGGCGCGAAGGGCGCCTGGTCGGGGGGCTCTACGGCGTCAGCCTCGGCGGTGCCTTCTTCGGGGAGAGCATGTTCCACCGCGAGACCGATGCCTCGAAGGTGGCACTGGTCCACCTGGTGGCGCGGCTCGCCGCCGACGGTTTCCGACTGCTCGACACGCAGTTCGTCACCCCCCATCTTGCCACGCTCGGCGCCGTCGAGGTGCCGCGCAACCGCTATCAGCGCCTGCTGGCCGCAGCGCTGCCCGTCTCCGCGCAGTTCAGCGCGGTGCCGCTCGATCCCCAGACCGCCCTCGCCACGGTCACTCCTCGACACGCATGAACATTCGCCCCGCTTCAGACGCCGACGGCCCGGGCCTCGCCAACCTGATCGCCACCACCTTTGCCGAGTATCCCGGCTGCCTCTTCATCGACGAGGAGTTCCCCGAGCTGAAGGCTCCCGCCAGCCACTACGCGCGGCAGGGCGGCATCCTCCTCGTTGCGGAGAGCGGGGGGCGCCTCGCCGGCTCGCTCGCGGCGGTGATGACCGGAGTCCCCGACACAGGCGAGCTCTTCAAGGTCTATGCCAGCGTCGACCAGCGTGGCTCGGGCCTCGCCCAGCGGCTCTACGCCGAGGGCGAGGCCTTCCTGCGCGGCCGCGGCGCGCGGGACATCGTGCTGTGGAGCGACACGCGCTTCCTGCGGGGCCATCGCTTCTACGAGAAGCTGGGCTTCGTGCGTGAGCCCGTGGAGCGCTATCTCGCAGACGCCAGCGCGAGCTGGGAGTTCTTCTTCCGCAAGCGGCTGGACTGAGGGCCCGGGCGGGCCCAAGGGGTCTCTTCCCGCCGAAGCGGGCGGAACGAACCCCGGCCGACCGGACTGGTTCCCCGCCTACCCCTGCGATGCGCGGGCCCCCGCCCTGCACCCGAAAGGGCTGGACCGGCCGGCCGGGGAACGGGAGAAAGGTCAGAACCCGCCGAAGGCCCATGCACGCACCCTCTCCCGACGCCGCCCGTCCCGTTCCCTGCACCCTCGCCGGCATGGTCGAGGGCGCACGGCTGAGCATGCCGATGCTGCCAGGGGTTCTCGTCTTCGCTGCGGCCGTGGGGGCCGCCTCCGCCGAGAAGGGGCTGACCCTCGGCCAGGCGGTGCTGATGAGCTTCACGGTCTATGCAGGGGCCTCCCAGCTCCTCGCCCTGCAGCTCTGGCCCGAGGCCTTCTCGCTCGCAGCCATCGCCGCGCTGGCCGCCGTCACGACGGCGGTGAACCTCCGCTTTCTGCTGATGGGCGCCGCCCTTCAGCCGTGGCTGTCGCGCGGACCGAGCGGGCCGGTGCACCTCGGCCTCGCCGGCCTGACGGACGCCAACTTCGTCATCGGCTCGCGCTACCATGCGCAGGGCGGCCAGGATGCCGGCGTCTTCGTCGGTGCCGGGCTGTTCATGTGGATCATCTGGACGCTCGCGACCATTCCGGGCCATGCCCTCGGCCATCTCCTCACCGACCCCAAGCGCTTCGCCATCGACATGGTGATGCCGCTAACCTTCACCGCCATGTCGATCGGCCTGTTCCGGCTGAGGCGCGACCGGCTTGCCTGGCCGGTGGCCGCGGGCGCAGCGGTGATCACCGCCCAGCTCGTTGCAGGCTACTGGTTCATCATCGCCGGCGCCGTCGCCGGCTCCCTCGCCGCCGGGGCCTTCCGTGACCGCGACTGAGTGGGCAGGCCCGGTCACCGCCATCCTCGCCATGGCGGCTGCGACCTATGCCGTCCGCTTCGCCGGCTACTGGATCATGAGCCGCGTGCCGCTGACGCCCTTCCTGCGTGCCGCGCTCGAGGCCCTGCCGGGCGCCATCATCGTCGCCACCGTCGTTCCGCTCGCCATGCGCGGCGGCCTCTCCGCCTGGATCGGCATCGCCGCGGCGACCCTCGCCATGATCGCGGTGCGGCGGGACATCGTGGCGCTGGCGGCGGGTATGGGCGCGGTGATGGCGGCGCGGGCCCTCGGCCTGCCCTGATCCCCCCGGCCAGTTGACCCCGATCAAGGCGGCGCCGGGAGGCGCGGCGCATCAAGGGATCGTCACAGCCAGAGGTATCGCCGCATGACGACTCTCCCCCGGGGCTTCCACCGCATCCGCCTCAACATGGCGCGCTCGCCCGGCCACCCGGAGGGCTCGAAGCTGCACGGCTACGAGTTCGTCGCACCGCTGACGGCTGCCAGCTTCATCGACGCCGACGCCTGGAAGGAGCACCGCGCGCTCTGCAAGGTGCGCCGCTTCTGGCAGGGCGAGGAGGACCAGCACGGGCTGCTCGTCCACAAGCCGGGCGGCGCCAAGGGCGCGACCTGGACCTTCGATTACGACCCCGGGGCGGACGACGACGACGAGGCCGGCTTCCGCTTCGGCGACCATCCGTTCCAGATCGGCGAATATGTCTCGATCCGCGACGAGGACGGCGCGATGCAGACCTTCGTCGTCACATCGACGGATGCCGTCTGAGCGTCAGGCCAGCGCCGCTGCGAGGGTCTCGTAAAGCGGATTGTCGCGCGAGAAGACATAGTCGAGTTCGGTGACCGAGACGGTCTCCGCGCCCTTCTCGCGCAGGAAGCGGGCGAGGGCGAAGAGCGCTGTCGGCGGGCAGTGCAGGGTCAGCATCCCCGAGGATGTGGGGCCGCCGAAGGGCGCCTCGACGCCGAACCGCGCCCGCGCCTCGTCCAGCAGCGAGGCGTCGGCAGCGGCGAAGCGGGTGCGGACCTCGCGGACCTTCCGCGCGCGCGCCTGCGATGCGATGCGGTCGAGCATGTCGCGCGCGGAGGCGAGTGCGCCGGCGCTCCACGGCGCGGTGCGGGATGCCACGAGATGGGCCTCCGACTTCATGATGACGCCGTCGTCGAGCACCTTCAGCGCGTTGGCGGCGAGCGTAGCGCCCGTCGTGGTGATGTCGACGATGAGCTCGGCAGCACCAGCCGCCGGAGCGCCCTCGGTCGCTCCCGCAGACTCGACGATGCGGTAGTCGGCGATGCCATGGCGGTCGAAGAAGGCACGGGTGAGGTTCAGGTACTTGGTGGCGACGCGCATGCGCGAGCGGTGGCGGGCGCGGTACTGGCTCGCCACATCGTCGAGATCGGCCATGGTGGCGACATCGATCCAGGCCTGCGGCACGGCCACGACGACGTCTGCGCGCGAGAAGCCGAGCGGCGTGAGCGAGACGAGTCGGTCCTCGGGCTCCGGCGTCGCCTCGTGCATGAGGTCGAGCCCGGTCAATCCGAGATGCACCGTGCCGGCTGCGAGTTCCCGGGCGATGTCGGAGGCGGAGAGGAAGGCAACCTCGACCTGGTCGAGCCCCGGGATGGTGCCGCGATAGTCGCGGGCGCCGCGCCCCTGCACCGGCTTCAGGCCGGCGCGCTCGAGGAAGCCCTGCGCCGATTCGAGGATGCGGCCCTTGGAGGGAATGGCGAAGACGAGCGGCGTGTCGGTCATGCGCGGCCTCCCGCCACGGCGAGGCGCTCGACCCAGAAGGCGCAGCCCACCGCCGGCACCTTGATGTCGAGCCCCATCTTGGCGGTCATCATGTCGGTGAGACGGTCGTAACGGCCGCCGCCGACCAGCGGACGCCCTTCACGGCCCGAGCCGTCGTGAACCTCGAAGACGAGGCCGGTGTAGTAGTCGACGTCCCGGCCGAAGCGGGTTGAAAAGCGCGCTGCGGAGAGGTCGACGCCGGCGGCGGCGAGCAGCGCGTTGCGCCGGGCGAGCCGGTCTATCGCCTCGCCCATGGCAAGGCCGGAGGCGCCAGCGAGGTCGCGGATGGCGGCCTCGGCGGAAGCGGCGTCGGTGTCGATGGCGAGGAGCTTCTCCACCACCGCCACCTTGTCCGGGCTGAGCCCACCGGTGCCGAGGGCCGCCTGTTCGAGGAAGCGCTCGGCGACGTCGGCGGCGGAGCGCCCTCCCACCGTCGTGATGCCGGCGATGGACAGCAGGTCGGCGACGAGAGCACGTGCCGCCTTGGGGTCGGAACCTTCGAGGGCGGCGAGCAGCCCGGCATGGGTCGAGCCGTTGCGCGCCGGCTCGGCGAGGCGCTTCAGGTCGCCCTCCAGCATGCCGGAGCGGCGGAAGTCCTTGGCGAGGCGGCGGCGCCAGACCGGGGGCAGGCCGAGAGCCGCCACCAGCGCCATGAAGATCCCGACGTCGCCGATGGCGAGGGTCAGGGGGCCGTCGGTATAGAGACGGGCGCCCTTCAGGGCGAGGGCCACGACCTCGGCCTCGGCGGCCTCGCGGTCGGCGCGGCCGAGCAGCTCGATGCCGGCCTGGTTGAACTCGCCCGCCATACCCGGCCGATGACGGAAGACCGGGCCGAGATAGGAATAGGCAGCGGCCTCGCCGGCGCGCGGACCTTCGAGGTGAGCCTGGACCACGGGGATCGTGTAGTCGGGCCGGAGGCAGAGCTCCTGGCCTTCAGCATCGCTGGTGAGGAAGAGGCGGCGGGCGAGCGCCTCGCCGACGAGGTCGCGCACGAGGTCGGCGGCGATCAGCAGGGGCGGCTCGGCGCGCGCGAAGCCTGCCTCGGCCAGCAGGCCCGCGAGGCGGAGATCGAGGTCGGACAGGGCGCGCGTCATGCGGTGTTCCGGGTGAATGGCCTTCGATCGGACATGCACTGCACACCCGCCTGGCCCTTGCCGCCAAGCCTCTAGCCTTCCCGCGGCGCGAGGTCGAGCCCCTGATCCCAATAGGGGACCGGCCCATAGAGCGCCGCCAGCCAGTCGACGAAGACGCGGACCTTCTGCGGCAGGAAGCGGCGGGTGGGGTAGACGGCATGGACGGCGACACGGCGCGAGGCGCGCCACTGCGGCAGCACGACCTCGAGCCGGCCGTCCTGGAGCTCGGGCCCGACGTCCCACGTGGAGCGCAGGGCGATGCCGATGCCGGCGAGGACCGCCTCGCGGACGACCTCGGAGGAGTTGGTGCGCAAGGGCCCGTGCAGGCGCACCACCTGCAGGCCATCGGGGCCCTCGAGCCGCCAGGTGTCGGCGTTGTGTGCGAGGAGCGCGTGCTCCGCGAGGTCAGCGAGGCTCGCCGGACGGCCACGCGCGGCGAGATAGCCGGGGGTGGCGACCAGGAGACGATGATTGGGCGCGAGCCGCCTGGCGACGAAGGAGGAATCGTCCAGCTCGCCGATGCGGATGGCGACGTCGTAGCCCTCGGCGACGATGTCGACGAAGCTGTCGGAGAGTTCGAGATGGACGACGAGGTCCGGATTGGCGCCGAGGAAGGTGCGCAGGTGCGGCGCGATGTGCAGCCGGCCGAACGAGGTGGGGGCAGAGACGCGCAGCGTGCCGCGCGCGAGGTTGGAGCGGCGGGTGACGAAGCTCTCG
The DNA here is from genome assembly GCF_052440005.1 of Phreatobacter sp. GTDB lineage: Bacteria > Pseudomonadota > Alphaproteobacteria > Rhizobiales > Phreatobacteraceae > Phreatobacter. The sequence goes on from NZ_JBQVQL010000044.1 coordinate 26,853, forward strand.
GCCTCGTCGATGGAGGCGAGAATGGCGACGACCCGCTCGTAATAGCCCTGGCCCGCCTCTGTGAGCGACAACTGCCGCGTGGTGCGCTGGAGGAGGCGGGTGCCGAGCCGTTCCTCCAGCCGCTTGATGCGCTTGGAGATGACCGCCGGCGACAGACCCATCTCGCGGCCGGCGGCCGACATGCTGCCGGCCGTGACGACGCGGGCGAAGACCTCGAGATCGGCAAGCGGCGTCAAAGGCTCGCTCCCATTCTTTCCACTAAGGAAACAATCTTGACCGCAACCGCACCATTCCGCCAGAGGGGAACCAGCGTATAGTCGTTTGAAATCATTCCAGCCGGGAGGGCCGGAAGGCCCGAACCCGCAGAGGGAGAACGCCATGGCCATCGCCTTTCCCGTGCCGCGCGCCGACGTGCTGGCGAAGCGCGACCGCGTCATCGCCGCGCTGAGGGCGATCGTGCCCGGGGAAGGTGTGATCACCGAGGAGAAGGAGCGGCGGGCCTTCGAGACGGATGCGCTGACCTCGTACCGGCGGGTGCCCATGGTGGTGGTGCTGCCGGAGACGACGGATCAGGTCGCGGCGATCCTCGCCTTCTGCCATGCGGAGGGCGTGCCGGTCGTGGCGCGCGGCGCCGGCACCTCCCTGTGCGGCGGCTCGATCCCGCAGGAGGATGCCGTCGTGCTTGGCGTCGCCAAGATGAACCGGGTTCTCGACGTCAACTTCGCCGACAGGACCATGCGGGTCGAGGCCGGGATCACCAACCTCGCCATCTCCGGCGAGGTGGCCCATGCCGGCTTCTTCTATGCGCCCGACCCGTCGAGCCAGCTCGCCTGCACCATCGCCGGTAATGTGGCGATGAATTCCGGCGGCGCGCACTGTCTGAAATACGGCGTCACCGCCAACAACATCCTCGGCCTCAAGCTGGTGACGGTGGAGGGTGAGATCGTCGAGATCGGCGGCGGCGCCCTCGACTCGCCGGGCTACGACCTGATCGGGCTGCTGGTCGGTTCCGAGGGCCAGCTCGGCGTCGTCACCGAGGTAACGGTGCGCATCCTGAGGCAGGCGGAGGGCGCCCGCCCCGTTCTGTTCGGCTTCCGGGAGATTGCCCAGGCCGGGCAGACCGTGTCGGACATCATCGGCGCCGGCATCATTCCCGTCGCCATCGAATACATGGACCGCGAGGCGATCCACATCTGCGAGGCCTTCGCCAAGGCCGGCTATCCTCTCGACGTGGAAGCCATGCTGATCATCGAGGTAGAAGGCTCGGAGGCCGAGATGGAGGCCATGCTGGCGCGGATCGTCGAGATCGCCCGCCGGCACGACGTGGCGACGGTGAAGGAATCGAAATCGGCCATGGAGACGGCGGCGATCTGGAAGGGGCGCAAGTCCGCCTTCGGCGCCACCGGCCGCGTCGCCGACTATATCTGCATGGACGGGACGATCCCCACCGGGCGCCTGCCGGACGTGCTGGAAGGCATCGACCGGATCGTGAAGGGCTACGGTCTGAGGGTCGCCAACGTGTTCCATGCCGGCGACGGCAACCTGCATCCCCTCGTCATGTTCAACGTCAACGACCCGGCCGAGCAGGTGAAGGCCGAACATGCCGGTGAGGACATCCTGAGGCTGTGCGTGCAGCTCGGCGGGTGCCTCACCGGGGAGCACGGCGTCGGCATCGAGAAGCGCGACCTGATGCGCGAGCAGTTCACCGACGTGGACCTGTTGCAGCAGACCCGCATCAAGACCGCGCTCGACCCGCAATGGCTCCTCAACCCGGCCAAGGTGTTCCCGCTCGATGCGCCGCGGGACGAAGCGCCGCGCGAGGCCGCATGACCCTCCATAGCCCCTCCTCTTCCGCCGAGCTCGCGGCCGTCCTCGCCGATGCGCGTCGCTCCGGTGCACCGCTGGCGGTCGTCGGCGGCGGCACACGGGCGGGCCTCGGCCGGCCGGTCCAGGCGGCCGCGACGGTCTCCACCGCAAAGCTGTCAGGCATCACGCTCTACGAGCCGGCCGAACTCGTCATCGCGGCCAAGGCCGGCACACCGCTGCGCGAGGTCACCGAGGCGCTGGCGGCGAAGGGGCAGCGCCTGCCCTTCGAACCGATGGACCATCGCCTGCTCTACGAGACCGCCGGCGAGCCGACGGTCGGCGGCGTCGCCGCGGCCAACGTGTCGGGTCCGGCGCGGATCAACCTCGGCGCCGCGCGCGATTCGATGATCGGACTGAAGTTCGTCAATGGGCTCGCTGAAGACGTGAAGTCCGGCGGGCGGGTGATGAAGAACGTCACCGGGCTCGACCTCGTGAAGGCACTGGCAGGCTCCCTCGGGACGCTCGCCGTCTTCCATGAAGTCTGCTTCAAGGTGCTGCCGAAGGCGGAGGGCGAGCGGACGCTGGCCGTGACGGGCCTTTCGATCCCTCAGGCGGTAGCGGCGCTGTCGGCGGCGCTCGGATCACCCTTCGAGCCGACGGGCGCAGCCCACCTGCCAGCCTCCGGTGGAGAGGTGGCACGCACCCTCGTCCGCATCGAAGGATTTTCGGCGTCCCTAGCCTACCGCACCGATGCGCTGTCGCGCCTGCTGGCGCCGTTCGGCGCTGCGGAGACCCTGGATGGCGAAGCCTCCGCCGGTCTCTGGGCCGGCATCCGCGACGCCGCCGCCTTCGCAGGAACCGACGAGGCGGTGTGGCGCCTATCCCTACCCCCCTCGGCGGCACCGGCCCTCGCCGAGCGGCTGGCCCCGCTCGAGCCCCGCCTCGTGCTGGACTGGGGCGGTGGCCTCGTCTGGGCCGGTATCGCGGCGACGGGAGATGCCGGTTCGGCGCGCATCCACGCGGCGGCGAAGGCCGCCGGCGGCCACGCGACGCTCGTCCGCGCGCCGGACCAGGTGCGCGGTGCGGTGGACGTGTTCTCGCCGCCAGCCGGCCCGCTCATGGCGATCCAGCGCAAGCTGAAGGCGAGCTTCGATCCGGACGGGGTTCTCAATCCCGGCCGCATGTATCCGGGGGTTTGAGGCCATGCAGACGAACTTCAGCCTCGCCCAGCTCGCAGACCCCGCGATCGCCACATCGGAGAAGATCCTCCGCACCTGCGTCCATTGCGGTTTCTGCACGGCGACATGCCCGACCTACCAGCTGCTGGGCGACGAACTCGATTCCCCACGCGGGCGCATCTACCTGATGAAGGAGATGTTCGAGACCGGGCAGCCGGCGACCGCCGAGGTGGTGAAGCACGTCGATCGCTGCCTATCCTGCCTCTCCTGCATGACCACCTGCCCCTCGGGCGTGCACTACATGCACCTGGTCGACCATGCGCGTGCCCATATCGAGAAGACCTATGAGCGCCCTTGGCACGACCGGCTGGTGCGGGCGGTGCTCGCCAACATCCTGCCCTATCCGACCCGCTTCCGGCTGGCGCTCGCCGGCGGCTTCCTCGCCAAGAAGGCCTTGTCGGTCGTCTCGGTGCTGCGCTGGAAGGGACGTGCTGCCGTCGCGGTGTCGCGCAAGGCCGCTGGCCCCATCGCCGAAAGAGTCGGAATCCTGAAGCGGACGCGGGCGATGATCGGGCTTTCGCCCGACCGGTTGCCCGCACGCTCCCATCTCGACCGTGGCGGCGTCCATGCCGCCGAGGGTCCGAAGCGCGGCCGCGTCGTGCTGCTCCAGGGCTGCGCCCAGCCGGTGCTGCAGCCCTCGATCAACGAGGCGACGGTGCGGCTCCTCACCCGCCTCGGCGTCGAGGTGGTCTTCGCCAAGGGCGAGGGCTGCTGCGGCGCGCTGGTCCATCACATGGGACGTGAGGAGCAGAGCCACGGCCAGGCCAAGCGCACCATCGACGCCTGGATCGCCGAGATGGATGGCGAGGGGCTCGACGCCATCGTCATCACCGCCTCCGGCTGCGGCACGACGATCAAGGATTACGGCTTCATGTTCCGCGACGACCCGGCCTATGCGGAGAAGGCGGCGCGGGTGTCAGCCATCGCCAAGGACGTGACGGAATATCTGACATCCCTCGGCGTGCCTGCGGCAGCACCGAACGGCCTCGTGGTGACCTACCATTCCGCCTGTTCGATGCAGCACGGTCAGCAGATCAAGGACGCGCCGAAGAACCTGCTGAAGGCCGCCGGCTTCACGGTGAAGGAGCCTCCTGAGGGGCATCTGTGCTGCGGATCGGCCGGGGTCTACAACATCATGCAGCCCGAGATCGCCGGGCGGCTGCGCGACCGCAAGGTGGCGAACCTCGACAAGACGCGGCCGGACGTCGTCGCCGCCGGCAACATCGGCTGCATCACCCAGATCGCCAAGGGCTACGAGGGGAAGGATCGCGCCGTGCCGATCGTCCACACGGTGGAGCTTCTCGACTGGGCGAGCGGCGGTCCGCTGCCGGAAGCGCTGGAAGCCGCGGGCTTCGCCCGGCGCCCGGCCTCCGCCCTGGATGCGGCGGAATAGACGGCCTCAACCGCCGCTGCGGAGCGCCGCAAAGAGGCAGAGGGCGGCGGCGAACCCGAGGACCGTCAGGGTGCCGACCATGCCCGCCACCCGAAACAGGAAAGTCTCGGGCTGGCGGGAAACGCCATAGGCGTGGCTGAGCCGCGCCGCGAGAAGCAGGACGCCCATGGCGTGCAGCAGCACCATCGGCGCCCTCAGGCTCTCGGCGAGCCCGATCAGGAGGAGGCAGATCGGCACGTATTCGGCGAAGTTGGCGTGGACGCGGACCCGCCGCAGCAGGGCCGTGTCGCCGCCGTCGCCCAACCCGACGCGGACGGCACGACGGAAGCCGATCACGCGGACCGACAGCACCATGAACAGCAGGGCGAGCAATGCGGCGTAGAAGGCGGTGATGGGCATCGTCGTCTCCGGCGGTCGCTGCCACGTTTACGCCGATACCACCGCCCGGATCACCGCCAAGGTGAAACTGATCAGCTTTCGTCCGGTGCGGCTTCGGCCGCGGCATCGAGTGCGTCCCGCAGGGCTGCGATCTCCTGCCTCAGGCGGGCGATATCCGGTAGCGGGCGCCCCATGGCGCAACCGAGCGCCGCAGGGATGTCCGCGGCTCTGTCCTGCAGCGCCCGCCCCTCGACGGTGAGGCCGATACGGACCGAGCGCTCGTCGGCTGCATCGCGCGTGCGGGTGACGAGGCCGAGCTTTTCGAGGCGCTTGAGGAGCGGCGTCAGCGTGCCGGAATCGAGGCCGAGCCGCGCGCCGATCACCTTGAGCGGCACGTCCTCCTCCTCCCACAGCACGAGCATGGCGAGATACTGCGGATAGGTCAGGCCGAGCCGGGCGAGCAGCGGCTTGTAGACGCGGTTGAAGGCATGGCCCGCCGCGTAGATGGCGAAGCACAGGTGATCGTCCAGCTTGGGCCGTCGCTGCTTGGTCGCCATGGCACCCTCCGTGCGATCCATCTGCCCGCGCCTGCGTCGACGAGGCAAGGCCAATCGCCTCATTCTTATCTATTGCACGCAATCTAATTTTGCACTAGCTAAATGACGGCGCCGCTGGGGCGCCCGTCCGAGGGAGACACCCGATGAACATCCTCTACACCGCCCATGGTTCCGCCACCGGGGGACGAACCGGCTCGGCCGGCAGCGACGACGGCCGTTTGTCCGTGACGCTGGACACCCCGAAAGAGCTCGGCGGCGGCGGTGGCCAGGGCACCAATCCCGAGCAGCTCTTCGCCGCCGGCTATTCCGCCTGCTTCCTCGGCGCGCTGAAGTTCGTCGCGGGCAAGGCCAAGATCGCGCTGCCCGCGGAGACGAAGGTCTCGGCCACGGTCGGCATCGGCCCGCGCGACGACGGCAAGGGCTTCGGCCTCGACGTGGCGCTGCAGGTGACGGCGCCGGGCGTCGACAAGCCGGTACTCGAGGACCTCGTGCAGCAGGCCCACATCGTCTGCCCCTATTCCGAAGCGACGCGCGGCAATCTGGCCGTCAGGCTCTCCGTCGCCTGATCCTGCGCGAACGACGACGGCGCCCGCGCAACCCCGCTGCGGGCGTCGCCGGTCAGGCGGCGTCCGGCACCGCCCCGTCGGTAAGGACGCTGCCGAGGCCATAGCGGGCGACGAGGTCGGCGAGATCGGCCTCGGCCACCGCCCCATCGGCCATGGCCAGCGCCCGGTTGCCGATCAGCGCCCATTTGTCGAAGGGTACGAGGCGCATGAGGGAGGCGCGCAGGCGCGGCATGGCGGCGGCAATCTCCGGGATGGTCGCCACGTCACGGCGGCGGTGGAAGTGCCGCTCCTTCTTGGCGAAGCGCCGGTTGCCGCCACTGTCGATCTCGTAGTTGGCGAAGCCGAGACCGGACTTCAGGTACTTCATGTGCCAGTAGGCGAAGCCAGTGAAGACGCGGCGAAAGTGGTATTTCCGGAAGTCCTCGAAGCGGCGGTCATGCACGAAATAGGCGTCGGGCGTCATGGCGAAGAAGCCAATGTCACCATTGCCGGAAAAGGGCGTGTCGACATGGATGCCGACGGCACCATCCTCGTCGCGCACGAGGTTGAGGCCGGAAAAGCAGTTCATCCGGCCAGGCGCCAGGCCCTCCCGGCGCAGCCTGTCCACCATCGGCTGCAATCCCCGCTCGAAGGCAATGTGATCGTCGTCGAGCTTGACGACGATGGCGTGGGTGGTGCGCGACAGAGCGAAGTTGGAGTAGTTGACGACGCTGTGCGGGGAGTTGCCGGGCTCGGCCGCGTGGTCGCGCGATCCCGGCGGATGAACCCGCGGAAGATAGTGGAAGAGCTTCAGCTTCCGAGGCCCCAGCTCGTCCTGGAGGCCTGCCAGCACGGACTCGGTCGTGTCGGTGCACTGGTTGTAGACAGCCACGATCTCGTCCACGAACGGCGCGTGACTGAGGATGGTCTGGCGCAGGAAGTCCGCCCCGTTCTTCGTACGCACGAAGGCGGAGATGCCCCGGCGGCGCTCGGCGAGCCTGAGGTCGTCGGGCACGAAGGAATAGGTCTCGACGGCGGTGATCTCGGCCATGGTCTCGTCGCAAGGGCGGGCGAGGCAGGGCCATAGACGGCGCAGCGTGGAAAATCCAGCGCCGGGCCCGCCGACGCGGAAGACCCATGCCGCGATCCTTTCCCAGGTGGAACAAGTGATCGTCACCTTCGACTGTTTCGACAAAGGCCGGCTGCGCGTATCGTCTTCCCACCAGAAAACAGGGAGGCAACAGCCATGACGATGTCCGGCGTCACCATTACGGGAGCCATGGGGCCGCGCTACGACGAAATCCTGACGCCTGAGGCGCTTGCCTTCGTCGTGGACCTGCAGCGCACCTTCAACGAGACCCGCAAGCGCCTGCTCAAGCTGCGCACGGAGCGGCAGAAGCAGTTCGACGCCGGCGCCCTCCCCGACTTCCTGCCGGAGACGAAGCACATCCGCGACGGCGCCTGGACCGTGGCGCCGATCCCCGCCGACCTGCAGGACCGCCGCGTGGAGATCACCGGCCCTGTCGACCGCAAGATGGTCATCAACGCGCTGAACTGCGGCGCCAAGTGCTTCATGGCGGACTTCGAGGACGCCAACTCGCCGACCTGGGCGAACCAGATCGAGGGCCAGATCAACCTCAGGGATCGCTGGGCCGGCACCCTCACCTTCACCGACCCCAATTCCGGCAAGTCCTACGCGATGAAGGACAAGGTTGCCGTCATCATCCCCCGGCCGCGCGGCTGGCACCTGCCGGAGGTCCACGTCCAGGTCGACGGGGAGGAGATGTCGGGCTCGCTCTTCGACTTCGGCCTCTATGCCTTTCACAACGCCAAGGCGGCCCTCGCCCAGGGTTCGGGCCCCTATTTCTACCTGCCGAAGATGGAGAGCCATCTCGAGGCGCGGCTGTGGAACGACGTGTTCGTCCATGCCCAGGAGAAGCTCGGCATTCCCCGCGGCACGATCAAGGCGACGGTGCTCATCGAGACCCTGCCGGCGGCCTTCGAGATGGACGAGATCCTGTTCGAGCTGAAGGACCACATGGCAGGCCTCAATGCCGGCCGCTGGGACTACATCTTCTCCTTCATCAAGAAGCTCGCCCGCAACCAGGCCTATGTTCTCCCCGACCGCGGTCAGGTGGTGATGAGCAAGGCCTTCCTGAAGGCCTATGCCGAACTCCTCGTGAAGACCTGCCACAAGCGCGGCGCCTTCGCGATGGGCGGCATGGCAGCGCAGATTCCGATCAAGAACAATCCTGATGCCAATGCTGCCGCCTTCGCCAAGGTGAAGGCCGACAAGGAGCGCGAGGCCACCATCGGCCACGACGGGACCTGGGTCGCCCACCCCGACCTCGTGCCGGTGGCGATGGAGGCCTTCGACCGGCTGATGCCGACGCCGAATCAGGTCTCGCGCCAGCGCGACGACGTGACGGTCGGCCAGATGGACCTGCTCGAGATCCACCAGGGTACCCGCTCGGAAGCTGGCTACCGTGAGAACATCCGCGTCGGTGTCCAGTACATCGAGGCCTGGCTGCGTGGCCGCGGTGCCGTGCCGATCTACAACCTGATGGAAGACGCTGCGACCGCCGAAATCTCCCGCGCCCAGATCTGGCAGTGGACGACCTATGGCGTCGCCCTTGAGGGCGGCGTCGTCTGCACCCCGGCCTTCTTCGACAAGGCTCTCAAGGAGGAGATGGAGGTGGTGAAAGGCGAGGTCGGCGCCGAGGCCTTCGAAAAGGGCCGATTCGCCGACGCCATCGCGCTCTTCGCCAAGCTGTCGCTCGCAGCAGAGTTCGAAGAGTTCCTCACGCTGCCGGCCTACCGCATGCTCGCCTGACCCTTCGGCATAGGACGAAGGTCTGAAGTGTTAACGAAATCCCTGTGGCCGTCGCGCCACAGGGATTTTTCATTGGAATCGTTTGCATTTTCTTTGGGCAGATTGCCGGCGATTGCCCGCTTTTTCGTCTTGTCCTGCACGACTTCCCCGTGACGTCATTGTGACGAACTTATGGTGATTTGGGGCGCGCCGGACGTGCTCTGCAGGCAGGAGACGCAGATGTTTCGCAAGACGATGCTGACGGGCCTTCTGGCCGCGACGCTGGGAAGCCAGGCCTTTGCAGCCGACGTGGCTGCGCCGGCTCCGATCGCGGCGCCCGCGCCCTGGGCCTTCGACTTCGCGTTCGGCGCCAAGGTGATGTCCGACTATAACTTCCGCGGCATTTCGCAGTCGGCCCGCGGCCCTGCCATCAACGTCTACGGCGAGGCGCGCTACGGCTGGCTGTATGCCGGCGCTGCCTATTGGACCACGAAGCTGCCGAACCGTCCCATCGGCGAAGTCGACCTCTACGCCGGCATCCGTCCGGTCCTCGGCGACGCGACCTTCGACTTCGGCGTGATGTACTACCTCTATCCCAACGAGACGCAGTTCATCACCACAACCCCGCCGGCCCCGGTCGGCTTCGCCGGCACCTGGACCGCCAACCGCTCCAACTTCGTCGAGGTCTATGGCAAGGTCGGCTACGACATCACCCCGCAGCTCAACGTCGGCGCCGCCCTCTATTACGCGCCTAACTGGCTCGGCACCGGCGCCTACGGCACCTACGGCGAGGTCAACGCCAAGTACAAGCTGCCGAACGACTTCGCCATCTCCGGCGCCCTCGGCCACTATTGGCTCGGGACCACCTACGGCTATCTCGGTGGCGTCAACCTGCAGGACTACCTGTACTGGAACGCTGGCGTCTCGTGGACCTACAAGGACGCGGTCACCCTCGACCTACGCTACCATGGCACCAACCTGACCTCGCAGCAGTGCTTTGCCACCACCGGCGACTACCGCGGCATCTTCACGGGCTCCGGCCGGTCGAACTGGTGCGGCCACAGCGTGGTCGCCACGCTCTCGGTCGACCTTCAGTGGTCGAAGCTGCCCTACAAGTAGGTCCGGCACGCCGGGCGACGACACGAGGCCGGGGTTCGCCCCGGCCTTTTTCTTTGCCGGACTACAGGGGATCCGGCGCCTGACTCTTCCCGGCGGGGACCTCAAGGGGCCTGCGACTTGCCGCCACGCCCCCCGGCCCCCTCTGGCGCGCCGCAAAGGCATATACCATCTTCGTCGGGCCTCCATGGCCCGGCTCGCCAGCGCGACATCAGATCGCAACGAGACGGTGCCAGACAGGCACTACGCGGGGGCGACCCGCCACGAACGTTCTTCCGGAGGATCTTTCCCCATGAACCAACAGGAACGCGATATCATCGCCGGACTGTTCGACCGCCTGAAGTCGGCGGAGAGCCAGCAGCGCGACCCTGCGGTCGACACCTTCATCAAGGAGCGTCTCGTCCAGCAGCCGGGCGCGGTCTATGCCCTGCTGCAGACGATGTATGTCTCAGACCAGGCGCTCAACGACCTGTCGAAGCAGAACGAGCAGCTGCAGGGCCAGGTGGCATCCCTGCAGGGTCAGGTGGACCAGATGCAGCAGCAGTTGCAATACGCGCAGCGACAGGCTGAGCAGCAGCAGAGCGGCGGCTTCCTGTCGAGCATCTTCGGCTCGAAGCCGGCGGCTCCGCCCCCGATGCCGCCCCGGCCTCTCAACACCGGCATGGCCCCGCCCCCTCCCGGTTTCGGCCAGCCCCAGGGCGGCCCGCCCCAAGGCTATGGAGCGCCGCCGCAGGGACAGTACGGCGCTCCGCCTCCGGGGCAGTTCGGCGGCCCGCCGCAGGGCGGCTTCGGTGCGCCGCAGCCGGGTGGCCCGTGGGGCCGGCCGATGGGTGCGCCCATGGGC
>NZ_JBQVQL010000045.1:0-36733 GCF_052440005.1 Phreatobacter sp.
TCCCCGCGGCTACCGCCTTCGCGCCGCCGCGCGCGCCGGCCCCGGCCATCGCCGCCATGCCGGGCGGCGCTCCGGTCCGCGCCGCCCTCGGCTTCTCCTCGCTCTACTGATCCGCCTTGATTTCACCGGCGGCCCGCCCCCAACATGGGGCGGGGGGGCCATCGTGACCAAGCCGCGACCGGGATTGATCGTCTGTGCCGCCGTGGCGCTCGTGGCGCTTCTGGCCGGCCCGCCGCGGGCGCGCGCCCAGGACAATTTCCAGACCACCGTCCGCAACGCCATTCTCGTCGACGTCGGGACCCAGTCCGTACTGTTCGAGAAGGCGGCCGACGAGCTGCAGGCGCCCGCGAGCCTCGCCAAGCTGATGACCATGGCAGTGATCTTCGAGGAGATTCGCCAGGGCCGCCTGCAGCCCGATCAGGAGATCGTCATCAGCGAGGACGCCTGGCGGCGGGGAGGGGCCCCGTCCCGCACCTCCTCCATGTATGCCGCCGTCAATTCGCGCGTGAAGGTGCAGGACCTCATGCGCGGCGCCATCATCCAGTCGGGCAACGACGCCTCCATCGCCCTCGCCGAGTCCGTCTCCGGCACCGAGGCCAACTTCATTCCGGTGATGAACACGCGGGCGCGGGCGATCGGTCTCACCCGGTCGGTGTTCCGCAATGCCACGGGCCTGCCCGATCCCGAACAGCGCACCACCGCCCGCGAGGTGGCGCGCCTCGCCGACCACATCATCCGCACCTTTCCCGAGCACTACGCGATCTACGGCGAGCGCGAGTTCACCTGGGGCGGCATCCGGCAGCAGAACCGCAACCCGCTCCTCGGCACCTATACCGGCGCCGACGGGCTGAAGACCGGCTACATCGAGGAAGCAGGGTTCAACCTCGCGGGTTCGGCCGTGCAGAACGGCCAGCGACTCATCGTCGTGGTGATGGGCGCCCGCTCGCTCCAGGAGCGCTCCAACGAGGCACGCAAGCTGCTCGACTGGGGCTTCCGCTCGTTCGAGCTGCGTGACCTCTTCCAGGAGCAGGAGACGATCGGCGACGTCGCCGTCTATGGCGGTGCCCAGGGCAGCGTCGCGGTCACCGCCGGCAAGCTGGTGCGCCTTCTCCTGCCGCGTGGCCAGTCAGACCGGGTGACGGCCCAGATCGTCTATCGCGGCCCCGTCCGCGCGCCCGTCAGGCGCGGGACGGAGGTCGGGCATCTCAGGGTGATGCGCGGCACCCAGCTTGCGCTCCAGGTGCCGGTCTTCGCCGCCGCCGACGTCGAGGCCGGTACGCTCACCCAGCGCGCCATGCAGGGCGCGTGGGAACTCGGCACCGGCTGGATCCGCGGGGTCGCCCGGCCGTGAACACGGAGCCCGCCCGCGGCCGCTTCATCACGCTTGAGGGCGGTGAGGGGGCCGGCAAGTCGACCCAGGCGCGTCGCCTGGCGTCCTTCCTCGAACAGCGCGGCCTCGACGTGGTCATGACGCGCGAGCCCGGCGGCTCGCCGGGCGCCGAGGTCATGCGCCACGTCCTGCTCTCCGGCGGCGCCGAGCCCTTCGGGCCGGAGGCCGAGACCATGCTCTTCGCGGCGGCCCGCCGCGACCATCTCACCGTCACCATCAAGCCGGCGCTGGCGCGCGGCGCCTGGGTGATCTGCGACCGCTTCGCCGATTCCACCCGCGTCTACCAGGGCCATGCCGGCAAGGTGCCGCTGTCCTTCATCCAGGCGCTCGAACGGGTCACGGTCGGCGAGGACAGGCCGGATCTCACCCTCATCCTCGACCTGCCGGTGAAGGTGGGCCTCGCCCGGGTCGCGAGCCGCGGCGAAGCCACCGACCGCTTCGAGAAGGAGGGCATGGCCTTCCACAACAAGCTGCGCGCCGGCTTCAAGGCCATCGCCCGCGCCGAGCCGGAGCGTTGCCGTCTGGTCGACGCCGCCGCCGAGGCTGACGTGGTCGCCGAATCCATCCGCAAGGTCGTCACCGAGCATTTCGGCCTCGCCCCACGCCTGGTGGCCCCATGATCGAGGAGAATGCCGCCGACCGTCTCGACGGCGCGCCCCATCCGCGCGAGCGCCAGGTCCTGATCGGCCACGCAGACGCCGAGCGCCAGCTGCTCGACGCCTATCGCGGCCCGCGCATGCATCATGCCTGGCTCATCGGCGGCCCCGAGGGGATCGGCAAGGCGACGCTCGCCTACCGTTTCGCCCGTTTCGTCCTCGCCAACCCGGTCGCGGCCGCGCTGTCTCCCGGCACGATGGACCTCGCCGTATCTGCCGACCATCCCGCAGCCCGGCGCATCGTCGCCGGCTCGCACCCGGATCTCCTGGCGCTGCGCCGCATCGCAGAGGCCGGCAAGGACAAGATCCCGCAGGACATCTCCGTGGGAGCGATGCGCGAGATCGTGCGTTTCTTCGGCTCGACGGCGGGCGAGGGGGGCTGGCGCATCTGCATCGTCGACGCCGCCGACGATCTCAACCGTTCCAGCGCCAACGCGCTCCTGAAGCTTTTGGAAGAGCCGCCGCCGCGCTCGCTCTTCCTCATTCTCGCGCATATGCCCGGCCGCCTCCTGCCGACCATCCGGTCGCGCTGCCGGACCCTGCCGCTGCTGCCGCTGACCGAGGACGAGATCGCGACGGGTCTCCAGACCTTCGACGAGATCCGGGTGCCGGCGGACGAGGCGCGCCGGATCGCCGCGCTGGCCGACGGCAGCCTGCGCCGGGCGCTGGAGATCGCCGAGGGGGGCCAGGAGGGCTTCGCCGGCGAAGTCTCGCGGCTCCTCGACAGCCTGCCTTCGCCCGATCCGCTGGCGGTCCACGGCCTCGGCGACAAGCTCGCCCGCCGCGACGACGGCCTGTTCGAACTCTTCCTGCGGCTCGTCTTCGCGCATCTGCACCGGCAGGTGACGACCGCCGCGGGCGAGGGTCCCCGCCGCCTTGCACCCCATGCCGAGGTATGGGAGAAGGTCGAGGCTACCGCGGCGCAGGTGCGCACGTTCAACCTCGAACGCAAGCCCTTCGTTTTCCAGGTTTTCGGCTGGCTCGCCGAGGCCGGCCGGCGGCGCGCCTGACCCCGCAACCGTCCGAAACGCCCCATGTCGAAGCCTCGCTTCTACGTCACGACCGCCATTTCCTATCCGAACGGCGCGCCCCATATCGGCCACGCCTATGAGGTGATCGCCACCGACGCGATCGCCCGGTTCATGCGGGCCGACGGGCGGGACGTCTTCTTCCTCACCGGCACGGACGAGCACGGCCTGAAGATGGTGCAGACGGCCGACCGCGAGGGCCTGCCCGTGCGCGCGCTCGCCGACCGCAACGCCGACCGCTTCCGCGCCATGGCCGGGGCGCTCGCCATCTCCAACGACGACTTCATCCGCACCACCGAGCCACGCCACTACAGGGCGAGCCAGGCCATCTGGGAGCGCATGGTGGCGGCCGGCGACATCTATCTCGGCGGCTACGAGGGCTGGTATTCGGTCCGTGACGAGGCCTTCTACAACGAGGACGAGACCTCGGTCGGGCCCGACGGCGTGCGCGTCGGCGGGCAGGGCACCCCCGTGGAATGGACGAAGGAGGAGACCTATTTCTTCCGCCTGTCCCGATACCAGGACCGGCTTCTGGCGTTCTACGAGGCCAATCCCGACTTCGTCGGCCCCGAGACCCGCTTCAACGAGGTCATCAGCTTCGTGAAGGGCGGCCTCTCCGACCTTTCGGTATCCCGCACCACCTTCGACTGGGGCGTGCCGGTACCCGGCGCCGACGGCCACGTCATGTATGTCTGGGTCGACGCCCTGACCAACTACATCACCGGCGCCGGCTTTCCCGACGAGAGCGATCCGAAATGGGCCTACTGGCCGGCGGACCTCCACGTCATCGGCAAGGACATCGTCCGCTTCCATGCGGTCTACTGGCCGGCCTTCCTGATGTCGGCAGGCCTCGCCCTGCCGAAGCGCGTCTATGGCCACGGCTTCCTGTTCAACCGCGGCGAGAAGATGTCGAAGTCGCTCGGCAATGTCGTGGACCCCTTCACCATGGCCGAGGCCTATGGCGTCGACGCCATGCGCTACTTCCTGCTGCGCGAGGTCGCCTTCGGCAATGACGGCTCCTATTCGCACGAAGCCATCGTGGCGCGCACCAATGCCGATCTCGCCAACGACATCGGCAATCTCGCCCAGCGCTCGCTGTCGATGATCGCCAAGAACTGCGACGGCATCCTGCCGACGCCCGGCGTCTTCAGCCCCGAGGACGAGGCGATCCTCGCCGCCGCCGACGGCATGCTGGCCGTCTCGCGCGAAGCCGTGTGCAGCCAGCAGCTGCACCGGTGGCTGGAGGCCGTATGGGCGGTGGTCGGCGAAGCCAACCGCTATTTCGCCGCGCAGGCTCCCTGGGCGCTGCGCAAGACCGATCCGGCCCGGATGGAGACGGTGCTCTACGTCACTGCCGAGGTGATCCGCCAGGCGGCGATCCTCGCCGCGCCTGCCATCCCGCTCGGTGCGCCGAAGCTGCTCGACCTGCTGGCGGTGCCGGAAGATGCCCGCGACTTCGCGGCTCTCGGCACGCGGCTGAAGCCGGGAACGGCGTTGCCGCCGCCGGCCGGCGTCTTCCCGCGCTATGTCGAGCCGGAGACCGCGGCCTGATGTGGGTCGACAGCCATTGCCACCTGGACTTTCCCGAGCTCGCCGCCGATCGCGACGGTCTGATCGGCCGCGCCGTCGCGGCGGGGCTCCAGTCCATGGTGACCATCTCGACCCGCGTGCGACGCTTCGACGGCATCCGCGCCATCGCCGAGGCCCATGACGGCATCTGGTGCTCCGTCGGCACCCATCCGCATAATGCCCATGAAGAGTTGGACGTGTCCGCCGACGAGCTCGTCGCCCTGTCCGCCCATCCCAAGGTCATCGCCATCGGCGAGGCCGGGCTCGACTGGTTCTACGACAAGTCGCCGCGCGAGGCGCAGGAGCAGGGCTTCCGCACCCATATCGCGGCGGCGCGCGCCTCCGGACTGCCGCTGGTGATCCACGCCCGCGAAGCCGACGAGAAGGTTGCGGCGATCCTGACGGAGGAAATGGGGAAGGGGGGCTTCAAGGCCGTCCTCCACTGCTTCACCGGCTCACGCGAACTCGCCATGGCCGGCATCTCGCTCGGGCTCTACGTGTCGTTTTCGGGTATTGCAACCTACAAGAGCGCCGCCAACCTGCGCGAGCTCGCGGCCGAACTGCCGGCCGACCGCATCCTGGTGGAAACCGATGCGCCCTACCTCGCGCCGGGCAAGTTCCGCGGCAAGACCAACGAGCCGTCCTACGTGGTCGAGACCGGCCGGGTGATCGCCGAGGCACGCGGTGTCGCGCCGGATGAGATGGCCCGGCAGACCACCGAGAACTTCTATCGTCTCTTCGCCAAGGCCGATCCCGGCCGGCGCCTTGCGGCGTGAACCGGCCATGGCGCTGAAGGTCACCATCCTCGGCTGCGGCTCCTCCGGCGGCGTGCCGCGGGCGGGCCTCGGCTGGGGTGACTGCGATCCCGCCGATCCGCGCAACCGCCGTCGCCGCTGCGCCGCGTTGGTCGAACAGAGCGGCCCGGACGGCACCACCAGTGTCCTGATCGATACCGGGCCGGACCTGCGCGAGCAGCTCCTGTCCGCCGGCGTCACGCGGCTCGACGCGGTGCTCTACACCCACGACCATGCCGACCACACCCACGGCATCGACGACCTCCGGCCGCTGGTTCTCACCATGCGGCGGCGCATGCCGGCCCATGCCGACGCGACGACGGCCGGCTTGCTGCGCGAGCGGTTCGCCTATTGTTTCGCGTCGCCGCCGGGCAGCGACTATCCGCCCATCATCGATCTTCATCTCTTCGCGCCGCACGAGCCGGTCTCGGTCACGGGCCCCGGCGGAACGCTGACCTTCGCGCCGTTCCCGGTGGAACACGGCGCGGCTTACCGGGCTTTCGGCTTCCGTGTGAACGGCTGTGTCTATTGCCCTGACATCAATCGGCTATTGCCGGAGAGCGAGCGCTACTTCGAGGGTGCCGACACGGTGATCCTCGATGCACTCCGCTATACGCGCCATCCGACCCATTTCGCGGTGGACGAAGCCCTGGCCGTGATCGAACGCTTCGCGCCGCGCCAGGCCGTGCTCACCAATCTGCATTCCGATCTCGACTATGCGACGCTTGCGGCTCGGCTGCCGTCCGGGGTCGTGCCGGCTCACGACGGGATGGTTCTGCAGACGGCGTGAAGTGCCGATAGGCCCGGTCTCCGCCATTCCTGTATGGCATGTACGTTCCATAATATGTCTTATGCGAATCATGCATGGTGGTCGTCGCGTCTCTTCGCAGCCGCATCCTGTGGATGGCGTCGCGACGGTCTTGCCATTCGCTTCGCCGCTCCCCTCACACTGCCCCATGACCGCCGAACCCCAGACGCCGTCGCCCTCGGGCGACATCGCCGATCTCGTCGCCATCATGGCCTGGCTGCGCTCGCCCGGGCGCGGCTGTCCGTGGGATCTCGAACAGACCTTCGCCTCGATCACGCCCTACACGATCGAGGAAGCCTATGAGGTGGCCGACGCTATCCAGCGCGGCGACTTCGCGGACCTGAGGGACGAGCTGGGCGACCTGCTGCTTCAGGTCGTCTTCCACGCCCGCATGGCCGAGGAGCAAGGGCTCTTCGCCTTTCCCGACGTCGTCCATGCCATCACCTCCAAGCTGATCCGCCGGCATCCACACGTCTTCGGCGGCGACCGGGACATGAGCCCGGAGGCGGTGAAGGGCCTGTGGGACAGCATCAAGGCCGAGGAGAAGCGCGCCAGGGCCAGCGAACGGCTCCGGCTGGGTCTGCCGGCAGACGCCGCGGCAGGCCTTCTGGCGGGGGTTCCGAGCGCCCTTCCCGCCCTGACCCGCGCCCACAAGCTCCAGGCCAAGGCCGGCACGGTGGGGTTCGACTGGAACGATGTCGAGGCCGTGCTCGCCAAGATCGTCGAGGAGGCCGGCGAGATCGTCGAGGCACGGAAGAGCGGCGCGGGACTGGATGCTGTCGCCGACGAGGTCGGCGACCTGCTCTTCGCCGCCGTCAATCTCGCACGTCACCTCGACGTCGATCCGGAAGCCGCACTGCGCGGCACCAACGCCAAGTTCGAGCGCCGCTTCGCCGCCATCGAGGCGGCGCTCGCCGCCGAGGGCCGCGGACCCGCCGAGGCGTCCCTCGCCGAGATGGATGCACTCTGGAACGAGGCCAAGCGGCGCGAGCGCCAGGGCTGACGGCGGTCCGCAGACCTTGGTCAACCTGTCTTGGCGAGCCGCCGCTCGAGCTGGTCGCGCTTCTCCGGCGCGATGCGCAGCGTCACCTGGGTGTCGCCGCTCGCCAGCGCCTTGCGCTCCTCGACCTCGGCATTCTCGTGGATCCAGTGGAGCGTGCCACCGTCGGCGGCCGCCACGGTCACCGTCAGGCGCTCGTGGGCGGCGCGCAGCTTGTCCTCGACGGCGGCGAGAAGGCCGGGGAGCCCCTCGCCCGTCACCGCCGAGACGAAGAAGGGCCGCTGGCCCTCCTCGTGGCGGCCGGCGCGGTTCAGGGCTGCCTCGCGCGCCTCAGGGCTGAGGAGGTCGACCTTGTTCCAGACCTCGATGATCGTGCGGTTCGCCGGATCGATGCCGAGATCGGCGAGGATCGCCGCGACGTCGGCGGCCTGCGCCTCCGTGTCGCCGTGGCTGACGTCGCGCACGTGCAGGATCACGTCGGCCTCAATCACCTCCTCGAGCGTCGCCCGAAAGGCGGCCACCAGCATGGTCGGCAGGTCGGAGATGAAGCCGACCGTGTCGGAGAGGATCGCCTTGGTGCCGTGCGGCAGGCGCATCTGGCGGAGCGTCGGGTCGAGGGTGGCGAAGAGCAGGTCCTGCGCCAGCACGCCACCGGTGGTGAGCGCGTTGAACAGCGTCGACTTGCCGGCATTGGTGTAGCCGACCAGCGCGATGATCGGATAGGGCACGCGGCGGCGGCTCTCCCGGTGCAGACGGCGGGTGCGGGTCACCTGTTCGAGCTCGCGCTCGATGCGGGTGATGCGCTCCTGGATCATGCGGCGGTCGGCCTCGATCTGCGTCTCGCCGGGACCGCCGAGGAAGCCGAAGCCGCCGCGCTGGCGCTCGAGGTGGGTCCAGGACCGGACGAGGCGGCTCTTCTGGTAGCTGAGATGGGCGAGTTCGACCTGCAGCCCGCCTTCCTTGGTGCGGGCGCGGCGGCCGAAGATCTCGAGGATCAGGCCGGTGCGATCGACCACCTTCGCCTTCCAGGCCTTTTCCAGGTTGCGCTGCTGCACGGGAGACAGTGCGGCGTCGACGAAGACGAGGCCGGCATCGTGGGCTGTCACCAGGCCGCCGATCTCCTCGACCTTGCCCTTGCCGATGAGGGTCGCCGGCCGCGGCATGTTCAGCCCGACGGTGATGGTGTCCATGACCTCGAGGTCGATGGCGGCGGCAAGGCCCACCGCTTCGTCGCGACGCGCCTCCACGGTGCGCGAGGGCGTATCGGCCCCCTCGCCTCGCCGGCCCGTCAGGATCGGCACCACCACGACGACGCGCGTGGGTTCACCGCGCGGTTCGTCGCCGTCGCTATGGGTCGTGGAGACGATATCGGGTCGGCGAATGTCCAACAGGGCCTCGGGTTAAAAACCTCAGCCCTTGTCGCCGTCTCCGTCCTGCGGATCGAACAGCTGGACCGGCGCGCCGGGCATGATGGTGGATATGGCGTGCTTGTAGACCAATTGCGAGTGCCCGTCGCGACGCAGGAGCACACAGAAATTGTCGAACCAGGTGACGACGCCCTGCAGCTTGACGCCGTTGACGAGGAAAATCGTCAGCGGAATCTTGTGCTTGCGGACGTGGTTGAGGAAGGTGTCCTGGAGGTTTTGAGCTCGTTCCGCCATTGTCTTTTTCCGTTGTTGCCGCGGACTCAAACGTGCCGCGAAGGTTTATGGACCGGCCGGGCCGGTCGGGCTTGTTCTTGACGCCTCCATTTAAGGCCGATCCTCCCGCACCGCACAAGTGAAAGAGTCGTCACGGCCGCGTGTTGGCGCGGGTCTTGGTTTCAGACGATTTCCGCCACCTCGTGGAACTTGGCGCGCAGGTCGGTGGCGATGGAGCCCGGCGCGCCGTTGCCGACCGGACGTCCGTCGATCTCGACGATGGGCATGACGATCGTCGTCGCCGAGGAGAGGAAGGCCTCGCGCGCGTTCTGCGCCTCCTCGATCGTAAACTTGCGCTCCTCGATCCGCAGGCCCTCCCGCTTGCACAGATCGAAGATGGTGGTGCGCGTGATGCCCTTGAGGATGCCGGTGTCGGCATAGCGCGTCACCAGCGCCCCGTCCTTGGTGATGATCCAGGCGTTGGTCGAGGATCCCTCGGTGACGAAGCCGTCCTCGTCCACCAGCCAGGCCTCATAGGCCCCCTGCTCGCGCGCCGCCTGCTTGGCGAGGCAGTTCGGCAGCAGGCCCACGGACTTGATGTCGACACGCTCCCAGCGGTTGTCCGGCAGCGAGATCACCTTCACGCCCTTGGTGGCGCTGGCCTCGCCCTTCGACGGGTCGATGTTCTTTGCCGTGACCACGAGCGCCGGCGGCGTGCCGGGCTTCGGGAAGGCGTGGTCGCGACGGGCGACGCCGCGCGTCACCTGCAGGTACACGAGGCCGTCGCGCACGCGATTGCGGCGCACGGTCTCGCGCAGCACCATGCCGAGCGGCCGCCGCGCCATGGGCATGGCGATGCGCAACTCGCCGAGCGAGCGTTCCAGCCGGTCCATGTGGCGCGTCTCGTCGACGAGCCGGCCACCCCTCACCTCGCAGACCTCGTAGACGCCGTCGGCGAACTGGTAGCCGCGGTCCTCGATATGCACGGCGGCCTCGCCATGGGGCACGTAGCTTCCGTTGACATAGGCGACGCGGGACATGCGGCGGGCTCCCTGGGAGGTAGGCGGGTGAACGGCGGATCCTGCCGCACTGCAGCGCCAATGTGCCATGGTTCGCCGAAGTCGGGAAACGCGCGGGATGCCGCGGCGGTGCAAGGCCGCCCTGCCGAAATCGCGGATCACGCCCCCTGCCCGTCGCGGCCGGAGCTCGCGGCTGTGGGCCCGCGGATCACGCCCGGCACACGGCGAAGTGAAGCTTGGTCCCGTTCCGAACCCGCCGCGCCTGTTCGATGGTGCGCCGGTAGGGCCTGGTTGGCCCCCGCGAACGGGAGAACGGAATGGACAGGCGAACCTTCGGATGGGGCATGGCGGCGGTTCCCGTCGCGGCCGTGGGCGCCTCCGCCCAGACCTCGACGCTGGAGGCCAACAAGCGGACGGTGATCGACTTCTACGAGAAGGGCCTGAACCAGAAGGACTTCGAGGCTGCGGCCGTCCACTTCGGCCCGCGCTACATCCAGCACAATCCCGTCGCGCCGGACGGCATCGAGGGGTTCAAGGCCTTCATCGCGTTCCGCAAGGAGCGCACGCCCCAGGCCCACGGGCGAATCGTCAGGGTCTTCGCCGAGGGCGACTTCGTCATCCTGCATGTGCACGCCAAGCGCGACCCCGGCGACCGCGGCACGGCCATCGTCGACATCTTTCGGCTCGAGGCGGGCAAGATCGTCGAGCACTGGGACGTGATCCAGCCGATCCCGGAGACCATGGCCCACGGCAACGGCATGTTCTGACGGCGACGGCCTCAGTCGACGCTGAGCGCCTTCAGCTTTCGGTGCAGCGCCGAGCGCTCCATGCCGATGAATTCGGCGGTGCGCGAGATGTTGCCGCCGAACCGGTTGATCTGCGCGGCGAGGTATTCACGCTCGAAGGCCTCGCGCGCCTCGCGGAGGGGCAGTGCCATCAGGTGCTCGCCCCCCTGCCCCGTCGGCATGGACGGCGCAGCCGCGCCGACGTCCGGCGGCAGCATGGAGACCGAGACCACCGCATCCGGGTCGCCGCCGGCGAGGATCAGCACGCGCTCGATGTTGTTGCGCAACTGCCGCAGGTTGCCCGGCCAGTCGTGGGACTGGAGCACCGCCATGGCATCGTCTCCGATCTTGCGCCGCGGCAGGCCGGAGACGGTGGCGAGCTGCTCGACGAAATGCTCGACGAGCTCAGGGATGTCCTCGCGCCGCTCGGCGAGCGAGGGCACCCGCACCGGGACCACGGCGAGCCGGTGGAACAGGTCCTCGCGAAAACGCCCCTCGGCGATGTCGGCCTGCACGTCGCGGGCTGTGGCCGAGATGATCCGGACGTCCACCTGCACCTTGGCCGTGCCGCCGACCCGCTGGAAGCTCTGCTCGACGAGGACGCGCAGGATGCGGTTCTGCGTCTCGCGCGGCATCTCCGCCACCTCCTCGATGAAGAGCGTGCCGCCGTGCGCCTCCTCCAGCGCCCCGACCTTGCGGCCCTGGGCGCCGTCGCTCTCGGCGCCGAACAGCTCGATCTCCATGCGGTCGGGCGTGATCGCCGCGGCGTTGATGACGACGAAGGGGCCGCTCGCGCGCGCGGACGCCGTATGGATCGTGCGGGCGGTGAGCTCCTTGCCGGCCCCGGACGCGCCGAAGATCATGATTCGGCTGTTGGTCGGCGCCACCCGCTCGATCGTCTGGCGCAGCTGGTTCATCGCGGACGACCGGCCGATCAGGCCAGCCGCCTGGCCGGAGATCTGCCTCAGTTCCTTGATCTCGCGGCGAAGGCGGGAGGTTTCGATGGCGCGCTCGGCGATCAGGACGAGCCGGTCGGCCTTGAACGGCTTCTCGATGTAGTCGTAGGCGCCCCGCTTGATGGCCGAGACGGCGGTCTCGATGTTGCCGTGGCCGGAGATCATGACCACCGGCACCTCGGGATGGCGGTCCTTCACGACGTCCAGGAGCTGGAGCCCGTCCAGCCGGCTGCCCTGCATCCAGATGTCGAGGAAGACGAGGTTGGGACGGCGCGCCTCGATGGCGGCCAGTGCCTCGTCGGCATTGCGGGCCGTGCGGGTGCGATAGCCCTCGTCGTCGAGAATGCCGGCGACGATGTCCCGGATGTCCGCCTCGTCGTCGACAACGAGAATGTCTCCTGCCATGCGCGCTTATCCGTTCTTCGTCATTCCGCCGCGGCGGTCGCCTGGACCGCCAGCCGCTGGTCCCTGAAACTGAGACGGATCAGCGCGCCGCGCTGCTGGCCGTCGCTTCCCGCCGGCGCATCGTAGAGGCCGAGCCCCCCGCCGTGCTCCTCGAGAATCTTGCCGACGATCGCCAGGCCGAGGCCTGTGCCCTTCTCACGTGTCGTAACGTAAGGCTCAAGCAGTCGATGACGGTTTTCTTTGGGCAGGCCGATGCCGTTGTCGATGACATCGACGGCGTAGAAGGGTTTTGCGGCGGTCAGCCGCACGAGGATGCGACCCTTGCCGCGCTGCTCCTCGGGCACCGCCGCGACGGCCTCCGTGGCGTTCTTGATGATGTTGGTCAGCGCCTGGCTGATGAGGCGGCGGTCGAAGGACGCCGGCAGCGCGCCTTCGGGAATGTCGTCGAGGATGTCGATCTCGGGGTAGCCGATGCGCATCATGAACACGGCCTGCCGCACCGTGTCGGCGACGTCCTCCATCTCGAAGACCGGCTTCGGCATGCGCGCGAAGGAGGAGAACTCGTCCACCATGCGGCCGATGTCGCCGACCTGCCGGATGATCGTGTCGGTGCACTGGTCGAAGACCTCGCGGTCATCGGTGATGACGCGGCCGTAGCGCCGCTTCAGCCGCTCCGCCGAGAGCTGGATGGGGGTGAGCGGGTTCTTGATCTCGTGGGCGATTCGGCGCGCGATGTCGGCCCAGGCCGAGGTGCGCTGCGCCACCACGAGGTCGGTCACGTCGTCGATCGTCACCACGGCGCCGTGCGCACCATTCTCGTCGGCCTCGAGGGCCACGCGCACCACCAAGGTCCTCTCGCGCCCGGCGCGCACCAGCATGACCTGGCCCTGCACGATCGGCGCACCGCGCGCCGCACCGGCGATCAGGTCGGCGAATTCGGGGATGCTCTCCGCCAGCATGCTGCCCGAGAGCTCGTTTTCGCTGACGCCGAGAATCTCCACGGCGAATCGGTTGAGGAGCGTGACGCGGCCCGCTTCGTCGAGGCCGATGACGCCGGCCGTGACGCCGGCCAGCACGGCCTCGGTGAAACGCCGCCGGCTGTCGATCTGGTCGCGCGCGGCGATGAGGTCGGCGCGCTGGTCGCGCAGCTCCGCCGTCATCTTGTTGAAGGTGTCGCCGAGATTGGCGAGGTCGCCCTCTGACTTGCGGATGTGAACCTCGACATCGAGGTCGCCGGCCGCCACCTGGTCCGCGGCGCCGATGAGCCGGCGGATCGGCTGCACCAGCCGGTTGGCGAAGCTGAGGCCGAGATAGACGGCCGAAAGGGTGACCAGGAAGGCGATCAGCGCGAACATCAGGGCGAAGGCGATCTGCAGGCCGAGTCGGCGCGACTGCAGCGCTTGGTACTCGAAGAGGCCCGCCTGGGTCGCTCGCAGGTGCTGGGCGATCTGCGGGCTGATCTGCCGGACCACATAGAGGATTTCGTCCCCTCCCCGCTGCAGCTTGAGGATGGCCTCGATGTAGTCGCGGTCGTTGAGCGAGGAGACGTTGGCGATGATGTCGTCCGTCTTGCTGACCTCGTCGAGGATCGAGGCGGGCACGCTGAAATCGTTCTGCATCGGCACGTCGGCGCGGTCGACCAGCGATCCGTCGGTCTTCAGCACCCGCACCACGGTCAGCCCGCGCACCATGGCCTGCGCTGTGAGGAAGCGGCCGAAATTGACCTCGGCCGCGTTCAGCGACCGTACCCTTTCGATGTCCTGGACGAGCGCCGCAGCCTCCGCCCGGACCACCTGCACCTGCTCGTTGAGATAGGCGTTGGCGAGGTTGGCAGAGGCCTCGACGGACTGGCGGACACTGCCCGAGAAGATGCTCTCGAGCCCCCGGTCGAGGGTCACCGAGGCGGCGATGGCGATGACCGCCACCGGCACCGAGGCGACGATGGCGAAGAGGCGCACGACGCGCTCGTGCAGACGGGAGGCCGCCTGCCCCGCCCGGCGCGCCCGCCGGAGCACGAGGATTTCCCGCACGATGAGGACGATGAGGGCGCAGACCAGCAGGCCATCGATGACGAGGACGGTCAGCACCACCTCGTGGGTGGCGGCGATCGGCAGAAGGCCGGTGACGAGCAGGAAGGTGATGAGGCCGAAGAAAAGGGCCACGCCGACCATGATCGGCCCGACCCTGCGCGCGCGCAGCCGCGGCATGAAGGCTGAGCCGTCAGGCGGGGAGGCAGTCGTCGCGGGATGCGGCGAAGAGGTCATCCGGTGATCATCTCCGCAGAGTTCGGCGGAAAGCCGGCAGAGCCGACCGCCCAACTCTGTGGTCCAAGGGTGACCCTCTTACAACATGTGTGACCGAAACGTCACGCCCCCGGGAGCGGTCCAGACGACATTGTGAGAGCCTGCTTCCCTCATCGCGACGTGCGGATCACCTGGATGTCGAGGTCGCGGACTTTCTTGCGCAGCGTGTTGCGGTTCACGCCGAGCAGGTCGGCCGCCTTGATCTGGTTGCCGCGGGTGGCGGCGAGAGCCGCCGAGATCAGTGGGATCTCCACCTCGCGCAGCACCCGGTGGTAAAGGCCGGGCGGCGGCAGATCGTCGCCGAAACCCTTGAAATAGGCCCCCATGTGCCGCTCGACCGAGGCCATCAGCGTGTCGTCCTCGCGCGGCTCGTCATGGGACGAGGCGGGCTCGGGCGTCGCCAGCTCGTTGTCGACGATCGGCGCGGTGATGATCTCCTGGGGGTAGAGCGCGGTCAGGCGGCGGATCAGGTTTTCCAGCTCGCGGATGTTGCCTGGCCAGCGGTAGCGCTTGAGCTTCTCGAGGGCGGCCGAATCGATCTGCTTGGCGGGCAGGCCCTCCCGCTCGGCCTGGGCGAAGAAGTGGCGCACGAGATCGGGCACGTCGTCGCTGCGCTCGCGCAGCGGCGGCAGGCGCAGCGGCACGACGTTCAGGCGGAAGAACAGGTCCTCGCGGAACAGGCCCTGCTGGATGAGCTGGCGCAGGTCCTTGTTGGTGGCGGCGACGATGCGCACGTCCGCCTTGATCGGGGTGCGGCCGCCGACGGTCGTGTATTCGCCCTGCTGGAGCACGCGCAGCAGCCGGGTCTGCGCCTCCATCGGCATGTCGCCGATCTCGTCGAGGAAGAGCGTGCCGCCCTCGGCCTGCTCGAACCGGCCGGGATTGCGCGACTGCGCGCCGGTGAAGGCGCCCTTCTCGTGGCCGAACAGCTCGCTCTCGATGAGGTCCCGCGGGATCGCGGCCATGTTAATGGCGACGAAGGGCCCGTTGCGGCGCTTGCCGTAGTCGTGCAGGGCGCGGGCGACGAGTTCCTTGCCGGTGCCGCTCTCGCCGACGATCATCACCGTAAGGTCGGTCTGCATCAGGCGGGCGAGGACGCGGTAGATGTCCTGCATGGCCGGCGAGCGGCCGACCAGCGGCATGGTGTCGGCGTCCACCGGCGACGCCTTCCCCGGCCGGCCCTTCGGCTCGGCCAGCGCCCGCCCGACGATGGCCACCAGCTCCTTCAGGTCGAAAGGCTTGGGCAGATAGTCGTAGGCGCCGCGCTCAGAGGCCTTGATGGCCGTCATGAACGTGTTCTGCGCGCTCATCACCACCACCGGCAGGTCGGGCCTGAGCTTCTTCATCCGCGGCAGCAGGTCGAAGGCATTCTCGTCCGGCATCACCACGTCGGTGATGACGAGATCGCCGTCCCCCTGCGAGACCCAGCGCCAGAGCGTCGTCGCATTGCCTGTCAGGCGGACGTCGTAGCCGGCGCGCGACAGTGCCTGGTTGAGCACGGTGCGGATTGCGGCGTCGTCATCGGCGACAAGGATGGTTCCCGTCGGCATATGGACCTCTTCAGAGCGCTTTGCGGCCGTTCGTGTCGCTCTGGGACACGCGGGCCATGGGCAGGAGGATGCGGAAGACCGTCTTGCGGGGCTGGCTGTCGCATTCGACGATGCCGCCGTGATCGCCGACGATCTTGGCCACCAGGGCGAGGCCGAGGCCGGTGCCCGAACTCTTTGTGGTGACGAAGGGGTCGAACAGGTGCGGCATCAGGTCGTCCGGTACGCCCGGGCCGTTGTCGCGCACGCAGACCTCGAGCGGCAGCGCGACGCGGCTCGACAGGCCCGGCATGGTCAGCCGCACGCCCGGCCGGAAGGCCGTGGTGAGCAGGATCTCGCCGTCGCTCGCATGTTCGCCGATGGCCTCGGCGGCGTTCTTCACGAGGTTGAGGAAGACCTGGATGAGCTGGTCGCGGTTGCCGAAAACCGGCGGCAGCGAGGGGTCATACTCCTCGACGAAGCGGATGTGCCGGCCGAACCCCGACTGCGACAGCTTCTTCACGTGCTCCAGCACCACGTGGATGTTCACCGGCTGGCGCTCGACCGGCCGCTCGTCGGAGAAGACCTCCATACGGTCGACGAGCTTCACGATCCGGTCGGCCTCGTCGCAGATGAGCCGGGTCAGCGTCCGGTCCTGGTCGTCGACGGAGGCCTCGAGGAGCTGCGCCGCGCCGCGGATGCCCGACAGCGGGTTCTTGATCTCGTGGGCGAGCATGGCGGCCAGCGCCGTGACCGATCGTGCCGCGCCGCGGTGGGTCAGCTGGCGGTCCATCTTGTCCGCAATGGTGCGCTCCTGCAGCATCACCACCACGTCGCCGGGCCGCTCTGCGAGCGGGGCCACATAGATGTCGACGATCCGCTCGTGGCCGTTGCGCGGCGTGCCGAGGTCGACCTTGTACTCGTTGACCGGCGCGTGGCGCTCGCGGACCTGCTCGATGAGGGCGAGCAGCGGCGAGCCGAAGGGGACGAGCTCCTTCAGCGCATGGCGCTTCAGGACCGAGATCGACGCCTGGAAGAAGCCCTCGGCCGCGGCGTTGCCGTCGAGGACCATGCCCGTCGCCGACACGCTGATGACCGGATGCGGCAGGGCGTTGAGGATCGAATCATGCACCGGAAGAACCTGGGCCGAGGCTTTCATGCCGCACGCCTCCACTGGAACCGGTCGTAACTTTCGGCGAGCGCCGCGACGACGCGGCGAGGATCCTCCGACGTGAGGACAAGCCGGCGCGCCTCGCCGAGGACGTCGTCGCCGATCCCGCAGGTTGCCGCCGCTGCATCGAGCGCCCACCCGAGGTGCTTGCGTGCGTGGCGGATGCCGACCGCCTCGCCGTAATGGGCGAGCTGCGCCTCGTAGAGTTCGGTGGCCGAGGCGAGCTGGGTCGATAGATCGGGATCGGCCGGCACGGGAAGCCCCGCAAGATGGGCGGCGATCTGCGACGGCAGCCAGGGACGCCCCTGGGCGCCGCGGCCGATCATCACCGCGTCCGCAGCGGACCGCGCCAGTGCAAGGCGTGCGTCATCCGGCGTATTGATGTCGCCGTTGGCGACCACCGGGATCGTCACCGCCGCCTTGACGGCCGCGATCGCCCGCCAGTCGGCGCGCCCCTTGTAGAACTGC
Organism: Phreatobacter sp.; assembly: GCF_052440005.1. GTDB lineage: Bacteria > Pseudomonadota > Alphaproteobacteria > Rhizobiales > Phreatobacteraceae > Phreatobacter. The sequence continues at coordinate 17,519 of NZ_JBQVQL010000045.1, forward strand.
TGGCGGGTGCGCCCATGCACCGTGACGAGGGCGACACCGGCCTGCTCGGCCCGGCGCGCCAGCTCCGGCGCGTTGAGCGAGGCGTGGTCCCAGCCGAGCCGCATCTTCAGCGTCACGGGCACGTCGACCGCAGCGACCGTCGCTGCGACCAGCCGCTCCGCGTGGTCGAGGTCGCGCATCAGCGCCGATCCCGCATAGCCGCCCGTCACGCGTTTCGCCGGGCAGCCCATGTTGATGTCGATGATGTCGGCGCCCGCGGCCACCGCGATGCGCGCCCCCTCGCCCATCCAGTGCGGATCGCAGCCGGCGATCTGCACCACGTGCGGAGACAGGCCCTCACCTTCGGCGCGCAGCCGCGCTTCCTCCTCGCCGGCGGCGAGCCCGTCGCCCGGGACCATTTCCGACACGGTCCAGCCCACGCCGAACCGCGCCACCATCCGCCTGAACGGCGCGTCCGTGATTCCGGACATGGGTGCGAGCGCGACGGGGGATGCCATCTCGAACGGCCCGATCGACAGCACGCGCCGGAAAGGCGCCGGGGTCGATGGGTTGGTCATTCAACTGCCTATTTCGTAAGCGTGATGCTATGATGCCTACACTTTAGACATCATTTTCCGCGCTGCACAAGAGGCGGGCCGCACGACAAGACAGGTCGTGGTGAACGCGCTAGGGAAGGCGCAGACAATTTGGACGTTCTGCATGCGCTCGCCTCCCTTTGTCGCTGCCCTCGTCGTCGCCGCAGGCCGCGGTTTGCGCGCAGGCGGCGGCGTTCCGAAGCAATATCGGCTGCTGGCCGGCAGGCCGCTTCTCAGCCATGCGGTGGAAGTATTCCAGCGTCATGACGGGGTCGGTGCGGTCCTGGTGGTGATCGGGGACGGCGACCGCGACCTCTACCGGAAGGCCATTTCTGAATCGGCCGGCATGCTTTCCCCCGTGACGGGCGGCGCTGAGCGCCAGTCCTCGGTCCTGGCGGGGCTGGAGGCGCTGGCGCAATCGGCCCCCGACATCGTCCTCGTCCACGACGCCGCCCGGCCCTTCCTGTCTCCAGCGCTCATCGACGCCGCCATAGCAGCCGTGGCGGACGGCGCGGTCGCGGCCGTCCCCGGCACGCCGGTGGTCGATACCATCAAGGCGGTGGATGCCGCTGGCCGCGTCGTCGCGACGCCGGACCGGGCGAACCTGCGCGCCGTGCAGACGCCGCAGGCCTTCGCCTTCCGGGCCCTGCTCGATGCCCATCGCCGCGCCGCCACGACCGGCGTCGCCGGCCTCACCGACGATGCCTCGGTGATGGAATGGGCCGGCCATGCGGTCGCGGTCTTTCCCGGCGAGGCCGGCAATGTGAAGCTCACCCTGCCGGAGGATTTCGATGCGGCGGAACGGCGGATGCGGATGGCGATGAACGACACCAGGGTCGGCCAGGGCTATGACGTTCACGCCTTCACGGACGGCGACCATGTCTGGCTCGGAGGCGTGCGCATCCCCCACGACCGCGGCGTCCTCGCCCATTCCGACGGCGACGTGGTGCTGCACGCCGCGACCGACGCCATCCTCGGTGCGCTCGCCGACGGCGACATCGGCACGCACTTTCCCCCGAGCGACCCTCAGTGGCGGGGCGCCTCCTCCGACCGGTTCCTCGCCCATGCGGCGGAGCTCCTCGCCGCCCGCGGTGGCCGCCTTGCCATGCTGGACGTGACGGTCGTCTGCGAGGCTCCTCGCGTCGGACCCTATCGCGAGGCGATGCGGGATCGGATGGCGGCGATCCTCGCCGTCGGCACCGACCGCATCGCCATCAAGGCGACGACCAGCGAAAAGATGGGCTTCACCGGTCGGCGGGAAGGGCTCGCCGCCCTCGCCGTCGCTACCGTCCGCATGCCGGGAGAGTGAAATGAGCGACACGAGCACCGAAAGGCTCGCGACCGACGTCCTCGCCGCGTGCAGGGCGCGTGGGCTCATGACGGTCACCGCCGAGAGCTGCACCGGCGGCCTCGTCAGCGCCGCACTCACCGCCATCGCGGGCTCCTCCGACGTCGTCGACCGCGGCTTCGTCACCTACACCAACGCGGCCAAGCAGGAGATGCTGGGCGTGCAGGAGGCGACCCTCGCGGCCCATGGCGCCGTCTCGGCCGAAACCGCGGCGGCCATGGCAGCGGGTGCTTTGGCGAATTCGCGGGCGCAGATCTCGGTGTCGGTCACCGGCATCGCCGGTCCCGGCGGCGCGACGCCCGGCAAGCCGGTCGGCCTCGTCCATTTCGCCGCGCGACGCGGCGACAGGCTCCTTCTCAGGGAGGAGCGCTTCGGCGCCATCGGCAGGGACGCCGTGCGGGCTGCGAGCGTCGACGTCGCGCTCGGGCTTCTCCTGGCCCTGGCGACGGACCGGGATCAGGCGGCGGGCGAGGCGCCCGGCCGGCCGTAGACCGCGTCGGCCCGCGCCTCGAAGGCCTCGGCGAAGCGCCGGAAGGCCGCGTCGAACACGGCGCCCATGACGAGGGCCAGCGCCCGCGAGCGGAACTCGTAATCGATCGAGAAGGAGACGCGCGTCCCCTCCCCGTCTGCGGCGAAGCGCCAGTGGTTCTCCAGCCGCGAGAAAGGCCCGTCGATATATTCGGCGATGATGTGCAGCCGCGGCCGGTCGAGCGTCACCCGGCTGGTGAAGGTCTCGCGCAAGGGGCCGTAAGCCACCGTCATGTCGGCGACGAGGATCTCGATCCCGTCGTCACCGGCATTGACCCGCCGGCGCACCTTCAGCGCCTCGCAGAGCGGCACGAAGAGCGGGTATTGGTCCACGTCGGCCACGAGGTCGAACATGGCCTCGGGGCGGTGGCCGACCCGCCGCTCGGTCTTGAACACCGGCATTTCTCAGCCCCTGCCTGCGGCCGGAACGGCGGAGAGGAACGCGGCCGCCTCGGCCCGTGACCGGAACGTGACGAACCGCTGCTCCGCGCCGAGACCCGCGAACCAGGCGCGGAGTTTGGGCCGCTGGATAGAGCGATAGGTCCACACGTACCGATAGAAGGCCAGGTCGATGCGCTCCGGACAGCCCGGCGCCATCTCAGGTCGCACCCGGCCGTGGAGGCGAAGGCTCCGGCCGATGACGCCGGCGAGGCAGGTGAGCGTCGGCAGATCGAACCAGCAGACGGTGTCGGCGCGGCTGCGGCGAAGGTCGCTGCCGTGGGTGGTGTAGTTGCCGTCGATGACCCAGGATTCGCCTGCGGCCGCAGCGTTCACTCGCGCCGCGAAGGCGGTTTTGTCAGGCTCCACCCAGCCGGGCTGCCAGAACAGGGCGTCGAGCGAGACGCAGGGGATGGCGAGCTTCGAGGCCAGTGCCTGCGCGAAGGTCGACTTGCCCGAGCCCGAACAGCCCATCACCAGCACGCGTCGCATGGCGCCGCCGGCCTCAATGGCCGAGGCGCGCCAGACGGGCCGCCCTGAGCCTGGCGAAATCGTCGCCGGCATGGTGCGAGGAACGCGTCAGCGGGCTCGACGAGACCAGCAGGAACCCCTTGGCCATGGCGATCGTCTCGAAGCCCTTGAACTCGTCTGGGGTGACGAAGCGCACGACTTCGTGGTGCTTGCGGGTCGGCTGCAGGTACTGGCCGATCGTCATGAAATCGACGTCGGCGGACCGCAGGTCGTCCATCAGCTGCAGCACCTCGTTCCGCTCCTCGCCGAGGCCGACGATGATGCCGGACTTGGGGAGGTTGGTGGGGTCGAGCTCCTTCACACGCTGCAGCAGGCGGATGGAGTGAAAGTAGCGGGCGCCGGGCCGGACCTTCAGATATTTCGACGGCACCGTCTCGAGGTTGTGGTTGAACACGTCGGGACGGGCGGCGACGACCACCTCGAGCGCCCCCTCCTTGCGCAGAAAGTCGGGGGTCAGGATCTCGATCGTGGTCTTCGGCGAGCGGCGGCGGATGGCGTGGATCACGTCGGCGAAGTGCTGGGCGCCGCCGTCGGCGAGGTCGTCACGGTCGACGGACGTGATGACGACGTGCTCGAGCCCAAGCTTCTCCACCGCAATGGCGGTGTGCTCCGGCTCGTTCGCATCGAGCGGCGCCGGCATGCCGGTCTTGACGTTGCAGAAGGAGCAGGCGCGCGTGCAGGTGTCGCCCATGATCATGAAGGTGGCGTGCTTCTTCTCCCAGCACTCACCGATGTTCGGGCAGCCGGCTTCCTCGCAGACGGTGACGAGGCCGTTCTCCTTCACGATCTTGTGGGTCTCGGCCCATTTGGGCGAACCCGGCGCCTTCACGCGGATCCACTCCGGCTTGCGCTGGATCGGCTGGTCGGGCCGATGCGCTTTTTCCGGGTGCCGGGGGCGGTTGTCGCGCTTCAGCGTGTCGATCAGCGTGGCCATGATCCATCCGATGGCGGGCGAAGGCCTTCATTAGGCAGTCCGGACCCTGTTTCGCAAGGTCCCGGATGCCGCCATGCCGCGAGTCTACGTCTGCGGTGCCCGCCTGGATGGCTCGAATCGCTCGATGAAGCGGATCAGGGCGGCAACGGCCGCGCCCATGTCGGCGACGGTGGCGAACTCCAGCGGATTGTGGCTGATGCCGCCCCTGCAGCGCACGAACATCATGGCGAAGTCGGTGAGGCCCGCCATGGCCTGCCCGTCGTGGCCGGCGCCCGAGACGAGCCGGGGCGCGGCCAACCCGAGGCTTTCCATGCTGTCCGCGAGGCCATCCTGCAGCCACGGCGCGCAGGCCGCCGTTGGGCAGTCGTGGTAGGTCTCGAACACCACCGAACAACCGCGCGCCCCGGCCAGGGCCTCCGCCCGGGCCGTGAAGGATTCGAGGGCGGCATGGCGCGGCGCATCGGCGGCGGCCCTCAGGTCGAGGACGAACTCCACCCGGTCCGGGATGACGTTGATGGCGCCGGGCTTGACGCCGATCTGCCCGACGGTCGCCACCATGGCCGCTTCGGGGTGCGCCTTCGCGATGGATTCCGCCATCAGCATCATCTCGGAGGCGGCGAGCAGCGCGTCCTGCCGGAGCGGCATCGGCACGGTGCCCGCATGGCCCGCCATGCCGGAGACGGTGACGCGGGTACGGAACTGCCCGGCGATCGAGGTGACGACGCCCAGCGAGGCCGCCTGGTGCTCCAGCACCGGTCCCTGCTCGATATGGATTTCGACATAGGCGAGGGCCTCGTCGCGGCTCATGGCGGCCGTGGGGATGGCGGCGGGGTCGAGGCCGTAGTCGGCGAGGGCCTGCGCGAGCGTCACGCCGTCGCGGTCCTGACCTTCCAGCCAGCGCTGTTCGTAGGCGCCGGCGACGGCGGCGGAGGAGGACAGGACGGTCGGAAACCGCACGCCCTCCTCGTCACCGAACGCCAGGACGTCGATGGCGAAGGGGAAGCTGCGGCCGGCGTCGCGGAAATGCTCCACCGCGAGGATGCCGCAGACGACGCCCAGCATGCCGTCGTACTTGCCCGCGTTGATGACCGTGTCGATGTGCGAGCCGATCAGCAGGCGCGGCACCGCATTGGCGCCCGGCGCCTCGCCTTCCATCGGATAGTGGCCGCGGATCGTGGCGACGGCGTCTTCCTCGGTCGCCATGCCGGCTTCCGCCATCCACTGCGCCACCAGATGGGCGGCGCGCTTGTGCTCCGGCGTCAGGTAGCGCCGTGTCAGCCGGTCCGGCTCTTCGGAAATGGCGGCGAGTTCGTCCAGCATGGCTTCGGCGCGGCGGCCGAGGCGGTCGATGTCGAGATCGGTCATTTCAGCCCGGCGAGATAGGCGCCGAGGGCGGCGCGGTCCTGGTCGGTCATGGCGGTCTGGTTCCCAAGTGGCATGGCCTTGGACTGGACCGCCTGCTGGATGACGGCAGTCGCGTGGCGGCGCAGATCCGCGGCCGTCTCCAGCATGACGTTCTTCGGCGCTTCTGCAATGCCCTCGTGGGTGGGCCGGCGGGCGTGACAGGTGGCGCAGTGGGTGGTCGCGATCTGCAGCGCCTGCGCCTCGCTCACCTGCCCCGCGCCGGCCAGATCCAGCTTCGGCCGCTGCGAGGTGATGAAGACGGCGATGAGCAGCGACAGCGCCGCCACCGGCACGGCCCAGCCGTAGCTCTTCCAGGGGTCGTGCGCCTCGTGCCGGTTCAGCGTGTGCTGCACCAGCGCCCCGGTGATGACGATGAACGCGACGACGAGCCACGAATGGGGATGGGCGTAGAGCATCGGATAATGGTTCGAGACCATCATCAGCAGCACGGGCAGCGTCAGGTAGTTGTTGTGGGTGGAGCGCGTCTTGCCGATCTTGCCGTATTTCGGGTCCGGCTTGCGGCCGGCGATGAGGTCGGCGACGACGATCCGCTGGTTCGGGATGATCACCAGGAAGACGTTGGCCGCCATGATGGTGCCGACGAAGACGCCGACATGGATGAAGGCGCCCCGTCCCGAGAAGACCTGGCCGAAGGCCCAGGCGGCGCCGACCACCATCAGGAAGACGACCAAGGCGAGGGCCGCGGTGTGGTTGGCCAGCGGCGACCTGCACAGCGTGTCGTAGAGCAGCCAGCCGATGACGATGGAGGCAAGCGAGATGGCGATGGCCTGGCCCGGCGTGATGTCGGCGACGGTGGGGTCGATCAGGAAGCCGCGTGCGTTGAGATAGTACTGTGCGATGAGCAGGATGAAGCCGGAGACCCAGGTCAGGTAGGCCGCCCATTTGTGCCAGAGCAGGTCCGGCGGCAGGTTGTCGGGCGCCACCAGGTATTTCTGCACGTGGTAGAAGCCGCCGCCGTGGACCTCCCAGGCGACGCCGTCGGCGCCCGTAGAGCCCGCCGCCCGCGGCTTCAGGCTGTAGTCCAGCGACATGAAATAGAAGCTGGTACCGATCCAGGTGATCCCGGCGGTGATGTGGAACCAGCGCGAGAGCAGGTTGAACCAGTCCGTGGCGAGAGCGATGTCCATGGGGCGTCCGGCTGCCTCTTCAGGCGCTGTGTCGCCGGTGAGCCGGCTTTGCGTTGATGGTACGGGACTGCGCCAAGATCAAGCACTCGGCGGCGACGGAGGCGGCGATCACCGCCGGTTCCTTGCCGGCGAGCCCGGGAAGGCCGATCGGACAGCGCAGCCGCGCCGCAGCCACCTCGCCGAGCCCCAATGCCCCGAGCTGGCGGATGAACCGCGCCCGCTTGGTGGCCGAGCCGATCAGGCCGACATGGGCGAAACGGCCCGCGGCGAGCGCCGCCGTCACCACCGCGAGGTCGAGGGCGTGGCTGTGGGTCATCACGAGAATCTGCGCGCCGTCAGGCAAGGCTGCCAGCGCCGCCTCCGGCGGGCCGGCGACTAGGCTGGCATTGGCCGGCACGGCCGCGGGGAAGGCCCCGGGTCGCCCGTCGTGCCAGAACACGCGGAAGGGGAGCGGCGCCAGCGCCAGCACCAGGGCCTTGCCGACATGGCCGGCGCCGAACAGCGCGACGACCGGCAGGCTCTCGCCGAAGGCCTCGACGAAGGGCGGCGCCTCGCCGGCCGTAGCCGGCGCGCTCTCTATCATTTCCCGCTCGAAGCGCCCGCCACGGAGCGTCGTCCGGGTTCGGAACGGCCCGGCCTTCTCCGCCTCGGCCAGCCGGATCACCGCGTCGCGGTCCCCTGCCCCGAAACGCTCGACGGCGAGTGTGACGTGGCCGCCGCAGCACTGGCCGAGCGCCGGCCCCAGCGGCTGGTCGAGGAGGAGAACCGCGTCGTCGCGGCGTTCCAGCAACGCCTGCGCCTTCGCCAGCGCCTGCCATTCGAGGGTGCCGCCGCCGATCGTGCCGTAGAAGGCGCCGTCCGGCCGCACGATCATCCGCGCGCCGGGACCCCGCGGCACCGATCCGCGCGTCGCCATCACGCTGACGAGGGCGCAGGCCCCGTCCGTGGCGATCAGTGATGCGATGCGGGGCCAGACCTCCACGGCTCAGGCCTCGCCGGTCTGCCGGGCACAGGCAAAGAGGATCGCCTCCGGCGTCGCCGGCGCGTCGAGCGTCACCGGGCGCCCCGGCGCGAGCGCATGAACCGCGTCGGCGATGGCGCAGAAGACCGAGTTGGCCAGCATCAGCGGTGGCTCGCCGATGGCCTTCGAGCGGTAGATCGTGTCCTCGCGGTTCGGATTGTCGAAGAAGGCGACGCGGAAATCCGCCGGCACGTCGCGGGCCGTGGGGATCTTGTAGGTCGAGGGCGCGTGGGTGCGCAGCCGCCCCTTCGCATCGAAGACGAGCTCTTCCATGGTCAGCCAGCCCATGCCCTGGACGAAGCCGCCCTCGATCTGGCCGATATCGATGGCCGGGTTCAGCGAACGACCGGCATCGTGGAGAATGTCCACCCGGTCGAGGGTGAATTCCCCGGTCAGCGTGTCGATCGTCACCTCCGAGCAGGAGGCGCCATAGGCGAAATAGAAGAACGGCCGTCCCGTCGCCTTCGGCCTGTCCCAGGTGATCTTCGGCGTCGCATAGAAGCCGGCGGCCGACAGGTGCGTGCGGGCGAGATAGGCCTTCTTCACCGCCTCGGCGAAGGTGAGGTTCTTCTCGCCCGACCACACCCGGTCGTCGCGGAAGGCGATGCTTGCCACCGGCACTTGCCAGTCGCGGGCGATGAACTCGGCGATTCGCCCCTTGATCTCGGCTGCCGCGGCCCTCGCCGCCATCCCGTTCATGTCCGTGCCGGAGGAGGCCGCCGTCGGCGAGGTGTTCGGCACCTTGCCGGTGTGGGTCGCGGTGATGCGCACCCGATCGAGGGCGACGCCGAACTCCTCCGCCACCACCTGCGCCACCTTGATGAAGAGCCCCTGCCCCATCTCGGTGCCGCCGTGGTTCAGGTGGATCGACCCGTCCTGGTAGACGTGGACCAGAGCGCCGGCCTGGTTGAGGAAGGTGGTGGTGAAGGAGATGCCGAACTTCACCGGCGTGAGGGCGAGCCCTTTCTTGAGGTGGCGCGACCCTGCGTTGAACGCCCTGATCTCGTCCCGCCTCGATCGATAGCCGCTGGAGTCCTCCAGCTGCCGCATGATCGGCCCCGCGACATTGTCCTCCACCGTCATGCCGTAGGGCGTGATGTTGCGATCGTCAGTGCCGTAGAGATTGGCATAGCGCACATCGAGCGGGTCTTGCCCCGTGGCCCAGGCGATCCTATCCATCAGGCGCTCGGCGAAGACCATGCCCTGCGGTCCGCCGAAGCCGCGGAAGGCCGTGTTGGACACGGTATGCGTCCTCAACCGCCGCGAGTGGATGTGGACCTGCGGATAGAAATAGGCGTTGTCGGCGTGGAACATCGTCCGGTCGTTGATCGAGGACGACAGGTCATGGCTGTAGCCGCAGCGGCCGGCAAACTGCACCGAGACCGCCTCCAGCCGGCCGGCGGCGTCGTGGGCCGCGCTGTAACCGACGAGGAAGTCGTGGCGCTTGCCGGTCATGACGAAGTCGTCGTCGCGATCGAGGCGGATCTTGGCGGGACGACCGGTGAGCCGCGCCGCCAGCGCCGCCATGGCCGCCCAGCCGCTGGCCTGGCTCTCCTTGCCGCCGAAACCGCCCCCCATGCGCCGCACCGCCACCTCGATGGCCGCATCCGGCAGGGCGAGGACGCGGGCGACGACGTGCTGCACCTCGCTCGGATGCTGGGTGGAGGAATGGATGAGGAAGGTGCCGTCCTCCTCGGGAACGACCAGGGCGGCCTGACCCTCGAGATAGAAATGCTCCTGGCCGCCGATGCGCAGCTGGCCCTCCAGCCGGTTGCCGCTGGCCGCGATGGCGGCCTCGGGATCGCCGCGCCGGAAGGCATAGGCCGGCATCAGGTCGGCATCGGCCGCAAGGGCGTCGGCGACGTCGACCAGCGGCGAGGTCTCTTCCACCTCGACGACAGCGAGCCGCGCCGCACGCCGCGCCGCGTCCCGGCTCTCCGCCACCACGGCGAAGAGCGGCTGGCCGTGGAACGAGATGGTCTCGGCGACAAAGAGCGGATCATCGCCGGCGACCGGGCTCACGTCGTTCGCACCTGGAATGTCCGCTGCCGTGAGCACGGCGACGACACCGCGAACGGCGCGCACCGCGGACAGGTCCAGCCCCGTGAGCCGTCCGGCAGCGACGGGCGCGCCACCCGGCACCACGTGCAGCGTGCCCTCCGGCTCGCGGATGTCGTCGATATAGGGCGCCTCGCCCGTGACGTGCCGCTCGGCCGCGTCGTGGCGGATCGACCGGCGGACGTGCCGCAGCCCCTCCCCGTCCTGCTCAGGCCGCATGGGAGGCTCCCCGCAGCGTCGCAAGCCGTGTCGCCGAACGGTCGCCGGCGGCGATCTCCGCGAGGCCCTTGACGATGAGGTTTGCCGCGACCCGCAGGCGGTAGGCCGCCGAGGCGCGGTGATCGTCGAGCGGCGTGAAGTCCTCGCCCAGCCGCGCCACGGCCCGGCCGATGGTCCCACCGTCATCGAGGGCGACGCCTTCGAGCGCCCGCTCGACGGCCGACGCGCGCTTCGGGATTCCGGCCATCCCGCCGAAGGCGATGCGCGCGCCGGCGATCCGTCCGCCGTCCAGCCTGATCGCCATCGCCAGCATCACCGACGAGATGTCCTGGTCGTGGCGCTTGGCGATCTTGAACACGCGCAGATGCTCACCGGCAGCAGGGCGCGGCACCCGCAGGTGCGTGACGATCTCGCCGGGCGCGCGGTCCTGCCGGCCATAGGCGAGGAAGAATTTTTCGATGGGCAGCGTTCGCATGGCCTGGCCACGCCGGAGCGATACCTCAGCCCCCAGGGCGATGAGGAGCGGCGGCATGTCCCCGATGGGCGAGCCGTTAGCGACGTTGCCGCCGATCGTACCGGCGGTGCGCACCTGCGTCGAGCCGAGGCGCTGGAGGAGCAGCGCGACGTCGGGGTCGAGGGCGCCGAGGGCCGGCGCCGCCTCGCCATAGGTAACAGCCGCACCGATCGTCAGCGCCTCCTCCGTCACCGTCAGGGCGCGGAGTTCCGCGACGCGGCCGGTGTGGACCAGTTTCGGCAGGGTCCTCAGCTGCTTGGTGATCCACAGCCCGACGTCGGTTGCCCCGCCCACCAGCGTCGCGTCGGGATGCTGATCCATCAGCCCGGCGAGGGCGTCGAGCGAAGCAGGCGCAGCGAAGAAGGCCTCCTCGGTGCCGACGAAGACGTCGGTGCCGTCGGCGAGGGCGGCCAGTGCCGCGGCGGTCGCCGTGCTTCGCCGGGCATGGGTATCGTCAGGGGCCGTTGAGCAGGCGGCGAGCGCCGCATCGACGATGGGCCGGTAGCCGGTGCAGCGGCAGAGATTGCCGGCGAGCCGTTCGAGCACGACCTCACGGTCCGCGCGCGCGCCCTCCTGGTAGAGGGTGAACAGGCTCATGACGAAACCCGGCGTGCAGAAGCCGCATTGCGAGCCGTGGTGGTCCACCAGAGCCTGCTGCACCGGGTGGAGGCGACCACCGCTCGCCAGGTCCTCGACCGTGACGAGCTCCGCGCCGTCGAGCTGCCCGAGCAGCATGATGCAGGCATTGGCGGGCTCGTAGGCAAGACGGCCATCCTTCACCCGCCCGAGGGCGACGGTGCAGGCGCCACAGTCGCCCTCCCCGCAACCCTCCTTGGTCCCGCTCAGGCGGCGCTCCAGCCGCAGCCAGTCGAGCACGGTGGTCATCGGCGGGACATTCGACGCCTCGACCACGGCGCCCCGGTGCAGGAATCGGATGGGCCGTGTCGTCATGAGCCGCGATAGGTCGTGTAGCCGTAGGGCGAGAGCAGGAGCGGCACGTGGTAGTGCTGGTCCAGCGCCGTGACGTTGAACCGCAGCGTCACCACGTCGAGGAAGGGCGGATCGCTGAGCGCGACGCCCGCCTCACGATGATAGGCGGCGACGTCATATTCGAGGCTGTACGGGCCGCTGCGGATGGTCGCCGGCGTCAGCAACGGCTCGGGCGCCCGGCCGTCGGCATTGGTGCGTCCCTCGGCCATGAGCCGGCGTGTGTCGCCCTCGATGGCGTAGAGGCGGTAGACGATCCCCATCGCCGGCCGGCCGGCTGCCGTGTCGAGGACATGGGTGGAAAGATGCCCGGGCATGCGGAAGCTCCTCACGTCCCGCCATTGTGAGCACGAAGACGCCCGCTTTGCACCGCAAAAAGAATGGCTGACCTGCCGGACGGGCACGTATTTGTGCGGACGCGAGGGGCCCGGCGCCGCGCCTAGGCTTTCCCACCCCCGCCGAACCCGAGCAAGATGCCGAGTCTCGCCCCGCAAGCGTCCTTCCGCGAGCTGTTCACCCCCAAACTGGTGACGGTGCTGCGCGAGGGCTATGGCCTCAAGGATCTGCGCACCGACGCGGTGGCGGGCCTCACGGTGGCCATCGTCGCGCTGCCGCTCTCCATGGCGATCGCCATCGCCTCTGGCGCGACGCCCGACAAGGGCCTGATCACCGCCATCATCGGTGGCTTCCTCATCTCCGCCCTCGGCGGCTCGCGCTTCCAGATCGGCGGGCCGGCGGGCGCCTTCATTCCGCTCGTGGCCTCGACGATCGCGATCCACGGCTATGATGGACTGGTGATCGCCACCTTCATGGCCGGGATCATGCTGGTCGCGGTGGGTTTTCTCAGGCTCGGGACCTACATCAAGTACATCCCCTATCCGGTGACCGTCGGCTTCACCGCCGGCATCGCGGTCATCATCTTCGTCAGCCAGGTCCGCGACCTCCTCGGCCTCCGGCTCTCCGGGCCCGAGCCGCCGGAGATGCTGCACAAGCTGCCCGTGCTCTGGCAGGCTCTTCCAACGGTCAATCCGGTCGCGATGGTCATCGCAGCGCTCGCCATCGGCGGCATCCTCGCCCTGAAGCGCTGGCGGCCGGCCGTGCCGGGCATGCTGGTCGTGGTGGCGGCCGGCGCGGCGGCGACGGCGCTCTTCGCCCTGCCCGTCGAGACGATCGGCTCGCGTTTCGGCGCGCTGCCCACGGGCATCGGCTTCAACGGCCTGCCCGGTCTCTCTCTTGGCCGGGTCCGGGACCTGCTCGTGCCTGCCGTCGCCTTCGCCATGCTGGGCGGGATCGAATCGCTGCTCTCGGCGGTCGTTGCCGATGGCATGACCGGCCGCCGCCACCGCTCCAACTGCGAACTCGTCGCGCAGGGCGTCGCCAATATCGCCTCCGCCCTGTTCGGCGGCCTCCCGGTCACGGGGACGATCGCCCGCACCGCGACCAATGTGCGCGCCGGTGCCAGGGGACCCGTTGCAGGCATGCTCCACGCCGTCTTCCTCTTCGTCTTCCTGGCGCTCGCCGGCGGGCTGATGAGCTACGTGCCGCTGGCGGCGCTGGCGGGTGTCCTCGCCATCGTCGCCTGGAACATGGCGGAGAAGCGCGAATTCGCCATGCTGATGCGCGCCTCGGCGGGCGATGCGCTGGTGCTGCTCGCCGCCTTCCTCCTCACCGTTTTCGTCGACCTGACCGCCGGCATCGGCGTCGGCATCGTCCTCGGTTCCCTCCTCTTCATGCATCGGATGGCCGAGGCGATGGCGGTCGACAGCAAGGTCGGCCTGATCGACGAGGACGTCGCCGACGGCGCGGAAGGCAACGGGCGCTACGATCCCGCGCGTGCGTCCGACCGCCGCATCGTCACCTACCGGCTGAGCGGAGCCTTCTTCTTCGGCGCCGCTGCGACGGTCGCCTCCGTCTTCGACCGGATCGGCGACCCGCCGGCCGTGTTCATCCTCGACCTGACGGACGTTCCCTTCCTCGACACGACCGGCGCCTACACGCTCGAGAGCTTCGTCCACAAGCTTGAGCGCGCCGGCACCGCCGTGGTCATCACCGGCCTGCGCGACAGCGGCCGCCAGACGCTCGCCCATTTCGGCATCGCCGAGCCGCGCGTCACCCTCGCGTCCTCGCCGGACGCGGCGATGCAGGCAGCCGAGGCCCGGCTCGCGCCTATCTGACCCGCTCGCCGAGCACGATCCCGACGAGGCCGAGATAGAGGGTCGCCAGCGCCAGCGCGGCACTGACAGGCCACGGCGGGGCGAGGTCCGCCACCACCGCCGCGGCGGCCGCCACCATCCAGACGGCGAGCACGCCGAGGGTCAGTGGCCGCAGGCGCTCCATCCAGAACGGATGGACGAAGACGAAGGGGGCGAAGGTCGCCGCCACCAGAACGACGACGGTCACCGCATTGGCCGCAGGCGGCAACCCGAAGACGAGGATGAGGAAGACCGCCACGTTCCAGATGGCTGGAAAACCCCGGAACCCGCCCCCCGGCGTCTTCATCTCGGTATCGGCGAAATAGAAGGCTGAGGAGACGAGGATCGCCGCCGCCAGCGGCCAGGCGAGAGGGGGCGGCACCAGCCCCGCCTGGATCAGCACCTGGACGGGCACGACCACATAGGTGAGGTAGTCCACCACCAGGTCGAGGATTTCGCCGGAAAAGCGCGGCAGTCGTTCGGCGACCCGCAGCTGGCGCGCGATGGTGCCGTCGATCCCGTCGACCACGAGCGCCAGGCCGAGCCAGACGAAGACGGCGGCGAAGCGCCGCTCCGAGGCGGCCACCAGCGCCAGCAGGCCGAGCACGGCGCCCGACGCCGTGAACATGTGGACGGCGACGGCGGCCGCAATCCCGCCCCTGTCCTCGTTCGCCATGGCCGCCCCTCTCATGCTGGCCATCCCCCGCGGCGTCTTGGACCTTGGGCGGGGCGCGGCCGGATGCTAGGAGAGTGGCCCCGGACAGCATCAGGCGGCAAGACGCATGAGCGACAGCGCGACCAGGACCAGCTTCGACGTCGTCGTGGTGGGCGCGGGGCCCGCGGGGCTCTTCGCCGCCGTCGCCCTCCATGAAGCCGGTTTCGACGTGGCCGTCGTCGGCGCCCTGCCCGGCCGGACGAGCGACCGGCGCACCTCCGCCCTGCTCGACGGTTCCGTCCTCGCTCTGCAGCGGCTCGGCGTGTGGGAGCGCCTGAGGCCGCACGCCGCGCCGCTCAGGGTGATGCGCCTGGTCGATGCCACCGGCAGCCTTCTGCGAGCACCGATCTTCGAGGGCCGTTCGAACGAGATCGGCCTCGATGCCTTCGGACACAACATCGCCAACGACGACATCGGCGCGGCGCTGCTGGCCACGGCCCGTGAGCGCGGCATCACCCTCGTGGACGACATGGTCACCGGCGTTGACCTCTCGGACGGGGCGACGCTGACGCTCTCAGGCGGCGGGACACTCTTCGCCCCCCTCGTCGCGGGCGCCGACGGCCGCCGCTCGCAGGTCAGGACCGCTGCCGGCATCGAGGTCGTCGAGACGCGCTATCCGCAGTCTGCGGTGACCGCCACCTTTCGCCACAGCCGCCCCCATGGCGACGTGTCGACGGAGTTCCACACGCCTACAGGGCCCTTCACGCTGGTGCCGCTGCCAGGCGACCGGTCGAGCCTCGTCTGCGTCGTCACGCCACGCGAGGCCGACGCGCTCCTGAAAATGGACGACGGCGCCTTCGCCCGCGAGATCGAGAAGCGCTCGCAGGCGATCCTCGGCAAGGTGACGCTGGAGCCCGGCCGTGGCCGCTACGACCTTGGCGCCATGACGCCGCGTCGATTCGGCGTTCCTGGCGCCGCCCTCGTCGGCGAAGCCGCCCACGTCGTGCCGCCCATCGGGGCGCAGGGGCTGAACCTCGGCCTGCGCGACGGCGCCGCACTCGCCGAGTGCCTTACCGATGCCCGCGCCGCCGGCGAGCCCACCGGCAGCGCACGCGCCATGGACGCCTATGACCGAGCCCGCCGCGCCGACATCGTCAGCCGCACCTTCGCCATCGACGTGCTGAACCGCTCGCTGCTGTCGCCGTTCATGCCGGTCCACCTCGTCCGAGGCGCGGGCCTGTGGGCCCTCGACCAGATCGGCCCGCTGCGCCGCGCCTTCATGCGCGAGGGGCTGCAGCCTTCACAGGCGACGCCGCGGCTGATGCGCCCCGAGGCGCGCGACGCCGCCTGAGGGCTCACGGCGTGAAGATGTTGATCGGCAGAAGCTCGTTCTTCACGAGATAGAGCACCGTCGTCAGCGTTCCCACCGACACCACGGTGCCGAGCAGAACTGCGTTCGAGGCCTCCTCGACATAGGTGTCGTATTGCCGGGCGATGATGAAGACGTTGAGGGCCGGCGGCAGGCAGGCCATCAGGGCGGCGGCATAGACCCAGGAGGGCTCGAAGGTCCCGAGGAAGGACAGGATCAGGATCGCCAGCGCCGGGTGGATCAGAAGCTTCAGCGCGAGGATGGGCGAGATGGCGGCCGCCACCCGCGCCAGCGCGGCGAAGCTCTCCATGCGCAGCGCAACCGTCACCCCGAGAGTGAAGAGCGCCACCGGCGCGGCGGCGTTCTGCAGGAAGGCGAGCAGGCGGTCGAGCATCTCCGGCGGCTTGAACTGGAGGAAGGCCGAGATGACCCCTGCGACCGTCGCGAGGATGAAGGGATGGGTGACGATCTTCACGATCACCTCCCCCACCACCGACAGGATGGAACGGCGCGCGGTGCCGTCGAGCGCCATCAGCAGCGGCACCAGCGAGAACAGGAGGATGTTGTCGAAGCAGAAGATCAGCGCGACCGGCGCCGCCGCCTCCGAACCGATGGTGGAGAAGGCGAGCCCGGGCCCCATGTACCCGATATTGCCGTAGGCGGCGGCGACGCCCGCCACCGTCGCATGGCCCGTATGGCCGCCCGAGCGCCACGCCACATAGGCGAAGCCGAGGACGAAGACCGTGAAGGTAGCGAAAGTGGTGCCCACGACGAAGGGCACGTTGTTGAGCTTTTCCAGCGGCGTCTGGGCGAGGATGCGAAAGAACAGGGCCGGCAGCGCGATATAGATGAGAAAGAAGTTCATCCAGCCGAGGCCGGCCTCGGGAATCGGCGTGCCCTTCCACGCCTTGTAGCGCGCCGTGAAGAAGCCGAGCGCGATCAGGCCGAAGAACGGCATCGCGAGGTTGAGGACCTGGAGCATGAACGGATCGCTGGGCGGCGGAAGGTCAGCGACCGCTACCGGGCGGGGCCGCCGGGGTCAACGGCGGCGGGGCCGGGTTCAGTGCAACCCTGTGCGTTTCACCCGGTATTCGCCGTCGGGGTCCCGCTCGAACACCTCGTCCACCTGCGGATGCCGGATCGGATCGCCGCTGGTGTCGACCAGAAGGTTCTGCTCGGAGACGTAGGCGATGTACTCCGTCACCTCGTTCTCGGCGAAGAGGTGGTAGAAGGGCTGGTCCTTCGACGGGCGGAGCTCGGCCGGGATCGCCTCGTACCATTCGTCGGTGTTGGCAAAGGTCGGGTCCACGTCGAACACCACGCCCCGGAACGGGTGGATCCGGTGCTTCACGATCTGGCCGATCTTGAATTTGGCTTGCCGTGGCTTGTCGATCACGCCGGTCGAGGTCCCTTGCGACGATGGGGCGATATGGGCGCGGGACAAAAGCGGCATGGCGCCGTCATGTCAACGCCCATTTGCTTGTCCTACGGATGCGGGCGCGCTTCAGATCGCATAGCGGTCGGCGAAGGCGGGATCCTTGGCCGCGACGATGCGCGCGAGGTCGACGATGACCTTGGCCTGTTTCCAGGTGGCGTCGTCCTGCATCTTGCCGTCGATCATCACCGCGCCCGAGCCGTCGGGCATGGCGGCGAGGATCTTCGCCGCGAAGGCGACCTCGTCCGGATCGGGCGAGAAGACCCGCTTGGCGATGTCGATCTGCGAGGGATGCAGCGTCCAGGCGCCGGCGCAGCCCATGAGGAAGGCGTTGCGGAACTGCGTCTCGCAGGCGAGGGCGTCGGAGAAGTCGCCGAACGGTCCATAGAAGGCCTTGAGGCCGTTGGCGGCGCAGGCATCCACCATCTTGGCGAGGGTGTAGTGCCACAGGTCCTGCTGGTAGACCGCGCGCGGCCCCTCCCCGCCAGGGTCGGCGACGACCTTGTATTCGGGATGGCCACCGCCGACGCGGGTCGTCTTCATGGCGCGCGACGCGGCGAGGTCCGCCGGCCCCAGGCTCATGCCGTGCATCCGCGGCGAGGCGGCCGCGATCTCCTCGACGTTCTTCACCCCCTCGGCCGTCTCCAGGATGGCGTGGATGAGGATCGGCTTGGCGACCCTGTGGCGCGCCTCGAGCTGGGCGAGGAGCTGGTCGAGGTAATGGATGTCCCAAGCCCCTTCCACCTTCGGCAGCATGATGACATCGAGCTTGTTGCCGACCTCCGCGACGATCTGCGTCAGGTCGTCGAGAATCCACGGCGAGTTCAGGGCGTTGACCCGGGTCCAGACGCCGGTGGTGCCGAAGTCGGTTTCCTTCACCATGGCGATGAAACCGGCGCGGGCGGCCTCCTTGGCATCGAGCGGAATGGCGTCCTCGAGGTTGCCCAGCACGACGTCGACGCTCTTGGCGAGTTCCGGCACCTTGGCCCGGACCTTCTCCATGTGCGGCGGCACGAAATGGATCATGCGCTCGAGCCGCACCGGCAATTCCCGGTAGGGCTCGGGGGCCCCGATCGCCAGCGGCTTGTAGACGTTGCGCGGCAGCTTCATGTCCCACTCCTCGTTGCGTCCAGCGCTACAGGAGGCGGTTGCACCGCACAATTCCGTGGAACGGCGGATGCATGAAAAAAGGGCGCGGAACCGGTCCGCGCCCTTGTCTCGAAAAAAGTGTCGCCGTCGTCAGCGCTGCGGCGGAGCCAGGGGCTGCATGCCGGCCGGGGCACCCGGAACGGGCGCGGCGCCGGGAACGCCGCCCTGCTGCTGGCGCTGCTGCTGCTCCTGGAGGCGGCGCTGGGCCTCCTCGCCGCGGCGCTGCAGTTCCGCCTGCAGGCGGCGCTGGCTCTCCTCGTAGGCCTTCGGGTCCACCGGCTCGCCGTCGTAGGACGCCTGGAAGCCCTGCAGCGACATGCCGAGCGAGATGGCGCGGTTGTTCATGTTGACGACCTGGATGTTCAGGTTCGTCGAGCGCTTCATGCGGGTCAGGAATTCCGGCTGAATCTCCATCTGCGCGAAGCAGGCGTTCGGCAGGCAGACCTCGTAGCGCAGCGCCTGCGGCTGCGGCTGGCCCTGGCCTTCCAGCACGACGCGGATGCCGGGCTGCAGCGACATGCCGACGGGAACGGCGATGATGAGGCGCGGCTTCTCACCCTCGAGGTCGCGGATCTGTACCGAGGCGAGCATCTGGCCGTTCTCGGCGCGGGTCTCCTGAACCACCATGCAGAGCTTCTTCGTCGTCGGCGGCGTGCGCTCGTCGGTCGGAACCTGGTCGCAGAGCTTCACCCACGGCGTCTGGATGGCGC
>NZ_JBQVQL010000046.1:0-36065 GCF_052440005.1 Phreatobacter sp.
CGCCGCGACGCCCGCTGCGCCGACGATCATGCCGAGGGCGGCGATGATCTGGGCGCGCTCCACCGCCTCGCGCAGGCGCGCAAGGTGGCCGCCGGCGATATGCCCGGTCTCGTGGGCCATGACGCCGATCAGCTCGTTGGGCGTGCGCGAATCGAGGATGGCGCCGGCATTGATGAAGATGCGCCGGCCGTTGGCCACGAAGGCGTTGAAACCGCGGTTGTTGACGATGATGACGTTGGTCTGGCTGCCGCCGACACCGGCGGCGCGGAACAGCGGCCGCGCGTAGTCGCGCAGCAGGTTCTCGATCTCCGTGTCGCGGATGATCGGCAGGGCGCCGGGCGCCTGGGCCTTCGCTGCGGAACCGAGCGCCATCAGGCCGGCGAGAGCCGCGGCGGCGGCACGAAGCGGAATTGTGAACGACGTCATTGCTCGGGACCCTAAGGAGCAGGCTGACGGGGGTCAACGCGGGGGCCGGTCACAACAGGGAGAGAGCGGTGACCCGGCCCGCCCCGTGTGATAGGCGCATGACGACCCTCTTGGCGCGCCAAGGGGGCGAAACCATGACGCGGCCGCCAGTTCGGGACATTCACCACATGACGCGCGAGGGACTTGCCCGCCAGATCCTCCACCCGACCCGGCGGGGCTCGGTGGCGCCCTTTCTCGTCATGGACGTGATGACGGCCGCGGCGAAGGCCGAGGCGGCGGGGCAGAGCGTCATCCACATGGAGGTGGGGCAACCCGCCGCGCCGACGCCGGCGAGCATCCGCCGGGCCGCGGCGGACGCGCTGGCCGGCGGCCAGATCGGCTACACCCTCGCCCTCGGCACGCCGGAGCTGCGCCAGCGCATCGCCCGCCACTATGCCGAGACGCACGGCGTGGAGGTGCCCATCGGCCGCATCGCTGTCACCATGGGCTCGTCCTCGGCCTTCATCCTGTCGTTCCTCGCCCTGTTCGAACACGGCGGGCGGGTGGCCATCGCCAGCCCCGGTTACCCCGCCTACAAGAACATCCTGGAAGCGCTGGGCTGCGAGGTGGTGTTCATCGAGACCACGGCGGCGACCCGCTGGGCGGTGACGCCAGAGATGCTCGCCGCCGAGCACGCGCGGAAAAAGCTCGACGGCATCCTCATCGCCAGCCCGGCCAACCCGACCGGCACGATGATGACGCCGGAGGCGCTGACGGCGCTGGTGGAGGCCTCGCGCGACCTCGGCATCCGCTTCATTTCCGACGAGATCTATCACGGGCTCTCCTACGAGATGCCCTGCCACACGGCGCTGGAGACGAGCGACGACGTCACCGTCATCAACTCCTTCTCCAAGTACTACTGCATGACGGGCTGGCGGATCGGCTGGATGATCGTGCCGGAGAGCCTCGCCCGCTCGGTGGAATGCCTGGCGCAGAACCTGTTCATCTCGGCGCCGCAGCTCAGCCAGGTGGCGGCGCTCGCCGCCTTCGACGCGACGGTGGAGCTCGAGGCGATCAAGGCGGGGTACGCGGCCAACCGGCGGGTGCTGCTGGACGGCCTGCCGAAGGCGGGGCTCGACCGGCTGCTGCCGGTGGACGGCGCCTTCTACGTCTATGCGGACGTCTCGCGCTACACGAACGACAGCCTCGACTTCGCCCGCCGCATGCTGGCCGAGACGGGAATCGCCGCGACGCCGGGCCCGGATTTCGACCCCTATGGCGGCATGCATGCCATCCGCTTCTCCTTCGCCGGATCGACGGCGGACATGGAGGAGGCGGTGAAGCGGCTGGGGGCGTGGCTGCGGTAGGCGCCGCCGCGCGCTGCGATTTGCGCGCAACCGCCACGCCGTCATGCCCGGGCTCGTCCCGGGCATCCACGACTTCCTTCCGACGGTGGTGGTCAAGTCGTGGATGGCCGGGACAAGCCCGGCCATGACGATAGCGCTATCAGCCGAAGCGGTTCGGCCTTCCAAAGACCCTTGCCCGGTGCAGGGCCAATGAGGTCGAGTGAGGCACTGCCGTGAGACTCACCCCATGACCACCCTCCTCGTCACCGGCTTCGGCCCCTTCCCGGGCTGGGAGAACAACCCGACGCCTGCCATGGTGAAGGCGGTGAGGGCGCTTCGCCTGCCCGGCGTCAGGGTCGTGCCCCACGTCTTCCCCACGGTCTATGCCGAGGTCGCGCGCGACCTGCCGGCGCTCATCGCCCGGCACCGGCCGGACGCGATCCTGCTCTTCGGCCTCGCCGGCCGCACCGGCCATATCCGCATCGAGCAGCACGCCCACAACGTCACGACGCGGCGGGTGCCGGACGCCTCCGGCGCCTTCCACCTCTCCGCCGACATCGTGGCGGAGGGGCCGTGGCGGGTGCCGACGGGGTTCGCCTGCGGTCCGCTGACCCAGCAGCTGCGCCGGGCCGGATTCAATGCCCGGCTGTCGCCCTCGGCGGGTGAATATCTCTGCAACTTCGCCTACTGGCTGGCGCTGGAGGCAGTGGCGCGCCGCGAGGTGAAGCGGGCGCTCTTCGTGCATGTGCCGATGCCGCTGAAGGCCGGCCGATCCGCGCGCGGTGGGTTCTCCCGCAGGATGACGACGGCCGATCTCGCCGCCGTGGCGCGCACGGCAGCGCTGGCCATCACCGGCCGCGGCTACTTGGCGAAGCCCGTGCGCAGGCCGCGCACCCAGTCCGCCCGTCCATAACCCTCGGCCCGCGCCGCGGCTGCCTCCCAGTCATAGGCGACGGCGACGAAATCGACGCTCGCCAGAGACCCCTCCCGAACCGTCACGACGGCATAGCGGGCATGAGGCGAGCCGACCTCGGAGACATGGGCGTCGGGCGGCGTCGGATCGGAATAGGCCGGCTGCCCGACGCTGCCGGGGTTGACCACCGTCACACCGTCGATCACCAGCAGCCGCGGCAGGTGGCTGTGGCCGCAGAGTGCGAGCCCGGCGCCGCCCAGGTCGCCGAGGCGAGCGGTGACGGTCGCAGCATCCGACTGGACGAGGCGCCCATCGCGCGCGTCCTCCATCAGGTAGGTGTTGTCGTCGGTAGGCGTCGCATGAAAGAGGCGCACGGCGAGGCCGCCGCAGCTGATGTCGCGCTGCATGGGGAGCGCCGCGAGCCAGACGCGTTGCGCCGCGTCCAGCTGCTCACGCGCGAGCTTGTCGGAAAAGTACAGCGCCTCTCCCTCGGCCTCGACCACCCAGCGGTCGTGGTTGCCGCGCACGGTCGGGAGGTCCAGCGCCATGAGCCGGGAGGCCGTCTCCGCCGGCCAGAGCGGCCCGGAGACGCAGTCGCCGAGATTGACCGTGAGATCCACGCCGCGGGAGGCGATGTCGTCGAGCACGGCCTCCAGCGCGAGGAGATTTCCGTGGATGTCGGCGATGATGGCGATGCGCATGCGGATGGTCCTGATCTCGAGGCTCCATCTTCGGGGCGACCCGCGGGCCGGACAACCGCCATTCCCGCATCCCGATCCGGCACAGACCGCCGCGGCACGGTGCTTGCGCTGACCTCCGCAACACCGGAGTGCCCCATGCTTGCCCGCCGTTCCTTCCTGTTCGCAGCTGCCGCCACCCTCGCCCTGCCCGCCTCGGCGCGGGCGTCGACGCTGGACGCGGCCTCGCTCGGGCTGAAACCGGGCGCGGCGGAAGACCAGACCCGCGCCATGCAGCGGGCGGTGGAGACCGCCGCCGGCTCGCGGATGCCGCTGCGGCTGGCGCCGGGGGCGTACAAGGTCGGCGAGATCCGGCTTCCGGCCAACACCCAGATCCTCGGCGTGCGCGGCGCCACCCGCCTGGTGTTCCAGGGCGGGACGGCTTGCCTGTCGGCCCCGCGCGCCGACATGGTGACGCTGTCGGGACTCGTGATCGAGGGCAACGGCAAGGCCCTGCCTGAGAAGCGCGGCCTGATCGTGCTCGAACACGGTCGCGGCTTGCGCCTCGAGGATTGCGAGATCGCCGGCTCCAGCCACCACGGCATCGTGCTCGAGGGCATCGAGGGCCTCGTGCGCGGCAACACCGTCTCGGGCGTCGCCAAGGCGGCCATCGTCGCGCTCGACAGCCGCGGCCTGACGCTTTCCCAGAACACCATCCGCTCCGCCGCGAACAACGGCATCCTGGTCTGGCGCACCATCGCCGGCGACGACGGCACCATCGTGGAGGCCAACCGCATCGAGGAGATCGGCGCCCGCGACGGCGGCTCGGGCCAGAACGGCAACGCCATCAACGTCTTCCGCGCGGGGAACGTGACCGTCTCGGGCAACCGCATCCGCGGCGCCGCCTTCTCCGCGGTGCGCGCCAACGGCGCGGCCAACGTCGCGATCACCGGCAACAACTGCGCCTCGCTCGGCGAGGTCGCCGTCTATGTGGAGTTCGGCTTCGAAGGCGCCGTGGTGGCCAACAACATCATCGACGGAGCGGCGCTGGGCATCGTCGCCACCAATTTCAACCACGGCGGTCGCCTCGCCAACATCCACGGCAACATCATCCGCAATCTCGTCAACCGCCGCCCGGCGGGCACGGACCCGAACGATCCTGCCGGCATCGGCATTTCGGCGGAAGCCGACGCGGCCATCTCCGCCAACGTCATCGAGGGCGCGCCGACCGCCGGCATCCAGCTCGGCTGGGGCCAGTACATGCGCGACCTCTCGGTGACCGCCAACGTCATCAAGGGCGCCCCCGTCGGCATCGCCGTCTCGGTGGTTCCCGGCGCCGGCCAGGCGCTGATCGCCGACAATCTCGTGCAGGGCGCACGCATCGGCGCCGTGGTCGGCATGGAGTGGAAGAAGCCGGTGACCGGCGACATGGCCCGCGAGGGCGTCGGGCGCTACGCCCAGCTCAGCGTCTCCGGCAACCGGGTGCGCTGAGCCTCAGGCCGCTGCTTCGGCGGCCTTCGCCCCCGCCACCTCGGCCTCCACCCGGCGACGCGGCAGCACCTCGGGGTGCTCCTGCTGGAGCCAGGCCATCATCTTCTCGCGCACCAGGCAGCGCAGGTCGAAGGCGCGCGGCGAATTGGCGGCGCTGGCGAGGATCCGGATCTCCATCGTGTCCTGCCGCAGTTCCGTCACCTGCACGGCGAAGACCTTGTGGTCCCAGAGCTCGCTGGCGGCGACGAAGGCGCGCGCCTTCTCGCGGATGGCTTCGACCGGCGCCCGGTAGTCGAGGTGCAGGAAGACGGTGCCGATTAGGTTCGCCTCCTCCCGCGTCCAGTTCTGGAACGGCTTCTCGATGAAATATGTGAGCGGGATGACGAGGCGCCGGAGGTCCCAGATCCTGACGACCACGTAGGTTGCGGTGATCTCCTCAACATTGCCCCACTCGCCTTCGACGAGCAGCGCGTCGTCGATGCGGATCGGCTGGGTGATGGCGAGCTGGATGCCGGCGAAGACATTCTTCAGCACCGGCTGGAGCGCGAGGCCGACGATGATGCCGGCGGCGCCCGCCGATGCGAGAAGGCTGATGCCGTACTGGCGGACGCCGTCGAAGGTCATCAGCGCCACCGAGAGCGCCACGGCGATCACCAGGATGCGGCCGACCCGCTGGAGGATCTGGGTTTGTGTGACGTGCTTGCGCGCCAGCAGGTTGTCACTGGAATCGAGCTTGTAGCGACGCAGGTAGACCACGGTCCAGACGTGCAGGGCGCTGATGGCGACCCAGGCGAACAGGCCGATGATGCACAGGACGAGGAGGTGCCGGACGGCTTCTGCCTGGTCGATGGTGAGGGGGGCCGCCGGGGTGACGAGGACGACGGCGGCGGTGACGAAGGCGAGACGCACCGGCCGGCGATTGCGCGAGACCAGCGACCGCCAGAAGAGGTCTCGGTCACGCACGATCCGCGTCGCGGCGCGGAAGGCGACGCGGTAGAGCAGCACGGCGACGAGGATGGCGAAGGTGTAGAGGCCGAAGCTGACGGCCCAGTCGGGAATCCAGGGTGGCAGACGGAAGAACATCGGGTGGGGGCAATCCGGCTTGAGGGTGGAATAAGGCTCAGCGCGCCATCCTGAACGCGGAATGTGTCGAGGGCGCGGGCGCCGCCGGCCTGCGGCGTTAACACCCCGTTAACCGGATCAGTCCACGGTTTGCGCCTCAGTCCTGTCCGGAGCCGCCCCATGCGCGCGCTTGCAAAGGTCTTCGCGGCATCCGCCGTCCTCGCGGCCCTCGCCGCCCCCGTCACGGCGCAGGAGGCCTGCGCCCCTGCCGATCTCAGCCGCTTCACCGCGGAAGCCATGGTCAGCGACGCCGACCTCCGGGCGGAAGCCGACGCGGCGCTGCAGGCCTGCGCAAACTTCGCACTCGACCAGTTCCGCAACGTCGGCGAGATCGAGGAGCGCGTCCTCGTCCAGGTCGCCGCCCTGGCCGGCCGGACCTCCTACGCCACCTATGCCGCGGACGAGATCCCGCAGGTCTCGCCGGCGCTGATCGCCCTCATCGGCGCAGCGTTCCGTCCGCTCTATCCGCACCTGCACGCGCTGCCGGAGCAGGAGAACACGGCGGCGATGCGGACCATCGTGTTCCACCTGCTGGCGCAGGCCGGCCCGCTCTCGACCGGCTCGGTCGCGCGGCCCGCAGCCCCTCCGACCCCGGGACCCCGGCCATGACACCCGACGACTCCGCCCTGCCCCTGATCGTCGCGCCGCCGCTCTCGCCGGCCGCTTCCTTCGACGCCGACGTGGCCGACCTGCACGAGGTCGAGTGGCTGGCGAGCGGGACCATCGTCCGAAAGGACTGACCTCCCCCGCTTGCCCCGCCCGCCCGCCGGCGGGCATCGTCCCGCCCCGGCCGCGACAGACGGCGGGGAGGAAACACACCATGATCAGGGGTTCGGCGGTCCCGCGGACAGGGCCGCTCGTCACCATCGACCCGGATGCCTATGTGCATGCCTCGGCGCAGATCTACGGCAAGGTGAGCCTCGCCGCAGGGGTCTCGGTCTGGCCGAACGCCGTCATCCGCGCGGAGATGCACGAGGTGGTCATCGGCGAGGGGTCCAACATCCAGGACTTCGCCATGATCCATATCGGCGGCGCCACCGGCACGATCGTCGGCCGCAACTGCTCGATCACCCACCGCGTGACGCTGCACGGCTGCACCCTCGGCGACAACGTGCTGGTCGGGATCGGCGCCACGATCATGGATGGCTGCGTCATCGGCGAGAACTCGATCATCGCCGGCGGCTCCTTCCTCAAGGAGAACACGGTGATCCCGCCGAACTCCGTCGTGGCGGGCGTGCCGGCGGTGCTGAAGGCGAGCCGGGACAGCGGCCCGGCCAACCGCTTCAACGCCTGGCTCTACACCCAAAACGCCGAGGCCTATGCCCGCGGGGAGCATCGCTCCTGGGACGAGGCCGACCTCGACGCCGCCGCCGCGCGCTTCGGCTTCACGCGGCGGGCCTAGCGCACCGCGCGCCGCTCGATGCGGAAGCGCATCTCGACGCCGCGGGCAGCGCCCGGGCGACGATCGGGCGTGAGCCAGTGGCTGTAGCGGGCGGTCGCCGGCGGATCGCCGGGAAGGTCGAGGCTGAAGCGCGCGACCTCCCCGTCGCCGCGCCTCAGGACGACGGCGCGGATGCCGGCGGATTCGCCCATGGGGAAAACGCCCTCGGCGCTCGCCGCACCGTGCTCGTCCACCCGGAAGGCGAGGTCCTCGGCCTTGATGGCGGCGCGCGCGCCGGCACCTTCGACGATCAGGTCGCCCCAGCCCTCGCCGTCGAAGCGCAGCTGGACGAGCAGGAAGGGATGGATGGGCGGCGGCGGCGTGGTCAGGGCGAAGGCCATGTAGCCGACGGCCACCGACAGGAAGGCGAGGACCGCCCCTCCCGCCGCGGCGCCGCGGCAGATCGAGGCGGGGCGCGCCAGCCGCCGGAGCGCCAGCCACAGGCCGAGGGCAGCGCCCGCGGCTGCTCCCATCCCGCCCATCATCGCCGCGAAGGCGAGCCGGTCGCCCGCCCGGCCGAGATCGAGCCATCCCGCGAAGGCGAGCGCGCCGTGGCGGCTCGCGAGCCCGACGAGAGCTGCGCCCGCAACCGCCGCCGCCAGGAGGGCGGCGAGAACGAGGACGGGATGGTGCCGGCTGCCCGATGACCGGGAGCGGGCGGGAATGCGAAACTGGCGTGGATCGGACATGGCTCGACTGTCGCGCCGCGAAAGCGGCTCACGTGTCAGTCGCGCCGGGAGAGGATAAGGTTCAGGGTGCCGCCGCGGCGGCCGCCTGCGTCACTTCTCGACGAAGGCCTTCTCGATGACGAAATGGCCGGGGCCGGAGATCGCCCCCTCGTCGAAACCGCGGGCGACCAGCATGTCGACCATGTCCTTCAGGAAGGCGGGCGAGCCGCAGATCATCACCCGGTCGTTGGCCTTGTCGAGCGGCGGCAGGCCGAACTCGGCCTGGATCGTTCCGTCCTCGAGGAGCTGGGTGATGCGGCCGTTGTGGACATAGGGCTCGCGGGTGACGGTCGGATAGTACTTGAGCTTGGCGCGGACCAGCTCGCCGATGAGCTCGTCGTCCGGCAGTTCCTTGGAGACGTAGTCGCCATAGGCCTGCTCGGCGATGAAGCGGGTCCCATGGATGAGGACGATGTTCTCGAAGCGGTCGTAGACCTCCGGGTCCTTCACCACGCTGATGAAGGGAGCAAGGCCCGTTCCGGTGCCGCAGAGATAGAGGTTTTTCCCCGGCAGCAGGGCGTCCTGGACGAGGGTGCCGACGGGCTTGCGGCCGACGAGGATGCGGTCACCCACCTTGATGTTCTGCAGGTGCCTGGTCAGCGGACCGTCCGGCACCTTGATGGAGAAGAACTCGAGGTTGTCCTCGTAGTTGGAGGACACGATGGAATAGGCGCGGAGCAGCGGGCGGCCGTCGATCTCCAGCCCGATCATGGTGAACTGGCCGTTGACGAAGCGGAACGAGGGGTCGCGCGTCGTCTTGAAGGAGAAAAGCCGGTCCGTGTAGTGGCGGACATCGAGGACGCGTTCGGAATTCAGGTTCGACATGGCAGAGCCCGGGGTGACTTGCGCCGACGGCAGTTCATTCGTACACGAATGATACCGCATCGCATCAATTGCGCAAGAGCATGCAGCAAGGCGGCGGGAAAATCGTGGGGCTGGATCAAATGGCAGCCCTGCCCGCGTCAAGTGGTGGCGCGCAGCCCCCTTGCCCGCCGTGGTCTCCCGCCTATGCTGACCGGCCATCCACGCGCGGACCCTCCATGCATTCCGACATTCTCTGCTTCGGCGAAGCCCTCGGCGAGTTCAACCAGACCATTCCACGCGAGCCTACCTATCTCTTCGGCTTCGGCGGCGACACGTCGAACTGCGCCATCGCGGCGGCCCGGTCTGGCGCGCGCGTGGGGGTCATCGGGGCCGTCGGCGACGACACGTTCGGACGGGCCTTCCTCGACCTGTGGCGGGCGGAGGGCATCGACACCAGCGCCATGCGCGTGCCGCCGCAGAGCGAGACCGGCATCTACTTCATCACACACGGCCCCGACGGCCACGAATTCGCCTATCGCCGCGCCGGGTCGGCGGCGGCGCGCTTCACTTCTGCCGATCTGCCGGTGACGGCCATCCGGGCGGCGAAGATCCTCCACGTCTCCGGCATATCCCAGGCGATCTCGCCGTCGGCGAGCGCGGCGGTGCGCCTCGCCATCGCCGAGGCGCGGGCGGCGGGCGTCACCGTCTCCTACGACACCAACCTGCGCCTGAGGCTCTGGCCGCTGGAGCGGGCGCGCGAGGTCACCAACGAGGCCATGCGGCTCGCCGACATCGCCCTCCCCGGCCTCGACGACGCGCGCCAGCTGACCGGCCGCGAGACCCCCGACGCTATCGCCGACTTCTATCTCGAGGGCGGCTCGAAGATCGTGGCGCTGACGCTCGGCAAGGACGGGGCGCTGATCGCCACGCGCGGAGAGCGGCGGATCATCCCCTCGATCCCGGTGGGTGCGGTGGACGCGACCGGCGCCGGCGACTGTTTCGACGGAGCCTTCCTCGCCGAGTGGCTGGCGACGGGCGATCCGTTCCGCGCCGGGCGTTATGCCTGCGCGGCCGCGGCACTCTCCACCCGGGGCTACGGCGCTGTGGCGCCCCTGCCGCGCCGGGATGAGGTCCTGGCGGCGCTGGGCTGAGGTCCGGCGAGACCCTCTGACGTCATGCCCGGGCTTGTCCCGCGCATCGGATGGGTTCGTGCGAATGCGCGGGCCGAGTGGCCCGCCACCAACGAAAACACCCGGCGGAAGGCCCGCCGGGTGTCGCCATTCACAGGTGCGAGGCGCCTTACTGGCTGACGCCGCTGGCGCGGATCGGGCCCGCCCACTTCTCGATCTCGCTGCGGACCAGCTGGCCGAGATAGGCCGGGCCGCGGCGCTCGGGCGTCGCCATGATGGCGCCGAGGCTCTCCAGCCGCTCCTTCACGGCCGGCGTGTCCATCGCCTCGACGGTGACGGCGCGCAGCCGGTCGACGATGGCGGGCGGGGTGTCCTTGTGGAAGAAGAAGGCGTTCCACGTATAGGCCTCGAAGCCCTGCAGGCCCTGCTGCTGGGCCGTCGGCAGGTCGGGGAACACGGTGGACCGGTTGGCGGTGAGGGTCGCCAGCGCCTTCACCACGCCGCCCTGGATGTGGGGCATGGCGGTGGAGGAGATCTCGCACATGTAGTCGACGCGGCCGCCGATGAGGTCCTGGATGGCCGGGGCCGAGCCGCGATAGGGCACGTGGGTGACGTCGTTCGTGCCGATGACCGAGTTGAGGTAGAGGCAACCGAGATGCACGGCCGAGCCGGCGCCGGCCGAGGCGAACTGCAACTTCGACTGGTTCGCCTTCACGTGGGCGATGAACTCCTGGAGGTTCGTCGCCGGAAAGTCCTTGCGGGTGATGAGGATCAGCGGGACCTCGGCGATCAGGGTGACCGGCGCGAAATCGGTGGCAGCGTTGTAGAGCGGCTGCTTGTAGAGCGTCTGGTTCACCGCATGGGTGCCGACCGTGCCGAGCACGAAGGTGTAGCCGTCAGGCGAGCCGCGCGACACGCGCGCCGTGCCGGTCATGCCGCCGGCGCCGCCGACATTCTCCACCACCACCTGCTGGCCGAGGATCTGCGACATGCGCTCGGCCATGATGCGGCCCAACACGTCGGTGGGACCACCGGCCGCGAAGGGGATGATCATGGTCACCGGGCGGGCCGGCCAGGTCTGCGCCTCGGCGGCGGGCGCCGCGGCGACAAGGGAAGCGGCTGCTGCAAGGGCGAGAAGCGCGCGTCGGGAGGTATTTTTCATCCATAATCTCCTCTGGAAGGGCGGATCATGGCCAAAAGACCCCTGATGTCCAGCCCCGATTGCGGGAAGCGGCACACCGTCGCATTCCCCCGCAGGGCGATCGGATCACCGGATCAGGGCATGGAGGCCATGAGGCAGAGGACTGGCAATCGCCGCAACAGGCTCTATGGTCCGCCACCCTTTCGCCGGAGAGACCCCATGACCACCACCCGCATCGCGATCGCCGGCCTCGGCGCCATCGGACGCACGCTCGCCACGAAGATCGCGGGCCGAACCATCCCGGGGACGAGCCTTGCCTGCGTCGCCGCACGCGACGAGGCCAAGGCGAAGGCCTGGCTCGCCGAGCAGGGCATCGACGTGCCGGTGGTGGCGCTCGCCGATTTTCCCGCCCATGCCGACCTTGCGGTGGAATGCGCGCCGGCGGCGGTGATCGAGGAGATCTGCACGCCGATGCTCACCGCGGGCAAGAAGGTCATGGTGCTGTCCTGCGGCGCCCTGCTGCCGCGCCCGCACCTGATGGAACTCGCCAAGACCCACGGCGGCCAGATCATCGTGCCGACCGGCGCCCTGCTCGGCCTCGACGCGGTGACGGCTGCGGCCGAGGGCACGATCCACTCGGTGCGCATGATCACCCGCAAGCCGCCGAAGGGCCTCGTCGGCGCGCCCTATCTCGTCGAGAAGGGCCTCGACATGGACGCGGTGACCGAGCCGACGCTGATCTTCTCGGGCTCCGCCCGCGAGGCGGCCAAGGGCTTCCCGGCCAACGTCAACGTGGCTGTGGCGCTCTCCCTTGCCGGCATCGGCCCGGACCGCACCACCATCGACATCTGGGCCGACCCGACCGTCACCCGCAACTGCCACGCCATCGAGGTCGATTCGGATTCGGCGAAGCTGTCGCTCGCCATCGAGAACATCCCCTCCGACAACCCGAAGACGGGCCGCATCACCGCCCTCTCCGTCATCGCAGCCCTGCGCAAGCTCAACGCGCCGGTGCGCGTCGGTACCTGAGGGTGGTCATGCGCCGCCGCGACGCAGCGGCGGCGCCGACAACAGCTTGCAACCCCTCGAACAGGCGCTAGTCTCTGTCTCAACCGGCAGACAAAGCCGGACGAGCAGCCCCGCCAAGGGCCGCCAGAGGAAACCGTTCCGAGGGACCCCCATGCGCAAATTCATACTCGCCGGCCTCGCCGCGCTGTCCGTGTCGCTGGTCGGCGCAACCGCCGAGGCCCAGACCTGGCCGACGCGGCCCATCACCTTCCATGTGCCCTTCGCCGCCGGCGGCGGCACCGACGCCTTCGCACGGCCGCTCGCCGCGCAGCTGGAAAAACAGCTCGGCCAGGGCGTCGTCATCGAGAACCGCGCCGGTGCCGGCGGCACCGCCGGGGCGCTCGTCGCCTCGCGCGCCGCTCCGGACGGCTATTCCTTCTTCGTCGGCGCCGCCCACCACACGATCGCGCCATCGCTCTATCCGCGCCTCGACTACAACATCGAGACGGACTTCATTCCGATCGCCATCATCGCCCAGCCGCCGCAGGTCATCGTCGTCAACCCGCGCCGCGTTCCCGCCACCACCCTCGCCGAACTGATCGCCCTGGCGAAGTCGAAGCCCGACGAGCTGATCTACGGCTCGGCCGGCATCGGCACCACGCATCACCTGGTCGGCGAACTGTTCAAGATCCTGACCGGCACCAAGATCCGCCACGTCCCCTATCGCGGTGCTGGACCGGCCATGGCCGACCTCGTGGCCGGCCAGATCGACATGGTCTTCGACGGGCTCGGCACCTCTGCCCCGCAGATCCAGGGCGGTGCCATCCGTGGGCTCGCGGTCGCCGCCTCGGCACGCAGCCCTGCGGTTCCCAACGTCCCGACGGCGGCAGAAGCCGGCCTGCAGAACTTCGACGTGTCGACCTGGTATGCGATCTTCGCACCGAAGAACACGCCGGCGCCGATCGTCGAGCGGATGCGAAACGAGATCCGGGCCGCGCTGCAGGTGCAGATGATCAAGGACGCCTGGGCGCGCAACGGCTCGGGCATCCCGACCCTGGAAGGCCCGGAATTCGGGCGCTTCGTGTCTTCCGAGGTGCAGCGCTGGCGCAAGGTCGTGACCGACGCGGGCGTCAAGCTCGAGTGATCGAGCGGGCTCAGTGAGCGCGTACACCCCAGAAGGCCCGCTCCGGCGGGCCTTTTTCGTTGGAGTGAGGCTCAAGCCAAGCCTCTGCCGTTTTGCGCGCTACTGTTACCGCGTCATGACCGCGCTTGTCCCGGCCATCCACGACTCGAACACCGCCCCACGAGGAATTCGTGGATGCCCGGGACAAGCCCGGGCATGACGAATGGGGAGATGGCGGGGCGTTCAGGGCGTGGTGGTCCCTGCTCCCGCCTTCCGCTCCAGGCTCATCGCGAGCACGCGCGCCACGTGCACGGCCTCGCGGCCGGCGCCGTCGGCGATCTGGTGGCGGCAGGAGGTGCCGTCGGCGACGATGATGGCGTCGTCCGGCGCCTTGCGGACGGCGGGGAGCAGCGAGAGCTCGGCCATGGCGAGCGAGGCGTCGATGGTCTCGGCGTGATAGCCGAAGGCCCCTGCCATGCCGCAGCAGGAGCTCTCCACCGTCTGGACCTCGAGGCCGGGAATGAGACGCAGCGCGCCCTCCACCGCCCCCATGGCGCCGAAGGCCTTCTGGTGGCAGTGGCCGTGCAGGACCGCCCTGGCCTTCATCTCGCCAAGCGGCAGGGCGAGCCGGCCGGCCTTCGCCTCTGCTGCGATGAACTCCTCGAAGAGGACGGCGACGCCGGCGACGGCCTTGGCGTCGTCGGAGCGCAGCAGCGCGGGGATCTCGTCGCGCAGGGAGAAGAGGCAGGAGGGCTCGAGGCCGATGACCGGCACGCCTCGGGCGGCGAAGGGGGCGAGCGCCGCGACCAGCCTGTCGGCCTCCGTGCGGGCGCGATCCACCATCCCGGTGGCGAGATAGGTGCGGCCGCAGCAGAGCGGGCGGCCACCCCCGACGGGCCTCGCATGGTGGACGCGGTAGCCGGCGCGGGTCAGCACGGTGACCGCGGCGTCGAGGTTCTCGCGCTCGAAGGCGCGGTTGAAGGTGTCCGCGAACAGCACGACCTCGCGGCCCGCCTCCGGCCCCTCGGCGGCAGCGGGCGGCGCAAAGACGTCGGAGCGCCAGCGCGGCAGTGAGCGCCGCGCCGAGAACTGCGCCAGCTTCTCCGACAGGGCCTTCAGCGCCGGCACGCGGTCGCGCAGGTTGAAGAGCCAGGGGGCCTTTGCCGCCAGCGGCGCGAAGCGCGGCAGGTGTGCCACCAGCGTCTCGTGCAGGCTCGCGCCCTTTGCCGCATGGCGGACCGCCTTCACCTCGATCTTCATGCGCGCCATATCGACGCCGGTCGGGCACTCGCGTTTGCAGGCCTTGCAGGAGACGCAGAGCTTCAGCGTCTCCTCCATTTCCGGCGCCAGCAGCGCGTCGGGGCCGAGCTGGCCGGTCATGGCGAGGCGCAGCGTGTTGGCGCGGCCGCGGGTGACGTGCTGCTCGTCGCGGGTGACGCGGTAGCTCGGGCACATGGCGCCGCCGTCGAGCTTCCGGCAGGTGCCGTTGTTGTTGCACATCTCGATGGCGCCGAGGAAACCCTGGGACGCGCCGGGATAGTCGGACCAGTCGAGGGCGGGCGTGATGTCCAGCCCCGAGTAGTCCGGCGGGTAGCGGAACAGGGTCCGGTCATCCATCCGCGGGGCGCGGGTGATCTTCCCCGGGTTGAACAGGCCCCCCGGGTCGAAACGGTCCTTCACCTCCTCGAAGGCGCGCACCAGCCGTTCGCCGAACATCTCGCGATGGAACTCCGAGCGGACGATGCCGTCGCCATGCTCGCCGGAATGCGACCCCTTGTACTGGCGGACGAGCTCGAAGGCCTGCTCCGCCATGGACCGCATGCGCTTCGCGTCCACGTCCAGCTTCATGTTGAGGACGGGGCGGACGTGCAGGCAGCCGACGGAGGCGTGGGCGTACCAGGTGCCCTCGGTGCCGTGGGCACGGAAGATGGCGGTGAGGCCGGCCGTATAGGCGGCGAGGTCCTTCAGCGGCACGGCGCAATCCTCGAGGAAGGAGACCGGCTTTCCCGCCTCCTTCATGGACATCATGATGTTGAGGCCCGAGGAGCGCATTTCGGTCACCGCCGCCTGCCAGGCGGGCTCGACCACCGGCGCTACGCCGCCGAAGCGGGCGCCGGTGCCCGACCACGAGAAGCCGAGGTCGCCCATCAGCGCTTCGAGATCCCGGAGCTTCTGGAGGTTCTGCGCTTCCGTCTCCTCGGCGAATTCCACGACCAGCAGCGCGTCCGGGTCGCCGCGCACCACGCGCTCCACCGTGGGACGGAACATGGCGATGTCGCGGGCGAGACCGATCATGGTGCGGTCGACCAGCTCCACCGCGATGGGCTTCAGCGTGACGAGGTGCTGGGCGGCATCCATCGCCTCGTGGAACGAGCCGAAATGGCAGATGCCAAAGACCTTCGGGCCAAGGAGCGGCCAGAGCTTCAGGTCGACCGCCGTGGTGAAGGCGAGCGTGCCCTCGGAGCCGACGAGGATATGCGCCATGTTGTTGGCGGCCCCCTTCGGCACGAGGGCGTCGAGATTGTAGCCGCCGACGCGACGCTGGACTTTCGGAAACCGCGCTTCGACCTCGGCCGCCTCGCGCTCGCCGAGAGTGAGGAGGTCGCGGGTGAGGAGGTCGGCGTCGTTGCGCATCGCATCGTCGCGCGACACCTCACCGAACCAGCGGCGGTTGCCGTCGGCGAGGGCCGCCTCCACCTGGATGACGTTGTCGCGCATGGTGCCGTAGCGCAGCGAGCGGCCGCCGCAGGAATTGTTGGCGGTCATGCCGCCGATGGTGGCGCGGGAGGCTGTGGAGACGTCGACCGGATACCAGAGCCCGTGCTTCTTGAGTTGCCGATTGAGGTCGTCGAGGACGATGCCCGGCTCGACGCGGACGGTGCGGCCGGCGACGTCGAGGTCGAGGATCCGGTTGAGGCGCTTCGAACAGTCGACCACGAGGGATGAATTGACCGTCTGCCCGCACTGGGAGGTGCCGCCGCCGCGCGGCAGGACGGTGACGTCGGCCTCGCGCGCCAGCGCCACCGCGCGGATGGCGTCGTCCACGGTCTCCGGCACCACCGCGCCAACGGGCATGATCTGGTAAATCGAGGCGTCGGTGGCATAGCGCCCGCGCGAGAAAGCGTCGAAGAGGACGTCGCCCTTCACCTCGGAGGCGAGGCGGCGCTGCAGCGGCGTGTCGGGCGTGTTGCTCATGTCGTTCATCGGTTCGTGCCCTGCATCGGCTGGTGGCCTGCATCAGCGAATTGCGTCCTTCGAGGCTCGCTTCGCTCGCACCTCAGGATGAGGGGGGTACGACCGGCATAACCGGCCGGTCTGCAACCGGCCCTGCCATGCGCTCCCGCCCTCATCCTGAGGTGCGAGCCACAGCGAGACACGGCAGCGTCTCTCTGTGGCGAGCCTCGAAGGACGCACTTGCAACGTGCAGCCCATCCTCGTTCCTCTTGACTTGAATTTTGCATTCATTATTCATTCTGGCAAGAGGCTGCGGCCGAGAGCCTGTGCCAGCCCTGTCTTGAGGAGACCCCGATGGCCACCAATGCCCCCCGCGTCGCGGGCCGCCACTTCCTGCAGATCCCCGGTCCCTCGCCCGTGCCGGAGCGCATCCTCAGCGCCATCGCGCGGCAGACGATCGACCATCGCGGCCCGGATTTCGGCAAGCTCGGCCTGCGCGTCCTCGACGGCATGCGCTCGGTCTTCAAGACGCGCGGCCACGTGGTCATCTACCCGGCCTCGGGCACCGGCGCCTGGGAGGCGGCGCTTGCCAACACGCTCTCCCCCGGCGACAAGGTGCTGATGGTCGAGACGGGCCATTTCGCCACGCTGTGGAAGACCATGGCGGCCAAGCTCGGCGTCGAGACGACCTTCATCCCCTCCGACTGGCGCTCTGGCGCCGACGTCGCCGCCATCGAGGCGGCCCTGCGCGAGGACAAGGCGCACAGCTTCAAGGCGGTCTGCGTGGTCCACAACGAGACCTCGACGGGCTCGACCTCGCGCATCGACGAGGTGCGCAAGGCCATCGACGCGGCTGGCCACCCTGCCCTCCTCATGGTCGACACCATCTCCTCGCTCGCCTCGGTCGACTATCGCCACGACGAATGGGGCGTCGACGTCACCGTCGCCGGTTCGCAGAAGGGCCTGATGCTTCCCCCCGGCCTCTCCTTCAACGCGGTGTCGGAAAAGGCGCTCGCAGCCTCGAAGGCCTCGCGGCTGCCGAAGAGCTTCTGGGGCTGGGAGGAGATGATCGCCGCCGGCAAGTCCGGCTACTTTCCCTACACGCCGGCGACGAACCTGCTCTACGGTCTCGACGAGGCGATCCAGATGCTGCACGAGGAAGGCCTCGACGCCGTCTTCGCCCGCCATCTGCGCCATGGCGAGGCGACCCGCAGGGCGGTCGCGGCCTGGGGCCTCGAAAACCTCTGCACCAACCCCAAGCATTTCTCGCCGGTGCTCACCGCGGTGGTGATGCCCGAGGGACACGACGCCGACCGGCTGCGCTCGGTGATCCTCGACGCCTTCGACATGTCGCTCGGCACGGGCCTGTCGAAGGTCGCCAAGAAGGTCTTCCGCATCGGCCATCTCGGCGACATCAACGACCTGACGCTCATCGGCACGCTGGGCGGCGTCGAGATGGGCCTCGGCCTCGCCGGCGTGCCGCACAAGACGGGCGGCGTGACGGCGGCGATGGCGTACCTCGCCGAGGGCAAGCGCGAGGGCGGCGCGAAAGCGGCGTGATGGCGCGGCGAGCGAGAGGAGGATCGGTATGAACGAACATCCGCTGATCGCCCGCCGCTCGCTCGCCACCGAGCTGACCGGCCGGCTGCGCGACATGATCGTCGAGGGCACGCT
The DNA here is from genome assembly GCF_052440005.1 of Phreatobacter sp. GTDB lineage: Bacteria > Pseudomonadota > Alphaproteobacteria > Rhizobiales > Phreatobacteraceae > Phreatobacter. Next base: position 18,178 of record NZ_JBQVQL010000046.1, read on the forward strand.
GAAGGCCGGCGACAAGATCTCCGAGCCTGACCTCTGCGACCTCTTCGGCGTCTCGCGCACGCCGCTGCGGGAGGCGCTGAAAGTGCTCGCCGCGGAGGGCCTCGTCGACCTCACCCCCAACCGCGGGGCTCGCGTCGCCCGCATCGCGCCCGAAGCGGTGGAAGAGCTCTTCCCCATCATGGGCATGCTGGAGGCGCTCGCCGGCGAACTCGCCTGTGCCCGGATGAGCAACGATGACCTCGCACGCCTCGAGACGATGCATGGCGAGATGGTCGGCCATTGGCGGCGCGGCGAATGGGTGCCCTATTCAGGCCTGAACCGGCGCATCCACGAGGAAATCTTCCGCATCGCCGGCAACGCGACGCTCGCCGCCCTCTACCAAAACCTGATGGTGCGCATCCATGCGGTGCGCTTCGTCGCCCGCAAGACGCCGGAGCGCTGGGCCGAGGCCATCGAGGACCACGAGCGGATGATGGCGGCGCTGCGGACCCGTGATGGCGCGGCCCTGTCGACGCTGATGCGCGAGCACCTGCGCCACAAGGCGGACGTCGTGCATGAGGCGCTCAGCCAGCTCGGCGCGCCCGAGCAGGGCTGATCCGCTGCCCCTCCCCTCGCCATCCCGCCACAAGTGCCTATCTTGGGTAACCTGACCCCGGCCCTTGACCCCGGATGACGCCATGACCCTGTTCTCCATCCTCGACCTCGCGCCCGTGCCGGAGGGCAAGACGCCCGGCGACGCGTTGCGCAACACGATCGACCTCGCCGGCCATGCCGACAGGCTCGGCTACAACCGCTACTGGCTCGCCGAGCACCACAACATGACCGGCATCGCCAGCGCCGCGACCGCCGTGGTGATCGGCCAGGTGGCGGCCGCCACCCGCCGCATCCGCGTCGGCGCCGGCGGCATCATGCTGCCGAACCACGCGCCCATGGTCATCGCCGAGCAGTTCGGCACGCTGGAGAGCCTGTTCCCCGGCCGCATCGATCTCGGGCTCGGCCGCGCGCCCGGCACCGACCAGCGCACCATGCGGGCGCTGCGCGTCGATCCGATGGAATCCGACAACTTCCCCCAGGACGTGCTGGAGCTGCAGGCCTTCCTCGCGCCCGCCCAGCCGGGCCAAGCGATCCAGGCGGTGCCCGGCGCCGGCACCGAAGTGCCGCTGTGGATTCTCGGCTCCTCCACGTTCGGGGCGCAGCTCGCGGCCATGCTGGGGCTCCCCTACGCCTTCGCCTCGCATTTCGCGCCCGACGCCCTGATGCAGGCGCTGACGATCTACCGGGCGAAGTTCGCGCCCTCCGAGCAGCAGGCGACGTCCTATGCCATGGCCGGCTGCAACGTCTTCCTTGCGCCCACCGACGAGGAGGCGCGGCACCTCTTCACCTCGGCGCAGCAGCGCGCCGCCGGCATCTTCCGCGGGATCCGCGGCCTGCTGCCGCCGCCGATCGACGACATCGAGACCTTCTGGAGCCCGATGGAGAAGGCGCAGGCCTCGCGCATGCTGCAGTTCTCCTTCGTCGGCTCGCCGGAGACGGTGCGGCGCGGCCTCAGGCAGTTCGTCACCCAGACGGGTGTCGACGAGGTGATGGTGGCCTCCGCCATCTTCGACCATGCCAAGCGGGTGCGTTCCTACGAGATGCTGGCCGAGGTGGTGAAGGACCTGCACGGCGAAGCCGCCGCGGCGTGAGCCTGGCGGGCCGCTCACCCTTACCCTCTCCCCACCTGCGGGGAGAAGGTGAACCAGCGTCGCTTTAGGTTCGGCCACCGGCGTGCCTGGCACCACTGGCGCGGAACGAGCGCGGCGTCATAGTCCCCTCTCCCGGCTGGCGGGGAGGGGGTAGGGTGAGGGGCTATCCCAACCCCCGGCCACACGAACCCGCGCCCCCATTGGACCTTTCGACGCCGCCGAGCGCTATATGTCCATCATGACCTATCGTCCCTCGACCGCCCATGCCGATCTCGGCCCCGCCTTCTACGACGTCGTCGCGCCGGCAGCGTTTCCGCAGCATGTCCTGCGCTTCCGCAACCAGCGCTGGGCCGAGGCGGTCGGCCTCGGCGGGCTGACCGACGACCAGTGGATCGCCCATTTCGGCCGGTTCGAACCCCTCGCCGACAACCTGCCGCAGCCGCTGGCGCTGCGCTATCACGGCCATCAGTTTCGCTCCTACAACCCCGACATCGGCGACGGGCGCGGCTTCCTCGCCGGCCAGCTGATCGATGGCGAGGGCCGCCTCCTCGACCTCGGCACCAAGGGCTCGGGACAGACGCCCTATTCGCGCTCCGGCGACGGGCGCCTCACGCTCAAGGGGGGCGTTCGCGAAGTGCTGGCCTCCTCGCTGCTCGAAGCCTTCGGCGTCTACACGTCCAAGACCTTCTCGCTCATCGAGACCGGAGAGCAGCTCATCCGCGGCGACGAGCCCTCGCCGACCCGCTCCGCGGTGATGGTGCGCCTGTCGCACAGCCATGTGCGCTTCGGCACGTTCCAGCGCTGCCTCGCCTACAACGACGCGGCGGGCATCGCGACCCTCGTCGCCCACTGCATCCGGCACTACCACCCGCAGGCCGCCCGCGGCGGCGACGTGGCGAAGGAGGCTGCCGCCCTGCTCGCCGCCGTCTCCGAGGCGACGGGGGCGCTTGCCGGCGAATGGATGGCGGCCGGCTTCGTCCACGGCGTCCTCAACACCGACAACATGGTGGTCACCGGGGAGAGCTTCGACTACGGCCCCTGGCGCTTCCTGCCGCGCTACGAGCCCGGCTTCACCGCCGCCTATTTCGACCAGACGGGGCTCTACGCCTTCGGTCGCCAGCCCGGCGCGGTGGCCTGGAACCTCGAGCGCTTCGCCGAATGCCTGACGCTGGTCGCCCCCGTCGGCGAGCTGGAGGACGCGCTGCGGTCTTATGCAGGGGCCTTCCACCAGGGTCTCCGGCGGGCGCTCTGCGCGCGGCTCGGGCTCAGCGAAGTCGACGCCGAGACGGACGACGAGCTCGCCGCTGCCTTCTTCCAGTTCCTGCTGAAGTCGCAGGCCCCCTTCGAGCGCACGATGTTCGACTGGCACGGCGGCATCGCGCGGCGTGCCTTCGCCATGGCCGGGCCGCAGGCGGAGTTCTACCAGGGCGAGGATTTCGCCCGTCTCGAGGCAGCGCTCGCCGCCCACGAGCCGGTCCCTCCCTCCCCGGCCGCCGCGGCCTATTTCGAGGGCGAGGGCCCGGCGACCCTGCTGATCGAGGAGGTGGAGGCGCTGTGGGCCCCCATCGCCGAACGGGACGACTGGAGCCTCTTTGCCGCCAAGCTTGACCAGATCGAGCGCGCACGCGAGGCTCACGCCATCAGGCCCCGGCGCTAGACGGGCCCAACGGGAGGGCACGGCCCTTGAGCGACCAAGACGCGAGGGCCTTTCTCTCCTACGCCCAGAACCGCGAGGACTACCACCTCTCCCTGCTGCTCGCCGACGTGGCGGAGGGCTTCTATATCGACGTCGGCGGCGGCCACGCCATCGCCGACAACGTCTCCTTCTGGTTCTACGAGCGCGGCTGGCGCGGCATCGTGGTGGAGCCGCAGGCGGAGATCGCCCGCGCCTACGGCCATGTGCGGCCACGCGACGTGGTCGTCGAGGCGCTCTGCGGCCGGACGGTCGGTGAGGCCGACTTCTTTCAGGCCGACCGCTTCCACGGCCTCTCCACGACGCTGCCGCAGCATGCTGAGGCGGCCGCGGCCGCCGGCGTCTCCTCCGCGCGGCTGAAGCGGCCGGTCACGACGCTGGCGGCGCTCTGCGAGGCCCATGCGCCCGGCCGGATCGACTTTCTCAAGGTGGACGTGGAGGGCGCCGAGGCCGAGGTGCTCGCCGGCAACGACTGGACGCGCTTCCGTCCCCGCGTCGTGGTGCTGGAGGCGGTCGCGCCCTGGACCATGGCGGACAGCTCGGCCGATTTCGCGCCGCTGCTGGCGGCGGCCGGCTACCGCGACGTCTTCTTCGACGGGCTCAACCGCTTCTACCTCAGGGAGGAAGACGCGGCCCTCGCGGCGCGGCTGCCGGCCGAGGCGGCGCCCTGGGACGCGATGCGCCATCTCGGCGAATACGGGCCGGCCCATCTCGACCCGGCCCATCCGGACCATGCCCTGGCGGCGCGGCTCGATCCTGACCTCTTCCCCCGCCTCAACGCTCTCGCCCCCGCGGTCCTGGCGGCGGCGCTCCCGGAGGGCATGTCCCCCGACAGCGAGGCGACGCGGGCGGCTCTCGCCCGCATCGCCGCACTGTTCGACGGCGGCTACGTCGTCGAGGAGGCTTAGGCCTTAAGGCGGCTGACGAGGCTCCACGCCATCGGCATGACGGCGGCGGCGAGCGCGGTCTTCACCAGCGTGCCCAGGGCGAAGGGCCAGAGGCCGGCGGCGAGCAGCTTCTCGCCATAGCCGGTGAAGGTGCCGAGCCAGAGGAGGCCGGGCACGAAGACGATCACGTTGGCGAAGGCCATGGCGGCAAGGGTCGTCGGCCAGGCCTTGTCCCAGCCGCGATCGGCTGCGGCGCCGATGATCGCCGCCATCATCAGGAAGCCGGCGAGGAAGCCGCCGGTCGGGCCCATGAACGGGGCGATGCCGACGGACCAGCCGGCGAAGACCGGCGCGCCGAGGAGGCCGGCGAGGAGATAGGCGGCGACGGTGGCGACGCCGAGGCGCAGGCCATAGGCGGCGGCGACCACCGAGATGGCGAGGGTCTGCAGGGTCAGCGGCACCGGCCAGAAGGGCACGCTCGCCTTGGCGCCCAGCGTGATCAGGCAGACGCCACCGGCGACCAGTGCGAGCGAGCGGAAGGTCGTTCCCGGCAGGGCGGACGAGCGGGTGGGCCAGAGGGTCGCGGCAATCGTCGCGTCGGACATGGGTGAAATCCTTTGTGGGGCTATGCCGTTGGGTCAGCTTGTCATTTGGCTGCCGACGTGGTGGCTTCACCCCCATAGCCCGTGACCTGCGGCATCGGCAAGGCGCCGTCCCACCCCGTTTCGACAGAGGCAGCATGGCCGAGGATATTCCCTTCGAGCGCGACGACGTGGCCGTGCCGGGCCGGGTGGAACAGCTCTCGCCGCTGATCCGCCGGATCCTCTGCGACAATCCCGGTCCCTTCACCTTCAAGGGCACGGTGACCTATGTCGTCGGCTCCGGCCGCGTCGCCATCATCGACCCCGGCCCCGACGATCCTCGCCATGTCGCCGCCGTGCTGGAGGCGGTGAAGGGAGAGACGGTGGAGGCGATCCTCGTCACCCACACCCACCGCGACCATTCGCCGGCCACGGCCGCCGTCAAGGCCGCGACCGGCGCGCCGGTCTATGCGGAGGGGCCGCATCGCGCGGCACGGGCACTGAACCTCGGCGAGACAAACGCGCTCGACGCCTCGGGCGACAAGGACTTCCGCCCGGACGTGGTGCTGAAGGACGGCGACGTCGTCTCCGGCACCGGCTGGACCATGGAGGCGGTGTTCACCCCCGGCCATACCGCCAACCACATGGCCTTCGCCCTGCGCGAGGAGGAGACGCTGTTCTCCGGCGACCACGTGATGGCCTGGTCGACCTCCATCGTCGCGCCGCCGGACGGATCGATGGGCGACTACATGGCCTCCCTCGACAAGCTCAGGGCGCGCGGCGAGACGCTGTTCTGGCCCGGCCACGGCGGCCCCGTGCGCGAACCGGCGAAGTTCATGCGGGCGCTGTCACATCACCGCAAGCTCCGGGAGGCGGCGATCCTCAAACGGCTGGCGATGGGTGACCGGTCGATCCCCGAGATCGTCGCGGCGATCTACGAGGGCCTCGATCCCCGGCTGAAGAGCGCAGCGGGCCTGTCGGTCTTCGCGCATCTCGAGGACCTCGTGGGGAAGGGCCTGGCGACCAGCGACGGCGCCCCATCGCTCAGTGGTGCATTCCGCCCTGCTTGAGGGCTATGGCGGGCGAAAAGGCCCCACCCGCGCTATCGCGCAGGGAGGGGGACTATGACGTCGTGCCGGGTTTGAACCGTTGGGCGAGGCCCATCCGTCTACGATCGTCTGCGACGTCGAAGCCCCCCTCCCCTCGCCAGAGGGGGAGGGTAAGGGTGGGGCTCGTCTCGAACGGATACGAACTCATCCGTCACGCCCGGGCTTGTCCCGGGCACGACGGTGGTGTTTCCGGAGAAGAGGAGCGAGGCTCGCGTTGAGATCCCGCTCTCACACGAAATCGAGCGGCAGCGCCGTGACCTCCTTGATCTCCTCCATGACGAAGCTCGCCGAGACGTCCTGCATCTCGATGCGGGCGGTGAGCTTGCGGTACAGACGATCGTAGGCGGCGACGTTGGGCACGCGGGCGTGGAGGATGTAGTCGATCTCGCCGGCGGTGCGGTAGACGCCGAGGAGTTCGGGAATGTCCTGAACGGCGGCGTGGAACCGCGCCGCCCAGTCGGCATCATGGCGGCTGGTGCGCACGGCGATGAAGACGGTCAGCTCGAGGTTGAGCTTGGCGGCATCGGCGAGGACGACGCGGGCACGGATGACGCCCTCGTCTTCGAGCCGCTTCAGCCGCCGCCAGCAGGCGTTGCGTGACAGGTTCACCTTCTCCGCGAGCTGCTCCATGGAGAGGCCGGCGTCCTGCTGCACCAGCCGCAGCAGCGCCTTGTCGGTGGAATCGAGGACGAGCGGAGAGGATGACATCCCATCATTCTAACTGATTACGCAACATCGTCCACCGTTCCGCGGCATTAACCCAAACGTTTGGGACATCATCCCACGGGAGTGAGGTTACGATCATCCCCATTGTGCGACTCGAACCCTCCCGCGCCGGAGCCCCCGTCATGATCGAACGTGCCAAGACCGCCTTCCTCGCCCATCCCCGCTCTGTGAACGAGAGCTACTTCGAGCACATGGGTGCGGCGCTGCGCTATTCCGGCACCTTCGCCTTCTGCGCCTTCTGCGCCCTGGTCCACGCCTTCTTCCCCTTCCTGTTCGAGAAGACCGCATCGACCATCGTCAAGAAGATGGTCGCCAACATGAACGCCCGCATGGACGCGCCGCAGGGCCAGGTGTCGCCCGGCGCGCAGGCGGCCGAGTAGGGGCTTTATCCGGCGGCGGTTCTGGCTTATCGCGGCAGCCTGCCTGACGGAGCCCGATCCATGTCGCTGAGCGACCCCATCCTCGTCGAAGTCCTGCGCGGCGACAGCGTCGAGTGCGTCCATCGCGGTGCCGCCGTGGTCTGCGATGCGGCGGGGCGCGTGGTCTTCTCTCTCGGCGACATCGAGCGCGCCATCTATCCGCGCTCGGCCATCAAGGCGCTGCAGGCCCTGCCGCTGGTGGAGAGCGGCGCGGCCGATCGCTACGGGTTCGGCGACGCCGAACTGGCGCTGGCCTGCTCGTCCCATTCCGGCGAGGAGCGGCACGTGGCGACCGCCTCTTCCATGCTCGCGAGGGCCGGCCTCGGCGAAGGCGACCTCGAATGCGGGGCGCACTGGCCATCGGGCGCTGCGGCGACCCACGGCCTCGCCCGCTCGGGGGGCAAGCCTTCCGCCCTCCACAACAACTGCTCGGGCAAGCATTCCGGCTTCCTCTGCTTCGCCTGTTCGCAGGGCATCCCGACATCCGGCTATGTCGGCATCGACCACAAGGTGCAGCGCTTCGTCGCCGAGGCGGTGGGCGAGGTGACCGGCCACAGGCTCGACGCCGACACGGCGGTGGGCACCGACGGCTGCTCCATCCCGACCTTCGCCGTACCTCTGACGAAGCTTGCGCACGGCTTCGCCAAGCTCGCGACCGGCGAGGGCGTCGGGCCGGAACGGGCGAAGGCCTTCGCGCGGCTTCGCGCAGCCTGCGCCGCCGAGCCCTTCATGGTCGCGGGCTCGGGCCGCTTCTGCACCGACGTGATGGGACTGCTCGGAGCGAGGGTCTTCGTGAAGACCGGCGCGGAGGGCGTCTTTTGCGCGGCGCTGCCCGACCAGGGCCTCGGCATCGCGCTCAAATGCGTCGACGGCGCCTCCCGCGCCAGCGAGGTGATGATGGCTGCGCTGATCGCCAGGCTCCTGCCCATGAACGAGGCGGAGGCTGCCAAATTCCGCCGCTTCGTCACGCCGGTGATGAAGAACTGGAACGGCATCACCGTCGGCGGGCTGCGGCCGACCTTCTCCTAAGCAATTGATATCGTTTCGTCATTTGAGACGCCGCGAGACCTGCGGCTCCCCGCCGGCCCAGTTCGCAGGAATTCCAAAAAAGCCTCTTGCCAGCAATCCGGGACGCGGTATCGTTCGCTTACGAATGATCTTCCGAAGAACAAAACAACGGAAGCTTCGGTCAGAGGTGGAACGGGCGGTCCCCGCCGCCCGCATCTGAGGGGAGATTCTTATGTCGAAGCTCGATCTGTCGCGCCGCACCGTCGTCGGAGGCCTCGCGGCCACCGGTGTCGCCCTGACCGCCGGAACCGGCTCCGCCCAGGGCGCCCCGGTGAAGGTTGGCGAACTCAATTCCTACAGCCGCATGGCCGCCTTCGCCGTTCCCTATCGCAACGGCATGCAGCTGGCCGTCGAGCAGATCAATGCCGCCGGCGGCCTCGCCGGCATGGGCGGCCGCCCGCTCGAGATCATCTACCGCGACGACGGCGCGACCCCGGGCGATGCCGTCCGCGTCGCCGAGGAACTGGTCACCCGCGAGAACGTCTCGTTCATCGCCGGCGCCTTCCTGTCCAACGTCGGCCTCGCGCTCGCCGACTTCGCCAACCAGAAGAAGGTGCTCTACCTCGCCACCGAGCCGCTGACCGACGCGCTGACCATGGCGAGCGGCAACCCCTACACGTTCCGCGTCCGCCCCGGCACCTACATGCAGACCAAGATGCTGGTCGACGCGGCCAAGGGGAAGGGCGTGAAGCGCTGGGCCGTGGTGGCGCCCAACTACGAGTACGGCCAGTCGGCGGTCGCCGCCTTCAAGCGCCTGATGGGCGCGGCGGTGCCGGGCTTCGAGGTTGTCGCCGAGCAGTTCCCGGCGCTTGGCCGCGTCGATGCCGGCGCCACCGTCGGCGCGCTCGCCCAGAGCCGCCCGGACGGGATCTTCAACGTGCTGTTCGGCGCCGACCTCACCGCCTTCGTGCGCGAGGGCAACACCCGCGGCCTGTTCGAGCGCCGCACGGTGGTGAGCCTCCTGACCGGCGAGCCGGAATATCTCCTGCCCCTCGGCGACGAGACGCCGGATGGCTGGATCGTCACGGGCTATCCGCCGGAGCAGGTGGAGACCCACGGCCACCAGGCCTTCGTCACCGCCTACAAGGCGAAGTTCAACGACACGCCGCGCCTCGGCTCGGTGCTGGGCTACGTCGTGCCCTTCATGATCCGCGACATGTTCAACAAGGCGAAGTCGACGGAAACGGCGGCGATGATGGAGGCCTTCAAGGGCCTGACCACGCAGACCATCTGCGGTCCCGTCACCATGCGCGCCATCGACCAGCAGTCGACGCTCGGTGCCTGGGTCGGCGAGACGACGCTGAAGGGCAAGCTGCCGACGATGAAGAACTTCCGCTACGTCGATGGCGCCGACGTCATGTTCCCCGAGGCCGAGGTTCGCGCCGCGCGCAAGATCTGACGCATGTGACAGGGCTCCCCGCCTGAGGGGAGCCCGCCTCCGCATCCATCTCCCGGACCCGTGGTCCGGGCCGCCTCCCCCGATGGGCCGCGCCCCGCGCGCGACCCCATTCAGACCGCTTGCGCCGAGAGCCCCCCGCCGATGGATCTCTCCTTCTTCGTCATCCAGGCCCTGTCGGGATTGGCCAGCGCCTCGGCGCTGTTCGTCATCGCCTCGGGCCTGACCATCGTCTTCGGCGTAACGCGCATCGTGAACTTCGCCCACGGCTCGTTCTACATGCTCGGCGCCTATATGGCGGTGACCATCGTGCCCTGGCTTCTGGAGTTCGACCGCTCGCCGACCCTGTTCTTCATCGGCGTCATCGCCTCCGCGACGGTGGTCGGCATTCTCGGCGTGATCATGGAAGTGGTGCTGCTGCGCCGCATCTACCGGGTGCCGGAGCTGTTCCAGCTTCTCGCCACCTTCGGCGTCGTGCTCATCGTGCAGGACGTGGTTCTCAAGATCTGGGGCCCCGTCGACATCACCGGGCCGCGCGCGCCGGGCATGCGCCACGGCATCGAGATCCTCGGCCAGCGCTTTCCGGCCTATGAGATGTTCCTCATCTTCGTCGGACCCGCGGTGCTCGGCGCCCTCCTCCTCATCATGCACAAGACCCGCTTCGGCGTGCTGATCCGCGCCGCCACGCAGGACCGGGAGATGGTCGGGGCGCTCGGCGTCAACCAGGCCATGCTGTTCACCGGCACGCTGTTCCTCGGCGCCTTCCTCGCCGGCCTCGGCGGGGCGCTGCAGATCCCGCGCCTGCCGGCCAACACGGGCATGGACCTCTCCATCATCACCGAGGCCTTCGTCGTCACCGTCATCGGCGGCATGGGCTCGGTTCCGGGCGCCTTCATCGCCGCGCTGATCATCAAGATGCTGGAGGCCTTCGGGATCCTCATCTTCCCGAAGATCACGCTGGTCCTGGTCTTCCTCCTGATGGCGGTGGTCCTGGTGGTCAAGCCGTGGGGCCTGATGGGCAAGCCGGAGGTCGCCTCGGGACGTGCTGTGCTTCCCGAGGGCATTCTCAACCTCAAGGGCTTCTCGCGGAACGAGACCGTCGTCTGGATCGTGCTGACCGCGGCGCTCCTGCTGATCCCGGTCTTCGGGGACACCTACAAGGTGAAGGTCGGCATCGAGATCATGGTCTTCGCCCTCGCCGCCTTCTCGCTCAACCTTCTCATCGGCAACGGGGGCATCGTCTCCTTCGGCCATGCCGCCTATTTCGGCGTCGGTGCCTATGCGGCGGGCCTCCTCGTCACCGGTCCGATGAAGGCGCCGATGGAGCTGGCCCTGGTCGTGGCGCCGATCGCCGGCGGCCTCGCCGCGGCGCTGTTCGGCTATTTCATCGTCCGCCTCCACGGCATCTACCTCGCCATGCTGACGCTGGCCTTCGCCCAGATCACATACGCCATCTGCTTCCAGTGGGTGGAGGTCACGGGCGGCGACAACGGCGTGGTCGGCGTCTGGCCATCGCGCTGGGCGGCGAGCCGCGAGGTCTATTTCTACGTGGTGGCGGTGCTGGCGCTCTCGTCCATCGTGGCGCTCAGGCACCTGTTCTACACGCCCTTCGGCTACACCCTGCGGGCCGCGCGCGACAGCGCCACCCGGGCGGATGCCATCGGCATCGACGTGAAGACCCACCGCTGGCTCGCCTTCATCGTGGCGGGCGCGGCGGCGGGCCTCGCCGGGGCGCTCTATTCCTTCTCAAAGGGTTCGATCGACCCGACGATGATCTCCATCGGCATGTCCATCGACTTCCTCATGATGATCCTCACCGGCGGCATCCAGACGGTCATGGGCCCGCTCGTCGGCACCGCCGTCTTCCATTCGGTGAAGGACTTCTTCATGCCGCTCACCGACTTCTGGCGCTTCTTCCTCGGCGTCTCGATCATCGCGATCGTGCTGATCTTCCCCAAGGGCGTGGTCGGCGCCATTGAGGGCCTGCGCGAGCGGGTGGGGCGCGGCACAGCCACGCCGGCGATCGCGAAGGAGGTTGCGTGATGACGACGCTCCTCGCCGTCACCGGCCTCGAAAAGCGCTTCGGCGGCGTCACCGCCGGGAAGAACGTCACCTTCAGCCTGGCGGCCGGCGAGATGCTCGCCATCATCGGGCCGAACGGGGCGGGCAAGTCGACCACGTTCAACATGGTGGGCGGACAGCTGAAGCCTGATGCCGGCTCCATCGTGCTGGCGGGAGAGGACATCACCGGCAAACCGCCGCGCGAGATCTGGCGCCTCGGCGTCGGCCGCACCTTCCAGATCGCCCAGACCTTCGTGTCGATGAGCGTGGTGGAGAACGTGCAGATGGCGCTGATCTCCCACCACGGGCAGACGCGCTCGGTGACCGCCGCCGCGACACGGCTCCACCGCGAGGCCGCGATCGGCTTCCTCGCCCGCGTCGGCATGGCAGACATGGCGGACAGGCCAGTGAACGAGCTCGCCTATGGCGACGTGAAGCGGGTGGAACTCGCCATCGCACTGGCCTCGGAACCGAAGCTCCTGCTGATGGACGAGCCGACCGCCGGCATGGCGCCGAAGGAGCGCACCGCGCTGATGCAACTTACCGCCGACATCGCCCGCGCCCACGGCATCGGCGTGCTCTTCACCGAGCACGACATGGACAGTGTCTTCGGCCATGCCGACCGCATCCTCGTTCTGGTGCGCGGCGAGATCATTGCCACGGGCACGCCCGACGAGGTGCGGTCGAACCAGCGGGTCAAGCAGGTCTATCTCGGCGAGGCCGGGTCGCAGGCGGCGCTCAAGGCCCGCCGGCAGGCAGCGGGAGCGCATTGATGTCCGCAGCCCCCTCCACCACCATTCTCGAGACGCGCGGCATCGCCGCCGCCTATGGCCACGCGCAGGTGCTGTTCGGCGTCGACGTGACGCTGCGCGCCGGCGAGGTCGTGGCGCTGATGGGCCGCAACGGCGCGGGGAAGTCGACGACGCTGAAGGCGATCATGGGCGTGGTGCCGCCGCAGGCCGGCACCGTGACCTTCGAGGGCCAGGACGTGACGGGCTGGCAGCCCTACCGCATCGCCCGCCTCGGCCTCGGCTACGTGCCGGAGGACCGGCGCATCTTCACCGACCTCACCGTCTACGAGAACCTCGAGGTCGGCCGGAAGTCGGCGCCCGGCAGCCCCGGCAAGGAACCCTGGTCGCTCGACCGGCTCTTCGCCATCTTCCCCAACCTCGCGGAGATGAAGGGCCGCAGGGCCTCCGCCATGTCGGGCGGCGAGCAGCAGATGCTGACGATTGCCCGCACCCTGATGGGCAATCCGCACGCGGTGCTGCTGGACGAACCCTCGGAGGGCCTCGCCCCCGTCATCGTCGAGCAGATGGCGGACGCCGTCCTCGCCATGAAGGCGCAGGGCATCGCCGTGCTGCTGTCGGAGCAGAACCTGTACTTCGCCTCCGCCGTGTCGGACCGCGCCTATGTCATCGAGAAGGGTGCCATCCGCTACGAGGGGACGACGGAGGACCTCGAAGCCAATGACGAGATCAGGGAAGCCTATCTCAGCGTGTGAGACCGACTGCCGACCGGCGCGGCCGCGACCGCACCGTTCGTAGACGAATGAAAAGGACGAGACCTTGAGGCGCGTTGCCGGCATCGACGTTGGAGGCACCTTCACCGACCTGCTCCTGACCGAGCAGGAGGGGCAGAGCGTGACCGTGAAGCTCGCCAAGGTGCCGACCAGCATCGCCAACCAGGCGGTGGGGGTGGTGAAGGCCATTCAGGCAGCGGGCGTCGGCCCGGCCGACCTCGACCTCATCATCCACGGCACCACGGCCACCACCAATGCGGTGCTGGAGCGCAAGGTCGCCAAGGTCGGCCTCATCACCACGGAAGGCTTCCGCGACATCCTGGAGCTCGGGCGGCGCACCCGCCCGCGGGCCTACGGCATGACCGGCACGTTCGAGCCGCTGATCGAACGCCCGTTCCGCCGAGAGGTGGCCGAGCGCATGAATGCGCAGGGCGAGGTCGTCACGCCCCTGGACGAAGCCGCGGTGAAGCGCGAGGCCGAGGCGCTGGCCGCCGCCGGCTGCGAAGCGATCGTCGTCCACTTCCTCCATTCCTACGCCAATCCGGTCCATGAACTCAGGGCCGGCGAGATCGTCCGCAGCGTCTGGCCCAACGCCTATGTCACCCTCGGCCACGAGCTCCTGTCGGAATATCGCGAGTACGAGCGCGGCACGACAGCGAGCGTGAATGCCGCGGTGCAGCCGATCCTCGACCGCTACGTCCAGCGCCTGCAGGCCGACCTCTCGGCCCAGGGCTTCTCCCGCGACCTGCTGGTGATGAACGGCAATGGCGGCACCGTACCGGCGACGCTGGTGGCGCGGGAGGCGGCGAAGACGGTGATGTCCGGCCCCGCCTCGGGCGTGATGGCGGCAGCGGCGACGCTGGCCCAGTCGGGCCTCACCAACGCCATCACCTACGACATGGGTGGCACGTCCACCGACGTGGCGCTGATCCATGGCGGCATTCCCGAGGTCTCGGCGGAACTGACCATCGACTACGGCCTGCCGATCCACCTCCCCATGGTGGACGTGCGGACGGTCGGCGCCGGCGGCGGATCCATCGCCTCGGTGAACGCGGCGGGCATGCTGCAGGTCGGCCCGCATTCGGCCGGGTCCGAGCCGGGCCCGATCTGCTATGGCCGCGGCGGCACGCGGCCAACCATCACCGACGCCAATCTCGTGCTGGGACGGCTCGATCCCGACCGCCTGACGGCGGTTCAGGGCAAGGTGTCGCTCGCCGAAATCCGCGCCGTCTTCGCGCGCGACCTGGCCGAACCGCTGGGGATGAGCGTCGAGGAGGCGGCGTCCGCCGTCATCCGGCTCGGCAACGTCCACATGTCCGGCGCCATCCGCATGGTGTCGCTGTCGCGCGGCTACGACCCGCGCGACTTCGTGCTCTTCGCCTTCGGCGGCGCGGGGCCCCTCCATGCCGTGGCGCTGGCGCGGGAACTCGGCATCCCCGAGGTGCTGGTGCCGGCGCGGCCGGGGCTCACAAACGCGCTCGGCTGCCTCGTGGCGGACCTGCGCCAGGACCGCGTCAACACCGTCAACAAGCCGCTCGACCAGGTCGACATGGACGAGGTGAAGCGGCTGATGACGGCGCAGCGCGAGGGCGCCCTCGCCGTGGTCGCGGCCGAGGCGGCGGAGATCGAGGAGACCGTGGTGCTCCATGGCGCGGACATGCAGTTCCGCGGCCAGACCCATCTGATCCGCGTCCCCCTCGCCTCTCCCGACGTGACGCGCGAGGAGATCCAGGCGGCCTTCGAGGCGGCCTATTTCCACCGTTTCCAGGTGCGGCTGCCGGAGATTCGCGCCGTGCTGGTCAATCTCGTGACGTCGGTGATCGGCCGCCGCCGCGCCTTCCCGCTTTCCGCCCTGCTCGATCCCACGGCACGGGCGGCAACCGCTGAAGGCGCCGTCATCGGCGAGCGGCAGGTCCATGCCGACGGGCGCTGGTGGGACGCCAAGGTCTATTCCCGCGAGGGGCTTCCCGTCGGGGCGACGATCGCCGGCCCCGCCATCGTGCAGCAGATCGACGCCACGACGGTCATCGAACCCGGCGCGGTGGCGACGGTGGACGCCATCGGCAACCTCAGGGTGAAGGCATGATCATGGCCCCTTCGTCCTGCCCTTCAAGCCCCACCCGCACCCTCCCCTTGTCGCTCCGCTCCAAGGGGAGGGGGACTATGGCCACCCGCTCCGCTCTCGGCCGGCTGCGCCAGGCACGACCGCTGATGCCCTCGCACACCGTCGAAGTCCCCCTCTCCTCGCGGGAGCGAGGGGAGTGTGCGGGTGGGGCCTTCTTGTCTCGGAGCACGATCCGATGAACGCGCATACCCCCACCGTCATCGACGCCCTCACCCTCGCGGTCATCCAGGCCGGCCTGCAGCAGGTCTGCAACGAGATGGACATCGCCTTCTCGCGCTCGGCCTTCTCGCCCGTCATCGCCGAGGCCGACGACCGCGCCGACGGCATCTACGACCGCGACACCGGCGCGCTGATTTCGCAGGGCGAGTTCGGCCTGCCGGTCTTCGTCGGCACGATGCAGCACTCGACGGGCCACATCATCCGCCTGATCGGCGAGGGCAAGGCCGGCAAGCCCGAGCCGGGCGACATCTACATCGTCAACGACCCCTATCTCGGCGGCACGCACCTCATGGACGTGCGCTTCGCCAAGCCGGTCTTCGTCGACGGCGAACTCTTCTGCTGGCTGCAGAACACCGGCCACTGGCCCGATATCGGCGGCATGGTGCCCGGCGGCTTCTCGGCCCATGCGACGGAGGTCGAGCAGGAGGGCCTGCGCCTGCCGCCGGTGAAGCTGTTCAAGCGCGGCGAGATGGACCCGGAGATCTTCGCCATCATCTCCTCCAACATCCGCATCGCCGACCAGCGCATCGGCGACATCAAGGCCCAGGCGGCGGCGCTGCTCGTCGGCGAGACGCGGCTGATGGAGCTCGTGGCGAAATATGGTGCGGCGACCCTCGACGAGGCGATCCGCCAGATCCGCGCCCGCTCGGCCGAACGGATGCGGGCGGAGATCCGCGGCATCCCCGACGGGATCTACGAGGCGGAGAGCTTCGTCGATTCCGACGGTGTGGTGAACGAGCCCCTCAGGATCGCGCTCACCGTCACCAAGGCGGGCGAGACGATGACCTTCGACTTCTCGAGGTCGTCGCCGCCCTGCCAGGGGCCGATGAACTCGGTCTTCGCCACCACCTGTTCCTCGGTCTATCTCGGCGTGAAGCACATCTTCCCGGATGTACCGATCAATTCGGGAGCCTTCGAGCCGCTGACGGTCCTCAAGCCCGAGGGCACGTTCCTCGACGCGCAGTACCCGCGCCCGGTCTCGGGCTGCGCGGCGGAGGTCTCTCAGCGTATTGCCGAGGCGGTGTTCCTCGCCCTCGTCCAGGCGATCCCTGACAAGGTGACGGCGGCGCCGGCGGGGACCTCGGGCAATTTCGCCCTCGGCGGCTTCGACCCGGCGAAGAAGGCCGGCTACGTCATGTATCAGATCACCGGCGGCGGCTATGGCGGCAACATCGCCCATGACGGCCTGACCAACGGCTGCTCGACCATCGGCATCTCCAAGACCGCGCCGGTGGAGGTCATGGAGCAGTACTATCCGGTGCTGTTCCGCCGCTTCGCCTTGCGCGAGGGCTCGGGCGGTGCCGGCAAGGCGCGCGGCGGCTTCGGCGTCCATTACGAGGTGGAACTGCTGCGCGGCGAGGCCCGCGCCTCCTTCGTCATGGATCACGGCCGCTTCGGCCCGCCCGGCGTGCTGGGCGGCAAGGACGGTGCGCCGAACGTCGTGAAGATCCACCGCGGAGCTGAGACGACCATCCCCGAGCACCTGTCCAAGGACCAGGGTCTCAGGATCCGCGCTGGCGACCGCGTCGAGGTCATGACGCCCGGGGGCGGCGGCTATGGCGATCCCGCAAAGCGCGACCCGGCCGCCATCGCCCGCGATGTCGCCCGCGGCTACTACACGGCGGCCGAGGCCGAGGCGCTGTGGGGATGGAGGGGGTGATGCAGTATTTCCGTCCGACCAGCCTCGCCGAAGCCATCGCCATCAAGTCCGGGAACGATGTCACCGTCCTCGCCGGCGGCACCGACGTCTATCCGGTGCGCACAGCACGGCGGGCCTGGGGCGATCCGGCCCACAGGCATGTGCTCGACATCACCGCCCTCCCCGGTCTCAGGGGCATCACCGAGGAGTCCGACCATGTCCGCCTCGGCGCGCTCACCACGTGGAGCGACCTCGCGCGGGCCGACCTGCCCCCGCTCTTCGACGGCTGGCGCCGCGCGGCGCGCGAGGTCGGCGGCCTGCAGGTGCAGAACCTCGGTACGCTCGCCGGCAACCTCGTCACGGCATCGCCGGCCGGCGACGGCATTCCCAATCTCATGGCGCTCGACGCGCGGATCGAGGTCGCGGGCAAGGCCGGCACGCGCACCGTCCCCGTCCAGGCGTTCTCGACAGGCTATCGGCAGACCGCCCTTGGCCCCGACGAGATCGTGACCGCGCTGATCGTGCCGACACTCGACGGCGCCCGCTCGACCTTCCTCAAGCTCGGGGCCCGCAAATACCTCGTCATCTCCATCGCCATGGTTGCCGCGGTGGTGGCGACCGACAAGGCCGGTACCATCACCGCCGCGCGCATCGCCGTCGGCGCCTGTTCGGCGGTGGCGCAGCGGCTCGCGGCGCTGGAGGCGGCGCTCACCGGCCACCCGCTCGCCGCGGCGGCCGGCCTCGTGACGGCCGACCAC
>NZ_JBQVQL010000047.1:0-35455 GCF_052440005.1 Phreatobacter sp.
GCCATGCGCGCCGCCGATGCCGTGGCCGATGCCCGTGCCGCCCATGCCGACCGCCTCGCCGAGATGCGCACGCTCGCGGTGACGGTCGCGACGCGCACGGCGGCCGTGGGACGGGAAGCCGCGGCGCTCGAAGCGGCGCGGCAGGCTCTCGACGATCTCCGCCGACAGGTCCTTGCGCGCCACCCCACCCCGGCGGCGCTCTCCGACGACGCCCCCCTCGACGCCTGGCTCGATGCCGCCGAGCGCTGGGCCGGACGGCGCGAGGAGGCGCTCGAAGCGCATCGCCGCCTGAAGGAGGCCGAGACGACCCTCGCCGCCACCCGCGCCGAGGCTGCGACGGCGCGCCGCCACATCTCCGAAGCGCTCGCCGCCGTCGGCCTGAAATCCGGCGACCTCCCCCTCCCCGCCCTGGCCCAGGCCGCGGAGACGGCGCTGAAGGACGGCGGCGATCGGGCACGGGAGGTCGAGACGGCGACCGTCGCCGTAAGGGAGCGGGCGAGGGACCTCGAGGCCCGCCTGCGCCGTGCCAAAGCGGCCCGCGCGGCGATGGAGACGTGGGACGAGGCCTGGGCGGCGGCGCTCGCCGGCACGTGGTTCGCCGATCGCGGGGGCAGCACCGGCGCGGTGCGCGAAATTCTCGATCGCGTCGGCGGGCTGCCCGCCGCCGTGAAGGCCCGCGACGACGTCGCCCACCGCATCGCCGCCATGGAGGAGGACTGCGCCGGCTTCGTTGCCGAACTCGCGCGGATCCACGCGGCGCTGGACGAGCCTGCGGGCGCCGCTGACCCGCTGGCGGCGGCCGAGGCGCTCATGCGCCGCCACGAGGCAGCGCGGGTCGCGCAGCAGATGCAGCGGGATACCGCCGCGCGGCTGGAGGCTCTGCGCGCCGACCGGCAGGCGTTGCAGGCCGACATCTGGGCCCATGAGGCGGAGCGAGACGCCCGCCTCGCCTTCTTCGGCGTCGACGACCTCATGGCAGTTTCGGGCTGCCTGCAGGCCTGCGCCCGCCGCGACGACCTCGCCGGAAAGGCGGCGGACCTCGGGCAGCGGATCACCGCCGAGTTGCAGGTGCCGGGGCTCGACGAGGCGCTGGAGCGGCTCGGCCGCATCAATGCGGAGGCCCTCGCCGCCGAGGCGGGCGAACTCGACGACACCCTGGCGCAGGGAGAGGCGCGGACCCGCGACCTCTACGCCGAGCGCAGCCTCGCCGCCGAGAAGCTCCAGGCGATCGGCGGTGACGACGCCGTCGCCCGCATCGAGGCCGAGCGTCGCGTGGTCCTCCTTGAGATCGAGGATCTCGCCCTGCGCTTCCTGCGCCTGCGGGCCGGGCGCATGCTGGCGGATCACGCTCTCACCGCCTATCGCGACAGGCACCGCAGCTCGATGATGCAGCGCGCCTCCGAGGCCTTCCGCCTCATCACCCGCGAGGCCTATCTCGGCCTGACCACGCGCGCCGACAAGGACCGCGAGGTGCTGATCGCCCTGCCGCGCCAGGGCGGTTCCAAGGCGGCGCAGGACCTGTCGAAGGGGACGCGGTTCCAGCTCTATCTGGCCCTGCGTCTCGCCGGCTACGAGGAGTTCGCGGCCGTCAGGCCTGCCGTGCCCTTCATCGCCGACGACATCATGGAAACCTTCGACGAGATGCGGTCGGAGGAGGCCTTCCGGCTCTTCGGGCGGATGGCGGCCATCGGCCAGGTGATCTACTTCACCCACCACCGCCATCTCTGCGACATCGCGCTGCGCACCGTCCCCGGCGTGCGCGTCCACGACCTCGCGCCGTGACCGGGGTCGTCAGCGCGGCCCGAGCGTCGTCACCCAGATGACGCGGGCAACCTGCTGCGTCGGGTTGTCGAACATATGCGGCACGGTCGAGGGGAAGCGGAAGCTGTCGCCGGGCTCGAGCACATGGGCCTCGTGGTCGAGCCACAGCCTCAGTTTGCCCGCCAGCACATAGCCGGCCTTCTCGCCCGTGTGGCGCACGAAGTCGGTGCCCGACGAACCCCCGGGATTGAGCGTCAGCTCGTAGAACTCGATCTCGCCGGTCTCGGCCGGCGTCAGCGCCTCCTTGACCACGCCGCTGGCGGTCAGGCGCAGCAGCCGGCGGTCGTTCTTGCGCACGATGTAGCGGGCGGGCGAGACCGGCTCGTGGTCCTCGAAGAAATAGGAGATCGGCACGCCGAGGGCGATGCTGAGCAGCCTCAGCGTGCGGACGGAGGGTGTTGCCAGCGCCCGTTCGACCTGGCTGATCATGCCCGTCGACAGGCCCGTCCGCTTCGCCACCTCCTGGATCGACAGGCCGGCGCGCTGGCGCATCACGCGGATGGTCTCGCCGAGGCGCTGGTCGCCGTCGTCGGCGAGCGCCGCGCCGGGAGCCTCCGCAATGGCCGGGGCCTCAGGCACCACCGCCCCTGCCCGCCCTGCACTGCTGCGACCGCTCATGCCAAATCCTTCTCCCGTTTGCCCGGACGGCAGGGAGCCCATCCTGCCACGCGCAAATGCAGGGGTGACCTTCTTCCACGACAGGCGTGAGGCGCAGCCCGTGCCATTGACAGCTCTGTTTAGCAGTGTTGAAGTTTGGGCGCGACAATTCAAGACCATTGAACGCCGCGGAGGGGATCCGCCGGGCGCCGGATACTCTCCGGCGGACGGGCGAGCCATGCCCGGCGTCAGCCACGGGGGCGATGATGAGCGACGAGACCAACCGCGTCAAAGCAGGCCTTCCCGCCGCCGGCCCCAGCCGCCGTGTTCTCATGGTGCTGGGCGCGGGCGCCGCTGCGGGCCTCGCCGCCCCCGGCAGCCTCTTCGCCCAGGGCGCGCGTCCCTCGACGCCGCCGGACCGTCCGCGCGGCCAGATCGTCGCGGCCCTGTCGCAGGAGCCCACCGTCTTCAATCCGCTCATGCCCGGCATCGAGGTCGACCAGGCGGTCTGGTGGCAGCTCTTCTCGACGCTCTGGTACATCGACGCCGAGGGCAACTTCGTCCCCGATCTCGCCCGCGAGGTGCCGACGGTGGCCAATGGCGGTCTCTCGGCGGACGGCCTGACCTGGAAGATCAAGCTGCGAACCGGCGTCAAATGGCACGACGGCACGGCCTTCACCGCCGAGGACGTCAAGTACTCGCTGGAGCTGATCAACAACCCCAACTTCCGCGTCCGCAACCGCGTCGGCCACAGCCTCGTCAAGGACATCACCGTCGTCTCGCCCGACGAGATCCACTGGCGGATGGAGACGCCCTATTCGCCCTATCTGTCGATCCTGTCGCTGACCTTCCTGGTGCCGAAGCACGTGATGGAGAAGGCGGCCGACCCCAACACCTCGCCGATGAACAACGCACCCGTCGGCACCGGCCCGTTCCGCTGGGGCTCGCGCACGCCCGGCGACAACATCCTGCTCACCGCCAACACCGCCTATCACGGCAAGGGCCCCTACGTTGAGCGGCTGATCTTCAAGTACATTTCCGACCTGACGGTGCTCTACACCCAGTTCCGCACCGGCCAGGTGGACTACACCGGCATCCAGGGCATCCTCCCGAACTTCGTCCGGGAGGCGAAGACCCTGCGCGACCGCACCGTGGTCGTCTCCTCCACCTCCTCGGTGGAGCACATCGCGCCGAACCTCGACTTCGGGCCGCTCGCCGACAAGGCGGTGCGCGAGGCGCTCTACATGGCGATCAACAAGAAGGCGATCATCGACGCCCTCAACTACGGCCTGCCGACGCCGACCGAGACCTTCGTGCCGCAGCAAGGCTGGTCGTTCCAGCCGGGCCTGCCGGCCCATGTCTTCGATCCGGCCAAGGCCAATGCGCTCCTCGACTCTGCCGGATGGGCCCGCGGCTCCGACGGCGTGCGCGCCAAGGGCGGCGTGCGCCTCGAGTTCACGAACTCCACCACCTCGGGCAACGCCGTCCGCGAGCAGACCCAGCAGCTGCTGATGCAGGACTGGCGCGGCATCGGCGCGGCCATGCGGATCCAGAACATGCCGCCCGCCGTCATGTGGGGCGAGTTCTGGCAGCAGTCGAAGTTCAACTCGGCCCTGGTCTCGGTCAACTTCATGCTCGGCGCAGACCCGGACGTCACGCCGCGCTTCGGCTCGGGCGCCATCCCCGCCAAGGGCGGCCGCGGCTTCAACACCTACCAGTACCAGAACCCCGAGGCCGACAGCCTTCTCGCCCTCGGCGCCCGCCAGTTCGACCTCGCCGAGCGCAAGGCGAGCTACGGCAAGCTGCAGACGATCATCCGCAACGACCTCGCCATCCTGCCGCTCTATCAGGGCGTCATCGCCGAGGGCATGAAGGCCAACCTCCGCGGCTTCCGCCCCAACGCCAACACCTCCACCAACTGCTGGAACATCCGCGAATGGTACTGGGCCTGACGCGGCGGCGGGCAGGACCCGCCTGACATGGCACGCTACGTCGTCAACCGGCTCGGTCAGGCCGTGCTGCTGCTGTTCATCGTCTCGATGCTGGGCTTCGCCATCCTGCACCTCGCGCCCGGCGGGCCGCTGTCGCAGTTCGCCCTGTCGTCGCAGATGACCCAGGAGGACCTCGACCGCATCACCCGCCAGCTCGGCCTCGACCGGCCGCTGCCGGTCCAATATGCCGACTGGCTGTGGCGCATGCTGCGGGGCGACTGGGGCGTCTCCTACCGCGACGGCGAGCCCGTGCTGAAGATCATCGGCGCCCATCTCGGCGCCACCTTCGAGCTGATGGCGACCGCGACCCTCATCGCCGTGGTGCTCGGCTGCTGGATCGGCATTCTCGGGGCGATCCGCCGCTACTCGATCTTCGATCAGCTCGCCACCGTCGGCGCCATGGTGGCCCTGTCGATCCCGACCTTCTGGTTCGGCCTGATCGCCATCTACGTCTTCTCGGTCAATCTCGGCTGGCTGCCCTCGGGCAACCGCCACACGGTGGGCGAGGAGGGCTCGCTCCTCGACATGCTGCACCACCTGATCGCACCGGCCCTGGTGCTGGCGCTGGTGGAGACGGCCATGTGGGGCCGCTTCATGCGCTCCTCCATGCTGGACGTCATCAACCAGGACTACATCCGCACCGCCCGCGCCAAGGGCCTGCCCGAATGGCGCATCCTGTCCCAGCACGCCCTCCGCAATGCCCTGTTGCCGATGATCACGGTGGCGGGCCTGCAGTTTCCCACCCTCCTCGGCGGTGCGCTGGTGACGGAGACCGTCTTCACCTGGCCCGGCATGGGCCGGCTGTTCCTCGATTCCATCGGTTACCGCGACTATCCCGTGGTGATGGGCATCCTCATGTTCTCGGCCACCATGGTGCTGATCGGCTCGCTCATCGCCGACATGCTCTATGCGGTGGTCGATCCACGCATCCGGGTGGGCTGAAGCATGACCGCCGTCGTCGCCACCGACATGGTTCACCTCACGCCGGCCCGGGCCGCCTGGCAGCGCTTCCGCCGCCATCGCCTCGCCATGGCCGGCGCCGTCATCATCGCGCTGCTGGTCTTCGGCTCGGTCTTCGGGCCATTCCTGCTGCCCTTCGACGACAAGTTCATCGACATCATGCAGCGCTTCGCCCCGCCGCTGACGGGCGCCCATCTGCTCGGCACCGACGAGCTCGGCCGCGACGTGCTGGCGCGGCTGATGATGGGCGGGCGCGTGTCGCTGACCATCGGCATCATCGCCATGGTCATCGCCATGGCGGTGGGCATCGTCATCGGCACCTTCGCCGGCTTCTACGGCGGCATTTTCGGCGCCGCGCTCATGCGTTTCGTCGACGCGGTGCTCTGCTTCCCGGCCATCTTCCTGCTGCTGGCGCTGGCCGCCCTCATCGAGCCGGGGATCGTCGCCACCACCATCCTCATCTCGGTGACCGCCTGGATGAGCGTCGCCCGCATCGTCGAGGCGCAGGTCCGCGCCCTGCGCGAGCGCGACTTCACCGCGGCGGCCATCGCCTTCGGTTCGTCCAACCTGCGCATCATGTTCAAGGAGCTGGTGCCCAACGCCATGGCGGCCATCGTCGTGGCGGCGACCCTCAACGTCGCCAAGGCCATCCTGCTGGAGTCCTATGTCAGCTATCTCGGCTACGGCATCCAGCCGCCGGCCGCGAGCTGGGGCAACATGCTGAACAACGCCCAGATCTACATGACCAGCGCCCCCTGGCTCGCCATCGCGCCGGGCGTCGCCATCACGCTGGCGGTGACCAGCTTCAACTTCCTCGGCGATGGCTTGCGCGACGCGCTCGACCCCCGCCTCGACATCCACTGAACGACCGCCTTCCAGGAGCCCGTCCCATGTCACCGCCGCTTGACCGTATCCAGGGTGACGATCGCCTGCCAGAGACCGCCGACGTCGTCGTCATCGGCGGCGGCGTCATCGGCGTCTCGGCCGCCTATCACCTGGCGAAGAAGGGCCATTCCGTCGCGCTCGTCGAGAAGGGCCATGTCGGCTGCGAGCAGTCCAGCCGCAACTGGGGCTGGTGCCGCCAGCAGGGCCGCGCCCGCGCCGAGATCCCGCTGGCACGCGAGGCGCTGCGCCTGTGGGAGGAGATGCAGATCGACGCCGGCCGCGATGCCGGCTTCCGCCGCACCGGCGTGCTTTTCCTCACCAAGAATCCGGCCGAACTCGCGGCCTGGGAAAAATGGGCGGAGATCGCCCGCGAGATGCAGGTCCATTCGACCGTGCTGACCCCCGCCGAGGTGCAGGAGCGCCTGCCCGGCAATGCCGACACCTGGGTCGGCGGCCTGCACACGCCGAGCGACGGCCGCGCCGAACCCTCCATGGCCGTGCCGGCGCTCGCCACGGCCGCCCGCAAGCATGGCGTCACCATCCACCAGGGCTGCGCCGCGCGCGGCCTCGAGACGTCAGGCGGCCGGGTCGGCGGCGTCGTCACCGAGAAGGGGACGATCCGCACCTCCTCGGTCCTGCTCGCCGGCGGCGCCTGGTCCTCGCTCTTCTGCCGCCGCCACGGCATCGACCTGCCCGTCGGCCTCGTCAACGCCACCGCCTGCCGCACCACGCCGGCGCCCGAGATCACCGACGGGGCGCTCGGCACGGACTTCTTCTGCATCCGCCGCCGCCTCGACGGCGGCCTGACGCTGGCGCTCCGCGGCCGTGGCACGGTGGAGCTGACGCCCGACCTCATCCGCTACGCCCGCACCTTCCTGCCGACCTACCGCCAGCGGCGGAAGGGCCTGAAGATCTCATTCGGCAAGCCCTTCCTCGACCAGCTCCTGCGCGGCACCAACTGGCCTCTGGACCGCCCCTCGCCCTTCGAGGCCGAGCGCGTCCGCGATCCGGCCCCCGACATGACGCTGGTGGAGGAGGCCCTCGCCGCCCTCATCACCTCGAACCCGGATCTCAAGGGCATCGCCATCGCCGAGGCCTGGGGTGGCACCATCGACACCACGCCGGACACGATCCCGGTCATCTCCGCCGTCGACAAACTGCCCGGCTTCTTCCTCGCCACCGGCTTCTCCGGCCACGGCTTCGGCATCGGACCGGGCGCCGGACGGCTCGCCGCCGACGTGGTGACCGGAGACTCGCCGCTGATCGATCCGGCCGCCTATTCCTACGAGCGGCTCGTCGACGGCCGCCCGCTGGCTCCCGTCGGCCTGTTCTGAGGCAGCGATGAGCATCCTCTACAAGGCCAATCCCGTCCGCGGGGCGGAATGGGCGCGCCATTTCGCGGCTCTCGCCCCGGACGTCCCGTTCCACGTCTGGCCGGACCTGCCCGATCCCGCGAGCGTGCGCCACCTCGCGACCTGGGTGCCGCCGGATGACATCGCCGGCACCTTCCCGAACCTCGAGCTCGTCTTCTCGGTCGGCGCCGGAGTCGATCAGTTCGACTTCGCCAAGGTGCCCGCCCATGTGCCGCTGGTGCGCATGCTCGAGCCGCACATCGCCGAGAGCATGGTCGAATATGTCTCGCTGGCGGTCCTCGCGCTGCACCGCGACCTCCCCCGCTTCCTCGACCAGCAGCGGCGCGAGGTCTGGAAGGAAATCCAGATCACCGCCGCGGCCCGCCGGCGCGTCGGCGTCATGGGCCTCGGCCGCCTCGGGCAAGGCGTGCTGGAGCGGCTGAAGGTCTTCGGCTTTCCGCTCGCCGGCTGGAATCGCTCGCCCCGGCAGATCGCGGGTGTCGACTGCTACACAGGCGCCGACGCCTTGGCCGATTTCCTGGCACGCACTGACATCCTCGTCTGCCTGCTGCCGCTGACGCCCGAGACGCGCGGCATTCTCGACGCCCGCCTGTTCGCTGCGCTTCCCACCGGCGCCATGCTGGTCAATGTCGGCCGCGGCGGGCATCTGGTGCAGGACGATCTCCTCGCCGCCCTCGACGGCGGGCATCTCGCCGCCGCCATGCTCGACGTCGCCGATCCCGAGCCGCTGCCGGCCGGGCACCCCTTCTGGCAGCACGAGAAGATCATCCTCACCCCGCACATCGCCAGCATGACCCATCCCGAGACCGCGGTGCGCTTCGTGCTCGACACCATCGCCCGCCACCGCCGCGGCGAGCCTCTCCCGGGCCTCGTCGACCGCAGCCGCGGTTACTGACCGCTAGGCCGTGGAGCCCGGCTCGCGCCTCACCCGCCGCAACAGGTAAAGCCCGTAGAGGGCGTTGGGCAGCACGAAGAGCACGGGAAGGGCGACGCTTGCCCAGGACGGCGCGGGAACTGCGGCACTGTTCGCGCTCGACACCGCCGCAGCCACGGCGAAGGTGCTGAAATCCCAGGCTGCATGATAGGCCATCGCGACCAGGATCGATCCGGTCCGCAGCATGATCGCCATCAGCGCCACGCCGGACAGCGCCGCCGCGCAGGCCTGTACGATGGCGGATCCCCAGTCCCCCGTGCCGAAGCCGTTCAGAATGTGGACGCTCCCGAACAGCGCCGTGGTTGCGCCGATGGCCGGCCAGACCGGCAGCCGGGCAACAAGCGCCCGGAAGAGAATGCCGCGGAACATCAGTTCCTCCGAAATCCCGACCAGCAGCGTATTCAGGCCGATGAAGACGAGGGTCTGGCGCGACGGCAGACCCATCAGCACCGCAACCCCCAGGAGCAGCGCGAGATAGAGCAGCGGAAACCACAGGAGGTGCAGCGTGGCCGGCCGCGGCGGACCTGCCGCCACGTCCCGCCAGCCGAAGACCAGGCAGGCTCCGACCGCCACCGCGGCCGCAGCGAGAATGTTCAGAGCGACGCTGTGCCGGACGAGGTCGAGCAGCGACACGCCCGTGCCGTAGATCACCCGGCCGCCGAACACGGTGACAACGAGCCAGAGGCCGAAGACGGCGAAGGCGAAGGACAGGCGGCGCGGATCGTTCATGGTAGCATGATGCCGAAAACGGGACCTTCGGACAACCGCCAGGGACTGCCTCCCGCTTCATCAAGTCACCCACTGGTTACATACTTGATTGACGCGTTGGGGATGCTGCCGTTATCGTCTGCGGCCAAGAGGCACCGCGGATGTGCCCCGCATGCTCAGGAGGACATCGTGATCACCAGGAGGCTGGCGCTCGCCGCCCTTTGCGCAACCGTCGCCGTGGCCCCCGCGGCCGCCCAGACCTTCCCCTCGCGCCCCATCACCATGGTGGTGCCCTTCGCCCCCGGCGGGCCGACCGACATCGTCGCCCGCCTCGTCGCCGAGCGCATGTCGGCGACGCTCGGCCAGCAGGTGGTGGTGGAGAACGTGGCGGGAGCCGCCGGCACCACCGGCGCGGCGCGCGTCTCGCGGGCGGAGCCCGACGGCCACACCATCTTGATGGGCCCGATGAGCACGATGAGCTTCTCGCCGGCGCTCTATCCGAACCTCGCCTTCAACCCGCTGACCGATTTCGAGCCCGTGGGGATCGCCGCCTCGGCGCCGATCATGCTGGTCTCGGCCAAGAAGCTGCCGACGACGACGCTGGCCGAATTTTCCGCCCACATGAAGGCCAATGCCGCGACGGTGAACAACGGCAATGCCGGCGTCGGCTCGACCTCCCACCTGGCCTGCACCCTGCTCAACCAGAAGCTCGGGGTATCGCCCACCCTCGTGCCCTATCGCGGCACGGGCCCGGCCATCCAGGATCTCGTCGCCGGCAATGTCGGTTATATCTGCGACCAGGTGACGAGCCTGATGAGCCAGGTGCAGGGCGGCACGATCACCCCGCTCGCCGTGCTCGCCCCCACCCGCTCGCCGGTGCTGCCCAATGTGCCGACGGCTACGGAAGCCGGCATGAGCGGCGTCGACATGGTGGTGTGGAACGCCGTCTTCGCGCCCAAGGGCACGCCGGCCCCGATCGTCGCCGCCCTCAACGCCGCGCTGCGCAAGGCTATCGACGACCCGACGGCCCGGGAGCGCTTCCTCCAGCTCGGCGCCGAGGCGCCGGTGGAAGCCCAGCGCACGCCGGAAGCGCTGCGCGCCGTCCATACGGCCGACGTCAAGAAGTGGGGCGACGTCATCCGCGAGGCGAATATCCGCATCCAGTGAGACGGGGACGCCCGGCCCTCGAGCAGGGCGCCCATTCCGCCGGAGCCGCGCATGCGCCTGTCCCTCTGCAACGAAGTGCTCCAGCCCCTCGACCTCGCCCGGCAATGCGCCTTCGCGAAGGCTGTCGGCTATGACGGGCTGGAGATCGCCCCGTTCACGCTCTCCGAGGAGCCGCATCGCCTCGGCCCCGCCGGGGTCGCGGCGATGCGCCGGACGGTGGAGGACCACGGCCTCGTCGTCACCGGCCTGCACTGGCTGCTGGTGACGCCTCAGGGCCTCTCCATCACCAGTCCCGATGCAGCGGTGCGCACCCGCACCCGGGATGTGATCCGCGGCCTCCTCGACCTCGCCGAGGGGCTCGGCGCCCGCGTCATGGTCCACGGATCGCCGGCGCAGCGGCGGCCGGCGGACGGCCAGTCCCAGGCCGATGCCTGGGCACGGGCGCGCGATCTCTTCGCCGGACTGGCGCCGGACGTCGCCGCCCGCGGCCTCACCTATTGCATCGAGCCCCTCGCCCCGCCCGACAACGTCTTCATCCAGACCGTCGCCGAGGCGGCGCGCATGGTCCAGGAGATCGCCCACCCCGCCTTCCGCACCATGATCGACACCTCCGCCGCCTCGGCCCACGAGGCCGATCCCGTTGCCGACCTCGTGCGGCGCTGGGTGCCGACGGGGGTCGTCGGCCATGTCCAGTTCAACGATGCCAACCGTCGCGGCCCCGGCGAGGGCAAGGACCGCTTCGCCGGCGTGCTGAGGGCGCTGCGCGAGACCGGCTACGGCGGCGACATCGCCATCGAGCCCTTCATCTACCAGCCGGACGGACCGGCCTGCGCCGCCCGCGCCGCCGGCTATGTGCGCGGCCTCCTGGAGGCCCTGGACGACGCGCCGTGACCGGACCGGCACACCGTGACAGTGTCCGGCGGGAGCCGAATCGGGCAAGGAATCTCGGATGCCCGACGGCAAGAGCGTGACGGACGAGACCAGCGTGGCGAAGCCCGTGCGAAAGCGCGACAGCGCCGGGACGCGCGCGCGCATCCTCAACGTCGCCACCCGTGAATTCGCCAACCGGGGCTACGAGGGGGCGAAGACCGACGACATCGCCGACCGTGCGCGCATCAACAAGCGCATGATCTACCACTACTTCTCCTCGAAGGAGCTGCTGTACCTGGCCGTGCTGGAGGCCGCCTACGAGCGCGCCCGCTCCGCCGAGCAGAAGCTGGAGCTGGACCAGCTCGCCCCGGTCGACGCGCTCACCCGCTTCACCGAATTCACCTTCGACAGCTTCGTGCGCGACCGAACCTTCATCAACCTGCTCGCCACCGAGAACCGCCAGCGCGCCAAGGTGCTGAAGAAGTCAGGCCAGGTGAACCGCATGAACTCGCCGGTCATCGACGCCATCGGCCGCATCGTCGCCCGCGGCCATGCCGACGGGTCCATCCGCGCCGGGCTCGACGCCCGCCAGCTGTGGATCACCATCATCGGCATCTGCTACTTCTTCTTCTCCAACATCTACACGCTGTCGGTCATCTTCGACGCCGACATGGAGGACCCCGCCTCCATCGCCGCGCGGCGGACGCACGTGGTGGAATTCGTCCTCCGAGGCGTAAGGGCCTAGCCAGCGGACGATGTCCGCGCGGCCCGTCTCAGCGGCCATGCCCGTCATCCCCGGCCGAGCGAAGCGAGGGGAAGGGGATCCCGGCTTGCCAACCGCGCGGAGAGTCCAGGACTGGACCCCCTTCCCTCTCCCTTCGGGCTCGCAGGGGGTGACGTCCGGAGGCACGATCCGGGGTTGCCCTCACACCACGCTCCGATGCCTCTCGATGCAGGTCGCCAGCACCTCGTCCATCGGACGCTGCCACCAGTCGAGTTCGGAGAAGATCTCGACCTCGGAGAAGCCGGCAAACCCCTCCGCCTCCACCGCCGCCCGGATTGTCTTCAGCTCGATGACACCGTCACCCATCATGCCGCGGTCGGTGAGGAGGTCGCGGGTCGGCACCAGCCAGTCGCAGACGTGATAGGCGAGGAGACGATCGCGCCCCGCCCTCCTGATGTCCCGATCGAGGTTCGGGTCCCACCAGATGTGATAGACGTCCGCCGCGACGCCGAGCGCCCCGGTCCGGCCGGGGTCGAGCCGGTCGCAGATGTCGAGCGCCTGTTCCAGCGTGTTCACGCAGGCCCGGTCCGCCGCGTACATCGGATGCAGCGGCTCGATGGCGAGCGGCATCCGCGCCGCGCGGGCATAGTCGAGTAGCTCGCCGATTCCGTCCTCCACCTGCGCCCGCGCCGCGCCGAGGTCGTGCGAGACGGCCGAGCCGGGGCGGGAATAGTGCGGCAGCCCCCCGACCACCAGCACCAGGCAGACGGCCCCGAGCGCCGCGGCCTCGTCGACGGCGCGGCGGTTGTCGTCCCGCGCCTCCTGCCTCTTCGACGCATCGGACGGGAACATGCCGCCGCGGCAATAGCCCGAGAGCTTCATGCCATGGGTCTTGACCGCGGCTACGGCAGCGTCGAGGCCGACCGTCGCCACCTGGTCGCGCCAGGGCGAGATGGCCTGGATGCCATGGCGGGCGCAGGCCTCGATGATGGCGAGGAGATCGCCCTGCTTCCTCACCGTCGCGGTGTTGATGGAGAGGAGAGAATGGTCGGTGGAGAAATCGCGCATCGGAGAGCTCGCGGATCAGGCCGCGTCCTCATCGCGTCATGCCGGGGCTGGTCCCGGGCATCCACGACTTGAACACGGCAGCACGGGAATTCGTGGATGCCCGGGACGAGCCCGGGCATGACGGGGAGGTCGGAGCCCGCCGGCCCCTCAAACCACTCCGCGGGTCGCCATCACCGCCGCCATCCGCGCCGCGGCCATGTCGGGGTCGCGGAAGATCCCGGCCTGATCGGCGAGGCGGAAGAGTTCGGCGAGGTGCTGGGTGGAGCGTGTGCTCTCCTGGCCGCCCACCATGGTGAAATGGTCCTGGTGGCCGTTGAGATAGGCGACGAAGACGACGCCCGTCTTGTAGAACCGGGTGGGCGCCTTGAAGATGTGCCGCGACAGCGGAACGGTCGGCGCGAAGATGTCGTGGAAGGTGGCGGCGTCGCCGTCGGCCAGCGCCGAGAGCGCCCCGGCCGCAGCCGGGGCTATGGCGTCGAAGATGCCGAGCAGCGCGTGGGAGAAGCCCTGCTCGTCGCCGGCGATGAGCTCCGCATAGTTGAAGTCGTCGCCGGTATACATCTTGACGCCGGGCGCCAGTCGCCGCCGCATGGCGATCTCCTTGTCCTTGTCGAGGAGGGAGATCTTCACGCCGTCCACCTTGGCGGCATTGCGATTGATGACGTCGACCGCCGTGTCCATGGCGGCGTCGAGATCGGGCGTGCCCCAGTAGCCGGCGAGCGCCGGGTCGAACATGTCGCCGAGCCAGTGGATGATGACCGGTTGGGCCGATTGCGACAGGATGCGGTCATAAACGCGGCCGTAGTCGTCGGGCGTCCTCGCCACCCGGGCGAGCGCCCGCGAGGCCATCAGGATGATGCGTCCGCCAAGGGCCTCGATGGCCTCGAACTGCATCTCATAGGCGCCGATGACGTCGTCCACCGAGCGCGCTTGGGCGGGGTCGAGATGGTCCGTGCCGGCGCCCGAGAAGACAACCGCGCCCGGCGTCGCCTTCGCCTGCCGCACCGAGCGGCCGATGAGATCGAGCGCGCCGGCCCAGTCGAGGCCCATGCCGCGCTGGGCGGTGTCCATGGCTTCCGCCACCCCGAGGCCGAGGCCCCAGAGATAGTCGCGATAGGCCATGGTGCGGTCCCAGTCGATGGCGTTGGTCAGCCAGGGATCGTTGTCGGCGAAGGGGTCGGCGACCATGTGGGTCGCCGCCAGCGCCACGCGGTTCAGCGGCCGCGTGATCTTCTCCGGGAAGGCCTTCGGCACCGAGAGCCGGTAGGTCTCGATCCCGCCACCGGCGGTCGGCAGCCGCACGCTGGCGGCGGTCTTCGGCTTGTCGAGCATGGTCGCCTCTCCCTCACACCGTCAGCTTCGGAACGTCGATCCAGCGGCGCTCCTTCCAGCTCTGCAGAGCGCATTCCACCAGCTGCACGCCCTTGGCGCCTTCCATCAGCGTGTAGGAATAGGGCGCGTCCTCGACCACGTGGCGGATGAACATCTCCCACTGGGTCTTGAAGCCGTTGTCGTAGATCTGGTTGTCCGGCATCTTCTGCCAGGTCGAGCGGAAGTCGATCGTCTGCTTCTGGTCCGGGTTCCAGACGGGGCGCGGCGTCGCGTTGCGCGGCTGGATCATGCAGTCGTGCAGGCCCGCCACCGCCGAACCCAGCGTGCCGTCGACATTGAAAGTGACGAGGTCGTCGCGATAGACGCGCGTCACCCAGCTCATGTTCATGTGGGCGATGACACCGCCCTCGAGCTGGAAGGTCGCGTAGGCCGCGTCGTCGGCCGTCGCCTTGTAGGGCTTGCCGTTCTCGTCCCAGCGCTCGGGGATATGGGTGGCGCCGAGGCACGAGACCGACTGCACCTGCCCGAACAGGTTGTCGAGCACGTAGCGCCAGTGGCAGACCATGTCGAGGATCATGCCGCCGCCGTCCTCGTTGCGGTAGTTCCACGAGGGCCGCTGCGCCGCCTGCCAGTCGCCCTCGAAGACCCAGTAGCCGAACTCGCCGCGCACCGAGAGCATCTTGCCGAAGAAGCCGCTGTCGCGCAGCGACTTCAGCTTCATCAGGCCCGGCAGGAACAGCTTGTCCTGCACCGTGCCGTTCTTGACGCCCTTGTCGCGGGCGAGCTTCACGATGCGCAGCGCCTCCGGCAGGTTGGTCGAGATCGGCTTCTCGCAATAGATGTGCTTGCCGGCATTGATCGCCTGTTCCAGCAGGGTCGGGCGCATCTGCGTCGTCGCCGCGTCGAAGAAGATCTGGTTCTTCGGATCGGCGATGGCGGCGTCGAGGTCCGTGGACCAGCGCTCCACGCCGTTCGCCTTGGCGAGCTGCGCCACCTTGTCGGCGTTGCGGCCGATGAGGATGGGGTCGAGCTGCACGCGCGTGCCGTCGGAGAGCAGCACGCCGCCCTGGGCGCGGATGGCGGCGACGGAGCGCACCAGATGCTGGTTGGTGCCCATGCGGCCGGTCACGCCGTGCATCACGACGCCGAGGGTCCTGGTCATGCGGATTGTCCTTGTAAGGTGACGGTTGTGAGGGGAGCGAGCGAGGCGAGATCCGGCGTCGCGCCGGAGGCGAAGCCGGAACCCGCCAGCGAGGAGAGGTCGAGCCGGCCGGAGGCGACAGCCAGCCGGACGCGATCGCTGCCGGCGTAGAGACCGGGATGGGCGGCACGGAAGGCCTCCGCCTCCGCCTCGGGCGCGGGGCCGAAGCCGTCGACATAGTGGTGGCCGTTGCGCTCGACGTGCGTCAGGCCGAGGGCGGCGACGAAGGCGGTGTCCTGCTGCACGGCGAGGCCCGGCTGGCAGGTGAGGTCCTCGGCGGAGACGAGATGGCGCGGCGCGCCCGCCTCTTGGTTCCACACGGCCGCCCGCGCGGCGTTCAGCAGCGCCTTGTAGAAGCCCTTGCAGCACTTCGACGAGACGCCGCTGTAGCCAAGCGCCCGCGCTCGCGAGAAGGCGTCGTAGGCGTCGTCCGCCTCGTCGATGATGACGCCGCGGGCTGCCACCGCGGAGTCCAGCTGCTGCTCGAAGGTGACGCGCCGGTCGAAGGGCTGCTCGACGAAGAGGAGCCGCGACATCAGGCCGGCGAGGCGCGGCTCGGCCGCGGTCCGGGCGAAGAGGTCGGCGAGCGCGTCCGGGACATATTGCTCGTTGGCGTCCACGGTCACGCGGTAGTCGATGTCGCGGCTGTCGAGCAGCGCCGCGATGTCCGCGAGGCGCCGGCAATCGGCCTCGGGATCACCGCCGAGCTTGATCTTGAAGAAGCGGAGATCGGCGGCGTCCAGTTCACCAGCGAGGCTGTCCGGGCCCTCGATCCTGTCCATCATGCCGACCGTGTGGCGGACGGCGATGCTCCGGCCGGGGGAGAGCGCCGCGAGCCGCGCCTCGACGGCGGCCTGCTGGAGATCGGGCGTCAGGCGCGTGTCGATGCCGACAGCATTGCCGGCCAGGACCTTGACGAAGGACAGGCCCAGCGCCTTCGATAGCCCGTCCAGCACGGCCTTGTCGACCTGCGACACCCCGAACGAGGCTGAGAGCGGCGTCACGTCGACTGCGCGGGCCCAGGCCGACTGCCGGCCGTGCAGTTCGGCGTGCAGCCCGAAGGCCGTGTCCGCACGCCCGAGCGCATTCGCCTGCGTCACGGCCTCCGCGAGGCTCGCCGCCAGATCGGCCACGGTCTCGTCGGGCGTCCGGTCCGGCCGCTTGTCGAACCATTTCGGCGGCATCAGCTCGGCGGTCATGCCGGTGGCGCGCCCATGGCCGGCGACCTCCATGTCCACCGCCACGAACGCCTGGTACGCCCCCTCCACCGTCACCGCACCGAAGCGGAACGGCCGCATGAAGGGCGTCCAGCGCAGATAGGCGCGCGCTTCATCGAGGCGGATCGCCGGGGCGCTCATCCGCGCCGCGGTCCCGTCGTCAGCCGTGTCATCGGCGTCGTCCTCCCGGCGGCTCTCACCGGAGCCTTAATTCACTCACTGGTTACTTACAAACGACGGTGCGCCGAAGTCAAGTCGGCACGGGACGCGCCACCCGACCGGTCGGCTTAGCCGAGCCTTAACCCTGCGCCGCGGCAGCCCGCCGGCGAGAGTGTTCCTTAAGGTGTGCCGGCTAGCTCTTGGGAAACTCACAGGTGCTTTCCCCCGATGTACCGTGTCCTGACCTGTCTCGCCGTCGAGCACAATTGGTGGCTCGTCGGACTGGCCGCCCTCGTCTGCCTCGTCTCCAGCTATGCCGTGATCGACATCGGGCGCCTCGCGCACGGTGCGCAGGGCCGCGGCCGCCTCGGCTGGATCGCCGCCGCCGGCGGCACGGCCGGCTTCGGCGTCTGGGCGACCCATTTCATCGCCATGCTCGCGTACGATCCCGGCGTCGTCATCGGCTACGACACCGCCCTGACGGTCGCCTCCCTCGCCGTCGCCGTGGTCATCACGGCTGCCGGCATGGGCGTGGCGCTGACCGTCCCCGGACGGGCAGGCTCGGCCTGTGGCGGCATCGTCTTCGGTCTCGGCATCGCCACCATGCACTACCTGGGCATGGCCTCGGTCCAGATCCCAGGCCGCATCGAGTGGTCCGCCGACCTCGTGGTCGTGTCGGTGGTCTTCGGCGCAGGCCTGTCGGCCCTCGCCTTCCTGACGGCGCGACGTCGCGACCGCATCGGCCATTGGCGTGGCGCCGCGCTGCTCGCCGTCGCGGTCTGCTCCCTGCACTTCACCGGAATGGGCGCCATCACGGTCAGTGCCGATCCGGCCCAACCCGTCTCGGCCGCCACCATGCCGCCGGAATCCCTCGCCATGGCGGTCGGGCTCTGCGCCATGCTGGTCCTGGGCTTCGCCCTGTTCACGGCGGTCATGTCGCGCCGCAGCCGCGCGGCTCAGGCCGAGCAGGAGCGACAGTTCCGCATCCTCGTCGAGGGCGTCACCGACTACGCGCTCTACATGCTCGCGCCGGACGGGACCGTCGCCAACTGGAACGAGGGCGCCCGTCGCGCCAAGGGCTATACCGCCGGCGAGATCGTCGGCCGCCACTTCTCCTGCTTTTACCCCGAGGCCGACCGCGCGGCCGGCCTTCCCGAGGCGGCCCTCGCCACGGCGCGGTCGGAGGGGCGGTTCGAGCAGGAGGGCTGGCGCCTGCGCAAGGACGGCTCGCAGTTCTGGGCCCATGTCGTCATCGACGCCATCCATGGCGAGGACGGGGCGCTCGTCGGCTTCGCCAAGATCACCCGCGACATCACCGAACGCAAAACATGGGAGGACGACCTGCGCGAGAGCTCGCGGCGGCTCGACCTCGCCCTCTCCAACATGTCGCAGGGCCTCTGCCTCTTCGACGCCGACGGGCGCCTGATCCTGCGCAACCGGCGCCTCGCCACCATCTTCACCTGGGTGGATGCGCCTTGCGTCACCGGCCAGTCCTTCCACGACATCTGCCGTCTCGTCTGCCCCGACGACGCCACGGCCTCCGAGATGGCCGGGCGCCACCTCGCCATCATCCGCCGCGGTGAGCCCGAGACGATCACCGAACAGTTCGGCGAGGGGCGGATCATCTCGCTGTCCCACTGGCCGATCGGCGACGGGTCCTGGGTCACCACCTGCGAGGACGTGACGGAACGGCGTCGCTCCGAGGCGCGCATCGCCCACATGGCCCGGCACGACGGCCTGACGGGGCTGCCGAACCGCCTCAGCTTCAACGCCGCTCTCGACGGCGCCCTGGCGGACGCCCAGGGCACCGGCAAGCTGGCGGTGCTCGGCATCGACCTCGACAAGTTCAAGGAGGTCAACGACCTCAGGGGTCATGCGGTGGGCGACAAGGTGCTCCAGACGCTCGCTTCGCGGCTCGCGGCATGCCTGCGCCCGGGCGAGATGGTGGCCCGCTTCGGCGGCGACGAATTCGCCGCCTTCAAGCGCTTCCAGCGCCAGGAGGACCTCGCCGACTTCACCCAGCGCCTGGAGAACGCCCTGACGGCGACCGTCGTGGTCGACGAGGCCGCGATCGCCTCATCCGCCAGCATCGGCATCGCCATCTATCCGGACGACGCGACGGGCCGCGACCAGCTCGTCAACAACGCCGACCTCGCCATGTATCGCGCCAAGGGGACCATCGGCCAGACCGTCGCCTATTACGAGGCGCGGATGGACGAGCAGGTGCGCCAGCGCCGCGCCCTCACCAAGGAACTGTGGGCTGCCATCGCGGACGAGCAGTTCAGGCTGAATTACCAGGTGCAGAAGGCAGTCGCGACCGGCGAGGTCACGGGCTACGAGGCGCTGCTGCGCTGGTGGAGCCCCGAGCGGGGCAACGTCCCCCCGGCCGAATTCATCCCGGTTGCGGAAAGCTGCGGGGCCATCGTGCCGCTCGGCGAATGGGTGCTGCGCACGGCCTGCCGGGAGGCCGCCGGCTGGCATCCGGCCTGCAAGATCGCCGTCAACCTCTCGCCGCTTCAGCTCGGCCAGCCCGACTTCGTCACGCGTCTCGCCGCCATCCTCGCGGAGACCGGCCTGGCGCCGCAACGGCTGGAGCTGGAGATCACGGAATCGACCATCATCGCCGACAAGGAGCGGGCGCTCGCCACGCTGCGGGACATCAAGGCGCTGGGCGTCACCGTCGCCATCGACGATTTCGGGACCGGTTATTCCTCGCTCGAGACCCTGCGCGCCTTCCCCTTCGACAAGATCAAGCTCGACCGGTCCTTCATGACCGAGGTGGAGACGAGCCCCCAGGCCAAGGCCATCGTGCGGGCCATCCTGGCGCTCGGCCGGAGCCTCGACGTGCCCGTCCTCGCCGAAGGGGTGGAAACCCCGGACCAGCTCGATCTGCTCGCCCGCGAGGGCTGCGACGAGGCCCAGGGCTACCTGCTCGGCCGGCCGCAGCCGATCGGCGCCATCGCCGGATTGCGGATCGAAGTCGCCGCGCCGCCGCTGGCGCCGGATGTGCGCAGCTCGCTCGCCCCACAGCAGCTGGAGCCCGCCGCCGGGGGCTGAGGCCACCGCCGCTCCGTGTCCGTCACAGAGGACGGGCGTGCACCTCCATTGCGTCCTGGTCGAGCAGATCGAGGACGCGCTCGGAATCGGCCGGCTCCACCCTGACGACGAGCAGGCGCCCGCCGTCCTGCACCAGACGGGCATAGCGCGTGGCATCGGACTCCGCCCAGCCGGCCGCCACGAGCCCGCCCGCGATTCCGCCCAGCCCCGCACCGAGTAGGGTGGAGGCGAGCCATCCCGCCGCAACCACCGGACCGAAGCCAGGAATGACGATGGCGCCCACTCCCGCAAACAGGCCGGCTGCAGCGCCGGCGAGGGCGCCGACGGGGGCGCCGTCGCGGACAGGGTCCTCGCTGGCGTCGGTGCCGGCCTTCCGCCAGAGCGCGGAGATCGCCTCCTCCTGCACCCCCGCCTGCCGGATGCGGTCCACCGCCTCTTCCGCCGCGGCGTGAGAGGGATAAAGGGCCGAAATAACGGTCGTCACATGGGCCTCCTAGCGGGCGGCGATGCTGCCCCGGTAATCCACGCCGAACTCGACGGTCTGGCCATTGAGCTCCGCCGAGCCGCGCCAGATGCCGTCGTCGTCCTTCCTGACGTCGCGAATGGCGGTAAATCCGGCCGCCCTCAGCCGCTCCTCCACCTGCGCCTGGGTGTAGCTGTTGGACCGGCTGACCAGCGGCTCGCCGATCACCACGCGATAATCTTGCGGCCGCGCGGAAATGGCACCGGTGGGCGGGCCCTGCTGCGGACTGTTCACCGGCGGCCGCGTCTGACCCGTGGCTGGCATGGGTGTCAGAAGGGCGGGCAAGACGGCGAGAGCTGCGGCGACGGCCGCCGCAAACGTTCGTCGAAGTCGGCTCGAATGCCGCCACGGCATCGCGATCTCCTGGCGTGATGGTGCTGTGTGATGAAAGGTCAACCAGCCCCGCTCAGGCGCGTTCCAAATGGCCGCGAGCGCGGCGGCACGCGACGGCCGGCTGCATCGGGCTGGACTGCGCTGCCCCGACCGGGCACACCCCTTCGGCCCGCGACCCCGTCAGGCTGGGGCGCCGGCGCCGTAGCTCACAGCAGGCCGTCCACGCAGGGATTGGATGCCGGCGACCCGGCCAGTTTCAGGACGCCGCGCGACCGGACCTGAGGCGGGTCACCAGCGTCATGAGCTTCGGGTTCCGCTTCACCACCCGCTTCGCCCAGGTCTTCCCGCGGAGCAGCGCCGCGAGCGGCAGGCTGGCCCAGGACAGCACGATGGTGGTGGACCTCAGGCCGATCACCTTGGGGCTCCACTCCAGCTTGTAGGGGAGCTCGCCGGGACCGAAATCATAGATGCGCGCGCCCTTGGCATGGGCGGTCTCCACCATATGGTGCATCAGCAGGGTGCCGGGCGAGAAGCGGGCGTAGGTGCCGCCGACATGGGCGGTGTTGATCAGGGTGGCGACACCTGCGTGATAGGCCGTCAGCCCGACTGCGACGCGGTCGTCGCCGACCTTGAGCTCGTCGGCCTGGAAGCCCGCCGCATCCGCGGCCATCGCCTTGTAGAGCGATTGAATCTCGGGATCGTCGAAGGCGCTGCCCCTGCCCGTCCGCGCCAGCTGCTCGCGCTTTTCCACGCAGAACCAGTCGAAAATGTCGCGGCGGCGCGCGACGTCAGCAGGCTGGTTGAAGGCGACGGGGCCGACCTCCGCCATCTTCCGCTGCTTGCGCTTCAGGGTCGACAGGGTGCGCGAGGAGAACAGGCTGCCATGCAGGGCCGGATAGTCGTCGCCGAGCTCGAGAACGAAGGTGTCGTTGGCGCTCGCCTGGCTGCCCGCGCCGATGGCGAAGGGATTGGCGAGCCCCCGCCATTCCTCCGGCTGCCGATCGAGATGCACCACGGCGGCCCCGGCCAGCCGCGCGACCAGCCTCAGGAGGTCGTCGACGTCGCCGCCGGCCGCCGCGAAGGTGCCGGGCTCGGCCACCGGCATCCCGTAATTGGCATGGGCCTGCCCGAGCCAGCCGAGGACGGACACGCCAGCGCGCCGCGCGATGGCCATCGGCAGGATGAAGCGCACGACGCCGTCGCGGCTGCCGACGAAGTAGACCGGCGTTTCTCCCTGGCCGGCGGCGGCGAGCGCCACCCAGGTGCGGATATAGGCGTAGCTCTGGAAGACCGTGGTTCCGCCGCCGGCCTCGAGGCGGTTCCAGTCCGCCGCGAGGGATTCGAGCGAGGACACGCGGTGGACGGCATGGCCGGCCCAGGTCGCGTTGGAGACGGTGGCGTCGGCGGCGACGGACGTGCCGAGGTCGAGGGCGATCATGGTCATCAGGACCTCGCGGCTCCGTGCGGATGGTGCGGTTGGCGCAGTGACGCCAGGACGTTGCGCCCGACCGACCCGGCGAAGCGAACCCAGCGGTAGGCCTCCCAGGCGAGGCTCGGCTCCAGGGCGAGCCTCTTGGCGGAGAGCGACAGGTTTCGGGAGAACTGGTCGCTGGCGACCTTCTCGGGGTCGGCATAGAAGCCGGCGACATCGGCGGCGGTGATCTCCCGCTGCTTGAGCCAGCCGGGCACGAAACCGTTGCACAGGCGCTCGGCGTCGACGAGCGCCTTGGCGGCGCCCGTGCCGCTCACCGGGCACGCGGTGGAGAAGGCGTCGCCGATCAGGACCATACCCGGCTTGTCGAGGCCCACAGTGTCGACCAGGTCGACCGGACGCATGCGGGGCGTGTCGAGGATCTCGAACGCGCCGGTCAGCTTGTGGAGCCGCGGCAGCACCTCGCCAATGGCGGCGACGGGGTCGCGGCGGAAGTGGCCGAGCCACGGGTCGTTCCTGTCGCGATAGACGAAGAGATTGGCGCGGACGTGGTCCTGCACCGGGAAGAAGGTGATGTAGGAAACCCGGTGCTCCGGATGCTCGCCGAAATAGGTCAGCGCATCGAAGTCGAACCGCGCGCGGCCGACCGGCGCCACGTCGAAGCCGATCGAGATGGAGTGGTTGGCGCTGACCACCCGGCGGCTCATGCCCATGCTCTCGGCCAGGGCCGGCTGGAGCCCCGTGGCGAGAACCACGAGCCGCGCGCTGAGCGCCTGCCCCTCGGCGAGGGTCAGGGTGGAGGCATCCGCCTTCGGCGTCACGGCCGTCACCTGGTCGACGATGCGCTCGACCGTCGCCGGCACGCTCTCCCTGAGGGCGGTCACCAGCTGCGCGTAGTCGAAGCCGTACTCGGTCCGCGGGCGGCGCTCGACCAGGTGGCCCTGGCGCGCGATCCAGATCGTGTCGTAGCGCTCGCCCTGTCCGGCGATGGCGTCGAGGAGGCCCGCCCGCCGCAGCGCCCCGATATGGGCGGCCTCGAGTTTCTCGCAGCGGAACTGCGAACCGACCTCGCGGGCGGGGTCGATCAGGCACACGCGATGGCCGGCGCGCCCGAGCATGGCGGCGGCGAGCGCACCGCCGGCTCCGGCGCCTACGATCGCGACATCGAAATCAGCCATGACGGGCTCCTGCGGGCAGACCTTTTTCCGCGGAACCCTGTTTACCGGGCGCTTCTTAATGCGACATTTTTGCGCGCCCGTTCCCGCCGGCAGCCTTAACGGAAGGTTGTGTTTCCCGGCCCCTGTGCCGTTAACGGCGTTCCTTAGGGTAAATACCGGGTTACCGTTGTGGAAGGCGGTATGATGTGACCAGACAATGCGGCAGGCCAGGCACGCGCGGCATCCCCGGGCGATGAGGACCTGGCACCAAGTTGAGGGAGTAGCCATGCGCAGGTTCACCGTGGGCGCCGTCGCCGCCATTTCCGTTTCCATCGCCGGACCGGCATTCGCGTCCGGCCAGTGCGAAACCTGCTATCGCCGGGAAGTTCGCCCAGCCCAGTACGGCGTGGTGCAGGAAACCGTCGTGACCCGCCCCGCGCAGTCGGTCTCCTACCGCGTGCCGGCACAGCTCGGTGTCGTCCAGCAGACCGTGGAGATCAGCCCGGCCGCCACCGTCGCCCGGCACATTCCCGCCGAGTACCGCGTCGTCCACGAGACCGTCCAGATCGCCCCGGCGAGCCGCGGCTGGACCACGCGCCGCGACGCCCATGGCCGCGACATCCTCTGCGAGACCACCGTTCCCGCCCGCTACGGCACCGTCGCCCGCCAGGTGATGGTGCGCCCGGGACGGGTCGTCCACGAGCACATTCCCGCCCGCTACGGCACCGTCGCCCGCACCGTCGTGGTGCGCCCCGAAAGCGTCGTGACGTCGGTGGTGCCGGCCCAGTACGGCGTCGTCCAGCGCCGCGTCCAGGTCGCGCCCGCCACCGAGCAGTGGGTGCCGGTCAGCCGCTCCCAGGCGCACGGTCCGTCCCGCCATCACGCCCATGGGGCGCACCGCCACGGCGGCCACGGCCACCGTCAGCCGATCTCGGCGCGCTACTGAGCCGCCTCCGCCGTCCGGGCGGGATCGCCATGGCGACCCGCCCGTACGGCATGACCTTGCGGGAGATGCGCGAGGCTTTGAGGGCGATGACGCTCTAGACCCCACCGTCGGCCTTGCGCACCCGGCCAAACTCCCGGGCGAGGTCGACGAAGGCTCTGAAGGCGGCCGACGGGTTGCGCCGGCCGGGGTAATAAAGGCTGATCGGCGCGAGGGGTGGGGTCCAGTCCGCGAGGACCCGCTCGAGCCGGCCGGCGGCAATGTCCTCACGCACGTCCGCCTCCATGAAGAAGCCGATTCCGACCCCTTCCAGAACGGCCATGCGCGCCAGGCTCGCCTCGTCGAGCGTGATGGGTCCCTCGACGTCCATGGTGATCGCATGCCCCTCCTTCTCGAAGGGCCAGCGATAGAGCATCCCGTTCGGCAGGCGGACGCGGACGCAGGCGTGGGCGAGGAGGTCCGGCGGGACCCGCGGGCGCTCAGCCGCCCGGAAATAGGCGGGAGATGCGACGACCGCGTGGCACTGGGGCGGCCCGACCGGAATGGCGATCATGTCGCTGGGTACGAGGTCGGCTCTCCTGAGGCCGAGATCGAAGCCTTCGGCGACGATGTCGACGATGCGGCCCTCGGTCACCAGATCGATGTGGACCTGAGGGTAGCGCCGCAGGAACGCGAGCAGGAGCGGGCCGAGGATCTGCCGCGCGGCCGTGGCGAACGCGTTGATCCGAAGCGTTCCCGACGGAATGTCCTGCTGCGAACGGACCGTCTCCATGGCCTCGTGGATATCGTCGAGGGCGGGACGGACCTTGTCGACGAAAGTGCGCCCGGCATCCGTCAGCGACACGCTGCGGGTGGTCCGGTTGAACAGCCGGACGCCCACCTCACCCTCGAGCCTGGCGATCAGGGCGCTGAGAGCCGTGCTGGAGAGGCCGAGATCGAGTGCCGCTGCGCGGAAGGAACCGCGGCGCGCAATGGCCAGCACGGCATCGAGTTGCATGAGGCTGAGGCGCGGCATTGTCCCGGAATCCACATCAACACATCCCGCTTTATCCCGGTTATTGAAAGGCAGGTCCAGCCCTAGCTTCTGGGGAGCGAGGCGGCCGACGCCCCGGGGCGAGCCATCCAGGACGTGCCGCCCTTTGCCAGGAGACAGAGCCCATGAGCATTCCGCTTCCCCCTATCATCGCGGCCTATTTCGAAGCCGACCGGAGCGGAAGCGCCGAGCGCGTCGCCCGGTGCTTCACGCCAACGGCCACCGTCACGGACGAGGGCCGGTCCCATGTCGGCCGCGAGGCCATCACACGGTGGAAGGCCGGCGCCTCCCGGCAATACACCTACGTCGTCGATCCCATGGCGATGGAAAGCGACGGCGAGCGGGCGGTGGTGACGGGCCGTGTCGCCGGCGACTTTCCCGGCAGCCCCGTCGATCTGAGATATGTCTTCGTCGTCGCGGACGACGGGATCGCCGCGCTGGAGATTCGGCCGTGATCCCCTTCCTCACCCTTCAGGGGAAGCGGGCGCTGGTCACATCCGGCACCCGCGGCGCGGGAGCGGCCACGGTCGCCCTGTTCCGCGACCTCGGAGCCGAGGTTCTGACGAGCGCCCGCAACCTCCCCGCCAGCGGACCCGACCCTTCCTTCGTCGCCGCCGACCTCACGACGCCCGAGGGCTGCGATAGGCTCGTGGAAGCCGTGCGGCGTCGTCTCGGCGGCGTCGACGTCATCGTCCACATGCTCGGCGGATCCTCGGCGCCGGCGGGCGGGTTCACCGCCCTCACCGACGCCACCTGGCAGCGGGAACTGGACCTGAACCTCGTTCCGGCAGTGCGCCTCGACAGGGCCCTCGTGCCCGACATGGT
Source organism: Phreatobacter sp. (assembly GCF_052440005.1). Lineage (GTDB taxonomy): Bacteria > Pseudomonadota > Alphaproteobacteria > Rhizobiales > Phreatobacteraceae > Phreatobacter. The sequence goes on from NZ_JBQVQL010000047.1 coordinate 26,311, forward strand.
GGCGCGCGGATCCGGCACGGTCATCCACGTCACTTCCATCCAGAGGGCCCTCCCCTTGCCGGAAGCGACGACGGCCTATGCCGCCGCGAAGGCGGCCCTGTCCACCTACAGCAAGAGCCTGTCCAAGGAGGTCTCCCCCTACGGGGTCCGCGTCGTCAGGGTATCGCCGGGCTGGATCGAAACCGAGGCCGCCGTTCACCTGGCGGAGCGGGTCGGTGCCGACAATGGCGGAGGCATCGAGGAGGGCAGGAGACGGATCATGGCGTCACTGGGCGGCATCCCGATCGGGCGCCCTTCGACGCCCCTGGAAATTGCGAGCCTCATCGCCTTCCTCGCGTCAGACCGCGCGGCGAGCATCACCGGTTCCGAATTCGTCATCGACGGCGGAACCGTCCCGACCGCGTGAGGACGAGGCGGGGAACCTGCAGCGGCGCGGTGTGGGCAGGGCCCACCCGCAGCGCCCCGGCGTCGAGCCCTAACCAGAGGGCGTCGACGCCCTGCGGGCGACACACTCCGCCTCGCCGCCCTCAGGCGTCGACGGTGGCGCTCAGGGCGTTGTCCTGGATGAAGGCGCGGCGGGGCTCCACCACGTCGCCCATCAGCTTGACGAAGATGTCGTCGGCCTCGTCGACCTCCTTGACCTTCACCTGCAGCAGCGAGCGGGCGTTGCGGTCGAGGGTGGTCTCCCAGAGCTGCTCGGCGTTCATCTCGCCGAGGCCTTTGTAGCGCTGCAGCTTGATGCCGCTGGCGCCGGCCTCCTTGACCATCTCGAACAGCGAGATCGGCCCGTCGACCTGGGTTTCCTGGGTCTTGCGGCGGAACTTGGCGGGCTTGTCGAAGACCACGCCGAGACGGGCGGAATGTTCGTCGAGCTTGCGCGCCTCCAGCGAGGAGATCAGCGCCGCGTCGAGCATGGCGACTTCGGCGACACCGCGCACGGTGCGCTGGAAGCGGTAGCGCTCGCCGTCGAAATGCCCCTCCCAGCCACGCTCGATCTCGTCCGAGATGGCGTCGAGCCGCTGGGCGATCTTCAGAGCCAGTTCCTGCGCCCGCGCCGGGTCTTTCATGGTCTCGGCGTTGAGCGCGCCGGCGATCGCCGCCTGCTCCACCACCGATGGGCTGTAGCGCGAATGGACGGCGCCGATCAGGTTCTTCACCTGGCGCGCTTCCTCGACGATGGCCGCGAGGTCGGCGCCGGCGCAGATCTCGCCGGTGCCGAGCACGAGGAGGCTGTCCTCCAGGCCGCCGGTGACGAGGTAGTCGTCGAGGGCGCGCTCGTTCTTGATGTAGGTCTCGCTCTTGCCGCGGCTGACTTTGAACAGCGGCGGCTGGGCGATGAAGATGTGGCCGCGCTCGAGGATCTCCGGCATCTGCCGGAAGAAGAAGGTCAGCAGCAGCGTCCGGATGTGGGAGCCGTCGACGTCGGCGTCCGTCATCAGGATGATCTTGTGGTAGCGCAGCTTGTCGATGTTGAACTCGTCGCGGCCGATGCCGGTGCCGAGCGCCATGATCAGCGTGCCGATCATCTCCGACGACAGCATCTTGTCGAAGCGGGCGCGCTCGACGTTCAGGATCTTGCCGCGCAGCGGCAGCACCGCCTGGAAGGCACGGTCGCGCCCCTGCTTGGCGGAGCCGCCGGCCGAGTCACCCTCGACGATGAAGAGTTCGGACTTGGCGGGATCGCGCTCCTGGCAGTCGGCGAGCTTGCCGGGAAGGGAAGCGACGTCGAGGGCGGTCTTGCGGCGGGTGAGCTCGCGCGCCTTGCGGGCGGCCTCGCGTGCCGCGGCGGCTTCCGCCACCTTCTGCACGATGGTCCGGCCCTCGGCCGGATGTTCCTCGAACCAGGTCGACAGCGCCTCGTTGAGGATGCTCTCGACCACCGGGCGCACCTCGGAGGAGACGAGCTTGTCCTTGGTCTGGGAGGAGAACTTCGGATCCGGCACCTTGACCGAGACGATGGCGGTCAGGCCCTCGCGGCAATCGTCGCCGGTGAGGTCGACCTTCTCCTTCTTGGTGACGCCGGAAGACTCCGCGTAGTTCGTCACCTGCCGGGTGAGCGCGCCGCGGAAGCCCGCCAGATGCGTGCCGCCGTCGCGCTGCGGGATGTTGTTGGTGAAGCAGAGGACGTTCTCGTGGTAGCTGTCGTTCCACCACAGCGCCACTTCCACGGTGATGCCGTCCCGCTCGGACTTGAGCATGATCGGGTTCGGCACCAGCGGCGTCTTGTTGCGGTCGAGATACCGCACGAAGGCCTCGACGCCGCCCTCGTAATAGAGCTCGACGCGCTTCTCCTCCGCATGGCGGCGGTCGGTCAGCAGAATCCGCACACCTGAATTGAGGAAGGCGAGCTCACGCAGCCGGTGCTCCAGCGTGGCGAAGTCGTATTCCACCATCGTGAAGGTGTCGGTGGAGGCGAGGAACGTCACCGCGGTGCCGCGCTTGCCGTTGGACGGGCCTATCTCGATCAGCGGAGCGATCGGGTCGCCGTGGCGGAACTCGACGAAGTGCTCCTTGCCGGCGCGCCAGATCGACAGCTTCAGCCAGCTCGACAGGGCGTTGACGACCGAGACGCCGACGCCGTGCAGGCCGCCCGAGACCTTGTAGGAATTCTGGTCGAACTTACCGCCGGCGTGGAGCTGGGTCATGATGACCTCGGCCGCCGAGATGCCCTCGGTCGGGTGCAGGTCGGTGGGAATGCCGCGGCCGTTGTCGGTGACGGTCACCGAATTGTCGGCGTTGAGCGTCACGGTCACCTCGGTCGCATGGCCGGCCAGCGCCTCGTCGATGGCGTTGTCCACGACCTCGTAGACCATGTGGTGCAGGCCCGACCCGTCGTCGGTGTCGCCGATATACATGCCGGGCCGCTTGCGCACGGCGTCGAGGCCCTTCAGGACCTTGATGCTGTCGGCGCCGTAGTCGGCTTCGTTGATCTCGGTGCGAACGGGTTCGGCCATGAGCCTCGGTCTCTCCTTCAGCCGGCGCAGCGCCATCACGGCAGCCGCGCGCGCCTTGCGATTCGGTCCGGCATTTTAGCTGGAACGGGTCGGGGTGTCCCCACGCGCACCCGTGCGCGCGGATCGATCACGGGCTCCTGATAGTCCCGAAACACGGAGAATGAAAGGCAACGCGATAGGCGGCACCGGGGTACGGTCGATTCAGATTTGTTTAGAGGCTGCGTGATACCACCTTGATGGTCCGCGAACTCGCCCCAAGCCTCTACGGTCTCTGCCCCCTTGCCCTTCAAGATCCAGCACCTGCAATGGCTCGGCGGCATCCTCGCCGCGGCGGCCTGCCTGGCTCTCGGCGGCATGTCGCTGCGCACCAACCTCGCCGACCACGAGCGTTACCGGCACGGCGGCGCCCAGCTCGCCCGCTACAACGCCGTCCTGGTCGCCGCCAACGCGGTCTCCGCCGAGCGCGGCCCGTCCAACAGCGCGATGGGCGGCGCGGCGCAGGACCACGCCGCGCTGGCCGCGGCGCTCGCCACCAAGCGCGCCGACACCGACCGCATGATCGCAGCCGCCGAGGCGCTGTTTGCCGGTGAGAGCGCCGCCACGGCCGAGGTGCAGCGCCTTCAGGCGGACCTGCACCTGAAGCTCGGCCAGGGCCGCGCGGCGGTCGATGCCGTGGTGTCCCGGCCTGCCGACCGTCGGCTGGGGACCGACGTCGCCTTCGCCATCGAGATGATGTTCGCAGCCGCCGACACCGCCATCGAGTTGCGTGACCAGCTCGGCCGTGCCGTCGTCGCCGACACGCCCCAGATCGCCGCCCACGTCGTACTCAACAACGTCGCCGGCAAGATGCGCGAGGATGCCGGCCGCCTCGGTTCCTACGTCGTCATGATGCTGACCGCCGAGGGCCCCCGCCGCCAGAATTTCCAGGCCAAGATCGCCGAGACCCAGGCCCGTCTCCAGGACATGAGGCGCTTCCTCGCCAGCTTCGCGGGCGCCCTCTTCAAGGGCGGCGAGGTGGACGGCGTGTTCGATACCGTCAACCGGATCTATTTCGGCGAATCGCTGCCCTATGCGCGGGCCGTGGCCTCGCTCGCCGCCGGCGCCGGACCCAATGCCGACACGTTCACCCGTGCCTACGTCCCGGGCATGCGCCCGGTGGAGGACCTGCGCGTGATGATCGCCGAGCGGTCGCAGTCCACCATCGACGGACTGCGCGACCAGGCCTCCCGGCTCGTCCTCGCCTCGCTCATGCTGACCCTGGTGGTCGTGCTCGCGCTCGCCGTCATCTCCATCGTCTTCCGCGACGGCCTGTTCCTGCCCCTCCTCACCGCGCGCCAGCAGATCATCGCCATCGCCCACGGCGATCTCACGGGACCGCCGGTGATGTCGAAGGTCAGCGCCGAGGTGCGCGGCATGTTCGAAGGGCTCGACGTGCTGCGCGAGCAGCAGCGCCAGCGCCTGCTACTGGAAGAGGAGCAGCGGCGGCTCGCCGACCAGCTGCGCCACCTCTCCCGCACCGACATGCTCACAGGGCTGCTCAACCGGCGCGCCCTCAACGAACTGGCGCTCGAGAGCTTCGGATCGGCGGACGCCGAGGGCCGGACCCTCGGCGTCGTGCTGTTCGACATCGACCACTTCAAGGCGATCAACGACAGCCAGGGCCATGCGGCGGGCGACACCGTCCTGGCCGCCATCGCGAGGGAAGTCGGCCCCGAGCTCGCGCCGGGCGCGACCTTCGCCCGCTACGGCGGCGAGGAGTTCATCGTGCTGCTGCCGGATACGAGCGAGGCGGCCGCCATGGCGCTCGCCGAGCGACTCCGCCGGGCGATTTCCCGCGTCGCCGTGCCCAACGCGCCGCAATTCGTCGTCACCGGCAGCTTCGGCGTCGCCGTCCGTCCGCCCGACGCCGTCCAGTCGTGGGAACATCTGGTCGCCACCGCCGACCAGCGCCTCTACCGGGCCAAGCGCGCCGGCCGGAACCGCACCTGCGGCCCCGAGCCGGTGACTGTGGCACCGCCGCTTGCGGCGGAGTCGGCCGCCCCTATCGCTCTCCGGACGGCGTGCGGCGGCTGAGACCTCACGCCGCCAGGTGCTTCTCGATCTCGTGGATGGGGTGCGAGGTCAGTTCCTTCGGCACCTCGGCACTCACCTTGTCGCTGACCTCCTTGTGGAAGGCCTTGCGCAGGCTGCCGAGCACCTTCGGCGGCGCCACCACGATCAGCGACTGGTATCGGCCGGCGTGGGCGTGCTTGTAGAGCGTCTCGGCGACCTCGCCGACGAACCGGTCCTCGGCCAGCTGGTGCCAGTCGGTATCCTCCATCGCGCTGCGATGGGTGCCGGCGCTGGCGAAGGAGCGGCCGGGGCGGTCCGTACCCTGGTCGCGGGTCGCCGGATTGTCCTGCTCGAAGATGCGTTCGACCACGAGGTTGACGAGTTCCGCATCCCCCTTGTTGCGCAGGAAGAGGGCCTTGGTCCCGTCGCCGACGAAGACGAGGGCGTCGCGCGGAATCCTGATCTCGGTCATGTCGTATCCTCCATGGGGTCCCTCGACAAACCGCCCGGCGTCGGCTTCGTTCCGGCCTGTGACGATCCATCCGGACGGGCTGGGATGCCCGTCCGCCGGAACCGCGCTATCCTTGTGCCCGACTCATCAGGCCCTCCATGCGCTTGATCAAACCGGCGCTTCCCCCCGCCGGACATCCGGGAGCCGACATGAACCTCATCACCCGCCGCACCCTCGTCGCCGCCGCCGGCACCATGGCTCTGCCCGGCCTGTCCGGACCGGCCGCGGCGCAGTCCTTCGAGTCCTTCGTCGCCGGCCTCTGGCCTGCCGCCTCCGCCGCCGGCGTGTCGCGCGCCGCCTTCGACCGCGCCTTCGCCGGCGTCCAGCCCAACCCGCGCGTCATCGAGCTGTCGCAGCGCCAGCCCGAATTCCGCCGGACGCTGGGGGACTATGTCGACGTGCGCGCCTCCAACAAGCGCGTCACCAACGGGCGCGCCGCCCTCTCCCAGCACGGCGCCACCTTCTCCGCCGTCCAGAGCAGATATGGCGTGCCGGCCGAGATCATCTGCTCGATCTGGGGCAACGAGACCTCCTATGGCACGGCCCGCGGCGAGCACTACGTCATCCAGGCCATGGCGACCCTGGCCGCCGCCGGCCGCCGCGCCGAGTTCTTCCGGCGCGAGCTGATCGCCGCCCTGCGCATCCTGCAGGCGGGCGACACCACGCCGCAGAACATGATCGGCTCCTGGGCAGGCGCCATGGGCCATGTCCAGTTCATGCCCACCAGCTTCCACGCCTTCGCCGTCGACTTCACCGGCGACGGGCGGCGCGACATCTGGACCTCGATCCCCGACGCCATGGGCTCGGCAGCCAACTACCTGCGCCGCAACGGCTGGACGCCGGGCGTGCCCTGGGGCTTCGAGGTCCATGCACCGGGCCTTGCCGGCAACCGCTCGCAACGCAAGAGCCTGGATGGCTGGGCGGCTTCGGGCGTGCGCCGCATCGGCGGCGGACCGATGTCCGGCGGCGCCCAGGCGTCCCTGTGGAAGCCGGCGGGCGAGGGCGGCCCCCACCTGCTGGTGACCAGCAACTTCAACGTCATCAAGCGCTACAACAACGCCGATTCCTACGCTCTTGCCGTCGGTCACCTCGGCGACCGGATCAAGGGCGCCGGCCGCTTCTCCAAGCCCTGGCCTCCCGGCGAGGGCGGGCTGACCCATGCCGACCGCGAGGAGATCCAGACCATCCTCAACCGGCTCGGCTTCGACCTCGGCGACGTCGACGGCATCCTCGGCGACAAGTCCAAGGCCGCGGTCCGCACCATGCAGGGCCGCTTCGGCATGTCGCCCACCGGCGAGGCCGACCGCGCCTTCCTCGAACGGCTGCGTCGGGGGTGAGGCGCAGGGTCTGGCACGCGGCTTGAATGCCGTGCCGGCAGACGAGGTGGCGATGACACATCCCCAGACCACGGCCTTCACCGCCGGCGAGAGCGGCGACTGGCGCATCCTCTCCTGCACGGTGGTGACGGGCCCCGCCCTCGCCGCCGCGCCCCGGCTCGCCGTCACGCTGTCATCCGCCGCGCCAGAAGGCGTGTGGACCCTCGCCGGCATCGCCAGCAACACCCGCTATGCGACCCGCGCCGAGGCGGACGCTCTCGCCGGCCGGCAGGAGGGGCTCGGCCGCCCGGCCGCCACCCGCGCCGCGCTCATTCCCATCCGCAAGTCCGCCGCCTGGTGGGCGCTCGCCCAGGACGAGCGGCGCGCCGTCTTCGAGGAGCGCTCGCACCATACCGCCATCGGCATGGACTATCTGCCGCAGGTGGCGCGGCGCCTGCACCATTGCCGCGACCTCGGCGGGCCCTTCGATTTCCTCACCTGGTTCGAATATGCCCCGGCCGACGCGGAAGCTTTCGAGCACATGGTGGCGCGGCTGCGGGCGACGGAGGAATGGCGCTATGTCGAGGCCGAGGTGGACCTGCGCCTGGAGCGCGTCTGAACCCTCTGGACCGGCCGCGGCGGGCGTGGCTTAACTGTTCGTCAAGCATGCACGTTGTTCCACTGGAGCCTGGGCGGGGGTTCGGGACGTGAGGCGCTTGGCATGAATCGCGGACATTTCTCTCCGGCGGTGCTGACGATGGTCACCGCCCTCGCGGCGGCGGCTCCCGCCGCGGCCCAGGGCAGCTTCTCCGACTGCCTTCGCGGCCTCGAGCAGCAGGCCCGGTCGCGCGGCGTGCTGCCGCAGGTATTCCAGCAGGCGACCACCGGGCTGACGCCGGACAATTCGATCCTCGCCCTCCTCGACCGGCAGCCGGAATTCTCCCGCCAGCCCTGGGAGTACATCAACGGCCTCGTGGCGGCGAACCGCATCGCCGAGGGCCGGCGCATGCTGCAGACCCACCGCGCCGCCTTCGACCGGGCCGAGCGCGAGACGGGCGTCGACCGCCACATCATCGCGGCGATCTGGGGCATCGAGACGAGCTTCGGCAAGTCCAAGGGCAACACCAGCGTCGTCAGGGCCACCGCGACCCTCGCCTGCTACGGCCGCCGCCAGGACTTCTTCCGCGGTGAGTTCGTCGCCGCCCTGCAGATCATCCACCAGGGCCACGTCGCGCCGGCCAATTTCCGCGGCTCCTGGGCGGGTGCCTTCGGCCACACCCAGTTCATGCCTTCGACCTTCCTGCGCGCCGCCCGCTCCGGGACCGGCTCGCCGCGCATCGACCTTCTCGGCTCCGTTCCCGACGCACTGATGTCCACGGGCAATCTGCTGCGGGCCGAGGGCTGGCAGGCCGGCCAGGGCTGGGGCTACGAGGTGGTGGTGCCGCAGGGGCTTGACTTCACCCTCGCCGGCCGGGACCGGCCGCAGACCATCGCCCAGTGGGAGGCGCGCGGCGTGCGCCGCGCCGGTGGCCGCGCCTTCCCCCGCAAGTCCGACCAGGCCTTCCTGCACCTGCCGGCCGGCGCCCGCGGCCCGGCCTTCCTGATGCTGCCCAACTTCCGGGTCATCATGAAGTACAACAACTCGGAAAACTACGCGATGGCGGTCGGCCACCTCGCCGACCGTCTGCGCGGCGGCGGCGGCTTCGCCCAGGCCTGGCCGACGGCCGAGCGGGCCCTCTCCCAGCAAGAGCGCATCGAGTTGCAGCAGCGCCTCGCCCAGGTCGGGCTCTACACCGGCACGGTGGACGGCAAGCTCGGCGCCGGGACGCGGGAGGCCCTGCAGCGCTTCCAGGCCCGCGCCGGCATGCCCGCCGACGGCTTCCCCACCGTGGCCCTGCTGCAAAGGCTGCGTCGCGGCGGCTGAGACCGGGGACGGAAGAGCGGTCCCCGCGGATTTTTGGGTCGGGACATCAACGCTTTCGCAGATTCCGAGGCCCGACCTTGTCCCCGAAATCCCGACCGGTGCTAGACTGACCCGGTCTTGGACGGAGGGAGCGGCATGACCGTGGCCGGATCGCAGCGCTGGGGACTATGGGCATGCCTCGCACTGGCGATGGCCGGGGCCCTGCCGGCATGCGCCCCCCCGGCCCTCGCCCAGTCCTCCTACGTTGACGACCGCTATCCGCATCTCTTCGCCCCGCGCGACCAGCGCCCCCGGATCATCACCATCCCGCAGGGCCAGCGCCCGGCGGCGCCGCGCGCCGTCCGGCCGACCGAGACGCTGCGCCCGCCGCGCGACCAGGCCTCGGCAC
>NZ_JBQVQL010000048.1:0-35334 GCF_052440005.1 Phreatobacter sp.
AATCTGGCCCCCGCAACCAAACACAAAAGCCCCGCACGGCGAAAGCCCGCGGGGCTTTTTGCTGTTCACGCAGCAGGAATCGGGTCGCGCGGACCCCGCCGCCCCGCCATGCGTTGCCGGAAAGGCCGGCGGCCGGTGACGTCGGCGCAACGGCTCAGTACAGGGCGGTGGTGTAGGCGATATCGAGGCGCTTGTTGGTGGCGTCCGCGTCGACGCCGGCGATCTGGTCGGCGAGCACCGTGCCCAGCATCGGGAAAGCGTCGCGCCCGACCCGCTTGTCGGGGTTCCACAGGTCGGCGCGCAGGATGGAACGACCGCAGTGAAAGAAGACCTGCTCCACGGCGATCTCCATGGCCGAGCTCGGCACGATCGTGCCGCGGATGGCCATCGACTGGAGGATGGCCGGATCGGTGACGATCCGCGCCTTGCCGTTGATCCGCAGGGTTTCGGTGAGGCCCGGGACGAGGAACAGAAGACCGACGTCCGGCTTGGCGAGGACGTTCTGCAGCGTGTCGAGCAGGTTGTTGCCGCGCCGGTCGGGCAGCAGAAGGGTCCGGTCGTCGACCACCTTCACGAAGCCCGGCTCGTCGCCGCGCGGCGAGCAGTCGGTGCCGTTGGCGCCGGTGCTGGCGATCGTCAGATAGGGCGAGAGGGCGATGAATCGCCGGCAGTGGGCGTCGAGCCGGTCGAGGATCTTCTTCGTCACGGTTTCCGCTGGCTGGTCATAGACCTGTCGCAGCTGTTCGGTTCCGGAAATCGTCGCAACGCCGTCGCTCATGCCGTCCGTCCTCCGCCATCTTCCGATACGGAGCGAAGCCTATCACCGGGTCTGGCGCAAGGACGCGCGCGTGTGGGTCGCCGATCGTCGCGAAACGGCCATCCCGCCGGCGGACGAATCAGTCGTGCATCGCGCCGACTCCGGGCTCGCCCCAGCGCAGATAGTCGCGCGGCGACAGGCCCATGGTGCGGCGGAACATGGCGCTGAAGGCGCTGGGACTGTCGTAGCCGAGGTCGAGCGCGACGTTGGTCACCGCCTCGCCGGCCGTCAGCCGCGAGAGCGCTTCCATCAGCCTGATCTGCTGGCGCCACTGGGCGAAGCTCATGTCGGTTTCCTGCCGGAACAGCCGTGTCAGCGTCCGCCGCCCCAGGCCGCCGTAGCGTGCCCAGTGGTCGATGCCCTGGTTGTCGCCGGGATTGCGCAGCAGCGCCTCGCAGATGCGGGCGAGCCTGCGGTCCCGCGGCATGGGCGCGGAGCGGGCGAGGACCGGCGTGCGGCCGATCTCGACGAGAATGAGGTCGATGATCCGGCCGTCGCGGCCGTTCACGTCGTATTCGACCGGCAGCGTCACCGCCTCGTTGACCAGCTCGCGGAGCAGCGGCGACACCTCCATCAGCTGGCAGGTGAGCGGCAGGCCGGCGGCGGCGTCGGGCTCGATATAGAGGGTGCGCAGGCTCACCGCCCCCCAGCAGCGGGTCTGGTGCATCACGCCGGGAGGGATCCAAAGGGCCTGCTGGGGCGCCACCGCCCAGCTGCCGCCGTCGGTGATGACGGTCATGATGCCAGTGAGGCCGAACAGGAACTGGGCCCGCCGGTGGCAATGGCGCGTGCCCACCTCGCCGTCGGCGAACTCGGCCGCCATGGCGGCGGCGGGGCGCTGAACGTCCTGCAGCACCTTGGCGCGGATGCCGCTCGCCTGGTGTCCGGTGAAACAGGAGATCGGCGCGGGCCTGGAGTCGCGGCGCGGCGCCCGCAGATCGTGGGGAACATAGGGTCTGGCGGCCTCGGCCATCGACGCATTCCGTTTCGAGCCAGGGAGTGCTTGTAGCAGGGTCTGTAGCAGAGCGGAGCCGGTCCGCCCACCGGTTGCTGCCACCCCACCGGCCGAGGCACAGATCGGGCCAAGATGCCTCCGCCGGCAGGGAGGAAGGCCCGTTCACGACACTTGTCGGCCCTTCGACGCCAGCGAAGGAGCCGGTCGCGCCGGAACATCCCACCCGGCAAGTCCGCGGCATGCGGACACATCATCGAGGGGTATTCGTGATGAACAGGCGCGAATTTGCAAAGCTCTTGTCGGCGGCGGGCGTCGCCGGGGCGACCGACATCGCCTGGGGCGTCACGCGCGCAGTCGGCCAGACGCGCGGCGGCACGCTCAACACGATCATCCAGCCCGAGCCGCCGGTCCTCGTCACCGCGATCAACCAGCAGCAGCCGACCCTCACCATCGGCGGCAAGATCTACGAGAGCCTGCTGCGCTATGGCATCGACCTCAAGCCGATGCCGGGCCTCGCCCAGTCCTGGACCATCTCGCCGGACGGCAAAACCTACACGTTCAAGCTCTTCCCCAACATCACCTTCCACGACGGCAAGCCGTGCACCGCCGAGGACGTCATCTTCTCCTGCACGAAGGTGCTGACCGAGACCCATGCCCGCGCCCGCGGAACCTTCATGCGCATCGAGAAGGCCGAGGCGCCCGATCCGCAGACGGTCGTCTTCACCCTGAAGGAGCCCTTCGCGCCCTTCATCAACTCCTTTGACTGCACCACCGCGCCGGTCCTTCCGAAGCACGTCTACGAGAACACCGACTTCCGGCAGAACCCTGCCAATGCCCAGGCCATCGGCACCGGCCCGTTCAAGCTGAAGGAATGGGTGCGCGGCTCGCACATCCATCTGGTCCGTCACGAGGGCTACTATCGCCGGGGCGAGCCGCATCTCGACGAGATCGTCTATCGCGTCATCCCCGACGCCGCCTCCCGCTCTGTGGCGCTGGAGAAGGGCACCGTTCAGCTCACCCAGTGGACCGACGTCGAGTTCTTCGACGTGCCGCGGCTGTCGAAACTGCCCAACCTCGAGATGACCACCAAGGGCTACGAGTTCTTTGCGCCGCACCTGTGGATCGACATGAACAACCGCGTCGCACCGATGAACGACAAGCGGTTCCGCCAGGCGGTCGCCCATGCGCTCGACAAGAAGGCGATCAAGGACCGCATCTATTTCGGTCTCGGCAGGGAGGCGACCGGTCCGGTGTCCTCGAAGACCCGCTTCTACGAGAAGGACGTCAAGACCTACGACTATTCCCTCGACAAGGCGCGCCGGCTTCTCGACGACATGGGCCTGAAGGCAGGTGCCGGCGGCAAGCGGGCCACCATCACCTTCCTCGTCCCGCCCTACGGCGAGAGCTGGCAGCGCCTCGGCGAGTTCGTGCGCCAGGCCCTCGGCCGCATCGGCATCGAGGTGGTTCTCCAGGGTGGTGACATCGCCGGTTGGGGCCAGAAGGTCTCGAACTGGGAATACGAGATGACCGCCAACCTGCTCTATCAGTTCGGCGACCCGGCGCTGGGCGTCACCCGCAGCTACGCCACCTCGAACATCCGCAAGGGCGTGCTTTTCACCAACATGGCCGGCTACTCGAACCCGGCGGTGGACAAGCTCTTCGACGAGGCGGCGGTCGCCACCACCGACGCGAAGCGCCAGGAGCTCTATTCGCAGGCGCAGAAGATCCTCTGCGAGGACGTCCCCGTCGTGTGGATCCTCGAGCAGGATTTCCCGAACTTCTACGACAAGAAGCTCAAGAACGTCATCACCACCGGCATCGGCGTCCACGAGACCTTCGGATCGGTGTCGTTCGGATGACCCATCTCGCCTCCGGCCTGCAGGGCCACCGCGTCGTCGCGGTGGCCCTCGGCATTCTGGGATGGGCGGCGAAATTCGTCGCCGTCGTCCTGGTGATCTCCACCATGTCCTTCCTGCTGGTGCGGGCCGCTCCCGGCGATCCGGCCCAGGTCATGGCCGGCCAGACCGGCGCGGCGGACGAGAAGATGCTCGCCCAGATCCGCCAGGAATACGGCCTCGACCAGCCCTTCATCCTCCAGCTGGCGACGCACCTGAAACGCGTCGTCACCCTCGATCTCGGCCAGTCCTACCGCCAGCGCCAGCCGGTGACGACGCTCATCGGCGAGCGCCTGCCGGCGACCCTGCTGCTCACGGGCACGGCCTTCCTCCTCGCCCTCGCTGCCGGCATCGTCCTCGGGACGCTGGCCGCGCTCAGGGCCGGGCGCTGGTCCGACACGCTGCTCACCGTCGTCTCGCTGATCCTCTACGCCATGCCGGTCTTCTGGCTCGGCCTGATGATGGTGCTGGTCTTCTCGGTCCAGCTCGGCCTCGTGCCGGCCTTCGGCTTCCAGACCATCGGCGTCCAGATGGGGCCCTTCGGCCGCGCTCTCGACATCGGCCACCATCTGATCCTGCCGGCGATCTCGCTCGCCGCCGTCTATCTCGCCATCTACACGCGCCTGATGCGCTCCTCCGTGATCGAGGTGGCGCAGCAGGACTACATCAAGACGGCGCGGGCGAAGGGCCTCGCCCAGGGCCGCATCATCGCCCGCCACATTCTGCGCAACGCCATCCTCCCCGTCGTCACCGTCGCCGGCATGCAGGCCGGCGCCCTGGTCGGCGGCGCCGTGGTGGTGGAGACGGTCTTCGCCTGGCCCGGCCTCGGCCGGCTCACCTATGAGGCCGTCCTGCAGCGCGACTACCCCGTGCTTCTCGGACTGTTCCTCGTCATGTCGGTGATCGTCATCCTGCTCAACCTCGCGACCGACGTCCTCTACCGCTTCATCGATCCGCGCGTGACCACGCAGGCGGCGGGCTGAGGGAGCGCACCATGGACACCCTCAGGGCCTTTTCGCGCCATCCCAGCGGCATGCTGGGCCTCGTCATTCTCATCGTCGTCGTCACCCTCGCGGTGCTGGCGCCCTGGCTCTACCCGGAGGACCCCTGGGAGATGATCGGCCGGCCCTTCGCGCCGCCCTTCTCGGAAGGCTTCCTGCTCGGCACCGACACGCTGGGCCGCGACGTCGCCGCCGGCATCGTCCACGGCACGCGCGTTTCGCTCACCATCGGCGTCGCCTCGACGCTCGCCGCCGTCTGCATCGGCGTCCTCGTCGGCGCCATGGCCGGCTACTGGGGCGGCGGCATCGACGACGTGCTGATGCGCGTCACCGAGCTGTTCCAGACGATCCCCGGCTTCATCCTCGCCATCCTCATGGTGGCGACGCTGGGGCCCTCCATCGTCAACGTCATCATCGCCATTGCCACGGTGAGCTGGCCGCCGCTGGCGCGCCTGACGCGGGCCGAGTTCCTGCGCCTGCGCGGCCGGGAGTTCGTGCAGGCTGCCACATGCCAGGGTGAGCGGCCGCTGCAGGTGGTGCTGGGCCATATCCTGCCCAATGCGGTCTCGCCGATCATCGTCACCGGCTCCCTCACCATCGCCAGCGCCATCCTCATCGAAAGCGCCTTGTCCTTCATGGGCCTCGGCGATCCCAACCTCATGTCCTGGGGTTTCATGGTCGGTGCCGCCCGCACCGTGATCCGCCAGGCCTGGTGGATGAGCGTCTTCCCGGGCGTCGCCATCCTGCTGACCGTCCTCGCCATCAACCTGGTGGGGGAGGGGCTGAACGACACGCTCAATCCGCGCAATGCCCGCGCAGGGAGGCATTGATGGCCGGGGACATGCTGCTCGCGGTCGAGAACCTCTCCATCGCCCTGCCGGGCGGGGCGGATCGCGCCCAAGCCGTCGAGGACGTCTCCTTCACCGTCGGGGCGAACGAGATCGTCTGCCTCGTCGGCGAGTCGGGGTCCGGCAAGTCCATGACCGCCCACGCCATTCTGTCGCTGCTGCCGGAGCGGGTGGCGATCTCTTCCGGTTCATTGCGCTTCAAGGGGCGCGACATCGCCGGGCTGGACGAGCCGGCGATGCGGGCCCTGCGCGGCGGCGAGATCGCCATGATCTTCCAGGAGCCGATGTCGGCGCTCAATCCGCTCGCCCGCATCGGCGACCAGATCGCCGAGGCCATCGTGACCCATGCCCGCCCGGTGCCGACCCGCGAGGCCCTCGACGCCCGGGTCATCGAGCTCGTCACCTCCGTCGGCCTGCCCGACCCGGCGACTATCGTCCGCAGCTTCCCCTTCCAGCTCTCGGGCGGGCAGCGCCAGCGCGTCATGATCGCCATGGCCATGGCCAACAATCCCGCCCTGTTGCTCGCCGACGAGCCGACGACGGCCCTCGACGTCACCACCCAGAAGCAGATCCTCGGCCTGATCCGCGACCTCCAGGCGTCGCGCGGCATGGGCGTGCTGCTCATCACCCACGACTTCGGCGTCGTCGCCGACATGGCCGACCGGGTCGTCGTCATGCGCGACGGGCGGATCGTCGAACAGGGGCCGGTCGACGAGGTGCTGCGCCGCCCCTCCCACGACTACACGCGCACCCTCATCGCCGCCGTTCCCGGCAGCCGCCCGCCGGAGGCCCGCTTCCGCGACGTCGGCCGCGAGCCCGTGCTCGCCGCGCGCGGCCTCACCAAGACCTTCTCGACGCGCCAGAGCCTCTTCCGCCCGCCGCGGGTGGTCGCGGCCGTCAGGAACGTCGCGCTGTCGCTCGCGGCGCGGGAGACCGTGGCGGTGGTGGGCGAATCCGGATCGGGAAAGTCGACCCTCGGCCGCATGATCATGCGCCTCGTCGAGCCCGATGCCGGCGCCGTCGACTTCCACGGCGAGGATCTGCTGACGCTGCGCGGTGAGGCGCTGCGTCAGATGCGGCGCCGTCTTCAGATCGTCTTCCAGGACCCCTTCGCCGCCCTCGATCCGCGCCAGCGGGTGGGCGACGCTGTCGCACGCGGGCCCATGGCCTTCGGCACCCCGCGCGAGGACGCCATGGCCGAGGCGCGGCGCCTGCTCCAGCGAGTCGGCCTGAAGGAGGGCGCGGCCGACCGCTACCCCCACGAATTCTCCGGCGGCCAGCGCCAGCGCATCTGCATCGCCCGCGCCTTGGCGCTGAAGCCGCAGGTGCTGGTGGCCGACGAGGCGGTCTCCGCCCTCGACGTCTCGGTGCAGGCGAACATCCTTCGCCTGCTGGCCGAGCTGCGCGAGGACATGAACCTCGCCATCCTGTTCATCACCCACGACCTGCGCGTCGCCGCCGAGATCGCCGACCGGATCGTGGTGATGAAGCGCGGCGAGGTGGTGGAGGAGGGAGAGACCCGCGCTGTCTTCGGCGCCCCGGCTCACCCCTACACGCGCGAGCTCCTCGACGCCGTGCCCGGCCGCCACCTGTTTCAAGGGCCTCACGCGCTCGCAGCCTCCTGAGCGCGCCGTTGGTCTGAGGGCAGGAGGGGACGTCGGCGCGGGCGGCGAGGGGGCCTCACCCCTCCTCGTCCCAGCCCTCGACGACGACCTTGCCGCGGGTGGAGCCGCTCTCCAGGCGGCGATGGGCCTCGGCGAGGGTCGCCGGACCGATAGGCGAGAGCGTCTCGGTCACGGTGCTGCGCATCCGCCCCGCCTCCACCAGATCCGCAACCCGGTCGAGCAGCCGGCCCTGTTCGGCCATGTCCGCCGTCTCGAACAGCGGACGGGTGAACATCAGCTCCCAGTGGACCGAGACCGATTTGCGCTTGAACGGCACGATGTCGAGGCTCGCGGGATCGTCAATGAGGGCGAAGCGGCCCTGCGGCGCGATCAGCGCCGCGATCTCCGAAAGATGCTGGTCTGTCTGGGTGGTCGAGAAGACGAAGGCCGGTGCGCCGAGCCCCAGCGCCGCCACCTCGGCCGCCAGCGGGCGTCCGTGGTCGACCACATGCTGGGCGCCGAGCGAACGCACCCAGTCCTGCGTCACCGGCCGTGAGGCCGTGGCAATGACCGTCAGGTTTGTCAGCGCCCGTGCCAGCTGGATGGCGGCCGAGCCGACACCGCCGGCGCCGCCGATGATCAGCAGGGCGGGAGCGGCGCCCGGCACCGGGTCGTTCACCCGCAGCCGGTCGAACAGCGTCTCCCAGGCGGTGATGCTGGTGAGGGGAAGGGCCGCCGCCTCGGCGAAGGAGAGGCTCGCAGGCTTGCGCCCGACGATCCGTTCGTCGACCAGATGGTATTCCGCATTGCTGCCGTCGCGGGCGATGTTCCCGGCATAGGCCACCGCATCTCCCGCGCGGAAGCGCGTCGCGTCCGGCCCGACGGCGGCGACGATGCCGGCTGCATCCCAGCCGAGGATGCGCTCGGTCCGTCCGGCAAAGGGCGCGGCTGCCGCCCGGACCTTGGTGTCGACGGGATTGACCGACACCGCCTTCACGGCGACGAGGATGTCACGGCCCGTCGGCTCGGGCCGCGGGAGATCGACGGTGACGAGGGCGTCCGGTCGGTCGATCGGGCCGGGCTGGCGGTAGGCGATGGCACGCATGGGGCAGGCTCCTCTTGGGTTGGCGTCGCCCCCGGTGTAGCCTTGCGTTCGTCCGTTGTCGTACGCACATCCATCGCCGGTAGTGTCAAAATGGATACTATTGGAACCACCGGAGCTCGTCGCATGGCCAAGGCCCGTCATTCCCGCCTGGACTGCGCTCCCGGTTGCGCCGTCGAGGCCGCCATCAGCCTCATCGACGGCAAGTGGAAGGCCGTCATCCTGCACCACCTGCAGGACGGCCCTGTCCGGTTCAGCGAGTTGCGCCGCCGCGCCGGTGACGTGACCCAGCGGATGTTGACCACCCAGCTTCGCGAACTCGAAGCCGACGGGCTGATCGTCCGTCAGGTCTTCGCAGAGGTCCCGCCGCGGGTGGAATACAGCTTGTCGGCGCGCGGGCGGTCGCTGTCGCCGATCATCGAGGCCCTGCGCGTCTGGGGTGACGCCAACATGGACCTGTTCCAGCGCCGCCGTGCCGCGTGAGCGCGATTGCGCGTCGCGGCCCGGCGGAATGTCAGGTCCGCACGCCGCGCACCGCGGCGACGATGGCGTCGAGCCCGTCCGTCAGCGCCGCAGGTCCAGGCTGCAGGATCAGCGGTGATTTGATCTCGGCGATGCGGTTTGCGGCGACGGCCGGGATCATCTCCCAGCCGGTCCTGCCGCGGATCGCCTCGGGGCGCACCTTCTTGCCGCACCAGGATGCGAGGATCAGCTCCGGCGCCGCCGCGATCACGGCGTCCGCGCCGACGATGCGGTCGCGGGCCGCCGGCGCGCGCGCCAGCTGCGCGAACACATCCTCACCGCCGGCGATGCCGATGAGTTCCGAGACCCAGCCGATGCCGCTGATCATCGGCTCGTCCCACTCCTCGAAATAGACCCGCGGCCTCGGGTGTCCCCGGGCGGAGGCGGCAACCTGGGCCAGTCTCTCCTCGAGGGACGCTGCCAAAACCTCGGCCCGCCCTGCCGCTCCGACGAGGGCGCCCAGCGTGCGGATCATCGCAAGGATGCCGGCGATGTCCCGCTGGTTGAAGGCATGGACGGCGATGCCGGCCCGGATCAGCGCGGCGGCAATCTCCGCCTGGAGGTCGGAGAAGGTCAGGACGAGATCAGGATCGAGGGCGAGGATCTTCGGGATGTCCGCGGACGTGAAGGCCGCGACGCGCGGCTTCTCCCGTCGCACCCGCGGCGGACGGACGGCATAGCCCGAAACCCCGACGATGCGGTGATCTTCGCCCAGGAGATAAAGGGTTTCGACCGTTTCCTCGGTCAGGCAGATGATCCGCTGCGGCGGAAAACGGCGCATGGCGAATGTCTCCTGCGTCAGTCCAGGCAGGGCCGAACCGTCATCGCGAAAATGCGGGGGGCGGGCCGGCTGAAGGCGTCGCTACTCGGCGGCCAGGCTCTTGACGGTGCCGGCGAAGCCGATGGGTTCGCTGCTCAGGAACTGGCCGGCATTGTGGATGACGTTTTCCGTGGTCTCGCGGATATGCCGCTCGATCAGGTTCTTGGCGGTGGGTGCGTCACGGGCGATCACCGTCTCCATCAGGGTGCGGTGCTCGACGTCCTTGGGCCGCCACTTCGTGCGGAACTGGCAGGACATGCGCCGGTAGCGGTGGGCGCGCTGGAACAGCTTGTCGCGAAAGTCGAGCAGCGTCGGAGAGCGGCATGCACTGACCAGGGAGCGGTGGAAATCGCCGTGCAGCACCGCCCACTCGTCCGACATGAAGTAGAGATCGTTCAGCCGCGCCTTGAGACGGTCCATGCGATGGAACGCCGCGATGATCTGCGCCTCCCATTCGTCGTCGCCGTAGAGGATCGACCGGCCGATGCACTCCTGGTCAACGAGCACCCTGACGTCGGTGAGGTCCTGCAGGTCGGACAGATACAGGGGGGCGACCATGAAGCCGCGCTGCCCCTCGCTGACCACGAGACCTTCTGCCACCAGGCGCTGCAGGGCCTCCCGCAAGGTGGAGAAACTGACCGCGTAGATCTCCTTCAACGTCTCGAAGCGCATGCGCGTGCCTGGTTTCAGCGCGCAGCTGATGATGTCGAGGCGCATGCGGTGCAGGACGTCGCCCGCCCGCGTTTCCTCGCCGCCCCTCTGTTCCGACTTTGCGGCCATCCATCGGCTCCGTAGGCCATGCTGCGATCGGTGCGCGCCCGCACGAAGCGGGGCGGCAGGCATCACCTGCAGACTATATCGCAGCTTCGCGGGCACAGTGCAAACCCGCGAATATCGAAAAATACGAGGTTTCCCGGCACGACACCGCGGCGACCGCGCTCGCAGTAACGAGCGTTTACGCCACTCACAACAGTCGCCCGTGTCATAATTTCGAAAATTACAACTTCAGCCGAAAATGGATTGATCGGCCTTGCGGACTGCGCTACCAAAATCGGAAAGAGACGCATTGGGGAGGCTCGGATGACGCACCTGGTCCACGCCATCGGGCATATGAAGATCAATACGAACGTGGCCGACGCCGTGGTCCGCGAGGCGACGGAGATCCTGGGTCTGAAGGTCACGCAGCGGGATGCGAGCCAGACATGGTTGAGTTCGAACGGCCGTGCCGTCGAGCTCGTTCTCGTCCATGCGGCTGACAATTCAGCCCACACGATCGGGCTGGAGGCGCTGACCGTCGATGCCGTCCGCGCCGCCGAGGCCAATGTCGCGTCGGCCGGCTGCACCGTAGTCAGCCGCGAGCCGAGCCTGCCCTGCATGGCGGAGGGCTTCACCTTCGTCACGCCCGAGGGCCTCCGCTTCGAGATCCACACCCCGATCCGCGACGACCTGTCGGCGCGCCGCCATCCCACCTACGGCGTCGGCGCCAACCGGATGGACCACATCAACCTGCTGACCCCCGATCCGGCCGCCACCCGCCGGCAACTGGAGATCATCGGCGGCCTGCGTCTGTCGGAAAGGCTCGTCAACGACAGCCTCAGCTGGATGTATGGCGGCAATCGCCAGCACCACATCCTCGGCCTCGTGAAGGGCAGGGGGCCGGGCGTGCACCACATCTCGTTCGAATTCCTGGACGCCAGCCAGTTCATCCGCCTCGGCGACACGCTCGACCGCTTCGACAAGCAGATGATGTGGGGACCCGGCCGGCATCGTCCCGGCGACAACGTCTATTCCTATTACGTCGACCCGGCGGGGGCGATGATCGAGTGTTCCAGCGGCATGTCGATCATCGCCGACGACGCTAATTTCACCGCGAACGTCATCACCAATCTCGAGCGTCCCGGAAACGTCCGCGCGATGAACGTGTGGGGCACGCCGGCGCCGCTCGAATGGCGCGAGTTCCATTTCCCCTTCGCCGCCCTGGCCTGACGGCCCGGGAGCATCGCTGCCTGCACCAACGAACAAGCATCGCCCGAGGACCGCGTCATGGAAGAAAAACTCTCGTTTCAGTCGGATGGCCTGAAGCTCTCCGCCGTCCTCCACGTCCCCGAGGGGCGCAAGCCCGGCCAGAAGCTCCCCGGCTTCATCGTGCTGCACGGGTTCGTCGGTTCCAAGGACGAGTCCCATGCCGAGATCCAGGCGCGCATGCTCGAGGAGATGGGCTATGTGGCGCTGCGCTTCGACTTCCGCTGCTGCGGCGAAAGCGAGGGCGAACGGGCGCAGGTGCGCTGCTTCGACCAGGTGGCGGACGCCAAGAACGCCCTGACCTTCCTGCAGACCCGCGAGGAGGTCGATCCCGACCGCATCGGCGTGCTCGGTCACAGCTTCGGCGCGGCGGTGGCCGTCTATGCTGCCGGCATCGACAGCCGCTTCGCCTGCGTCATCTCATCCTGCGGCTGGGGCGACGGCGAGCGCAAGTTCCGCGGCCAGCACCCGACGCCCCAGGCCTGGGCGAAGTTCACCGGACTTCTGGAACAGGGGCGCCGCCACAAGCAGGAGACCGGCAAGAGCATGTGGATCTCCCGCTTCGACGCCGTGCCGATCCCGGAGCACCTGCGCAAGAACCTCTCGCCCAAGGCGATCATGGAGATCCCGGTCGAGACGGCCTGGAGCATGTACAACTTCCGCGCCGACGACGTCGTCGGCGACATCTCCCCCCGTCCCATCCTCTTCTTCCACACCGCCAACGACACCATTACGCCCACCGAGCAGTCGCTGCGGATGTACGAGAAGGCAGGCCAGCCGGCCGAGCTCTTCCTCGTTACCGGCACCTCCCACTTCCCGCTGTCGCCCCAGGACGCGCCGCGGACCAAGACGATCCTGAAGGGCTGGCTCGACAAGTATCTGCCGACGCCGCTGGGAGCCTGACATGGCGAAGCCTGGCGGATTGCGGATCACGGCGCCGGCCCTCGAGCACTATGCCGGGGCGTTGCTCGCAGCCGGCGGCTTCGCGCCGTCCCACGCCGCCGAGACGGCCGAGATGCTGGTCTGGGCCAATCTGCGTGGGATCGAGTCACACGGCGTACTGCGCATTCCGCGCTACGTGGAAATGGTGGGTCTCGGCCTGATCAATCCGGAGGCAACCGTCCGGCAGGTCGCCGGACGCGGCGCCGTCTGCGTGCTCGACGCCGACCGGGCGCCCGGAGCCGTGGCGATGAACGCCGCCGGCGAGAGGGCCTCGGGCCTCGCCCGCGACCATGGCGTCGGCTGGTGCGTCGTCCGGCGCATGACCCATGCGGGTGCCGTCGGCATCTATGCCGAGAAGATCGCCGCCGCGGGCCTGGTCGCGCTGGTGATGACCGCCTCCAAACCGTTGATGATCTACCACGGGGCGCGAAACGAGGGCGTCTCGACCAATCCGCTGGCCATCGCCGTGCCGACGGCCGATCCCACCCGCCCGATGATCTTCGACATGTCCACCGCGGCCGTGGCGGCCGGAAAGATCACTGCGGCGAAGGATGCCGGCCGCCCCATCCCGCTCGGCTGGGCCGTCGACGCCGAAGGCCGCGAGACGACGGACCCGGCCGCGGTCAAGGCGGTCCTGCCGATGGCGGGACCGAAGGGGACGGGCCTGTCCCTGATGATCGAGGTGCTGGCGAGCGTGCTGGTCGGAAATCCTCTGCTCACGGTCGCGCTGCGCGACGGCTCGGAGCCCGGCGGCAACGGGGTCGTCGTGGCGCTCGACCCTTCCGCCTTCGGCGCAGCCGATGCTTTCCCCGCCGGCGTGAGCGACCTCGCGGCCGCCATTAAGGCGCTGGAGCCTGCGAGCGGCGGCATCGTCCGCCTGCCCGGCGAGCGGGGCGACGGTGAGCGCCGCCGGCGGCTCGTCGAGGGCATTCCGCTGGCCGCCGGCACTGCCTCGCGCCTTGCCGCGCTCGCCGCCACGCTCGGGGTCGAGGTGCCTGACGAACTGACCTGATCAGCATGCCTGCCCGGGACCGGCTCGTCGCCGGCCCACGGGCGACCAATGACAAGAACGATCTGGAGGAAACGATGCGCAGACTTATGACAGCCCTGCTGGTGGGCATGATCGCCTGTGCGGCGCCGGCGACCGCCAACGACTTTCCCAACCGGCCGCTCCGCATGCTCCACGGCTTCGCGGCCGGCGGCAATGCCGACATTGTCGCCCGCATCATGGCCGAGGAGATGCGCAAGACCCTCGGGCAGCCCCTCGTCGTCGAGCCGCGGCCCGGCGCCGGCGGCAACATCGCCTCCCAGGCCACCGCACGGGCGGATGCCGACGGCTACACGATCGTGCTGCTGACGACGGCGCACGCCATTTCGCCCGCCCTCATCAGGACGCTGAACTTCGACCCCGTGGCCGACTTCCAGTTCCTCTCGATGGTGACGGACTTCCCGTTCTTCATCGTCGTGAACGAGGCCTCCCGCTTCCGCACGATCCAGGATCTCGTCGCGGAGGCCAAGGCGAAGCCCGGCACCGTGACGGCAGGCACGGCCGGGGTGGGGACCGGGCACCACATGGGCCTCGAGCTGATGTCCAGCGCGCTCGGCGTCAAGTTCGTACACGTGCCCTATCGCGGCGACTCCGGCTCCATCACCGGCGTTCTCGGCAACAGCGTCGACTTCATCATCGCGCCCGGGGCGGCGGTCCTCTCCTCGATCGAGGGCGGCAAGCTGCGCGCGCTCGCCGTCACCGGGCCGCAGCGCTGGCCCGCGACCCCCGCCGTGCCGACCCTGTCGGAGAGCGTCTCGCCCGGGCTCGAGATGATGGCGTGGATCGGAATCGCCGCTCCCACGAATGTACCGCCCGCGGTCGTCGAGCGGCTCAACGCATCCATCCGGCAGGCCGTCGATACGCCGGATGTGCGGTCGCGCCTGGCCAGCCTCGGCGGCTATCCCGCCGCGAGCACGCCCGAGGAGATGATGCGCAAGGTGGCCGCGCAGATCGCCCTGTGGAAGGATGTGGCGGCCAAGGCGGGCATGCAGGCCCAGTAGCCCCGGTCCCCGGGGCGGCGCGAGCGACGGTCGGAAAGTCCCCTCGGCGCCCCAGGATGAGGCGCCGGGGCCGACGATGCTCCGAGGGGAAGGCAGGGGTGTAACCGCTCGGCGCGCGGCGACCCGGCGATGCCCTGCATCGCTAGGCGTCATGGGGGCGAGACGGAGCGCCAAAACGCCGCAGGATCAGCGCAAAGCAGCAACTTTTGCGGCATCGCCTGCCGCGATCTTCAGCAAGTGTGCTGTTCTCGAACCTGTTATCGTATCGGAAGCCGCAAACGCGTTGACGGCGCGACGAAACGCACCAGTATCCGTCCCGACGTCGGGGCGGCCGAACGAGGGTTCATGACACGAGGATCGGGAGACGGGCGGCAGGATGCGAGGTCTCTCCCGTCCGTGCCGGGTCGGGCACTGCGGGGGTTTGCCCTCGGCGCCCTTCTGATGACGTCGGCCGGCTGCGACGACCAGCCAAGGCGCGCCGCCGCGAACACAGCCGCCCCGGCCCCCGTCGCCGTGACGGTCCTGACGCTTCAGCGCCGCGATATCCCCGTGACGTCCGTCCTGCCGGGGCGCACGGCGCCTTACCGGGCGGCGGAGGTTCGCCCGCAGGTCGGCGGACTGCTGCGCGAGCGCCATTTCACCGAGGGCGAGGCGGTCAAGGCCGGCCAGTCGCTGTTCCAGATCGATCCGGCACCCTTCGAGGCGGCGGTGCGGCGCGCCGAGGCCGCGCTCTCTCGCATCCAGGCCGTCGAACAGGCCGCGGCCAGCACCGCCAACCGCCTGCGGACCCTCGCCCGCGCGCAGGTGGTGAGTGAGCAGAACCTCGAGAATGCCGAAGCCACGCTGCGCCAGGCACAGGCCGATATCGTCTCGGCCCGCGCGGCGCTCGAGACCGCCCGCATCGATCTCGGCTACACGCGGGTGGCGTCACCCATCGACGGCCGCACGGGGCGCGCCAGCGTCACGCCGGGCGCCCTCGTGACGGCCAACCAGACCACCGCGCTGGTGACGGTCACGCAGCTCGATCCCATCTATGTCGATCTCACGCAGCCGAGCGCTGTCCTGCTGCAACAGCGGCGCGATGTGTCCAGCGGCGCACTGCGCCGCGACTCGGCCGACCGCGCCGCGGCGCGCCTGCTGCTCGAGGACGGCTCCGAATATCCGCATGCCGGCGAGGTGCAGTTCTCCGAGGTCATCGTCGATCAGGGGACGGGTTCGGTCACGATCCGTGCCGTGTTCCCGAATCCGGACCAGCTGCTGCTTCCCGGCATGTTCGTACGCGCCCGTGTCGAGGAGGGGGTGACGGACCGGGCCATCCTCGTGCCGCAGCGCGCCGTCCTCCGCACCCCGCGCGGCGAGCCCATGGCCTTCGTGGTGAACGCCGAGAACGTCGTGGAGCAGCGGGTGCTCCGGGCGAGCCGCGCCGTCGGCAACGACTGGCTGGTGACGGAAGGCCTTGCCCCCGGCGACCGGGTGGTGATCGAGGGCCTTCAGCGCATCCGCGTCGGCGCCCGGGTCCAGGCGAGCGAGAGCCCCAGCCCGCCGGCCGGGACCTAGTCCCGCGCCATGGCCCGTTTTTTCATCGACCGTCCCGTCTTCGCCTGGGTCATCGCCATCGGCATCATGATGGCCGGCGTGCTGGCGCTGCGGAACATGGCGGTTGCGCAGTATCCGGCCATCGCCCCGCCGGCCATCTCGGTGAACGTCGCCTTTCCGGGGGCCTCGGCGGAGACGGTCCAGACGACCGTGGTCCAGGTCATCGAGCAGCAGCTCAGCGGCATCGACAACCTGCTGTACTTCGACTCCCAGACGACCAAGGACGGCGCTGCCCGCATCCAGCTGACCTTCGCGCCGGGAACCAATTCGGACACCGCCCAGGTCCAGGTGCAGAACCGCGTCCAGCTTGCGGTTCCCCGCCTGCCGCTGACCGTCCAGCAGCAGGGCATCCGCGTCGTCAAGTCCTCCGGCAACTTCCTGCTCGTCGTCGGCTTCGTCTCGACGGACGGCCGGATGGAGCGCACCGACATCTCCGATTTCCTCGTCGCCAACGTGCAGGACCCGATCAGCCGCACCGCCGGTGTCGGCGACTACCAGGTGTTCGGCGCGCAGTTCGCCATGCGCATCTGGCTCGATCCGGCGAAGCTGATCAATTTCGGGCTGACGCCGTCCGACGTCGCGGCTGCCGTGCGCGCCCAGAACGTGCAGGTCTCCAGCGGCGAGATGGGCGGACTGCCCGCCGTTCAGGGGCAGCAGCTGAACGCCACCATCATCGGCCCCTCCTACCTGCAGACCGTCGAGGAGTTCGGCGCCATCCTTATGCGCGTGCGCGCCGACGGCTCGCAGGTGCGCCTGCGCGACGTGGCGCGGGTCGAGATCGGCGGCGAGAACTACTCGATCACCACGCTCCTCGACGGCAAGCCGTCCAGCGGCATCGGTATCAGGCTCGCCAGCGGCGCCAATGCGCTCGACACGGCCGCGGCGGTCCGCGCGACCATCGACAGGCTGCGTCCCAGCTTTCCGCCGGGGCTGGAGGTGACCTATCTCCAGGACACGACGCCCTTCGTCGAGCGCTCGATCCGCAGCGTCGTGATGACGCTCCTCGAGGCGGTCGCGCTCGTCTTCCTGGTGATGTTCGTCTTCCTCCAGAACTTCCGGGCGACCCTCATTCCGACCCTGGCGATCCCCGTGGTGCTGCTCGGCACCTTCGCGGTGCTGCAGGCGCTGGGGTTCAGCGTCAACACCCTCACCATGTTCGGTCTCGTTCTCGCCATCGGCCTCCTCGTCGACGACGCCATCGTCGTCGTCGAGAACGTCGAGCGCGTCATGGCGGAGGAGCATCTGTCGCCCCTGGAGGCCACGCGGCGATCGATGGACCAGATCACCGGCGCCCTGATCGGCATCGGCCTCGTCCTGTCGGCGGTCTTCCTGCCCATGGCCTTCTTCGGCGGATCGGTGGGCGTCATCTACCGCCAGTTCTCCGTGACCATCGCGACGGCGATGACGTTGTCGGTCCTCGTCGCCATTTTCTTCACGCCGGTGCTCTGCGTCTCGCTGCTCCGGCCGCACAAGCCCGGCCAGGGGCAGCGCGGCGTCTTCGGCTGGTTCAACCGCGGTTTCGAGCGCATCACGCGCGGCTATGCCGGCACCGTGCGGGCCAGCCTCAGCCGGCCGGTCCGGATGGTGCTCATCTATGGTCTGCTGCTGGGTGCGCTCGGCTACGGCTTCCTGCGGCTGCCGGGCGGCTTCCTGCCGAACGAGGACCAGGGCATCGCCTTTGCGCAGGTGACCGCGCCGCCCGGTGCGACCGCCGACCGGACGCAGCGCGCGCTGGACGAGCTGGCCCGGTATCTGCGCGAGGAGGAGGCGGGCGTCGTCGACAGCTTCTTCGCCATCAACGGGTTCAGCTTCGGCGGCCGCGGCCAGAACTCGGGGCTCGGCTTCATCTCACTGAAGGATTGGGACGTCAGGCGCGGCCGGCAGAACAGCGTCCAGGCGCTGACGGAACGCATCAACGCCCGTTTTGCCCGCTATCAGGATGCGCTGATCATCTCCTCGGCTCCGCCCGCCGTGCGCGAACTGGGCAATGCGAGCGGCTTTTCCCTGCAGCTTCTCGACCGCGGCGGGCGCGGCCACGAGGCGCTGATGGCCGCCAGGGACGAACTGTTGCGCCTGGCTGCGGCGAGCCCCGTGCTGGCGCGGGTGAGGGCCAACGGCCTCAACGACGAGGCGCAGTTCCGCCTGATCGTCGACTGGGAGCGGGCGAGCGCCCTCGGCCTGTCGGTCACGGAGGTCAACTCCACCCTCGCCACCGCCTGGGGTTCGACCTACGTCAACGACTTCATGGATCGCGGCCGGGTCAAGCGCGTCTACATGCAGGGTCAGCCGGAGGCCCGCATGGTGCCGGGCGACCTGGACAAGTGGTTCGTGCGCAATGCCCAGGGCCAGATGGTGCCCTTCTCCGCCTTTGGCCGGACGGCCTGGGAGTTCGGATCCCCGCGCCTGGAGCGCTTCAACGGCATCGCCTCGCGGGAAATCCAGGGCCTGCCGGCGGCGGGCTATACGACGGGTCAGGCGATGGACGAAATGGAGCGCCTGGTCGCGCGCATTCCCGGCGGCTTCGGCTTCGAATGGAGCGGCATTTCCTTCCAGGAGCGCCAGTCCTCCGGTCAGGCCGGCGCGCTCTACGTCCTGTCGCTGCTGGTCGTGTTCCTGTGTCTGGCCGCTCTCTATGAGAGCTGGTCCATTCCCACCGCCGTCCTGCTGGCCGTTCCGCTGGGGGTCCTCGGGGCGGTGTTCGCCACCCTCTGGGGCGGAATGTCCAACGACGTCTATTTCCAGGTCGGGCTTCTGGCGACCATCGGACTGACGGCGAAGAACGCCATTCTCATCATCGAGTTCGCGCGCGAGGGCTTCAACCGCGGCCTGTCGCTGGCAGAGGCGGCGGAAGAGGCGGCTCGCCAGCGCCTGCGGCCGATCATCATGACCTCGCTCGCCTTCACGCTCGGCGTCGTGCCCCTCGCCATCGCCAGCGGTGCGGGCTCGGGTGCGCAGAACGCCATCGGCATCGGCGTGATCGGCGGCGTGATCGCCGGCACGGTGCTCGCGGTCCTGTTCGTGCCCCTGTTTTTCGTCCTCGTGCTTCGTGTCTTCCGCACGCGGCGGCCAAGCGACAGCAGCAGGTCTGTCAACGAAGGCGCAATACCCGTTCCGGCGGGCGAGTAGCGGCTGGAGCTGTCGAGGACCACGTCTGAGCACCTGGGCGGGCTTGGGCCCTGCGAAGCCCCCGCCGATGAAGGCGATCCGGGGCAGCGGGAGCGGAGCAGCGGTCAGACGTGAACGGTGTCGCGCTTTAGCGCTGGACCGGTGACTGCGAGCCGGGAACCTCGCCCGTCTGGCCCGGCGGCGTGGTGCGGCCGGGCGTCGACGCAGGCTCGTTCGTCGTCGCGGGCGACCCGGTGGTCCGGGTTCCGGACGTGCCGAACATCGCCATCCCCGCCAGCAGCACCAGCCCGATCGCGGCGACGATCCACATCGTTCCGGATAATCCACGCCGAACCGTGCGGTCGGTTTGCTCGACGGTGGGGGGCTGTTCGCGGTCTGCATCGGCCATGGAGGGCTCCTCTGCCTGACCAACAGACCCCGGTCCTCCCTGTTCCAATATGCCTTCGGCGCAGCCCGGGTGTTTGGGGAAGCTGGCCGTTGTCGATAGCCGGAGTTTTGGCGATCGCACACGCTGTGAGACGGCCGCCCCTGCCGTCGCGGCCTCGGATATCCGCGGGCCTCACGACCTTTCAGGCAGCCCGAGCGACGGCAATACGGCCTCGGCGAAAAGCCGCATCATCGCCAGGGCCGCGGCAGGATCGAGCACGCCATTGCCGTTGAACACGCAGCGCAGGGCGCCGATGCCCGTTCTGGCGCCGAGATCGCGGATCGCCGCGAGACAATCGGCCGGGTTCCCCCAGATGAACCGCTGCGCCAGGAGGGTGTCCCGATCCACCGCAGGTACCTCGCGGCCCTGCTGGAGGGCGAAGCGCCGGCGTCGCTGGTCGAGGCCGGCGAGGAGCGGTTCGAGCTGCCCGGCCGCAGCCGCCGTCGTGCGTCCGATGACGACGTAGCGCGAGAGAGACGATCGGGCGATCACCGATGGCACCCGTTCATCTCCGATGGCCCGCAGCACGTCGAGTTGGCGGCCCTCCGGAGGCTCCAGGCTGAACAGCAGGGGCAGGTCGTTGGTGACGGCAAAGCCGAGCGTCTCCGGCGTGGAGCCGGCGACATAGATCGGCGGGTGGGGCGTCTGGACCGGGCGGGGCCCGACGATGGTCTCGGAGAATCGCCAGGGACCCCGGTCGGACGACGCGCTGCCGGTCGAAAGGGCCTGACGCAGCAGGTGGAAGCCCGTCTCGAAGCGCGCCCGCGCCTCCTCGCGGGGCACCCCGAGGGTCGCGAAGGTCTCCGGGGCCGTGCCGCGGCCGATGCCCACGTCGATCCTGCCGCCACTCTGGTGGTCGAGCTGGCCGATCTCCTCCGCCAGCAGCAGGGGATGGTGCAGCGGCAGCACGAGGATGGAGGTGCCCACCCGCAGCCGCTCGGTCCGCGCCAGGATCGCGGCGGCCAGCAGGTGAGGCGAGGGGTAGGGGATGCGGGGCTGGTGGAAATGGAACTCGTTGAACCAGACCCCGTCGAAGCCGAGCCGGTCCGCCTCCTCGAAGATCGAGAGGAACGACCGGTGGTCCATGTCGGTCGCTTCGCGCGTCCATCCGGCGAGGTCGATGCGCATCAGACCCTCCCCGAACGCGGGCGGGCGACGGTGACGCCGCCGGCTTCCACGATTTCGAAGGGCACGTCGAAGACGGTCGGCAGCACGGCTGACCGCGCGATGTCGGCTGCGGCGCCATCCGCGACGATGCGGCCCGCATCCATGACCACGAGGCGGTCGCACCACGCCGTCGCCAGTTCGATGTCGTGCAGCACCACGATGACGAGACGGTTCCGGCCGCGGTCGGCGAGGCGGCGCATCAGGTGAAGGCGATGGCGGATGTCGAGGCTCGCCCCCGGTTCGTCCGCCACCAGGACCGGGGGGTCGGCGACGGTGACGGCCGCGAACAGGGCCCGCGCCCGCTCGCCTCCGGAGAGGGTCGACCAAGCGCGGTCGGCCTGGCCGGCAAGACCTGCCTCGACGAGGGCATCTGCCACGGCGCCGGCCGGTAGTCCTGGGCGGCGCGCAGCCCCCATCTCCACCAGCATGCGGGCGCTGATCTCCCAATGCGGTGAGAAGGCTTGCGGAATGTACCCGATCATGGCTGCCCGCAGATCCGCGGGCATGCTCGCGGCATCCGCGCCGCCGATGCGGATCGTGCCCTCGTGGGCGCCGGGCTGGCCCGCGAGCAGCCGGGCAAGGGTGGATTTGCCCGCGCCGTTGGGACCGAGGATCCCGACCAGGCCCCGCTCCGGGATCGTCAGCGCGACATCCGCGAGGATCGGCCTTCCGGCGCGTCTGAGGGTCAGCGCGAGAACCTCGATGCCGATCATGGCCGCATCCGCCGCATCAGCAACAGGAGGAAGAACGGGCCGCCGGCCACAGCGGTGACGAGCCCGAGCGGGATTTCCGCCGGAGGCAGCGCCGCGCGCGCCAGGGCATCCGCGAGGACCACGGCGATCGCCCCGATGAGGGCGGAGGCGACGATGAGCGGGCGGTGGCGCGGTCCGACCAGGCTGCGGCCGATATGGGGGGCAGCGAGGCCGACGAAGGCGACGAGCCCGCCGAAGGCGACGGCGACGGCGACGATGACGGAGCCGGCGAGGATCGCCAGGGAGACGAAGCGGTCGACATCGAGACCGAAGCCGCGCGCCATGTCCTCGCCGAGACCGAGAAGGTCGAGCCCGCGCGCCGTCACGAGTGCGAGGGCAAGGCAGCCCGCAGTGAGCGCCGCGAGCACGGCGAGCCCGGTCGGGCCAGGCGTCTGGATGCCGCCGAGCACCCAGCTCAGCACCACCTGAAGGCTGACCGTCTCGTCGGACAGGGCCAGCATCAGGAACGAGCGGAGCGCACCGAGGATGGCCGCCACGGCAATGCCTGCCAGCAGCAGGCCGGCCGCGTCCATGACGCCGGAAACACGCCCGATCATCAGGACGATGACGGTGGCCCCCCAGGCGCCGAGGAAGGCCAGGACGGGCAGGACGAGAACCTGCGGAACGCCGAGGGGGACGAGGAGCGCGATGGTGGCTCCGGCCGCAGCGCCGCCGGCCGAGCCGAGCAGATAGGGTTCCGCCAGAGGATTGCGGAACAGGCCCTGGAAGAGGCAGCCGCCGACGCCCAGCAGGGCGCCGAGGGACGCCGCGGCCAGAACGCGCGGCAGTCGCCAGTCCATAATGAGGCGGCTCTCGAGCGAGCGGTCCCCGGCAAGTGCCGCGGCAAGGCGCGCCGGCGAGGCCCATTCGTGACCGGCCGCCAGCCCCACCGCCACCGCAACAGCGAGGCCGAGGGCGAGAAGGGCCGCAACCCGGCGCGTCAGGCCCTGTTCCGGAGGCGTCGTGCCGGCGGTCACGTGGGGCCGTCCCAGCTGATGGCGGCGAGCCGTGCACCAAGCCTCTCGATGCCGTCGACGACGCGGGGACCGGGAATGAGGAACTCCGCACGGTTGACGGCGAAGAGCCGCCCGTCGCGCCGCGCCCGCAAGCCGGACCAGGCTGATCCGTCAAAAACCTCGCGCATCGCTTCCTCCGGCCCGGCGAAAAGCACACAGTCCGGATCGGCGCGCAGCACCGCTTCCGGCGAGACCTGCGGCAGGTGGCGCGGACCCGCCAGCGCGTCGCGCGTTCCTGCGGCCCGCGCGGCATCGGCCGTGTAGGTGTCCGGCCGGGCCACGAGCAGCAGCCCATTGGCGACCCTGCCCGTGACCATCAGGGCCCGCGGCCTCGGCCGTGACGCATGCAGTGCCGCAATGGCGGCCAGACGCGCCTCCAGACGGCGGGCGACGGCATCGCCATGAGCCTCCACACCGCCGACGCGAGACACGAGCCGCAGATTGGCGAGGACCGCCGCGATGGTGGGATGCGTCAGCACCATGACCGGGATGCCGAGCCTCTCCAGCGGATCGACGAGCTGGTGGACCGCCTGGCGGGCCGGCGTCACGATGACCAGATCCGGCCTGAGCATGGCGACGCGGTCGACGGAGAAGCCGAGGCGCCCGCCGACCTGAGGCAGGTTGGCGATCTCGCGGGGAAAGCGCGTGTAGGCCTCCACGCCGACGATCCTCTCCGCAAGGCCGGCGGCCACCACCAGTTCGGTGTTGGACGCGAAGATCGGAATGATCCGCCGGGGCGGGCGATCGAGCACCACTCGCCGCCCCAGCGCATCGACGATCGCCTCCGACCCGGCGGCAGGCGCGGCGAGCAGGGCCCCGGCCGCACCGAGACCCATCATGAAACCTCGGCGGTTCGTCATCGCTGTCAGAACGCGGCCTTGAGACCGACGACGATCTCGCGGCCCGGCATCGAGTTGCCCATGTTGCCGATGCCGTTCGTGTTCGACACCGAGGCGTTGCCGATGAAGGGCTGCTGGTCGAGCGCGATGAACAGCGCGTGCTGGTTGACGTTGAAGATGTTGTTCATCGCCACGTAGGCGGTCAGCCCCTTGCGCAGCTCGCCTTCAAGACGTGCGTTCCACACCCAGAACGCCGGCTTCTGGTGGATGTAGGAACTGGACGGCTCGCCGGCGGGGATCACCAGGGTTTCCTCGGTGTCGTACCAGATCGGTCCGCGCAGAATGCCGGTGACCGAGAAGGTCCAAGGGATGTCGACACCCGTCCGCTGGCCGAAGCGGGTGCCGATGGACGCCTGGTACTTGTAGGCGCGCTGCACCTGGCGCGAGTTGGCGGTGGTCGCGGCGCCGAAGTCGCGCATGTCGAAATTGTAGCCGCCGTTGGCGAAGACCGACCAGTGCCAGCCATTGGGCCGGGCTGAGAACGCGCGCAGGACGTCGAGGCTCGCCTGGAGTTCGACACCGCGGATGACGATGTCGCCGGGATTGTTGACGTAGTCGGAGACGTTCAGGGCTCCGGCGCGCCGCTGCGAGATGATCCGGTGCGAGATCGTGTTCTGGAACAGCGCCGCGTCGATGTTCAGCCCGTTCCACGAGAAGGTACCACCGATCTCGTACTGGCGGCTGGTTTCGGGACGCAGGTTGGGGTTGCCGAAGATCTGCCCGCCGGCGAGGACGGTGTAGTCGCCGGCGAGCTCCGTCGCGGTCGGAGCGCGGAAGCCGGTCGACACGCCCGTCCGGAAGCTCAGGTGCTCCGTGGCCCTCACGGTGCCGCCCACCGTGTAGGTGGTCGCCGTATAGGGCCGCGACCCGGATTGCTGGTTGGCGAGGTTCGGCGTCGGATCGAAGCTGGTGGAGCCGCGGGTATGACGAAGCCCGGCCCGCAGGACGATCCTGTCGTCGAAGAGCCGCTGGCTGTTTTCGGCATAGAAGGCCATCAGCGAATCGGTCTGGTTCGCATCCTGCGGCGCCACCTGGGCCATGGTGTAGGGCGGGGCGATCGCCTCCCGGTAGCGTGCGGACCTCAGCCAGCTGCGCTCGAGGTTGAGGCCGAGCAGCAGTTCATTGCCGGGGAAGAGGCTGAAGATGGGCTCGAGCTTTGTCCCCATGATGGTCAGGTGGCGGCGGTTGATGTCGAGGCGCGTGCCGCCGCTGCGCGAGGCCCAGCGGAAGATGTCCTGGTCCTCGACGAGGTAGCTGTGCGAGGCCCACCGGGCGACATCTGAGGCAGTCCGGCCCGAGTAGACGAAGTCGAACGAGGCGTTGGTGCGCTGGTCGCGGTTGAACGTGCTCCAGGACGAGCCGCGGAACCCCGCGTCGTAGATGCCGTCGGAGCGCAGGGTGACGTCGATGCGGTTGAGGTCGTTCAGCTGGTGGCCGAACGCGCCGGTGACGCCGAGGCGCTGCCATTGCGTGTTTGCCATCAGGCCGCCACCGGCTCCCGACGCGTAGCTGTCGCGGCGCCCGCCGGACAGGCCGATGTAATAGTCCGTCGGGCCGCGCTGGCCGGCGGTGTGGGCGCGCCCCTGCAGGAGGCCCCAGGAGCCGCCTTGGGTCTCGGCGGCGCTGCCGGCGGTGTTGCGGCCGTTGCGCAGGATGATGTTGACGACACCGCCCATGGCGCCCGACCCGTAGATCACCGAGGCCGGCCCACGAATCACCTCGATGCGCTCCACATCGGCAGGCGAGAGCTTGGAGATGTTGGCGGTGCCGGCGCGGCGCCCGTTGATGAGGACGAGGACCTGGCTGCGGAAATCCTTGCCCTGGCCGTCTGTGGCGCCGCCGCGGATGTTGATGGAGGTCTGCCCGGGGCTCCATTCGGAGAAGAAGCCGACGGCGTTCTCCGCCATGAGCTCGGTCACCGAGCGGGCACTGGAGCGAGCGATGGCCTCGCTGTCGAGAACCTGGACGGTGCCGGTGATGCGGCTGCGGGGCTCGGGACGCCCGGTCGAGGTGACGACGATTTCGTCGAGGATGGTCGGTCCGGCCGTCCTGTCCTGCGACCATGCCGGGGAGGATGCGACGCAGAAAAGGGCAACGAGCGAGGCAGCCGGCTGGCGCCCGCGGACGAGAAACGACATCGATGTCTCCTTCCGGCCCACCGCCGGAACAGGGTTGCACACGTCCTCGGCCGGTCTCCTGGCTCGCGGGTCATTGCGCTCCATCGCCCTTCCCGGCCCTCGGGCCAGTGGACATGCGAGGAGCACTCGCCGCTTACAGTTGCGGGGGCAGCCGTGGCCTTGGACCCGAAGGTCCGCACCACATTCCCGTTTCACTCCCTCACGGGAGCACCGAAGACGCACACACGAACAGGCCCGAGCCGGAACTGGCAAGGCCATCTAATGACATAGTTATATTATAACATTACATATAACAAGATGTTCGCGGCTCATGCGTTTCGCGAGGGGAGGGGGTATGCCGCTCTTGGCCAAGCATAGCTGCCAAGGGCGGAAGAGTTTCTCATGGGCGGGTCAGGCCGGCCAGGCCTGCGCCCCGCCGTCGACCCTCAGGACCTGCCCGGAAACGAAGGCGCCGAGAGGCCCGGCGAAGACCTCCACCAGACGCGCCACCTCGTCGACGGTGGCGATCCGGTCGAGGGTGCCGTCCTCGGCGAGGCGCGCGGGATCGACGGCGCGCGTCCCGAGAAAGCGGCCGGTGCGCGTGTCGCCGGGGGCGATGCAGTTGACCGTGATGTCGTAGGGGCGGAGCTGGTCGGCGAGGCAGCGGGTGTAGTGGGTGACGCCCGCCTTGGCGGTGGCATAGATCGCGCCGTTGGTGCGCCCTTTAAAGGCGGCGACCGACCCGATGGTGACGATGCGGCCGCTGCGACGGGCCATCATCCGCGCGGCGACGGCCTGGCAGACGAGGATGGTGGAAATCAGGTTGCGGTCGATCACGGCCCGCACGTCCTCCTCGCTGATGCCAACCGCATCGTTCGGGTCGGGCTTGCCGCCGCGTGCGGCGATGT
This sequence comes from Phreatobacter sp., assembly GCF_052440005.1. Classification (GTDB taxonomy): domain Bacteria; phylum Pseudomonadota; class Alphaproteobacteria; order Rhizobiales; family Phreatobacteraceae; genus Phreatobacter. The sequence goes on from NZ_JBQVQL010000048.1 coordinate 26,586, forward strand.
CGCCGCCGGCATTGTGGACGAGGATGTCGACCGCGCCGAGCCGCGCCTCCGCCTCGCCGACGACCCGGGCGATATCCTCGGGACGGGTCAGGTCGCCGAGAAGGCGGACGGTGGGCACGCCGTGGGTGCCGGCGACCTCCTCCGCCACGGCGGTGAGGGTCGTGCCTTCGCCATATTCGGCTGGCCCGTTCTCCCGCATGCCGTGGAGCGCGATCCCGGCACCGAGGGCCGCGAGTCGTTCGGCGAAGGCGCGGCCGAGGCCGCGGCCGGCTCCCGTCACCAGGGCCGTCTTGCCGGCGAGCGGCCGGTCGATCGTGGTCGTCATGGCGTGTCCTCGTGAGGGCAGTATCATTCGTCGGTCAGGCTGAGGCCGACCGCGATGGCCTGCACGAGGCACATGGGGGCGACCAGGGTCCGCAGCGCCGGCTCAGGCATGTCGTGGATCTCGAACACGACGGAGGCACCTTCGGTGATGGGGCCGAGCAGGCTGTCTGTGATGGCGATGGCGGGAACGCCGCGCGCGACGAGCTCGGGAAAGAGCCGGGCGGTGTCGGGATAGTAGTTGCGGAACGACACGGCGATCAGGGCGTCCTCTCCGGTCGCCGCATGAGACTGCTCCCCGATGCTGCCGCCGATACCGTCAAGCACGACCACGCGCCGCCCGAGCTTGCGCAGCACGTAGGCGAGGTGCGCAACGACCGGATAGGAGCCGCCGAGGCCAAGAAGGTAGATGTCCCGCGCCCTCGCCAGGATGGCGATGGAGGCCTCGATGTCAGGCTCGGAGATCGCATCGCGCAGTGTGTCGAGGGCCGCATGGGCCTCGTTGACGAACCGGTTCAGCACGGCGCCTGGCCGACGACCCAAGTCGGATTTCTCGTCGGCGCGCATGCGCGCGAGGCGCGACTTGTAGCTCGGCGCCACCCCGGCGATCAGGCGCGAGCGGAAGACCTGCTGCATGTCGCTGAAGCCGTTGAAGCCGATGGCATGGGCAAACCGGACGATCGCCGAGGGCTGGACGCCCGTTCGCTCCGCGACCTCCGCGACCGTTCCCAGAGCCACGTCCGTCGGATGGTCCAGCACGAATTCGGCGATCTGGCGCAGGCGACCGGGCAGCGCGCGATGGCGCTGCGCGATCAGGCTGCGCAGCTCGTCATAGGTCGCGGGGGCCGGAGGGGCGGAGGTCATTCCGGAAGGCTCCATGCTGCGGGGCGCAGCCACGGCGGGAGGTGTCACGTTCCGTCAAATGGATCAACTATTCCGCTTTACAATGTCAAATGGAATGTTCATTCTATCGACAACAAGGGCGAAAATCGCCCGGGTCTCAGGGAGGAGACGATGAGCGGGAAGCGCATTTCGCGGCGTGGCGTCATGAAGGGCAGCCTCATGGCCGCAGCCCTCGGCGGGACGGCCAGCTTCTTCGGGCCCTGGGCCCACAACCGGGCCTTTGCGCAGGGCCCGAAGCCGATCAAGCTCGGCCTCACCTGCGATGCGTCGGGGCAGTACGGCAACAGCGGGCAGGACGATCTGCTCGGCATGCGCATGGCCATCGACGAATTCAACGCCAAAGGCGGCGTCCTCGGCCGCAAGGTCGAATGGATCACCGCCGACACCGAGACCAATCCGGCGACGGCGACCCGCGTGGCCGAGCGGTTCATCGCCCAGGAGCAGTGTGCCTTCCTGCTGGGAGCCGTGCACTCGGGCGTCGCCAACGCCATCACCCAGGTCGCCGCCAAGACCGGGACGATCTACATGAACACCAACTCCTCCGCCCCGAGCGAGGCGGGAGAGAACTGCGCGCGCGTCAAGTTCGTCTGGGACGGCAACGGCACCAACTTCTCCAAGGCAGCGGTGAAGAACGCCGTCGAGCGCATCGGCAAGAAGTGGCTGCTGCTGACCAACGACTACGTCTGGGGCCACACGACCTCGGCGTCGACCAAGGCATTGGTGGAGGCGGCCGGCGGCCAGATCGTCGACAATCTCCTGGTGCCGCAGAACACCCGTGACTTCACGTCCTACCTGCTGAAGGTGCAGCAGATCCGGCCCGACGTGGTGGCGACCGCCATCGGCGGCGACGACATCAAGGCTCTGCGGCAGCAGATCACCGACCTCAGGCTCGAGGAGCGAACGGCCTGGATCAACAACCAGCAGGACTGGCCGGACATCTGGGGCGCGCCGGAGAGCCTGTTCGGCGTCTTCGGCACCACCTGGTACCACAAGCTGCCGCTGCCGGGCGTCGAGGACTTCGTCAAGCGGTGGAAGGCGGCCTTCCCCCGTTCACCCATCCCGGTGCCGGGCAACGTCTCCTACAACGGCTACATGGCGACGCGTGAGCTGCTGCGGGCCGTCGAGCGGGCCGGCTCGACCAACAACGCCAAGGTCATCCGGGCGCTCGAGGGTCACACGATGAGCGCAGCCGACCGGATGCAGCATTTCGATGCCTATATCGACCCGGTGACGCACCAGGTGCAGCAGACGATCTATCTCGCCAAGCGCAACCCGAAGCCGGCTGACCCCACGGACCTCTACGAGATCCTCAGCCAGACGCCGCCGCAGAGCGCCCTCGACGATGCCGCTCCGGGCAAGTGCAAGCTGACGCCGTTCGAGCAGCTGCCCAGCTACGAGATGTAGCTCGCCCGCTGATCAACGCCCATGCGGGCGGCGCGCAGCCGCCCGCACGTCCTTGCAGCAGACGGGCTTCCCCGATGATTCTGAACCTCATGCCCCATCTGGTGAACGGGCTGACGCTGGGTCTCCTGTTCGCCCTGATCGCGCTCGGCTTCATGCTGATCCTTGGCCTCATGGAGCAGATCAATCTCGCCCATGGTTCGCTCTTCGCGCTCGGCGCCTATTTCGCCTATGCCATTGCCACCCCGCGCCTGCCGATCCCGCCGGACATGCTGCAGGCCTGGGCGGCGGTGCCGCTCGGTTGGCGCTACCTGGCCGCGCTCGTTCTCGCGCCCGTCCTCGTCGCACCCTTCGGGGCGCTGATCGAGCGGCTGATGCGCAGGACATACGGCAAGGACCCGCTCTATGGCCTGCTGCTGACCTTCGGCATCGCGATGGTGCTGGAGGACCTGATCCGCACCGTCTGGGGCACGCGGGACTACACGCTTCCGGTGCCGCGCGACCTGTCCGGAGGCTTCTTCTTCCTCGACCTGATCTGGTCGCGCTACCGGTTCTGGGCCGCGGCCTTCGCTGTGGCCGCCATCGCCGCGGTCTGGTTGATCGTCGAGCGCACCCGCTTCGGCGCGATGGTGAAGGCCGGCGCGCACGACACCGAGATCGTCCAGGCTCTGGGCATCGACATCGGCCGGCTCAGGACGGGTGTCTTCATCTTCGGCACGATGCTGGCGGCGCTCGCCGGCGTCATCATGGCGCCGATCTGGGGCATCCGGCCGCACATGGGCGTGGATGCGGTGGTGCCGGCCTTCCTGGTGATCGTCCTCGGCGGCGTCGGCTCGTTCTGGGGGGCCGTCCTGGCGGGACTGCTCGTCGGCATGGTCGTCGGCTTGTCGGGCGCCTACGCCTCCGAATGGTCCCTGCTGTCGATGTACCTGCTGCTGATTGCGGTCGTTACGTTCCGGGCCCGCGGCCTGTTCGGCAAGAAGAGCGCTCTGGAGGCCTGACATGATCGCGCCGCCCCCCCGGACCACGGTCCAGACCTTCACGCCGACCATGCTGATCACCTGGGCGCTGCTGGCCAGCCTTCCGCTGTGGATCGAGAAGGTCGGGCTCTACCAGTATCTCGGCGTCGAGATCCTGATCTGGGCCACCTATGCCCTGGCCTTCAACCTCGTCCTCGGCCATGCGGGCCTGCCGTCCTTCGGGCACGGTGCCTTCTTCGGGATCGGCGCCTATGCCTTCGGCCTCGCCCAGTTCAACATCGCCGCCAACCTCTGGGTTTGCATGCTGGCGGCGCTCATGGCGGCAGGGCTCGCCGGCGCGCTGGTTGCGCTGTTCATCTCCCACCGGCGCGGCATCTATTTCTCGCTCATGACCATCGCCTTCGGCCAGGTCTTCTGGTTCATCGCCATGAAGGCCCATGCCGTCACCGGCGGCGAGGACGGGCTTCTGAAGATTGCCCGCCTGCCGATGGACATCGGCATTGCGGCGTTCCCGACCGAGAGCAATGTGGCGCTCTACTATGCGGTCTTCGCGGTCTTCGTCATCGTTTCGCTCGCGCTGTGGCGGATCGTGCACTCGCCCTTCGGACGGGTGGTGAAGGCCATCAAGCAGAACGAGGAGCGCGCGCGTTTCGTCGGCTACGACGTCTGGACCGCCAAGTTCGCGACGATCGTCATCTCCGCGGCACTCTCGGGGCTCGCCGGCGGTCTTTTCGCCATGGCCCAGCGCTCGGCATTCCCCGACGTGATGAGCCTGCACTATTCCGGCTACATCGTGATGATGACGCTCGTGGGCGGAGGTCTCGTCTCCTACTGGGGGCCGGTGATCGGCGTCGTGGTCTTCCTGCTGGCCCGCGACCTGATCGGCGCCTGGACGACGAGCTGGATGCTCTGGTTCGGGCTTCTCTTCGTCATCCTCGTCATGTTCCGCCCGGACGGAATCGCCGGCTTCTTCGAAAGTCTGCGCCGGAAAGAGCCGGTCGTGCCCGCGCCGGTTCCGATGTCGGAAGGGAAGGGGGCCTGAGCCATGGCGCTGTTCGAGGCCCGCAATCTCCACCTGCGCTTCGGCGACCGTGTCGTCCTGGAGAACATCTCTCTCGCCTTCGAGAAGGGGCGCCTGTCGGGCATCATGGGCCCGAACGGCGCCGGCAAGACCACCTGCTTCAACGTCCTGACTGGCCGCTATCGGCCCGATCGCGGCCAGGTCATCTTCGACGGCGAGGACATCACCGGGCTGAAGCCCCACCTGATCGCGCGCCGGGGCATCGCCCGGTCCTTCCAGCTCATGAACCTGTTCGACGAGTTCTCCGTCTTCGAGAACGTCGCGGTCGCCCTGCCGGCGACGCGCGCGCGGTTCGCCGATCCTCTCGGGCAGGCCTACGCCGATCCGCGGGTGGTAGACGAGGCCATGGCGATCCTCGAGCGCGTCGGGCTGCACCGCCGCGCCGCCGATCCGGCGAAGGCGCTTCCCTACGGCGCCCGGCGGGCGCTGGAGATTGCGGTCGCTCTCGCCTCCAGGCCGAAGCTCCTGTTCCTCGACGAACCGACCGCCGGCCTCGGATCCGACGGCCGGGCCCGCCTCGCCGACCTCATCCGGGCGCTCAAGGGCGACGTCACCATGGTCATCATCGAGCACGACATGGAGTTCCTGTTCGCCCTCGCCGACGAGATTTCCGTCATCCATTGGGGACAGGTCATCGCGCAGGGCACGCCGCAGGCGCTGATGGCCAATCCCTGGGTCAAGGCCTCGAAGCTCGGGGAGGCGGCGTGATGCTGGAGGTCCGTGGCATCGACACGTTCCACGGCGAGACGCAGGCGCTCTTCGGCGTCTCGCTCTCCGTCGCCGCAGGCGAGGTTCTCGCCCTGCTCGGCGCCAACGGGGCGGGGAAGACGACCCTGATCCGCTCCGTCCTCGGCCTGACGAAACCGCGGCGCGGGGAGATCCGGTTCCGCGACAAGGTCATCACGGCCTGGCAGACCCACGACATCGCCCGCGCAGGCGTCGGCTGGGTGCCAGACGATCGGCGGCTCTGCCCAACCCTCACGGTCGCCAAGAACCTCGCGCTCGGCGTGAAGACGACGGCCTATCGCAGCTGGTCGGTCGATGAGGTCACGGAAATCTTCACGGCGCTGAAGTACCTGATGGCGCGCGAGGCAGAGACCCTGTCCGGCGGCGAGATGCAGATGGTGGCCATCGGCCGGGCTCTCCTCGGCTCCCCCGGTCTCGTCCTGTTCGACGAACCGAGCCAGGGCCTCGCCCCCAAGATCGTCTCGGACGTGATGGCCGTGATCCGCCGGCTGAAGGCCGAAGGCATCGCCTCGGTGGTCGTTGAGCAGAACGCCGACGTCGCCCTTTCGGTCGCGGATCGGGCTGTCATCCTCTCGCGGGGGCATGTCGTCTGGCAGGGCGACGCCAGGGAGCTGGCGGCCGATCATGCCCTGAAGCAAAGCCTGCTCGGAGGCCTGCAATGAGCGCGCCCATCCTCGCCCTCGACGGGCTGGCCAAGGAGTATCGCGGCCTTCTCGCCCGGGAGCCGAGCTTCACCCTGCGTGTCGACCGGCGTTTCGACGGCCCGGAGATCATCGGCGTCATGGGTCCGAACGGCGCCGGCAAGACCACCTTGTTCGAGATGATCGCCGGCTCCAATACGCCCAGCGCAGGGCGCGTTCTGGTCAGTGGGCAGGACATCCATCAGGTCAGGCCCCGCGAACGCGACCGGCTCGCCATCCACTACCATCAGTCCTATCAGGTGCGCCGGTTCCGCCGCACCCGGCCTGCCTTCCTGCAGCAACGCGCCCGAAGTGCCTACCCGCTCGTGCACCTGTTCGATGAACCGCAGTTCAACACCCAGGACGGCTATATCGGCTTCATGCTGGATTTCTTCCGGCGGCTGAAGGCCGAAGGGCACCTCGTCTTCGTCTGCCTGCATCCGACGGCGTCGTTCCAGCTCGACATCCTCAACGAGATCTGTGACCGGTTCCTCTTCGTCTCCGCTGGGCAGGTCCAGGCCCATGACGACTTCGCCGGCATCGTCTCCTCGCCCGACGTCCGGCACTATCTGGGGGACGTCGCCCCAGCCCTCGCCCCCAGTATTGAGAGTGATCTTCCGAGCCTGAGGAACCGCCCGGCAACAATCTGAGTGTCGGAAGATGCGCACCCGGCCTGTGCTATGCGGGCCGCCTCCCGAATGCGCTCGCTACGTGTGAATCTGGCCAAATGAGCCGTCGAGGTTCGACGAGCGGTGCCACGGCACCCGCACCCGCGTCATGCACTTGACATGCTCACTGAGCTACGAAATGGTCTCGGGCGTTTGGACCGCAGCGCATTGACCTTGCGTTGTTCGGCGAGACGTAGCCAGGGGCGAAAACAGCATCCAATCCTCTGCGTCAGAGGCGCTGGTCCCGGCAGAGGATTCAGGAGAGGCACGGCCATGTACTTGCCGTTGGTTGCAGCATTGCTCGCCGCCGTTCCTGTTCTGGCAGTCGCGCAAACCGTCCCCCAGAACCAGCCACTCCCGAACTGTACATCTGCCTCAGACTGCCCGCTGATCGACTTCACGCAGCGTGCCCTGGGTGCAGGCTTGGCCGGGGTGACGCTGGCTCCCGGCGAGGCCCGCGGCATGCTGCTTGGCCGAACCGGCGACAGCGCCCTGCCACTGTTCCGGCTGATGTGGATCGACCAGACGCCGCCAATGTCGCCGGATCGGACGGCGTCCGAGTTCATGCGCGGGCTCCACCGCCCCAACCGCTTCTGCAACCGTCGGCCCATTCCCGCCGGTGCGTCTGCGGACGGAACACGGGGCGCCTTCGACATCCGCTGCTCCGGCGGCCAGACGCCGGAGGTCCAGGTTGTGCTCCATGCCGTCCAGGACGCGCAGCGCACCCGGACGCTGGTTCTGCTTGCGCCCCTCGGCAACGGCCCGGCACTTCTGGCCCGTGGCCAGCGCGTGCTGACGGCAATCGCGGCGCCCCCGCGCGACTATGCGCAGCTGCGGCAGGATTGCGCGGACGATAGCGACGCGCCGCGCCAGATCGCCGGCTGCAATGCCGTGCTGGCCAATCCATCGGAAACCGGCAACTACGGCATCGCCCTCAGCAATCGCGGCCATGCCCGCGAACGCACCGGCGACCTCGCCTCCGCGCTCGCCGATTACGAGCGGGCCATCGCCCAGGAACCGGGCAATATCACGGCGCAGATCAATCGCGCCCGCATCCTGGCACGGCTCTCGCGCGCCGAGGAGGCGCTCGCCGTCTACGACCGCATCATCCAGGCCGGAGACAATGGCTGGGCGAGGCTCGAACGCGGGCGGCTGCTCGCCAGCCGCAACGAAGGGGAACGCGCCGTCGCCGATCTCGAGGCGGCGGTCCGCTTGCTGCCGGGCGACGAGGAGGCCCTGACGGCGCGGGACTGGGCACGTTTCCGGCGGTCGCAGGGTCTGGGGTTCGACGAGGTTCAGCCGGAGGCCACGACGCTCGCTGATGCGGTGCTGAACGCCGAAGGCTTTTTCGGCATGCTTTCGGTCGCGGATGCCGCCCGCATCCGCCGCGACAAGCCCAGCCAGGCAAGCGCCGAGTGGGAGTCCATGCCGTCCGATGGCGGGCCGGGGCGCTACGAGGTGGAAGCCCGCAGTTGCGCCGAGGTGGTTGTCGAGGAGGTTGGCCAGCGCAACGGCCGGCGACAGGTGCTGCAACGACGCGTCATCGATCTCAACCGCTTGCGGGGGCTGTTGAGCCGCGACGGCGATGCGTTCGTCTATCGCGCCGGCGTCTATGGCGAACGCATCGTCGAGACGCCACGAGGGACCCTGCAGGTCCCGATCGCCGCCGAACTCCGCCAGTTCGGTCCGAGTGACAACCGGTTTGCCCAGGCGCTCGTCTATCTCGACGCGATCAAGCGCTTCTGCCCCGGCGCCACGCCGCAGGCAGCTCCTGCGCCAGCTGCAGCGCCGGCACCAACGGCCGCTCAACCCTCCGCGCCTCAGGCTCCGGCCGCCACTACCGGCCGCTTCACCGGCCAGCCGGCCACCCCGGCGCCATCCGCGCAGGCGGCGCCCGCGTTCGTGGCTCCAGCGCCCCCAGCTTCGGCCCCGCCTCCGGCTCCGGCCCCGAACACGGGTCGCTTCACG
>NZ_JBQVQL010000049.1:0-35300 GCF_052440005.1 Phreatobacter sp.
CGGTGCGGCGCTCCGGGCCGTAGGGGCCGTCGACCCAGCGGCGGGTCAGGTAGCACTCGGAGGCGTAGGCGTTGGAGCGGCTTGCGGCGATGGCGCCGCCGACGATCAGGCCGGTGGCAAGCGCCCCGACGCCGAAGCCGATGTGGCGGCGGTGGAACGGGCCGGCTTCGGCCTGGGAAGCGACGCCGACCGACATGGTGGCGACGGCGAGGGCGGCGATGGCGAGGGTCTTGATGCGGTTCATGGCGGTGGTCCTTCTGGCTCTGGTGGGGCACCTGCGCCCCGGTCCTCCATGGGTTGCGCCGCCGCGCAAAAAGGTTCGGGCCCGCCGCGATTTTTTTTCGCAGGCGGGCCCGACGGTCTTTGACGGAGGGGTGAAGCGTCAGGCCGCCGAGACGAGCTGGCCGTAGGACGCCACCTCCGCGACATGGTGGTCGGCATCGCCGAACAGCGTGTCGATCATGGTCAGCCGCTTGAAATAGTGGCCCGCCTTGTACTCCATCGTCATGCCGATGCCGCCGTGCAGCTGGATGCCCTGCTGGCCGATGAACTTCGCCGAACGGCCGATCTGCACCTTTGCGGCGGAGGCGAGCGCCCGCCGCTCCGTCGCATCCTCCGTGGCGGCCGTCATGGCGGCGAACATCGCCATGGAGCGCGCCTGTTCGAGGGCGACGAACATCTCGGCCGCGCGGTGCTGCAGCGCCTGGAACTGGCCGATATTGATGCCGAACTGCTTGCGCTGCTTCAGATAGTCGACGGTGAGATCGGTGAGTTCGCTCATCGCGCCGACGGCTTCGGCGCAGAGCGCGGCGATGGCCTCGTCCGCCACCGCCTCGAGCACGGGAAGCCCGCCTTCGGGGTCGCCGATGACGTCCGTGGCCTCGACGCGCACGCCGGAGAGGCTGACCTCGGCGGCGTGGGTGCCGTCCTGGGTGGGCGAGGAGCGCCGCGACAGGCCCGATGCGTCGCCCGGCACGATGAACAGGCCGATGCCGCCGCGGTCGCGGCGAGCGCCCGCCGTGCGGGCCGAGACGATGATCCGGTCGGCCGTCCCGCCGTTGACGACCACCGCCTTCTCGCCGTCCAGCACCCAGCCGCTGCCGTCCTTCTTCGCCGTCGTGGTGACGTCGAAGAGGTCGTAGCGCGAATGCCGTTCGGTGGTGGCGAGGGCGAAGGTCCGCGATCCCTCGGCGATGGCGGCGATGTGCTCGGCCTTCTGCTCGGCAGAGCCCGCCCGCTTCAGCACCCCGCCGCCGAGGATGACGGTGGCAAGATAGGGTTCAAGGACCAGATATTTGCCGAAGCTCTCGGCCAGCAGCATGGTTTCCACCGCGCCGCCGCCGAAGCCGCCGTCCTCTTCCGAGAAGGGCAGGCCGAGAATGCCGAGCTCGGCGAACTTCGCCCAGACGTCGGGGCTCCAGCCGCCCGGCAGCGCGGCGAACTTCTTCCGGCTCTCGAAGTCGTAGGTATCGGCGAGGAAGCCCTCCACCGAGTCCTTGAGGAGCTGCTGTTCTTCGGAGAGATCGAAATCCATGGGAGGTGCCTGTCGGTGCGGTTCCGCGTCATCTGAAGCTTCGAGGTCGTCATGCCCGGCCTTGCGCCGGGCATCCGCGACTTCATTCAGCGGCGGTCGTGTTCAAGTCGTGGATGGCCGGACGAGCCCGGCCATGACGGAGTGGGGGCCAACCTGGGGCAGCCCATGGGGCTCACAGCCCCAGCACGGCCTTGGCGATGATGTTCTTCTGGATCTCGTTGGAGCCGCCGTAGATCGAGACCTTGCGCACGTTGAAATAGGTCGGCGCGATGGTCTGGGCCCATTCCGGCCCGATCGGCGGCTCGTTCGAGCCCGGCTCCTCCGGCGTGAACGGGGCCGAATGCGGCCCGATCACCTCCATCAGGAGTTCGGTCGTCGCCTGCTGCAGCTCCGAGCCCTTGATCTTCAGCACCGAGGAAGCGGGATCGGGCTTGCCCTTCTCGCGCTTCTTCTCGCCGGCGATGACGCGCAGCTGGGTGATCTCCAGCGCCTTCAGCTCGATCTCTACCTCGGCGATCTTCTCGCGGAAGCGCTGATCCTCGATGAGCGGGCGCCCGCCGCGCTGCTCGATGGCTGCCATCTCCTTGATCTTGCGGATGCGCTGCTTGGAGATGCCGACCCGCGCGATGCCGGTGCGCTCGTTGCCGAGTAGGAACTTGGCGTAGTCCCAGCCCTTGTTCTCCTGGCCGACGAGGTTCTCCAGCGGCACCTTGACGTCGTCGAAGAAGACCTCGTTGACCTCGCGGCCGCCGTCGATGGTCTGGATCGGCTTCACCGTGATGCCCGGCGTCTTCATGTCGACGAGGATGAAGGAGATGCCCTCCTGCTTCTTCACGGTCGCATCGGTGCGGGCGAGGACGAAGATCCAGTCGGCATACTGGCCGAGCGTGGTCCAGGTCTTCTGGCCGTTGATGACCCAATGGTCACCGACCTTCTCGGCCTTCGTCTTCAGGCCCGCGAGATCGGAGCCGGCGCCCGGCTCCGAGAAGCCCTGGCACCACCAGTCGTCGAGGCTGGCGATGCGCGGCAGGAAGCGCTTCTTCTGCTCCTCCGAACCGAACGTGTAGATGACCGGCCCGACCATCGACGTGCCGAAGGCGAGCGGCGGCGGCGAGGGCGCCATCATCATCTCCTCGAGGAAGATGTACTGCTTCACCGCGTCCCAGCCGGTGCCGCCATAGGCCACCGGCCAGTGCGCCACGCCCCAGCCCTTGTCGTTGAGCGTCTTCTGCCAGAAGACGATGTCGTCGCGGGTCGGATGATGCCCGGCGGCGAGTTTTTCCCGGAGGGCCTTGGGCAGTTTGGCGTCGATGAAGGCGCGGACCTCCTTGCGGAAGGCGATTTCCTCGTCGGTGAACCTCAGTTCCATGCGGAGCCTCCTCAGAGCAGGGCCGCGCCGGCAAGGCGCGGGATGACGGTTTCCTCGGCGCCCGGAAAACATACCGGTGCGAATGTTTCTTGGGCGCATTCAACCCCCGCGCCGCTGCGAAGGCAACAGGGAACCTGCGGGGGTCGCCTCCCTCGAAGGATCAGGCCCGCCCGCATGGCTGCCGTCGCTGCCGCAGGCGAGCGGCGTCCACGGAGGCGTGGCACAGTCCGCCCGGCAACAGGGGAGACGGCTCATGGCCTTCGATTTCACGGGTAAGCGCGTGGTGGTGTGCGGCGGCAGCCGCGGGATCGGCCGGTCCATCGCGCTGGGATTTGCGGCAGCGGGGGCCGGCGTCTCCATCTGCGCCCGCGGCGAGGATGGGCTGAAGGCCACCGCCGCCGAGATGGGAGCGCTCGGCGCCGTGACCCATTTCGCGGCCTGCGACCTCGCCGACGGGGCCGCCATCGCCGCCTACATCCCAGCAGCCGCCAAGGCGCTCGGCGGCATCGACGTGCTCGTCAACAACGCCTCCGGCTTCGGCCTGGGCGATACCGAGGACGGCTGGGCCAAGGGTCTCAACGTCGACGTCATGGCGACGGTGCGCGCCAGCCACGCTGCGCTGACCTTCCTCGAGGCGGCGAAGGGCTCATCCATCGTCAACATCGCCTCGATCTCGGGCTACCGGCCCTCGATCCGCACCGCGGCCTATGCGGCGGTCAAGGCGGCGGTGATCCAGTACACGACGAGCCAGGCCGCGGCGCTCGCCCCGAAGGGCATCCGCGTCAACTGCGTGGCGCCAGGCTCCATCGAGTTTCCGGGCGGCACCTGGGAGGCGCGCCGCACCTCCGACCCCGCCCTCTACAACAAGGTGCTGAGCGCCATCCCCTTCAACCGCCTCGGCACGCCGGAGGAGATCGCCAGCGTCGTCATGTTCCTCGCCTCGCCCCATGCGAGCTGGATGACGGCGCAGACCCTCGTCGTCGACGGCGGCCAGTTGCTCGGCTGAAACAGAAAAGGCGGGCTGTTGGCCCGCCTTTTCGATCCCGACTACAGGCGTCACGCCAGCGTGTAGGCGGTCTTCACCGTGGTGTAGAACTCGCGGGCGTAGGCGCCCTGCTCGCGCGGGCCGTAGCTGGAGCCCTTCCGCCCGCCGAACGGCACGTGATAGTCGACGCCCGCCGTCGGCAGGTTGACCATCACCATGCCGGCCTCCGAGTTGCGCTTGAAGTGCGAAGCATATTTCAGCGAGGTCGTGCAGATGCCCGCCGACAGGCCGAACTCGGTGTCGTTGGCGATCGCCAGCGCGTCGTCGTAGTTCTTGGCGCGGACGACCGCCGCCACGGGCCCGAAGATCTCCTCGCGGGCGATGCGCATCGAATTGGTCACCTCGGTGAACAGCGCCGGCTGCAGGTAGAAGCCGGGATTGTCGCGGTTCAGCCGCTCGCCGCCCCAATGGAGCTTCGCGCCCTCGTCGCGGCCGATGGCGATGTACTTCTCGTCCTGGCCGAGCTGGCTCTCGTCCACCACCGGGCCGATATGGGTGCCGGCCTTCATGGCGTCGTCCACCACAAGACCCTTCATCCGCTCCGTCAGGGCGTCGACGAACCGGTCGTGGATGCCCTCGGTGACGATGAGGCGCGAGGACGCCGTGCAGCGCTGGCCGGTGGAGAAGAAGGCGCCGTTGGCGGCGCACTCGACCGCGATCGCCAGATCCGCATCGTCCAGCACGACGAGCGGGTTCTTGCCGCCCATCTCGAGCTGCACCTTCTTCATCGGCGTGGAGGCCACGCAGGCCGCGGCGACCTTGCGGCCGGTCGCGACCGAGCCGGTGAAGGAGATGGCGGCGACGTCCGGATGCTCCAGCATCGCCTGGCCGACAACAGAGCCGCGGCCCATGACGATGTTCAGCACGCCCTTCGGCAGGCCGGCGCGGTTGAGGATGTCGACCAGCGCCCAGGCCGAACCCGGAACGAGATCCGCCGGCTTGATGACGACGGTGTTGCCGTAGGCGAGGGCCGGCGCCAGCTTCCAGGCGGGGATGGCGATGGGGAAGTTCCACGGCGTGATCATGCCGACGACGCCGACGGCCTCACGGGTGATCTCGATGCCGACACCCGGACGGATGGAGTTCACCAGCTCGCCGTTCAGCCGCAGCGCCTCGGCGGCGAAGAAGGAGAGGATCTGGCCGGCGCGGGTCGCCTCGCCGATGCCCTCCGGCAGGGTCTTGCCCTCCTCGCGGGAGAGCAGCGCGCCGAGCTCCTCCTTGCGCGCCATCACCTCGTTCGAGGCCTTCATCAGCACGTCGTAGCGCAGCTGCGGGTTCGAGCGGCTCCAGGCGGGGAAGGCTTCCTTCGCCGCGGCGACGGCGGCCTTCAGGTCCTCGACGGAGCCCTGCGCATATTCGCCCACCACCTCGTTGGTGTTGGACGGGTTGAGGTTCGGGGCGGCCTTGGCCGGATTGACGAACTCGCCGGCGATAAAATTGCGGAACACGGTGGTCATGGGGCTTGCCTCCTCGCCGGGTGACGCGGACCCGGTTCGGACACGCCGGTCCGTCCGATCCGTCTCGGGGGCGGCACAGAACCACAATCGGGCGGCTGCGACCAGACCGCCGGCCATGCGTGGCGAGCGGCCCGGCCTCGCGGGCAACGCTCAGCGAGCGGCGGCCCCGGACGCGCGCATATCAGCAAGCAGCGCCGCGACCTTCGCCTCCGTCAGCCCGTCGACGCCGCCGATCAGCGTGTCCTTGACCGGCTTGACCCCGATGAAGGCGAGGATGTTGCGCTTCAGCGCGGCGAGGCTGTGGGCGAAGTAGAACCAGCGATAGGCGAAGGCCGGCATGCCCATGGTGACGACGACATGGGCCGTCCTCCCGGCGAGCAACTTCTCCGGAAAGCCCTTCTCGCGGTAGCGGAAGGCAAATCCCGGGCGGCAGACCTGCTCGAAGAAGGCCTTGAGCAGGGCCGGCATGGCGCCGAGCCACAGCGGATAGACGATGAGCCAGTGCTCCGCCCAGGCCAAAGTCTCCTGCGCCCCCGCAATGTCACCCTGAGCGGCGCCGGTCTCGAAGTCCGCTTTGGTGCGCAACTGCGGGATGTCGAGGAGCGCGAGATCGATGATGCGGACCGCATGCCCCGCCGCCTCGGCGCCCGCAGCATAGGCCTGCAGCATCTGTCGGCAGAGCCGCTCCGGGGCCGGATCGGGATGGCCGACGATGATGGCGATCCGGCGGGTGGCCACGGCTCAGGCTTTCCCGTCGGGAACCGCCGCCGCGGCCGCAGCCTCCGCCACCTCGCGCAGATGCATGGCCTCGTCGGCATAGACACCCATGGTCTCCGCCGCAAAGCGCAACTCGACCTCGATGAGCTCCATGGGCGAACCGACCCGCGACCAGGCGCGGATGCGTTCGGCATGGGCCTTGAGGCGCTCGGCGGCAAAATCGCGCAGTTCCGCGCCGACCGCCGTGGCGACGGCCGGGAGGGTGGCGACGAAGGTGACCGCATCGGCGGCGCTGCGCGCATTGTGGCTGCGGGCGTGGGCGGGTGTCCTGGCAAGCATGGCGACCTCCATCTCGGACGATGGCATCATCCATGCCCGAAGCGCGCGACGGGGTCGCTGCGCTGGATCAAGAGGTGGGGGCCGGCGGGTTCCTGTCATGCCCGCTGTCCCCTTCCGCAATCCCTGGAAACAATCCTAGTCTGCGCACCCCTGGAGACTGCCCCCGGACCGCTCATGCCCAGACCGCGCCCCTCGACCGCGCTCGACCATATCCGCGTCCTCGACCTCACGCGGGTGCGCGCCGGTCCCACCTGCTGCCGGGTGCTGGCCGATTTCGGCGCGGACGTGATCAAGGTGGAGGCGCCGCCGGGCGTCGACCCCAACGAGAACATGTCGGGCGACCGCCACGGCTTCGACATGCAGAACCTGCATCGCAACAAGCGCTCGCTGACGCTCAATCTGAAGACGGAGGAGGGCCGCGCCGTCTTTCTGAAGCTCGTCGAGACCGCCGACGTCGTGGTCGAGAACTACCGGCCGGACGTGAAGGAGCGGCTCGGCATCGGCTACGAGGCGCTGAAGGCGGTGAACCCGCGCATCATCCTCGCCTCCGTCTCCGGCTTCGGCCAGACCGGCCCCTATCGCACCCGCGCCGGCTTCGACCAGATCGCGCAGGGAATGGGCGGCCTCATGGCGATCACCGGCCATGCCGGCCAAGGGCCGATGCGCGCCGGCATCGCGGTCGCCGATTCCGCTGCGGGCGTCTATGCCGCCACCGGCATCCTCGTCGCCCTCGCCGAGCGCGAGAAGTCAGGCGAGGGCCAGTGGGTGCAGACCTCGCTCCTGCAGGCCATGATCGCCATGTGCGACTTCCAGGCCGCCGTCTACACGGTGGACGGCAAGGTGCCGCCGCAGAACGGCAACGACCATCCCCATTCGACGCCGATGGGCGTGCTGCCCACCGCCGACGGCTACATCAACGTCGGTGTCGGCGGCGAGGGCCAGTGGAAGAGCTTCTGCAAGGCAGTGGGCCGCGACGATCTCACTGCCCATCCCGACTATGCCAATGCCCGGCAGCGCTTCAGGAACCGGCCGGCCCTGATGGGCCTGCTCGGCGACATGTTCCGCACCGAGCCGACGGCGCACTGGCTGGAGAGGCTCGAGAGCGAGGGCGTTCCCGCCGGGCCGATCTACACCATGGACGAGGTGTTCTCCGACCCGCAGGTCGACCATCTCGGCATGGCCGTGCCGATCCATCATCACGCCCGCGGCGACATCCGCCTCATCGCCCAGCCGCTCGTCATGTCGCGCACCCCGCCACGGATCGAAACGCCCGTCGCCGAGCCCGGCGAGCACAGCGCCGAGGTGCTGGCCGAGGCAGGATTCTCCGAGCGCGAGATCGCGCGCCTGCGCGCCGCCCGCATCGTCTGAACGTCATTTCACAAGGATCTGCCGCCGTGACCGAACCCGCCCCGCACACGCCCTCCGTCCGCTATGCCGTCGCCGGCGGCGTCGCCACGCTCACCATCGACCAGCCCGCCAAGATGAACGCCATGACTTTCGACATGTGGTCGAGCGTCCCGGGCCTGGTGAAACAGGCGGAGGAGGACCGCTCTGTCCGCGTCATCGTCGTGACCGGGGCCGGCGACAAGGCCTTCTGCGCCGGTGCCGACATTTCCCAGTTCGGCGCCAAGCGCACCGGCGAGGAGGCCGTGCGCGCCTACGACATCGCGGTGGCGAATGGCATGGCCGCGATCCACGACGCCGCCAAGCCCACCATCGCCGTCATCCGCGGCATCTGCTTCGGCGGGGGCTGCGCCCTGGCGCTGACCTGCGACCTGCGTTTCGCCACCTCGGATTCGCGCTTCCGCGTACCGGCGGCACGCCTCGGGCTCGGCTATGGCTTTTCCAGCATCAAGATGATGATCAAGAAGCTCGGCACGGCCGCTGTCGCCGACATCCTCATTTCGGCGCGCATCCTCGACGCCGCCGACGGGGAGCGCGCCAACGTCATTCACCGCGCCTGGCCGCGCGAGAGCTTCGAGGCAGAGGTCCAGGCCTATCTCGCAACCGTCGCGGCCAACGCGCCGTTGACACTCGCCGCCATCAAGCGCTCGCTGGTCGAGCTCTCGCGCCCCGAGGCTGAGCAGGACGCCGAGGCGGTAGATGCCCTCGTCGCCCGCTGCTTCGCCTCCGCCGACTACAAGGAGGGCCAGAAGGCCTTCCTCGAGAAGCGCCTGCCCGACTTCAAGGGCGAGTAGGGGAGCATCGCCATGGATCTCGGTCTCGCGGGCAGGAAGGTCGTCGTCACCGGCGCCTCGAAGGGTATCGGCCAGGCCTGCGCCGAGGTCTTCGCCGCCGAAGGCGCCCATGTCGTGATGGTGGCGCGTGATGCGACGCGGCTCGCCGCCGCGGCCGCCTCCATCCAGGCTCGGCACCAGGGGCCGGTCGAGATCGCCTCGGCCGACCTCTCGCGCGCAGCCGACCGCGAGGCGCTCTGGGCCAACCACCCGGACGCCGACATCCTCGTCAACAATGCCGGCGCCATTCCAGCCGGCGGCCTCCTCGACCTCTCCATGGAGACCTGGGAGGAGGCCTGGGCGCTGAAGGTGATGGGCTATATCCACCTCACCAAGCTCGCCCTCTTCGCCATGAAGGAGCGCAGGAGCGGCGTCATCGTCAATATCATCGGCATGGCGGGGCGCCTGCCCCGCTACGACTATGTCTGTGGCGGCACCGGCAACGCGGCGCTCATGGCCTTCACCGGCGCGGCCGGCGGCAAGTCGCAGGAATGGGGCGTCCGCATCTTCGGTATCAACCCCGCCGGCACCCGCACCGACCGCATCATCGCCCTGTCCAAACAAAGGGCAGTTGCCGCCTTTGGCGACGAAAGCCGCTGGGAGGAGATGCTGACCGGCCTGCCGCTCGGCCGGCTCATCGACCCCAGAGAGATCGCCAACGCGGCGGCGTTCCTCGCTTCTCCCGCCTGCGGCTACGTCTCCGGCGCGACGCTGGACGTCGACGGCGGCCTCGCATTCAGGGCCTGAGCCCGGCGCCCTGCCGCTTGGCTCATGTCTTGCTTATGATACAAGCCTCTTCGGAGGCAGTCCCCGCTCGCAGGCCGGACGGGGAATGGAAGGATACCCTTTTGAGCATGTTCACGACCCGCCCGGAAATCGACGGCACATTCGGCGTCGCCACCACCACCCACTGGCTCGCGACCGCGGTCGCCATGGGCATCCTGGAGCGTGGTGGCAACGCCTTCGACGCCGGCTGCGCGGCGGCCTTCACACTGCAGATCGTCGAGCCGCACCTGAACGGCCCCGGCGGCGACGTGCCTGTCATCCTCTACGACGCGAAGAAGGAGGCGGTGGAGGTCATCTGCGGCCAGGGCCCGGCCCCGGCCGGCGCCACCATCGAACATTACCGCTCCCTCGGCCTCGACCTGGTGCCAGGCACCGGCCTTCTCGCCACCTGCATCCCCGGCGCCTTCGACACCTGGATGCTGATGCTGCGCGACTACGGCACCATGCGCCCGCGCGACGTTCTGGAGGCGGCCATCTTCTATGCGCGCCATGGCTATCCGCTGGTCGAGCGCATCCCCGCCACCATCCGCACGGTGGAGAACCTCTTCCGCGAGCACTGGCCCACCTCGGCCGCCGTCTATCTGCCGGGCGGCAGCGTGCCGAAGCCCGGCGACCTCTTCACCAACGTCAGGCTCGCCGAGACCTACGAGCGGGTCCTGAAGGAATGCGAGGGCGGGACTCGCGAGGACGAGATCGCCCGCGCCCGCTTCGTCTGGAGCCAGGGCTTCGTCGCGGAGGCCATCGACCGCTATTGCCGCACCGAGGAGGTCTTCGACGTCACGGGGCAGCGCAACAAGGGCGTCCTCACGGGTCAGGACATGGCGGGCTGGAAGGCCTCCATCGAAGCGCCGATCCACTACGACTACGGCCGCTACCGCGTCTTCAAGCCCTCGACCTGGAGCCAGGGCCTCGCCTGTCTGCAGCAGCTCGCGCTGGTGAACGGCATGGGCCTCGACGACATGCCGGTGACCGGGCCCGATTTCGTCCATGTCGTCACCGAGGCCGCCAAGCTCGCCTTCGCCGACCGCGAGGCCTTCTACGGTGACCCGGCCTTCGTCGACGTGCCGATCGAGACGCTGCTCTCCGACGCCTACAACGCCGAGCGGCGCAAGCTGATCGGCGAGACTGCCTCCCTCGACCTGCGCCCTGGCACCATCGCCGGGGCCGGCGGCAAGGTCGACGCGCGCGTCTCCTCCGGCAAGCGCGTGGCGGTAGGTGCCACCGGCGCCGGCGAGCCGACCGTCGGCGACATCGAGACGGAGGCGAACGGCGTCACCCGCGGCGACACCGTCCATTTCGACATCATCGACCGCTGGGGCAACATGGTGTCCTCGACCCCCTCCGGCGGCTGGCTGCAATCTTCGCCCATCATCCCCGACCTCGGCTTCTGCCTCGGCTCGCGCGCCCAGATGTTCTGGCTCGACGAGACCCATCCGGCAGCGCTCCAGCCCGGCAGGAGGCCGCGCTCGACGCTCACACCCACCCTCGCCTATCGCGACGGCGCGCCCTACCTCGCCTGGGGTTCCCCCGGCGGCGACCAGCAGGACCAGTGGATCCCGCAGATGTTCCTGCGCCATGTCCACGCCGGCATGAACCTGCAGGAGGCGATCGACGCCCCGGCCTGGCATACCGAGCACTTCCCCGGCTCCTTCTGGCCGCGCACCTCCCGCCCCGGCGTCATCGTCGTCGAGAGCCGCTTCCCGCAGGCCACCATCGACGAGCTCCGCCGCCGCGGCCACGAGGTCGAGATCGGCGGCGCCTGGTCCGAGGGCCGCCTCACCGCGGCGCGCAAGGAGGGCCACCGCCTCAAGGCCGCCGCCAATCCGCGCGGCATGCAGGCCTATGCGGGCGGACGGTGAGGATCGCGCCATGAGGACGCCCGCATGACCTGGTCGATCGCCGCACGGGACCCGGCAACCGGCGCCAAGGGCATCGCCGTGGCGACGCGCGCCTTCGCGGTCGGCGCCATCGTTCCCCATGTCGATTCCGACCACGGCGCCGTCGCCACCCAGGCCCTCGCGAACATCACCTATGGGCCGCGGGGTCTGAGACTTCTGCGCGAGGGGCTGCCGGCGGACGAGGTGCTGCGCGTCCTGCTCGCCTCCGACGGCGGCGCCAGCCACCGCCAGGTCCACATCATGGACAGCGCCGGCCGCTTCGCTGCCCATACGGGCGAAGACTGCATCGGCTGGTGCGGCCACGCGATCCATGACGGGTTCTCGGTCGCCGGCAACATGCTGGCGGGGCCCGAGGTCATCGCCGAGACGGCGCGGGTCTTCGCCGAGAGCGCCGCCCTGCCCTTCCCGCGGCGGCTGATCGCCGCCATGCGGGCGGGGGAAGCGGCGGGCGGCGACAAGCGCGGCAAGCAGTCGGCCGCGCTCCTGATCCACACCACCGAGGACTATCCGTACCTGTCGCTGCGCGTCGACGATCATGCCGAGCCGCTGGCGGAGCTCGATCGCCTCGAGCAGGTCTGGCGCCAGCGCGCCGTCCATTTCAACGCCATGCTCGCGACCCGCCGCGACCTCACCGGCACCGTCGACCGCGACGTCATCAACGCCGCCATCGAGGCGGCCCTCGCCCACGAGGCGGGCAACGGCTGACCCTTTCGCTTCCACCCCCCGTACAAGAGCGCGTCACGCGCCGACATCACCAGAGGACCGGACCCATGACGACCATGAGACAGACACTCGCCTGGACGGCCAGCGCCTTCCTCCTCGCCGCCTCCATCTCCGGCGCGGCCGCCCAGCAGTCGGTGCTGCGCATCGGCCTGGCCGAGGACCCGGACGTTCTCGACCCGACGCGTGCCCGCACCTATGTCGGCCGCATCGTCTTCGCCTCCATCTGCGACAAGCTCTTCGACATCGACGACAAGCTCGCCATCGTGCCGCAGCTGGCGCTCTCCCACGAGACCTCCGCCGACGGCAAGACGGTCACCATCAAGCTCCGTCCCGGCGTGAAATTCCACGACGGCGAGGCCATGGACGCCGAGGCGGTGAAGTTCTCGCTCGAGCGCCACATGACCATGCAGGGCTCGTTCCGCCGGCCCGAGCTCTCGGCCGTCGACAAGGTCGAGGTGGTCGATCCGCTCACCGTCCGCCTCCTGCTCAAGCAGCCCTTCTCGCCGCTCCTCGCCCAGCTCACCGACCGCGCCGGCATGATGGTCAGCCCCAGGGCCGCCCGCGAGCTCGGCGAGCGTTTCGGCTCGGCCCCCGTCTGCGCCGGCCCTTACCGGTTCGTCGAGCGCGTCCAGCAGGACCGCATCGTCGTCGAGCGCTTCGCCGACTACTGGAACAAGGACCAGGTCACCATCGGCCGGATCGAGTATCGTCCGATCACCGACGCCACGGTGCGCCTCGCCAACCTGCGCTCCGGCCAGCTCGACCTGATCGAGCGGGCCCTCGCCACCGACATCCCGCAGATCCGCGCCAATGCGCAGCTGCGTATGGCCGCCGGCGTCGACCTCGGCTACCAGGGCGTCACCCTCAACATCGCCAAGTCGGACGCTGGCAAGCAGGGCTTCGGCCGTGATCCGCGCATCATCCAGGCCTTCTCGCTGGCCATCGACCGGCAGGCGCTCAACCAGGTCGTGTTCAACGGCTCGGCCATGCCCGGCAACCAGTGGGTGAACCCGGAGAACCCCTATTTCCAGACCCGCTTCCCGGTGCCGCAGCGTGACGTCGCCAAGGCGCGCCAGCTCATGCAGGCGGCCGGCGTGCGCGGGCAGCTCTCCATCGACTTCATGGTGCCGAACAACCCGGAGGTCCGTCAGGTCGCCGAGGTGCTGCAGGCGATGACGGCAGAGGCCGGCTTCGACCTGAAGATCCGCGTCACCGAGTTCGCGACCTCCCTCCAGGAGGCCGAACAGGGCCGCTACCAGGCCTACATGCTGAACTGGTCGGGCCGCACCGATCCGGACGGCAACGTCTTCTCCTTCCACGCCTGCAACCAGCCGCAGAACTACGGCGGCTACTGCAATCCCGCCGCAGACGCCCTCCTCAACGAGGCGCGCACCAAGACCGACCCGGCCGAGCGCAAGGCGATCTACGAGAAGCTGACCGAGCTCCTGCTCAGCGAGGGCGGCATCGTCTATCTCTACCACCGCCCGGTCGTCATCGTTCATTCGGCCCGCCTGGAAGGCTTCCGCGCCTTCCCGGACGGCCTCGTGCGCGTGATCGGCCTCAAGTTCCGCGGCAACTGACGTCCGGCCATGTTCACGCTGATCACCAAACGGCTCATCCAGCTCATCCCGACCATCTTCTTCGTGTCGGTGCTGATCTTCCTCCTGCAGCAATTGCTGCCGGGGGACCCCGCGCTCGTCATGGCGGGCGAGGAGAAGGACCCGGAGGTGATCGAGCAGATCCGCAAACGCTACCGGCTCGACCAGCCGCTGCCGATCCAGTATCTCGCCTGGGTCGGCGGCGTCTTCCGCGGCGATCTCGGCGAGAGCATGCGCCTCTCCGAGCCGGTGGCGACCCTCGTCGCCCAGAAGCTGCCCGTCACCGTGCAGCTCGCCGTCATGGCGATGATCTTCACCCTCGGCATCGGCATTCCCGCCGGCATCATCTCGGCGGTGAAGAAGGACACGGCCTGGGACTACGTGGTCAACGTGGTGGCCCTCTGGGGCATCTCGACGCCGAACTTCTGGCTCGGCATCATGCTGATCTTCCTCTTCTCCGTGCAGCTGGGATGGCTGCCGGCCTCGGGCTACGTCTCGCCCTTCGAGGACTTCCGCGCCTCCATGGCGGCGACCATCATGCCGGCCTTCGTGCTCGGCAATTCCTTTGCCGGCGTGATCATGCGCCACACCCGCGCCGCCATGCTGCAGGTGATGGAAAGCGACTATGTCCGCACCGCCCGCGCCAAGGGGCTGGACGAGCGCACCGTCATCCTCAAGCACGGCCTGCGCAACGCGCTGACCCCGGTCATCACCCTCGGCGCGCTGGAATTCGGCACGCTGCTCTCCGGCGCGGTCCTGACCGAACAGATCTTCTCCATCCCCGGCTTCGGCAAGCTCATCGTCGACGCCGTGTTCAACCGAGACTACGCCGTGGTGCAGGGCGTCGTGCTCGTCACCGCCACCACCTACATCGTGCTGAACCTCCTCGCCGACATCGGCTACATCCTCGCCAATCCGCGCCTGAGGACCTGACCGATGAGCGCGACATCAGCCCTTCCCGCCACTGCCCCCATCGAGACGACCTTCGAAAGCCCCGGCGCCCGCGCCTGGCGCCGCCTGAAGAAGCGGCGCACCGCCATGGTGGCGCTCGTGCTCCTCGTCGTGCTGGCGCTGCTCGCCATCTTCGCGCCGCTGATCGCCACCCACGATCCGACCCAGCAGAGCTGGCGCGCCGTGCGGCAGGCGCCGTCCATCGCCCACTGGTTCGGCTCGGACGAGGTCGGCCGCGACATCTTCTCCCGCGTCGTCTACGGCACCCGCGCCTCGCTCTCCGCCGGCGTCATCTCCGTCGCCATCGCCATCCTCGCCGGCGTGCCGCTGGGGCTCCTCGCCGGCTATGCCGGCGGCTGGACCGACGCGCTGATCTCGCGCGTCACCGACGCCATGCTCGCCTGCCCGTTCCTCATCCTCGCCATCGCGCTGGCCGCCTTCCTCGGGCCCTCGCTGCAGAACGCCATGATCGCCATCGGCATCACGGCGACGCCGGTCTTCGTGCGCCTCACCCGCGGCCAGGTCCTGTCGATCAAGACGGAAGACTATGTCGAGGCGGCGCGCGCCGTCGGCAACACGCAGGTCCGCATCGCCTGGAAGCACATCCTGCCCAACGTCATGCCGCAGCTCCTGGTGCAGGGCACGCTGACCATCGCGACGGCCATCATCGCCGAGGCCTCGCTCTCGTTCCTCGGCCTTGGCCAGCAGCCCCCCGCCCCCTCCTGGGGCTCGATGCTGAACGTCGCCCAGCGCTTCCTGTCCAATGCGCCGTGGATGGCGATCTTTCCGGGAATTGCGATCTTCGTGACGGTGCTGAGCTTCAACCTGCTCGGCGACGGCCTGAGGGATGCGCTGGACCCCAAGGCGAAGTGAGGGGCCGCCGAAGCTCGTCAAAGAAGGGCGCCCCCCTCTCCGACAGGCCCGGGTCCATCCCGGGCATCCACGACTTGACCACCGCGCTCTGAGAATTCGTGGATGCCCGGCACAAGGCCGGGCATGACGTGCGGAGTTACCGTGGCGACCCGGGGAGCGCCGTGCGGATCGTTCCCCCTCACCCCGGCAGGAAGGCCGTCCGTCCGCCGGGCTCCACCACCGTCTCCACCGGCGCGCCGTAGAGCGCCGCGAGCCGATCCGGCGTCAGGACCTCGCGGACGGGCCCCTCCGCCATCACCCCGCCGTCCCGCAGGAGGGCCACCCGGTCGGCATGGCCGAGCGCCTGGTTCGGGTCGTGGGTGGTGAAGAGAACGCCGAGACCATCGGCCGCGAGCTGGCGGATCTGGCGCATGACCTTGCCCTGGTTGCCGAAGTCGAGGCTCGCCGTCGGCTCGTCGAGGACGATGAAGCGCGGCTCCTGGGCGAGGGCCCGCGCCACCAGCACGAGCTGGCGCTCGCCGCCCGAGATCATCGTCACCGGACGCTCGGCGAGATGCGCGATGCCGAGGCGCTCCAGCATGGTGGAGGCGACGGCGCGGTCCCGCGGCCCCGGCCGCGCGAAGAGCCCGCCATGGGCGGTTCGGCCCATCAGAACGAGGTCGAGGGCGGTGAAGGCGAAGGTGCCGTGGTGGCTCTGCGGCACATAGGCGACGAGCCGCGCTCGCTCCGGGATCGTCAGGGCCGCGAGCGGCCGGCCGTCAAGGCTCACCGTACCGTCCTGGGGCGGCAACAGGCCGAGCATCGTCTTCAGTAGCGTCGTCTTGCCGCCGCCGTTCGGCCCGAGCAGGGCGAGCACCTCGCCCGCCGCGATGGTGAGCGTAACGCCCCGGCCCACCGGGTGCCCGCGATAACCGAAGGCGAGACTGTCGGCAGCGAGCGTCATGACCACCCGCCGCGCGAGGAGGCGAGGAGCCAGATGAAGAAGGGCGTACCGATCACCGCGGTGAGGATGCCCAGCGGCACCTCGACCGGACCGAGGGTGCGGGCCAGCGTGTCGATCAGCAGGAGGTAGCCGCCGCCGAGCAGGGCCGAGGCGGGGATCAGCCGGCCGAAATCGGGGCCGACCAGGAAGCGGGCGAGATGCGGCACGACGAGCCCGACCCAGCCGATGATGCCGGCGGCCGCGACGCTCGCCGCGGTGGTCAGCGTGGCCGCTGCGATGATGACCACGCGCAGGATGCCCGTCGGCAGGCCGAGGGCGCGGGCCTCCTCCTCGGGCAGCGACAGGGCGTTCATCCGCCAGCGCAGTGCCATCAGCACGAGGGCGCCGAGCACGACGGGCGCGATCAGCGGCACGAGATCGGCAGGGCTCGTGGCCGAAAGGGAGCCGAGCAGCCAGAAGGTCATGGCCGGCAGCTGGTTGTAGGGGTCGGCGAGCACCTTGACGAGGCCGACGCCCGCCCCGAGAAGCGAGCCGAGCACGACGCCGGTGAGCACCAGCGTCAGGATCGGGTCGCCGGACCGGATCGTCGAGCCGACCGCATAGACCGCCGCCACGGCGAGGAGGCCGCCCGCGAAGGCCGCCGCCTGGATGCCGAAGATGCCGAAGGACAGGAGAATGGCGAGGACGGCGCCGAGCGCCGCCCCGGACGACGCGCCGAGGATGTCGGGCGAGACCAGCGGATTGCGGAACAGGCCCTGGAAGGCAGCGCCGGCCACCGCCAGCGCGGCGCCGCAGGAGAGCGCCGCCAGCACCCTCGGCCCCCGGATCTGGAAGACGACCGCCTCCACCGCCGGGGACAGCCCCGAGGGCACGCCGGTCGCCCGTGACCACAGGGCGAGGATGATGTCGGCGAGGCTCACCGGGAAGCGGCCGACGGCGAAGGCGACGACGACCCCGAGGACGAGGACCGAGGCGGCCACTGCGCCACCACCGAGGGATCGGAGGGGCTGCATGTCAGTCGCGGCCCGCCAGGACGCGGTCGATCTGCGCGTCGCTCGGCGTCACGTGGTAGAACAGCGCATAGAAGTCACGCGTCAGGGCGCGGATGTCCTCTGGGACGAGTGCCGGATAGAGGGTCTTCGCGAGCCACCACAGCCCCGCCATGCGGTTGACCGAGGGCGGGAAGTCGACCCAGCCGAAGGGCAGTTTGGGCGACAGGTGGACCCGTCCGTCGGTGACCGCCTTGACCCCGCGCCAGGCCGGATCGGAGCGCACGTTCGCGGCGAAGGTCTGGTCGATGGTGACGATGACCTCCGGGTTCCAGGCGAGCACCTGTTCCAGCGAGACCTGCGCCAGCCCGCCGCCGACGCCGTCGCGGGCAACGTTCACCGCGCCGAGGAACTCCACCGTCTCGACGTTGATGGACCCGGCGAGGCCGGTCTCCAGACCGCGCGGCCCGCGCGCGTAATAGACCCGCGGCCGCCGCTCCGCCGGAACGGTGTCGATGCGGGAGAGGAGCGTCTTCATCGTCTCGTCGCACCAGGCGGCGAGGTGCCGGGCCCTCTTCTCCCGCCCCGTCAGCTGCCCGAGGGTGATGAGGCTTCCGGCCGTCGCCTCGAACCGTCCGTCCAGCAAGGCGTAGGGAATGCCGGTCTGGCCCTGAACGCGGTCGGCGAGTTCGGCGAAGGTGCGGCGCACCGAGCCTGAATCGATGATGAGGTCCGGCTTCAGCGCCAGCACGAGTTCGAGATTGGCCGTGTTGCCTCGCCCCGTGATGCGGCCGACCTCCGGCCTGGAGCCGATCTCGGGCAGCAGGAACTCCCGCTCCTCCGGCCGGTTGGCGCGCGGCCAGCCGATCAGCAGATCGGGGGCGAGCGTGTAGAGGAGGATCGCCGCCGGCGGCCCGGCGGGAAAGACGCGCGCGACGCCCGCGGGGATCGCCACCTGCCGGCCCGCACCGTCGACGACGAAGGGCGTCCGCCCGAGCGCAGGCGCGGCGAGGCCCGCCGCCAGCGTTCCCAAGGCCAGCCGCCTGTCGATCCCGCGCGCCATGGTCAGGCCATGGCCCGCATGGCGGCGATGGGCAGGAGCATCCTGCGGGCGCCGACCTTCATGCCCTGCCTCCTTCGGTGTAGAAGTCGCGGCGACCATGCCCCGGCGCTGCGACCGCGTCGAGGGCCAGCAGGACGCACCCGCCATGACCGCCGAAACCATACCACTCAACCTCGACGGCTATACGGACCTGCCCGCGGGAAAGATCGCCGCGGTGGTGACCTATCTGGAGATGCGCGAGCCCCCGGTGGCGGCCATCGCGGACCCGCTGCCGCTGCGCCCGGTGGCCGACCCCGACCTCACCTGGTACCGCCGCTTCTATGCCGCCATCGGCCTCGACTGGCTGTGGACATCGCGGCTGGTCATGGACGACGCGGCGCTCGCCGCCATCCTCCACCGGCCCGGCAACGCGCTCTTCGTGGCGGAGGGCGAGACCGGCATCGTCGAGATCGACCGCCGCGACCCTGCCGACGTCGAGATCGCCTTCTTCGGCCTCGTGCCCGAGGCGACCGGACAGGGCCTCGGTCCCCGCATGATGGCGGCCGCGCTACAAGAGGCCTGGCGGCCGGAGACGCGGCGCGTCTGGCTGCACACCTGCACCCTCGACCATCCCGCGGCGCTATCCTTCTACCGACGCTGCGGCTTCACGCCCTACAGGCGCGCCATCGAGGTGATGGATGACCCGCGGATCTCCGGCGCGATCCCGCGCGAGGCGGCGCCCCGCATCCCGGTCATCTGAAGGTCTCGGGAACCGGCGTCCACACCACGTCCTCGATGTGCCGCGCCCCGCTCGCGAGCATCACGAGGCGCTCGAAGCCGAGCGCGATGCCGGCCGTCGGCGGCATCACGGCGAGGGCGGCGAGAAGCTCCTCGTCCACCGGATAGGTCTCGCCATAGACGCGCTGCTTCTCCGCCATCGCGGCCTCGAAGCGCCGCCGCTGCTCGGCAGGGTCGGTCAGCTCGCCGAAGGCATTGGCGAGTTCGACGCCGCAGGCATAGAGCTCGAACCGCTCGGCGACGCGCGGATCGCCGGGCTTGGGGCGGGCCAGCGCCGCCTCGCTCACCGGGTATTCGCACAGGATCGTCGCCCGCCCGAAGCCGAGGCGCGGCTCGATGCGCTCCACCAGCACTTTGGAGAAGATGTCGGCCCAGCCGTCGTCATCGGACACACGGATGCCGGCGCTCGTGGCGGCAGCGGCCAGTGCAGCGCGGTCTGTCTCGCCCGCCTCCCCGACGGTCGCGAGAAGATCCATGTCCGCGTGGCGACGGAACGCCTCGGCCAGCGTCAGGCGCTCCGGCTCCAGCGCGGGGTCGCAGGCTGCCTCCCGCCAGACCAGCGCATCCCGGCCCGCCGCCTCGCAGGCGAGCCTGAGAAGGTCGGCGCAGTCCGTCATGAGCTGCTCGTAGGTCTCGCCGACGCGATACCATTCCACCATCGTGAACTCGGGATGGTGCAGCGGCCCCCGCTCGCGGTTGCGGAAGACGCGCGCGAAATCGACGATGCGCGTCTCGCCCGCGGCGATCAGCTTCTTGGCGGCGAATTCCGGGGAGGTGTGGAGGAAGAGCGGGGCGCGGCGACCCTCGATGCTCACCGCCTCGGTGGCGAAGGCGTGGAGATGGGTCTCGTTCCCGGGCGAGACCTGCAGGATGCCGGCCTCGACCTCGGTGAAGTCACGGCCCGCGAACCAGCGGCGCAGCGCCGCCTTGATGCGCCCGCGCGCCACGAGAAAGGGCCGGCGGTCGGCGTGGCGGTCGGCATCCCACCAGGGTGAAACGGTCATCGGTCAGGACCCATGCCCTTCGGCATCATTGCCGAAAGGCCGCCCCCCTCATAGGCTCCGCGGCACCGTGAGAAAACCTCCCCCGAGTGCCTGATGACCGATGCCCTCCACCCGCTCGACGCGGCGACGACCTTCACGCCGGCGGCCGACGGGTCGCTCGCCGGCCGCACCTCGCCGGCCTACTGGAACATGGTCGGCCCCTTCGGCGGTGTCACCGCGGCGCAGCTCCTGAAGGCCGCCATGGACCACCCCGCGCGCATCGGCGAGCCGGTGGCCCAGACGGTGAACTTCTGCGCCCCCATCGCCGAGGGCGACTTCGTCATCCGCGTGAAGGAGGTTCGCTCCGGCCGCTCGGTGCAGCATCTCTATGCGGAACTGGTGCAGGGCGAGACCATCGCCGCCAACGCCACCATGGTCTTTGCCCGGCGCAGCGAGACCTGGGGGCACCACGCGAGCCCCATGCCCGAGGCCCCGCCGGCGGGCGAGGTTCCCTCGCTGACGACCAAGCCGCCCCTCGCCTGGCTGAACGCCTACGACTTCCGCTACATCTCCGGCTTGCCGATCATGGCGAGCGAAGCCTTCGCCACGCCGCAGAGCGCGAAGTCGCTGATCTGGGTCGCCGACCAGCCGCCGCGCCCGCTCGACCACGTGGGGCTCGCCTCGCTCTGCGACGTGTTCATCGTCCGCGTGTTCCAGGTCCGTGGCCTCAGGACGCCGGCCGGTACGGTGTCGATGACCTCGTACTTCCATGCAAGCCCGGAGGAGCTGGCGCGGCAGGGCACGCGGCCGCTTCTCGCCAAGGTCGATTCGATCCGCTTCGGCGACCAGTTTCACGACCAGCAGGCCGAGCTCTGGTCCGACGAGGGCAAGCTCCTCGCCACCACCACGCAGGTCGTCTGGTTCCGCGACTAGCGGGCGGGGGTGGCGCTTGGCCGCGACTTCGTCTATGCGACGGCGCGACAGATCACGCGGGATCGCGCCCGCCCCATCCCAAGGACAACACCCGTGCCGAAGGTCATCGCCTCCTCCGTCCGCAAGGGCAACATTCTCGAAGTCGACGGCAGGCTCTACCTGATCGTCACCGCCCAGAACATCCACCCTGGCAAGGGCACCCCGGTAACCCAGGTCGACATGCGCCGCCTGTCCGACGGCGTGAAGGTGTCCGAGCGCTGGCGCACCACCGAGATGGTCGAGCGCGCCTATGTGGAGGATCGTCCCTACACCTACCTCTATTCGGACGGTGACGGGAACCACTTCATGAACAAGGAGACCTACGAGCAGATCGCGGTCCCCGACGATATCCTCGGCGACGCCAAGCCCTATCTCCAGAACGAGATGGAGGTGAAGCTGTCGGTCTACGAGGGCAACGCCGTCGGCATCGAACTGCCGCAGCGCGTGACGCTCGAGGTGATGGAGACCGAGCCGGTCACCAAGGGCCAGACCGCCTCCTCCTCCTACAAGCCCGCCATCCTGTCGAACGGCGTGCGCACGCTGGTCCCGCCGCATATCGGCGTCGGCACCCGCATCGTCGTGATGACCGAGGACGGCTCCTATTCCGAGCGCGCCAAGGACTGAGCGTCCTCATCCGGTTCACTGCATCAAGGCCGGGCCAGCGCCCGGCCTTTTGTTTTGGTGACGACGTCGTCACCGCCTGCTGAAAGTCCGCTGGAACCAACGTCCATCATGCCCGGGTGCGTCCCGGGCATCCACGACTTCCTGGGCGACCGTGGTGTTCAAGGCGTGGATGCCCGGCACAAGGCCGGGCATGACGGAGAGTGCGGTGCTCTTCCTTGAGAACGACCTAGGCCTTCGCCAGTGCTTTCGCGAAGGCGTAGCTGTCCGGATAGACCTCGTAGGCCGCCACTAGGCCGCCCTCGAAGCGGAACAGGTTGGCCGCGCGCACCTTGATCTCCTCGCCGCTGGCGCGCACCCGCCAGTGCCCCTGGAGGACGATGGCGACGCCGCCCTCGCCCTCGATCCGCGCGACGGTCTCGATCGACAGGATCTCCAGGTGCTCGGCGACGCGCCTGAAGAACGTCAGCACCTTGGTGCGGCCCTCCCACAGTCCCGCCCAGGGCACGATGCCCGGCGGTCCGTTCCAGCGCACGGTGACGTCGTCGGTGGTCACGGCGGCGAGGGCTGAGGCATCGCCGGCCTTCAGGGCGGCGTACCAGCGGTCGAGGATGGCCTGGCTCATGGAGCCTTCATGCCGCTTGGGCCCCCTCAGCGCAAGACGCGGATGATGCGGGTGAGGTCGAGCAGGGTGACGAGCGCCGAGGCGACATAGGTCAGCGCCGCCGCGCGCAGCACCGAGCGCGCCGCCGGCTGGTCGTTCGGGTGCAGGTAGCCGCCACGGGTGAGCACGGGCAACGCCTTGCCGAAGCTGGCGTCGAACTCCATCGGCAGGGTCAGCACATGCATGGCGAGCCGCGAGCCCAGGAGGGCGAGGGCGACGGCGATCTGCAGCACGGCGATGACCGGCGATCGGACGAAGGCGAGCACGAGCGGCGCCGTGGCGAACAGGATGGCGGCGCCGATCTCCAGCTTCTGCGCCGCCTGTGCCATGCGGATCCGCCAGAGGAACAGACGGTCGCCGTCGCGGTGCTGCACGGCGTGGCCGACCTCGTGGGCGGCCACCGCCACGGCCGTCACCGAGCGGCCGTCATGGACCTCCGGCGAGAGCCGCACCACGCGGTCGATGGGATCGTAATGGTCACCGGCATCGGTGCGCTCCACCTTGACGTCGGCGAGGCCCGCCTCCTCGAGCAGGTGGACGGCGAGTTCGCCACCGGTACCGGGAAAGTCCTCGCGCTCGACGCCGTGGCGGCGCATCTGCGCCTTCACCCACCATTGCGGGCCGAAGATGAGCGCGAGAAGGGCGGCGATACCGAGGAGGATGAGAAAGGGCATGACACCCTCTAAGTCGTCATGCCGGCGCCCCAAGTGCAAGGGGCGCGCGGTCCGCCGCGACCGATGGCCCCGGCCTCAGGCCAGCCAGCGCTTGCGCCGCTTGTAGCTCTTCACGTCGCGAAAGCTCTTCTTGTCGCCCTCGGAGACGCCGAGATAGAACTCCTTCACGTCCTCGTTCTCGCGCAGCGACTTGGCGTCGCCGTCCATGACGATGCGGCCGGTCTCCATGATGTAGCCGAAGGTGGCGTAGCGCAGCGCCATGTTGGTGTTCTGCTCGGCGACGAGAAAGGAGACGCCCTCGCGGGAATTGATGTCGCGGACGATCTCGAAGATCTGCTCGACGATCTGCGGGGCAAGTCCCATCGAGGGCTCGTCCAGGAGGATCATCTTCGGCCGGCTCATCAGCGCGCGGCCGATGGCGCACATCTGCTGCTCGCCGCCCGACGTGTAGCCGGACATGGAGTGCCGGCGCTCCTTCAGGCGGGGGAAATAGGCGTAGATCTTCTCCATGTCGTCGCGGATGGCGGCCTTGCCGTCGCGCCGGGTGAAGGCGCCGGTGAGCAGGTTCTCCTCGATGGTGAGGTGGCCGAAGCAGTGCCGTCCCTCCATCACCTGGATGCAGCCGCGGCGCACGAGGTCGTTGGGCGAGAGGGCCTGCACCTCCTCTCCCTCGAAGACGATGGAGCCCTTGGTCACCTCGCCGCGCTCGGCATGGAGCAGGTTGGAGATCGCCTTCAGCGTCGTCGTCTTGCCGGCGCCGTTGGCGCCGAGGATGGCGACGATGCCGCCGCGCGGCACCACGAGCGAGACGCCCTTCAGCACCAGGATGACGTGGTCGTAAATGACCTCGATGTTGCTGACGTCGAGGATCAGGTCCTGGACGGGAGCAGGCGCCGGCGTCGCTTGGGTCTGGGCGGTCATAGGGTTATCCGCAGGTAATGGGGCCGATCGGCCTGATCTGCATCGTGCACGTGCAGGGCGGGAGCCGCGGTCACCCGCGGCCCCCCGTGTTGCAGTCAGAGACTCACGACCGCTGGTCGCAGGTCTCGGTGCGGCGCGGCCAGCCGGCATTGGCTTCGGCGTACTTCTTCGCCGCATCCTCGATCAGCGGCCGGACGACGTCGCGGATCGGCTCGATCCAGTCGCTGTCGCGGACATAGCGCGTGCCGTCCCAGCGGGCGACGAAGACGCGGTTGTGGCCGTTGTGGTCGGCGCAGGTGAGCCGCACGGGAGCGGCGAAGCCCTCCATGCCGATCTCCTTGAGCCTGGCTTCGGTGATGTTCATCGTCTCGAAGCCGCGGCGCACATCCTCGCCCGTGACCACCTTCTTGCCCGTCAGCTGCTGGGCGTGGCGGATCGCCTCGACCATCAGCATGGAGTTGTAGACTCCGCGGTTGTAGAGGTTCTCGCCGACGCGCGAGCGCGCATCGACCCGCGACAGGTTCTTGTCGACCACGTGCTTCAGGATGTCCTGGATCACGGGGAAGTCGGTGCCGGCCTGATGGAAGTTCAGGCTGCGATAACCCGCCGCCTGGGCGCCGCCGGCGCGGGCGTCGTCGTCACCGCCGGCCCACCAGACGCCGACGAGGCGGTCGATGGGGAAGTTGTTGCGGATCGCCTCACGCACGGCCGTCGGGTTCATCGCGCCCCAGCCCTGGTTGTAGAGGTAGTTCGGCCGGTCGCGACGGATGTTGAGCCAGATGGCGCTCTGGTTCTGCATGTCGGCGGCGGCCACCGGGTAAAGCTTCAGGGTGAAGCCGTATTTCTCGGCCATGGCCTGCAGCACCGGGATCGGCTCCTTGCCGTAGGGCGCGTCGAGATGGATCAGGCCGAGGGTCTTGCCGCGCAGCTTGTCGAAGCCCCCCTCGCGCTGGGCCATGTAGGAGACCATGACCGAGGCGCCGTCCCAGTAGGTCGCCGGCGGGTTGAAGATCCACGGGAAGGTGTTGCCGTCGGCCGAGGCCGAGAGACCATAGGCCATGGACAGCATCGGGATCTTGTCGACCGCGGCACGCGGAATGAGCTGCAGCGTGATGCCGGTGGAATAGGGGTTCACCACTACCGGGTTGCGCGAGCGCAGCGAGTCGTAGCACTCGACGCCCTTTTTGGTGTCGTAGCCGGTCTCGCATTCCTCGATGACGATCTTGACGCCGTTGATGCCGCCATCGCGCTGGTTGATCATCTCCAGATAGTCGCGCATGCCGTTGGCGATCGGAATGCCAGACGACGCGAAGGGCCCGGTGCGGTAGCTGAGCAGCGGGATGAAGATGCTGTCCTGGGCCTGGGCCTGTGCCGGCATGGGCGCCGCCGAGGCGAGCGCTGCGGCGAAGGCGGCGGCCATCGTCCACTTGAAGCCTTTCATGGAAGTTCCTCCTTGGAAGTCCGGACGCCGTGGTCCGGGTTTTCTTCTTGTCGTGCCCGCCTTGCCGGCGGGTCTCTTGGGGTTTGGGCGCTGCCGGCCGGTCAGTAGGGGAACGGCCAGACGCGCAGTTTCTGCTTGGCGATCTGCCACAGTCGCGCGAGCCCGTGCGGCTCGACGATGAGGAAGAAGATGATGAGCGCACCGACCATGATGTGGGTCAGGTGCTCGGCGAGCGCGCCGGTGAGCGGGATGCCGACGGCCGGTACGCCGAACTTCAGGATGGTCGGCAGGGTCGAGATGAAGAAGGCGCCGAGGAACGAGCCGATCAGGCTTCCGAGGCCGCCGATGATGACCATGAACAGCACGATGAAACTCTGGTTGACGTTGAAGGCGTCATTGGCCTCGCCGCCGCCGTACCAGAGGAACATCATGCAGGCCCCGGCGACGCCGCAATAGAAGGACGAGACGGCGAAGGCGAGGAGCTTGGTCGGCAGCAGCTTGATCCCCATCAGCTCGGCGGCGATGTCCATGTCGCGCACCGCCATCCACGACCGGCCGATGCGGCCGTGGACGAGGTTGGAGGCGATCCAGGTGAGGAAGACGACGATGGAGAGCAGCACGAGGTAACGCACCTCCGGCGAGGACCTGGCACCGGTGATGGCGAGGCCGAACAGGGTGCGCTCCGGCACCTCGATGGCGCCCGAGGCGTTGTAGTTGTAGAGCCAGGGGATGCGCACGAAGCACCACTGCAGGAAGAACTGCGCGGCGAGCGTGGCGACGGCGAGGTAGAAGCCCTTGATCCTCAGGCTCGGCAGGCCGAAGACGACGCCGATGGCGGCCGAGAAGAAGCCCGAGACGATGATCCAGACGATGATGTTCACGCCGGGAAAGAGCGTCGTCAGCTTGTAGCAGGCATAGGCCCCGACCCCCATGAAGGCGCCCGTCCCGAGCGAGATCAGACCGGTATAGCCGGTGAGGATATTGAGCCCGATCGCCGCCAGCGCGAAGACGAGGAAGGGCACCATCACCGACAGGATGATGAACTCGGAGGCGAAGAGCGGCACGGCCACGAAGGCGATCGCCAGGATCGCGAAGATGCCGATCCGATCCTGCAGCAGCGGAAAGACCGACATGTCGGCCTTGTAGGAGGTCTTGTACTGGCCGGCTTCGCGGTAGAACACGGGTGACGCTCCTCAGATCCGCTCGATGATCTTGTCGCCGAACAGGCCCTGCGGCCGGAACATCAGGAAGGCGAGCGCGATGACATAGGCGAGCCAGCTCTCGATGCCGTTGCCGAAGAGCGGACCCCAGTAGAACTCGCCGATCTTCTCGCCGATGCCGATGATGAGGCCGCCGACGATGGCTCCGGGCACGGAGGTGAAGCCGCCGAGGATGAGCACGGGAAGCGCCTTCAGGGCGATGGTCTGCAGGCCGAAGGACACGTCGGAGCGGGCGCCCCACATGATGCCGGTGAGCAGCGCCACGATGCCGGCGGTGAACCAGACGATGATCCAGATCTGGTTCAGCGAGATGCCGACCGACAGCGCCGCCTTGTGGCTGTCCGCCACCGCGCGCAGCGCCCGGCCGATGCGGGTATACTGGAAGAAGAAGGCGAGCACGGCGATCATCACGATGGCGATGACGGCAGCGGCGATGTCGAGCATCTGCAGGCTGACGCGCCCGCCGAGGATGGCCAGATCGATCGATCCCGACGGCAGGCCCAGCTGCGAGGCGATCATCACCTTCGGCGAGCCGCCGAAGATGGTCTCGCCGAGCCCGATGAGCAGATAGGTGAGCCCGAAAGTGGCCATGAAAAGGATGATGTCGGGCTGGTTGACCAGCGGCCGCAGCACCACGCGCTCCACCGCCACTGCTAGAAGGAACATGACGGCCAGCGCGACGGCCAGCGCCGTGTAGGCGGCCAGCATGCCGGTGAAGCCGATGGAGGCGAACTTCTCGTAGACGCCCACCAGGGTCAGGCCGGCGAAGACCACCATGATGCCCTGGGCGAAGTTGAACACGCCGGAGGCCTTGAAGATCAGCACGAAGCCGAGGGCGATCAGGGCGTAGAGCACGCCGCCGACGAAGCCCTCCCAGACCGTCTGCACGAAGAGGTCGGGGATCGTCACCATCTCGACGAAGGGGCCGATGAAGATGCGGTAGGGCAGCGAGCCCTCGGCGATCAGCCCGGTGACGCCGCCGAGGACGATGAGCACCAGGGCCGCCGCGGCCGCGCCCCAGCCGATCAGGTCCTTGCGGACCGGCTTGTCCATGGCGGCGGGCAGGGTGGCGTCGGTCATCGCTCAGGTCCTCAATGCGCCACGCCGAGATAGGCGTCGATCACGGCCTGGTTGCGCTTGACCTCGTCGGGCGTGCCGTCGGCGATCTTGCGGCCGTATTCCAGGACGACGACCCGGTCGGAGAGGTCCATGACCACACCCATGTCGTGTTCGATCAGCGCGATCGTCGTGCCGTACTGGTTCGACACGTCGAGAATGAAGCGGCACATGTCCTCTTTCTCCTCGAGGTTCATGCCGGCCATCGGCTCGTCCAGCAGCAGCACCTCCGGCTCCATGGCGAGCGCCCGGCCGAGCTCGACGCGCTTCTGAAGGCCGTAGGGCAGCTTGCCGACCGGCGTCTTGCGGATGTGCTGGATCTCGAGGAAGTCGATGATCTCCTCGACGAAGCGGCGATGGGCGATCTCCTCGTCCATGGCCGGGCCGTGGCGCAGCACCTGCCAGAAGAAGCCGCGGTTCATCTTCAGGGTGCGGCCGGCCATGATGTTGTCGAGCGTCGACATGCCCTTGAACAGCGCGACGTTCTGGAAGGTGCGGGCGATGCCGCCGGCCGCCGCCTCGTGCGGGCGCATCTTCGGACGCGTCTTGCCCTTGAAGGTGATGCGGCCGGAGGTCGGATGGTAGAAGCCGTTGATGCAGTTGAGCATCGAGGTCTTGCCGGCGCCGTTCGGACCGATGATGGCGCGCACCTCGCCCTTCCTGATGTCGAAGGACACGTCGGTCAGCGCCTTCACGCCGCCGAAGCCGAGCGAAACGTTGTCGACAGCGAGGATGACCTCGCCGGCGGCGATGTCGGTGGCCGAGGGAGCCCTCATTCCGCAGCCTCCCTGAACGCGCCGCCGGTGACCGGGTGGACGGTCATGTCGATGATCTCCACGTCGCCCTCGATGACGCCCTTGCGGCCGTCCTCGAAGGTCACCTCGGTCCTGATGCGCCCCCGCGCCGAGCCGTCGTAGAGCGCCTCGACCAGCGGCAGGTAACGATCGGCGATGAAGCCGCGGCGCACCTTCTGGGTGCGGGTCAGCTCGCCGTCGTCGGCGTCGAGCTCCTTGTGCAGCACGAGGAAGCGGCGGATCTGCGCGCCGCCCATCAGCGGCTCCTCGGCGAGCGACCGGTTCACCTCGTCGACATGTGCCTTCAGCGTCTTCAGCACCTCGCGGTGGCCGGCCAGCTCCTGGTAGGAGCCGTAGGAGACGTTGTTGCGCTCGGCCCAGGAGCCGACGGCCGTGAGGTCGATGTTGAGGAAGCAGGTGACGAAGTCGCGGTCCTGGCCGAAGGCGACCGCTTCCTTGATGTTCGGGTAGAACTTCAGCTTGTTCTCGATGTATTTCGGCGCGAACAGCGCGCCCGAGCGCAGCTTGCCGACGTCCTTGGCGCGGTCGATGATCTTCAGGTGCCCGGTTTTCGGATCGAAGAAGCCGGCATCGCCCGAGCGCACCCAGCCGTCCGGCGTCTTGGTCTCGGCCGTCTTCTCGGGGTCCTTGAAATAGCCCATGAACACGCCGGGCGAGCGGTAGAGCACCTCGCCGCTGTCGTCGATCTTCAGCTCGACATCGATGTTCGGCTTTCCGACCGTATCGGCATAGATCTCGCCGTCGGGCTGTGCGGTGATGTAGACGCTGGCTTCCGTCTGCCCATAGAGCTGCTTCAGGTTGATGCCGAGGGAGCGGAAGAACTTGAAGATCTCCGGCCCGATCGCCTCGCCCGCCGTGTAGCCGACGCGGATGTTGGTGAGGCCGAACCGGTTCTTCAGCGGGCCGTAGACCAGCACCTCGCCCGCGGCATATTGCAGCCGCGCGATGAGTGGCACCGGCTCCTTATTGAGGATCTTCTCGCCCCATTCCTTGGCGACGCCGAGGAAGTAGTCGAACATCTTCTTCTTGAGCGGACCGGCGTCCTCCATGCGCACCATGGTCTGGGTGAGCAGGTTCTCGTAGACCCGCGGCGGCGCGAACGCGTAGGACGTGCCGATCTCGCGGCGGTCGTCCACCACCGTCTCGGCGCTCTCCGGGCAGTTGACGCAGAAGCCGAGCACGTAGGACTGGGCGTAGGAGAAGATGTTGTCGCCGACCCAGGCCAGCGGCAGGTAGGCGATAGTCTCCTCGGTCTCGGTCAGGCCGTCGAACAGGCCGCCGTTCTTCGCCGAGACGATGACGTTGTCGTTCGACAGCATGACGCCCTTCGGCCGCCCGGTCGTTCCCGACGTGTAGAGCATGATGGCGAGGTCGCCGCCCTTGCCGAGCGCGATCGCCTCCTCCAGCGCCTTCACCTTGGCCGGGTCGGAGCCGGCCTTGCGGCCGATCTCCTGCACCTCCTCGAAGGCGTGCATGCGCGAATGGTCGTAGTCCCTCAGGCCGCGCGGCTCGTCGTAGACGACGTGCGCGAGGTGCGGCAGCCGCTCGGACACGGAGAGCAGCTTGTCCACCTGCTCCTGGTCCTCGACAACCGCCATCGAGGCCTCGGCATGTTCGAGCACATAGGCCATCTCGTCGGCGACCGAGTCCGAATAGACCGGCACCGGCACGCCGCCCCAGGACTGGATGGCGGCCATGGACCAGTAGAGCTTCGGTCGGTTCCGTCCGACGATGGCGACCTTGTCGCCGCGCTTCAGGCCGAGCTCGCCAAGGCCGAGCGCGAAGTCACGCACCTCCCCCGCCACCTCGGCCCAGGTCCAGGTGCGCCAGATGCCGAGGTCCTTGTGACGCATGGCCGGCCGGGCGGCGAACCGCACGGCGTTCAGCGCTAGGAGCTTCGGAAATGTATCGTGACCGTCGGTGACGGCGCGCGCGTCGGCGTGGTTGGCCACGGCCGGCGTCCTCCCTGTTCCTCGACTGCCGCGCCCGCAGGCGCAGCGGCGTTCCCTCTCACGACCCGTTTTCGGGTTCTGTGTCGCCCCGCCCCCCTGCGTTGCAGGGCCGGACCGGGGTCGAGCGGATAGTTGAACGCACGGTCGATGAAATCAAGAGGACCAAAGACGAAAGCCGGCTCGGCCGGACGGCGGATGGCGCGACGGCCCGCTTCGCGGCACCGGATGTTGCCACGGCGATGCCGATTTCCTTCAAGAACGCCGCGCCCGCCATGCTAGGGGTCGGGCATGGACGATCTCGACCAGCGTGCCGCCATGAGCCTCGGCCCTCTCGCGAAAGGCGAGACGGCGCGCTTCTTCGCGGCCTCCCGGCTCGAGGGCATCGACTGCCTGAGCGCCACGTTCCGCACCCACGTGTATCCCCCGCACATGCACGAGACCTACGTCGTCGGAACGATCGAGAACGGCTGGGAGAAGGTGTCGGCGCTCGGCATGAAGGGCTGCGCCGGACCGGGCGATCTCGTCTTCGTCATGCCGCAGGACGTCCACGACGGCGCCCCCGCCGATGGCGGCTATTCCTACCGCATGACCTATCCCGGCGAGGCTTTCCTGCGCGACCTCGCCGAAGCCGTCAGTCGCCGGCCCGCACCGGCGGCCCCCTTCTTCCGCAGCCCGGTCGTCCACGACCCCGAGGGGGCGCGGCTCTTCTCGGCTGCCCACGAGGCGATCGAGGCCGGCGCCGACGGCCTCGCCGGCGAGGAACTGATGCTGCGCGCCTATGCCCGCGCATTCGTGCTCCACGCCGGTGGCGGTCTGGCGCCGGTGGGCGAGGAGGCCGGCCCCGTGCAGCGCGTGCGCGACCTCATCGAGTCCCGCTACGCCGAGGACCTGAGCCTCGCCGAGCTCGCCGCCGTCGCCGGCTTCTCGCGCGACCACCTGATCCGCGTCTTCCGCCGCAGTGTCGGCATCACGCCCCATGCCTATGTGGTGGACGTGCGCGTGCGCCGGGCGCAGGACCGGCTGCGCGCCGGCAGGGCCCCCGCCGAGGTCGCGGCCGATGTGGGCTTCGCCGATCAGGCGCACCTCACCCGCGCCTTCAAGGCCCGCATCGGCGTGGCTCCCGCTGCCTATCGCCGTGCCGTGGCCGCCTGAGAGGGCGCGCGGAACCTGCCGGGTGCCGTTTTCGTTCAAGAAGCCGGCGGCTGCATGTGGGAAGCAGGTGCGATGTCTGACGTGCCTGCATCCCCCGCCTCCGAATTCCGCGACGGCCTCGTGGAACTCCTCCCCGCCATGGTCGCGGCGGCCCCCATCGCCCTGCTCTACGGCGCCATCGCCACCGGCAAGGGCCTGTCGCCGCTGGAGGTGACGCTCTCCTCCGCCCTGATCTTCGCCGGCGGCGCCCAGCTCGCCGCCATCGAGCTGTGGACCGTCCCGGTGCCGATCGCCGCCCTCGTCCTCTCCACCTTCCTCATCAATGCCCGCTACATCCTGATGAGCGCCTCGCTGGCACCGAAGGTCGCCCACCTGCCCTTCGGCGGAAAACTGCTCGGCTTCCACGTCCTCGCCGACGAGAACTGGGCTCTCGCCGAGCGCCGCGCCGCCAGCCGGCGCATCACCGCCGCCTATTTCTTCGGCTCGGGCGCCGTCTTCTGGATCAACTGGGTCGCCTGGTCCTGGGCCGGAACGGTCCTGGGCCCGCTGCTCGGCGACCCCCGCCGCTTCGGCGCCGACTTCGCCTTCACCGCCATCTTCATCGGCCTCGTGGCCGGCTTCGTCACGACGTCACGCGCCGGCCTGGTGGTCGTCGCCAGCGCCGCCGCGGCGACGGCCGCCCATCTCGCCCTGGGATCGCCCTGGCACGTGCTCGCCGGTGCCTTCGCCGGCATGGCGGCCGCCGTCCTCGCCTGGCGCCCCGACGACAAGGGCGAGGCGGCATGAGCCTCGATCCCGTTACGCTCCTCGCCATTCTCGGCATGGCGGTCGCGAGTTACGGCTGCCGTCTCACCGGGCTCCTCCTCGGCGGGCGTCTCGCCCTTGCCGGTCGCGCCAAGGCGGCGCTCGACGCCATTCCCGCCGCCGTGCTGACAGCGGTGATAGCCCCGACCCTGCTCGCCACCGGCTGGCCGGAGACGCTGGCGGGCGCCATCACCATTCTCGCCGCGCTGCGCCTGCCGCTGATCGGCGTCATCGCCACCGGCGTCGCGGCCGTCGTGGTGCTGCGCATGCTGGCGGGCTGAGCGGAGCTTCAGCCCTTCGGGCGCCCCAACCCGGCGGCGATGGCGATGCCCGAGGCGACGATGAGCCCCATGCCGGCGAAGGTCACGGCATCCGGCCGCTCGGCGAAGAACACCATGCCGATGACGAGGGCGAAGGCCGTCTTGGTGTAGTTGAACGGCCCGACCTGCGACACCGGCGCCATGCGGAAGGCCTGGATGATCGCCGCCTGCCCGCCCGCCAGCAGGAGCCCCGCGAGCCCGATCATCAGCGTCTGCCGGAGGCCCATGGGCTCGAGCCCCTGCACGGCGGCGAGAGCGAGGGCCGCGACCATGACCACGCTGACCGTCGAGAAGGTCACCGTGCCCGAGGCGATGTGGGCGGGGAGGAACTTCACGGTGATGTCGCGGAACACGAAGCAGACCGTGGTGGCGAGCACCAGCCCGATGGCCGGATCGAAACCGGCCGAGAACGGCCGTGCGACGAGCATGATGCCGGCGAAGCCGCAGATCACCACCAGCCACTGCACCGGGCTCACCTTCTCGCCGAGCACCAGCACGGCGATCGGCAGCAGGAACATCGGCATGGACTGGGACACGGCGGTGACGTCGCCGATCGGCATGCGCCAGAGCGCCTGGAACAGGAAGAACACCGCCAGCCCCTCGGCCAGCGACCGGCCGACCACGAGAGGGTGCCAGAATCCGCGCAGCGAGAACCGCGTGCCGGAGACGGCGAGCCAGGCAGCGACCCCGAGGGTGGCGAAGATGCCGCGAACGCCCAGCGACTGGGCGACCGTCAGCGAGCCCATATGCGCCTTGACGATGGCGTCGTTGGTGGCGAACAGCAGCATGCCGAGCGTCATCAGCGCCATGCCGACGCGGAGCTTCCGCGCCTCCTCGGGCCCGTTCACGCCACGCCCGCGCGCAGGAGGTCGTGGACGTGGAGGATGCCCACCGGCCGCCCCGCCTCGACAGCGAAGAGCGCCGTGATCTTGGTGCGGTTCAGGAGGTCGAGGATCTCGCTCGCCAGCTGATCGGGCCGGGCGGTCTTCGGCGAGCGCGTCATCACCGCCTCCACCGGCATGGCCAGGAGATCGGATTTCATGTGGCGGCGCAGGTCGCCGTCGGTGACGATGCCGGCGAGAGCTCCGGCGGCGTCGACGATGCCGCAACAGCCGAACCCCTTGGCCGTCATCTCGATCAGCACCTCGCTCATCGGCGTGCCGAGCGGCCTGAGCGGCAGCGCCGCGCCCTGGTGCATCACGTCGCGAACCTGGGCGAGCACGGCACCGAGCTTGCCGCCGGGATGGAAGGTGCGGAAATCGGCGGCGGTGAAGCCGCGCTCCTCGAGCAGCGCGACGGCCAGCGCGTCGCCGATGGCGAGCTGCATGAGCGTCGAGGTGGTCGGTGCGAGCCCGTTGGGGCAGGCCTCCTCGGCCCGCGGCAGGCCGAGCACCACGTCGGCCGCCTTGCCGAGCGCCGATTCGCCCGCCGAAGTGATGGCGACGAGGCCGACGCCGAAGCGACGCGAGAAGGCGACGAGGTCGCGCAGTTCCACCGTCTCGCCGGACCAGGACAGCGCAAGGATCGCGTCGTCGGCGGTCACCATGCCGAGGTCGCCGTGGCTCGCCTCACCGGGATGGACGAAGAAGGCCGGCGTGCCGGTCGAGGCCAGCGTCGCCGCGATCTTGCGGCCGACATGGCCGGACTTGCCCATGCCGGTGACGATGACCCGACCCTTGACCTGCTTCAGCAGGGCGACGGCCGCCGCAAAGGGCTCGCCGAGGCCGTTGGCGAGCGCCTCCTCCAGCGCGGCGAGGCCCGCGGCCTCCACCGCCAGCGTGCGGAGGGCCGAGGCGAGGGCGGTGGACCGGGTCTCGGGCGGGGATGCGTGTGATGCCATGGCTCAGTGTCGAAGGCCGGACCATCCGGCTGGAACCCGGCGCCGGCGGGGCTGGCGGAAGGCCGGTCCCCTTAGCATGACGCGCTGCGGGACGCATCATCGACGGCGAAGGGCGTCCCTGCATCAACCCGGCGTTAACCACGGCTCTTTACGTCTTGTTGAGGAAATTGGCGGGGAAGAATCGGGTCTTGGGTCACATCGCCCGCAAGCTGTTGGGTGCCGGCGCCCTGGCGCTCGTCCTCGCCGGGACGGGCTCGCCCCTGCTCGCCCAGCGCCTGCGCACCGGAACGCCTCCGACCACCACCGACGACGTCGGCCGCGACAGCGGCTGGCAGGGGATCGGACCGGTCGATCCGCCCATTGCCGATACGTTGTCCGCGCCCGCCAGCGATGCCGAGGCGGCGGGCCTGCGCCCGGCCGTGCCGCCCGCCCAGCCCGGCGAATCGCGCACCATCGGCGCCCAGCGCGAGCGGGCGCGGACCGAATCCCGCCGCGCGCCGTGGAAC
>NZ_JBQVQL010000050.1:0-34414 GCF_052440005.1 Phreatobacter sp.
ACCCAGGCGAGCGCCCCCGCCGCCGTCGCCGCCTCGCTGGCGCCGGCCGTCGCCGCCCCGGCCCAGATCCCCCAGGCCGCGTCGCCCCAGATAGCCGAAGCCGCTCCCGTCGGTCCGCCGCTGTTGCGCCCGTCCATGGACGAGTGGCCGCAGGAGGAGGACCGCGGGCGCGTCATCATTCCCGGCGCCTACCAGCGCCCCCAGCCGCAGCCGCAGACGGGCAT
Source organism: Phreatobacter sp. (assembly GCF_052440005.1). Taxonomy (GTDB): domain Bacteria; phylum Pseudomonadota; class Alphaproteobacteria; order Rhizobiales; family Phreatobacteraceae; genus Phreatobacter. Next base: position 225 of record NZ_JBQVQL010000050.1, read on the forward strand.
CGAGGCGATTGCCGCCGCAGCGCCGCAGCAGCCCGGCCGGCCCCAGGGTGAGGCCGCCCTGCCGTCCCGTGCCGTCGCCTTCCACGCTCCCGTTCCGATGGTGCGCCCGGGCGCCACCACCGTCGTTCCTGTCTCGACCGGTCCTGCGGCCGTCTCGGCGCCGACGCTCGCGGCGGCCTCCTCGACGCCGGTGACCCTGAACAGCCAGGGCACGGCGACCACCATGGTCGTGCCCTCCGGACCTGCCGGCAGCCTGCCCGGCGCGCAGCAGGCGATCATCGTGACGCCGACGCCTGCCCGCGGGCCTGTCCTGGCCGCGCTACCGCCGGATGGCGGCGCCCGCGACTGGCCACGCTACGTGCCCGGCGCCCGCGGCGAGGACCGCAACCTCGGGATCGCCGGCGAGCGCGTCATGCCAGATCCCGGCGTGCCGCTCACCTGCCTGCCGGCGCCGGTGCGCCGCGCCCTCAACGACGTCGCCCTGCGCTTCGGGCCGGTGCTGGTGCGCTCTACCCACCGCGGCAGCCGCGCCTTCGTGCGCACCGACGCCTGGCGCGGCTCCTATCACCGCGACTGCCGGGCGGCCGACTTCCGCGTCTCCGGCAATCCCGCGGCGATCCTCGCCTTCCTGCGGGCCCGGCACGAGCTCGGCGGCGTGAAACGCTACCGCAACGGCCTGTTCCACATCGACAATGGCCCGCGCCGCTCCTGGTGAGCATTCATTCGCGCGCCTGATCGGTCCATCAGAAGCCTGAATTTGCCGGCGACGCGCTTCCCGGGCAGCTTTCCGCCTATCCCACGGATCAGGAGGGCCGGATGCTGCTCGTCGGAATGCTGGACAGTCCCTATGTGCGCCGCGCGGCGATCGCCGGCACGCTCCTCGGACTCGACTTCGAGCACCAGTCGGTTTCTGTGTTCCGCCATATGGAGCGCTTCCGCGCCATCAACCCGCTGATCAAGGCGCCCTCGCTGGTGGCGGACGACGGCACGGTGTTGATGGAATCCCAACTCATCATCCAGCACATGGAGGATTTCGCGGGGCGCAGCCTGCGGCCCGCCGATCCGGCGGCACGCCTCGCCGACCTCCGGGCGACGGGCCTCGCCGTCGTCACGGCCGAGAAGGCCATCGCCATCGAATACGAGCGCAAGCGGCCCGAGGCGATCCGCCATGCGCCCTGGCTCGGGCGGGTTGGGGATCAGCTGCAGGAGGCGCTCGCCGCCCTCGACATGGTGGCGGGCGAACGCTGGAAGACGCTGCCCGTCACCTGGACGCACGGCGCCATCGGGGCGGCGGTGGCCTGGGGCTTCATCCGCTTCACCATTCCCGACGCGGTGGCCGAGGACGCCTTCCCGGCGCTTGCGGCCCACGCGGCGCGCTGCGAGGCGACGGATGTGTTCCAGCACTGGCCGATCGACCGCGAGAGCCCGTGAGGGCACGCGGGAGAGGGCCGGGTTCCGTCATCGTGGTTCCGTCGGCGCGCCCCAGCGAGGCGGCACGGCGCCGAGCCCGGCCATGAGGGACAAGTCGGCACGCGCCCGCACTGCCCCAACGCAAAAGGCCGCCCGATGGGCGGCCTTTCCGTCTCTGCCGGGGCAGGGAAAAATCAGCGCGAGTAGAACTCGACGACCAGCGAGGGTTCCATCTGCGTGGCGTAGGGAACCTCGGAGAGCGTCGGCACGCGCGACAGCTTGGCGACGCCCTTGCCGTGGTCGACGTCGAGATAGTCCGGAACGTCGCGCTCGCCCGACTGGACGGCTTCCATGAACAGGATCATCTGGCGCGAGGTGTCCTTCACCTCGACCACGTCACCCACCTTCACCTTGTAGGAGGGGATGTTGACGCGGCGACCGTTGACCTTGATGTGGCCGTGGTTGACGAACTGGCGGGCGGCGAAGACGGTCGGCACGAACTTGGCACGGTAGACCACCGCGTCGAGGCGGCGCTCGAGCAGGCCGATCAGGTTCTCGCCGGTGTCACCCTTCACGCGCACGGCCTCGGTGTAGGTGGCGCGGAACTGCTTCTCGGAAATGTTGCCGTAATAGCCCTTGAGCTTCTGCTTCGCCTTCAGCTGGGTGCCGAAGTCGGAGACCTTGCTCTTGCGGCGCTGGCCGTGCTGGCCGGGGCCGTATTCGCGGCGGTTGACGGGGCTCTTCGGGCGACCCCAGATGTTCTCGCCCATGCGGCGATCGATCTTGTACTTGGCAGCGTGACGCTTCGACATCGCGTGTCCCTTATTCGTTTGCGTTCGATAGGAGACGCGCCCTCCTCTTATCCCTCGCGGGATACGACAGGCAGGCCGCAAGAGCCTGCCGCGGGTGCGCAAACCTGCCGCATCGCCGTGAAGCGACCCGTCAGGAAGCGGGGTCCATACCCGCCACGCCGCGCTGTGTCAATGAAGCGGGAGCGGTTCGACGCGGGTTTCGGCGAGACCGAAGCGGGAAAAGACCCCGCAGAGGCTCTCCCGTGCCGCGCCGCCGGTGAGGATGGCGGTGGCGGGCTGGGGCTCGGCGGCAGCGCCCGCGGGGCCGAGGATCTGGGTCAGGCGACGGGCGATGGCGGGGGCCGGGTCGATCCAGTCCACCGGCCATGGGGCGAGGGCCCGGAACGTGTCGACCAGCAGCGGATAGTGGGTGCAGGCGAGGGCGACAGCATCCGTACGCCTGTCGCCGTCCACCACGAAGCAGGGCGCGATCTCCTGGGCGATGGCGGCAAGGTCCGGCGCCTCGCCGCGCATGGTGGCCTCGGCGAGACCGGCGAGGCGGGGCGATCCCACCAGGGTCACGGCACAGCCGCCGCCATAGGTCGCCACCAGCGCCTTCGTATAGTCGCGGGCAACCGTGCCGGGCGTGGCGAGGATGGAGACCATGCGGCTCGCCGAGCGTTCGCAGGCCGGCTTGATGGCCGGCACGGTGCCGACGAAGGGCAGGGGGAAGCGGGCGCGCAGGTGCGGCAGTACGAGGGTGGAGGCGGTGTTGCAGGCGATCACCACGCAGTCGGGCGCATGGGCGGCGATCAGCCGGTCCATGACGGCGAGGACGCGGGCGACGAGATGTTCCTCGCCCAGCGCCCCATAGGGGAACGCGGCGTCGTCGGCGCAGTAGACGAAGCGGGCGTCGGGCCGGGCGCGCACCAGCTCGCGGTGGACGGTGAGGCCGCCGAGGCCGGAATCGAAGACCAGGATGGTCGGCGGACGGCCGGAAAGGTCGGCGCCGCGGGAAGGGCTGAGTTTCATGCCGGCCAGGGGATCGAAGGCGATACGCATCACGCACCTTCACGCAGCACTGTCTGTGAGAATGGGCGGAATTCTGGCGGCAAAGCGTTAAGGTTTAGCAAGCGTTCCGGGCGGCCCGGCCCGGGCAACGCAGATGCGCGCGGGCGCGCCGTTGACGCCTCCCGTCATCGCGTCCATTCAATCGATGAAAATCAGGGGAGGGCCCGCATGCACCAGACACCGAAGCCGTTCGAACTCGCCAGGCGCCTGCGCGCGGGCGAGAGCCTGTTCACCGCCTGGATGAGCATGCCGGAGCCGCTGATCGCCGACCACGTGGCGCGCGAGGGCTTCGACGCCGTCACCTTCGACATGCAGCATTCCTCCATCGACCTTCTCTCTGCGATGCGCGGCATTTCGGCGGTGAACCATGCCGGCAAGCCGGCCGGCGTTCGCATCGCGCTGGAAGCCTTCGGCGACGGCGCGCGCCTGCTCGACACCGGCGCCGAGATCATCATTGCGCCGATGATCAACTCGGTGGCGGACGCGAAGCGCTTCGCCTCGGCGGTGAAGTACCCGCCGCTCGGCGACCGCTCCTGGGGCGGCAACCGGTTCCAGCAACTCACCGGCATGAACCCGCAGGACTATCTGCGCCAGGCCAACGAGATGACCGTGAGCCTCGCCATGATCGAGACGACGGCGGCCCTCGCCGCGGTCGACGACATCCTCGCCGTGCCGGGTATCGACGGCGTCTTCGCCGGTCCCTCGGACCTCTCCATCACGCTGCTCAAGGGCGAGAAGCTCGACCCGAACAACCAGGTGGTGAAGGACGCCTTCGCCAAGATCATGACGGCGGCGAAGAAGGCCGGAAAGCTCACCGGCTGCTACGCGCCGAGCCCGGAGCGGGCCAAGGAGCTCGCCGCCGAGGGCTGGGGCTTCATCACGCTGATCAACGACAGCCTGATGGTGCGCGGCGGGGCGCAGAACGCGCTGAACGTCGTGCGCGGCTGAAGGCGGCCTTGCGCGAAGGCCGGCGATTGACCGGCCTCAATGCGCGTTGCGCCCCGATGCGCGAGGAGAGGATGTCCCCCCGGCCCTCTGGGTGGAGCCTCTTCATGCGCAATCTCTTCATTCTGATGTTCATGCTGGCCGCGACCGTGTTCGCGGGCAGCGCCATGATCGTCGTGGTGGCGACACCCTCGCTCTACGATCAGGGAATGGTCATGATCCCGGTGGCCGCTGCTCTCGGCGTCGTGCTCGCCGTGCCCGTCGCCTGGTTCGTCGCCCGCGCCATCAGCCAGGCGTCGAAGCCGGTCTGACGCTCAGCCCAGCGCCTTCAGGAAGCCCGCGAAGCGCATCAGCCCCTCCGGCCAGGGACCGTGGCCGGAGGCGTCGTTGATGTGGCCGGCATCTCCCGCATCGGCCACCGCCGCGCCCCAGGCATAGCCGAAGTCCTCCGCACGCTCATACGAACAGCGCGGATCGGTGCGGCTCGCCACCAGCACCGAGGGGAAGGGCAGGGGATCGCGCGGGATCGGCGCGAAATGCCGTTCGACCTCGGGAATGCCCGGGTGCTCCTCGATGTCCGGCAGGCCCACCAGAAAGCCGCCGGCGACCAGCCCCTTCGGAAAGAGCGGGGCGGCATGGGCGATGGTCACCACGCCCAGCGAATGGCCGACGAGGATGACGGGACGCGAGCAGGAGGCGACGGCAGTGGCAAGATTGTCGACCCAGCGGGCCTTGTCGGGCTTGTGCCAGTCGCCGAGATGGACGCGCCGCGCCGTCGGGAGTTTGGCCTCCCAGCGGGACTGCCAGTGATCCTCGGCGGAATTCGTGTAGCCGGGAACGATGAGGATGTCGGCGTCGGCGGTGCGCATGGGTCAGAGAACTTCCACGGATTCGTGGCCGGCGGCCCGGCGCAGTCTCGTATCGAGGGTGGCGAGGGGGAGGCCGCGGCGAAGGGCCAGTTCGAGATAGCTGGCGTCGTAGGCGGACAGATGGTGCCTGCGTGCCAGATCCGCCACGGGACCCCATGGCGAGGACGCCCCCTCCTGGTCGACCGTGACCGCGACCTTGGCAAAATCCACGAGGAGGGCGGCGAGAATGTCGCCGTCGAACCGGCCGCGGCGGTGGGCCTGAAGCGCGGCATTGACGACTTCGAGGCGCCAGATGCCCGGCACCACGGCGCCGTTCGCCAGGGCACGGACGACGAGGTCGGCCGCTCCACCGACCATTTCATCGGGCAGGAAGGCCGCGAGCATGCAGGAGGCGTCGAGGACGACCGACGTCATCGCCGGCCGTCGTCACGCCAGGACAGGATCTCGTCGACAGTCACCTCGCCGCCCTTGAGCACTCCGGGCTGGGAAAGGCGAGCGCGGATGCGTTCGAGAGCTTCGATCCCCGGATTGGCGGCGTCGTCGCGGTCGGGCACCAGCCTGACGACATGCTTGCCGTTGCGCGTGATGCGAACCTCCTCGCCACGCTCCACGCGGTCGATAAGTTCAGACAGCTTCTGCTTGGCCTCGAAGATGCCGACGGTGGTCACGTCCATTATCCTATCCAGTCAGGCTGGATAGTATCACGCTGCCCCCGACCCGTCACGCTTCCCCGAAAACGCGGCGGAAGATGGTGTCGACGTGCTTCAGGTGGTAGCCGAGGTCGAACTTTTCCTCGAGTTCGGCCTCGGAGAGCGCCGCGCGCACTTCCGGATCGGCCTTGAGCAGCGTCAGGAACTCGCCCTCGCCGCGCCAGACCGGCATGGCGTTGCGCTGGACCAGCCGATAGGAATCCTCGCGGCTGACGCCCTTCTGGGTGAGGGCGAGCAGCACGCGCTGCGAGTGGACCAGGCCGCCGAGCCGGTCGAGGTTCTTCTGCATCTGGGCGGGATAGACCAGCAGCTTGTCGACGACGCCGGTGAGGCGGACAAGCGCGAAGTCGAGGGTCACGGTCGCGTCCGGGCCGATCATGCGCTCGACGGAGGAGTGGGAGATGTCGCGCTCGTGCCAGAGGGCGACGTTCTCCATGGCCGGCAGGGCCATGCCACGGACGAGGCGGGCAAGGCCCGTGAGGTTCTCGGTCAGCACCGGATTGCGCTTGTGCGGCATGGCCGACGAGCCCTTCTGGCCCTCGGAGAAGAACTCCTCGGCTTCCAGCACCTCGGTGCGCTGCAGGTGGCGGATCTCGGTGGCGAGGCGTTCGATGCAGGAGGCGACCACGCCGAGGGTGGCGAAGAACATGGCGTGGCGGTCGCGCGGGATGACCTGGGTCGAGACCGTCTCGACCTTCAGACCCATCGCTTTGGCGACATGCTCCTCCACCCGCGGGTCGATCTGCGCGAAGGTGCCGACGGCCCCCGAGATGGCGCAGGTGCGGACCTCCTCGCGGGCCGCCTCGAGGCGGGCGAGGCAGCGGTCGAACTCGGCATAGGCCTGGGCGAGCTTGTCGCCGAAAGTGGTCGGCTCGGCATGGATGCCGTGCGAGCGGCCGATGGTCGGCGTCATCCTGTGCTCGAAGGCGCGGCGCTTGAGGGCGGCGAGCAGGGCCTTCACGTCGGCGATGAGCAGGTCGGAGGCGCGCACCAGCTGCACGTTGAAGCAGGTGTCGAGCACGTCGGAGGAGGTCATGCCCTGGTGGACGAAGCGCGAGTCCGGGCCGATGAACTCGGCGAGGTGGGTGAGGAAGGCGATGACGTCGTGCTTCACCTCGCGCTCGATGGCGTCGATGCGGGCAACGTCGAAGGTGACGTCCTTGGCCCTCGCCCAGATGTTGGCGGCGGATTCTTTCGGGATGACGCCGAGCTCGGCGAGGGCGTCGCAGGCGTGGGCCTCGATCTCGAACCAGATGCGGAATTTGGTCTGCGGGTCCCAGATGGCGGTCATTTCGGCGCGGGAATAGCGCGGGATCATGGGACGGGCCTCGGCAGCACAGGGAAGGCTGCCCTCTAGCAGGGAAGGCCTGCGAGGACAATCGGAGCCGGTCAGCGGGCGGGCAGCGGCGCGGTCACCGCCATGTGGCGCACGTCGCTGCCCTCGAAGCCGCGCTGCATCACCATGACCATCACGACCAGCACGTCGAGGGCGCCGCCGGCCCCTGCGCCAGCCCCTCCGCGCGGCGCGCGATAGGCCACGACGTCGCCGAGGCGATATCCCTGCGCCGTGCTGCGCCGGGCCGGCAGGGTGCGGTCCTCGTGGATCACCCGGGCCTCGCCCCTGTCGGTGAAGGTCAGCCGGAAGCCGCGGACGGGATCGCCGCCGGCCTCGCCCATGGGGATCTCCGTGAGAACGAGGGAGCTCGGCTCCTCGCCGTTCGGCAGGAAGGTGCCGAGGCGGAAGCGGTGGCGGTTGGGTTCGTCGACGGCCTCGGCGATCGCCCGGCCGGCCAGCCGTTCACCCGGTTCGGTGATCGGGCGGATGAGGGCGCGCGCCTTCGCCGCCGCCTCGCGCCGGGCCGCGCCGATGGTGGCGTTCTCGTCGTCGAGGCGGACATGGACCGGCGGTGCGGCAAAGCTGTTGGCCGCGGTATCGATCAAAAAGATCGATGCATAGGGAAAGCCGGAACCGTCCTGCCGGCCGAACTCCTCGAAGGCGAAACGCCGCCCGTCGGCACTGAAGCCGAGGATGGCGAGACCCGCGCTGTCGGCGGCGAAGGCCGGTGCGCCGCACAGCAGGGCGAGAAGGATGAGGACGACACGCATGGGACCGCTCCAGCCGGAAGGTGGAGTGTCCCGGTGGCCGATGGCCGAAGCAAGGCGGTTCAGCGCCGGTGCAGGCGCCAGAACAGGACGGCTGCGAGCGCGGGCAGGGCGGCGCCCCAGGGCCACCACAGGCGGAAGGCGGTGGTCACGTAGAGGTAGAGCGCGCCGGCGGCGCCGACGAGGTGGTGGAGGACGGACATGTCGCCGTCGTGGTCCTCGGCGAAGGCGAGGGAGCGGGAGTGGACGGCGAAGACGAGGCCCGGCGCCACGAGCATGACGAGGAGCGTGCCGGCGAAGGCGAGGCCGATCCAGAAGGCGAGCGGCGGGGCGGTATAGCGGGCGCGCAGCCGTTCCAGCCCCCACCAGAGCAGCGCCATGCCCGGCAGCAGGGGCAGGGATTGCAGACAGACCACCGACAGGCTGCGCCAGGAGGGCGCGTGGCCCGCCATCAGCGTCACCACCGTCGCGGCGACGAAGGCGACCGCCGTGACCATGAGCCCGGCGCGCATCGCCCGCATCCAGACGCCGGGCGTAGGGCGGGGAGAGGGCGCGCGCGAGGACTTGGCCGCCGGCTTGCGCCGGGGACGGGCCGGCGGCTTGCGGGCGGGTTCCGCCGCTTCACGGTCGAGGGCTGCGCTGCGATTCGCCATGACCCGAGACTAGCCCGGACCCGGTTGACGGCCCCTGAATCGCACCGCGCTTATCCCCACCGGACGGGGCGGGGCGATCCTTCGCGAGGAAGAGCCGGCCGGGGTGGCCGGCCCGGGCTTAGCGAGGGTGTCCATGTCCTTCTCGGTGGTGAATCACAGGTTGTGTCTCGACGGGCGACCCGTCGCCTTTCGCCAGTCGCCCCATGGCGGGCGGACGATGAAGCCGCGCCATCTCATCCTGCACTATACGGCCGGCCTCACGGCGCGGTCGGCCGTCGGCTGGTTCCTCGATCCGCGCGCCAAGGCATCGGCCCATCTGGTGGTCGACCGGGACGGCTCCGTGACGCAGATGATGGCCTTCGACCGCACGTGCTGGCACTGCGGGCAGAGCAGCTGGCAAGGGGTGAGCGGTCTCAACAGTCAGTCGATCGGCATCGAGATGGTCAATGCCGGCCGGCTGTCGAAGGGCGCCGGCGGGCGCTGGCGGACCTGGACGGGGGAGGCCGTGCCCGACGGGGAGGCGGTCGTCGCCCGCCACCGGCACGAGGCGGCCGAGGCCGGCTGGCACGCCTATCCGGCGGCGCAGGTGGACGCCGTGGTGGCCATCGGCCGGGCGCTCAGGGCCGCCTACGGCTTTTCCTCGGTGCTCGGCCACGAGGACATCGCGCCACGGCGCAAGGTGGATCCCGGCCCGGCTTTCCCTCTCGTGGACGTGGCGGCGCGCATCCTGGGGCGGGAGTGACGACGCAGTGGAGCATACGTCCGGCGTCGCGGGGTCGTACGCCTGCCGGTGAAGCTCGTCGTGCCCGGGCTTGTCCCGGGCATCCACGACCTTCTGATAGGGGCGTGTTCAAGTCGTGGATGGCCGGGACGAGCCCGGCCCTGACGCGGAGAGGGCGGTGCCGGTTGTCCGCGGCAGGGGACCGGTTCACACCATGGTGCCGCGGGCGGTCTCGGCGGCCGAGCGAATGGATGAGATGGCGGCGCCGTACTGGGCCGGGCCGCCCTTGAAGACGGCGGAGCCGGCGACCAGCACCGTCGCGCCGGCGGCGGCGACCAGCGGGGCCGTGTCCGGGGTCACGCCGCCGTCCACCTCGATGACGATGTCGCGCCCCGCGACCATCTGCCGGATCTCGGCGATCTTTTCGACCTGGCTGGCGATGAAGGCCTGGCCGCCGAAGCCGGGGTTCACGGTCATGACCAGCACGAGGTCGAGAAGGTCCAGCACATGGGCGATGGCGCTCGCCGGCGTCCCTGGATTGAGCGCCACGCCGGCCTTCTTGCCGAGGGCCCGGATCGCCTGCAGCGAGCGGTGGAGATGGGGGCCCGCTTCGGCGTGGACGGTGATGAGGTCGGCACCGGCCTTCGCGAAGGCCTCCAGATAGGGATCGGCCGGGGCGATCATCAGGTGGACGTCGAAGACCCTGGCGCTGTGCGGGCGCAACGCCTTCACGACGTCGGGGCCGAAGGTGATGTTCGGCACGAAATGGCCGTCCATCACGTCGAGATGGATCCAGTCGGCGCCGGCCGCGTCGACGGCGCGCACCTCCTCGCCGAGCCGCGCGAAATCGGCGGCGAGGATGGAGGGGGCGATGAGGACGGGGCTGGTCATGGCAGGGTCTCGCGGGAGGGCCGAGGCGCCGGGTAGCATGCGGCAAGGTGCGCGGGCAACGAGGGGCTGCCATCGCTTGCGATACCAGGGCCTCCCCGGCAATGTTGCGCCGCCCCCAGACATGCGATGCCCGCGGCGACGGATCAATGACCGACATTCACGACGTAATCGTTCTCGGCGCCGGCATGGTCGGCGTCTCGACCGCGCTTCATGCGCGCATGCGCGGGCTCAACGTGGTGCTCGTCGACCGGCGCCAGCCGGGCGAGGAGACGAGCTACGGCAATTCCGGCGTCATCGACGGCGGCAATCTCTATCCGGTCGCCATGCCGCGCGACATCCCGACCCTGTTCCAGCACGCGCTGAACCGGCAGACCGCCTCGCACTACCACGTCGGCGCGCTGCCCCAGGTCGCCCGCTGGATGTTCGATTACTGGCGCTGGTCGGCGCCGGCCAAGCTCGAGGAGACGGCGCGGGTCATGCGGCCCTTCTTCGCCCAGGCGGTGGAGACCCATCGCGAGCTGATGGCGGTGGCGGGCGCCGAGCGCTTCTTCCGCCAGACGGGCTGGCTGGAGCTCTATCGCCGTCCCGAGAGCCTCGCCGCGCAGGATCGCCGCCTCGCCCTGTCGCGCGAATTCGGTATCGACAACGTCAAGCTCACCCACGACGAGACGCTGGAGCTCGAGCCGCACCTGAAGGGCGCCTTCGCCGGCTCCATCTGGTGCAAGGGCGCCGACACCGTGTCGAGCCCAGGCGGCGTGACCAAGGCCTATGCCGAGGCCTTCGTTAAAGCGGGCGGCCGCTTCGTCATCGGCGACGCCATGACGGTGGAGAAGGTCGAGGGCGGCTACCGGGTGCAGACCCATGACGGTCCGGTCACCGCCCGGCAGGTGGTGGTAGCGCTCGGCATCTGGTCCAAGGCGCTGGTGGCGAAGTTCGGCTATTCCGTGCCGCTCTCGGCCAAGCGCGGCTATCACCGCCACTACAAGCCCGCCGGCAACGCCTTCCTCAGCCGGCAGGTCTGCGACGAGGACGTCGGTTATGTGCTCTGCCCGATGGAACAGGGCATCCGGCTGACCACGGGTGTCGAGATCGCCTTGCCGGACGCGCCGGCGACGCCGGTGCAGGTGGAGCGCGCCTTCCGCTCGGCGAAGGACCTGTTCGACCTCGGCGAGCCGGTCGAGGCGGAGCCCTGGATGGGGCGGCGGCCGGCGACGCCGGATTCACGCCCGGTCGTCGGAGCAGCGCCGCGCCACGAGGGCCTGTGGTTCGCCTTCGGCCACGGACACTGGGGTTTCACGCTGGGACCGGCCACCGGCAAGGCGCTCGCCATCGCCATGCAGGGCGCGCCGCAGCCGCTGGACCTGTCGCCCTATCGCATCGACCGGTGGTGAGCGCTCTCAGACGATGACGTCGAGGAGCCGGGCGGCGGGCTGGAGCCCCGCGGCACCTGGGGACGACGGGAGTGCCGCCTCCCCGGCGCGGATCCGTTCGGCAAGGCTTTCCCCGAAGGTCACGGCGGGCTCCGGCACGCGGCCGGCCTTCCTGTCGAGCTCTTCCTGCTTGACCGGATCGCGCGTCGGGTTTTCGGGGTCGAGCCCGCGCTTGGCGTTGCTGACGTCCGTGCAGTTGGCGCAGGGATAGCCGTTGACCATCTCGATCATGGGGCGACACGTCCGATGAGTGACGCCCTGTGCTTCGCGGCGCGGGGCGGTGTCGTTACGACCCCGCGCGCCATCCGTTCCAACATGGTGAAGGCGCGGTAAATGGCCCTCAGACCGTGATGTCGAACATCCTCGCCGAGGGCATCACCGCCGCCGCATTGGGTGATCGCGGTGGCTGACGCTCGGCGACCTGCTCGGCGCGGCGCATTTCGGCGATGCGGCTGTCGAAGACGACGGCGGGGTCCTCGGTTCGGGCGGCGGCAGTCGAGGCAGCGACCTCGTCTTCGCGCCTGGCTGTTTCCTCGGCGAGGCGGGCTTCTTCCGCCCGGCGCGCCTCTTCGGCGCGGCGATATTCATCCGCACGCCGGGACGTATCGATCCCTGCGGCGCTGGGGCCTGTCGTGCTCACCATGGGCGGCACCTCCTGGTGTCCACCCCGTCCGGGGCCGAAGAAGACACAGGCGACGACGAGAAGCGAGGGCAGGCTTTCCGCGTGGTGAAGCCGCGGTAAAGTCGCGGCTGTCAGCGGCCGCCGTGAATCTGCCTCCAGGAGGGCAGGGCGCCGGGGAAGGGCAGGGCGTCGGCTTCATAAACGGCGCGGGCGCAGGCGCGCGCCAGCACGGAGGCGGCGGTGAAGCCGATGGCCGCCATGTCGCGGGCGTAGTCGGCGACGGGCACCACGCCCGTGGCGGCTGCGAAGACCGTGTCGCCGTCGAGCGGCGTGTGGATCGGCCGGATGGCGCGGCCGAGCCCGTCCTGCGCCATGACGGCGAGATGGGTCGCCTGGCCCTTGTCGAGCACGGCGTCGGTGACGACGAGGGCGATGGTGGTGTTTTCCGGACGCGCGCCCTTCAGCTTCAGCGCATGGGCGTCCGCCGGCCAGGGGGAGGGCAGGCCGCGGCCGCCGAACTCGCCGCCCACTTCGTCCGTCGCCGCCCAGAAATGTCCCGAGGCTCCGATGGTGGCGCTGCCGACCGCGTTGACGATGACGATGGCCCCGACGCGGTGGCCAGAGGCGGACACGGCCGAGGCCGAGCCGACGCCGCCCTTGAGGTCGGCCGTGGTGGCGCCGGTGCCGGCGCCGACCGTGCCGAGGGGGACCGGATCCGCCGTGGCGGCGGCCGCCGCCTGGTAGCCGAGGTCGCGATAGGGCGAGAAGCGGCCCCACGCCTTGTCGCCGCCGGAAAGCAGGTCGAAGACGATGGCGCCGGGCACGATCGGCACCAGCATGGAGCCGATGGCGAAGCCGCGGCCGTTCTCGGCGAGCCACGCGCTCACGCCGCCGCAGGCGTCGAGGCCGAAGGCCGAACCGCCGGAGAGCACCACGGCGTCCACCGTCTGTACGGTCTTGTCGGGGCGCAGGAGTTCGGTGTCGCGGCTGCCGGGGGCGCCGCCGCGCACGTCGACGGCGCAGGTGGCGGGCCTGTCGAAGACGATCGCCGTAGTGCCGGTGCCGCGGGCGACGTCGGTGGCGTGGCCGACCCGGAGGCCGGGGATGTCTGTGATGCTGTTGAAGGTCATGCTGCACTGCCGTCCGGGATCATCACGCGGCATCACGCCTCTGCGATTGGGACAAGTCAACGCTTCCGTCGGGTCCGCCGCACATATAGACAGCCGTGAATGAACGACTGCGGCGGCGGCCGCGAACGGGGCGGAACCGGAATGCCTGACGTCACCCTCACCGCGGCCCTGCTCGCGGGGCTCGTGAGCTTCCTGTCGCCCTGCGTGCTGCCGCTGGTGCCGCCATACCTCGTCTATCTGACCGGCGCGACGCTGGACGACCTCGCCGAAGCCGAGGCGAACCCGGCCCTCGTCCGCCGCGCCGTGATGCTCGCGCTCGTCTTCGTCGCCGGCTTCTCCACGGTCTTCGTCGCCATGGGCGCCTCCGCCTCGCTGATCGGCCACTACGTGCGGATCTACTCGGGCACCCTTTCGATGGTGGCGGGCGTGGTGATCATCATCATGGGCCTGCACTTCCTCGGCCTGTTCCGCATTCCGCTGCTCTACCGCCAGGCGAAGATCGACATGGCGCCGCCGAAGGCCGGCCCGACCGGGGCCTATCTCATGGGCCTCGCCTTCGCCTTCGGCTGGACGCCCTGCATCGGCCCGGTGCTGGCCGCGATCCTGGCGGTGGCGGCCTCGGAGATGACCCTTCACAAGGGGGCCCTGCTGCTGGCCATCTATTCGCTCGGCCTCGGCATTCCGTTCGTCCTCGCCGCTTTCGCCATCAAGCCCTTCCTGCGCTTCGCCGCCTCCATCCGCGGCCGGCTGCGGGTGGTGGAGATGGTGATGGGCGGGCTTCTGGTGCTCACCGGGCTCGCCTTCCTCACCGGGCAGATGTCGACGGTGGCCTTCTGGCTCCTCGAAACCTTTCCTGCCCTTGGCGCCATCGGCTGAACGGTATTTCGGTCAGGCTTTGTTTACGCTACGTCATTAGCGCAGGCTCTGTCCCAAGAAGGCGCGGCAAATTTTACAGAAGTTTTAGGACAAACCCACCGCAATGGGCGCAAGCGAGGCAGAAGTCTTCGCTAACCAGCCAGGATGGTGGGGAACATGTCTTTGATGGAGCGGCCGCAACGGCCATCCGCCCGCAACGTGATCGGCCGCGCCGTCCGGCGTTTGCGTGCCGACCGGGCCGCAGGTGTTTCCGCAATGTTCGCCGTCGCCCTCGTGCCCGTGATGGGCATGGTCGGCGGTGCGGTCGACTACACCCGGGCCTCGGGCCAGCAGGCGCGCCTGCAGAACGCGCTGGACGTGGCGACGCTCGCCGCGACCCGGTCCGTGACGGCCACCTCGACCGAGGCGCAGATCACCCAGCTCGTGATGAAGCATCTTGCGGGCAACATCGATTTCGCGAGCCAGGTCAGCGTCACCGTCACGCTCAACGTCGCCGCCCGGTCGGTGCAGTCGCGGGCGACCTATGCCTATCAGCCCTATCTCCTGCCGGTGGTCGGCATTTCCACCATTCCGATCGGGGTGGCTTCGTCCTCGCAGCTGGGCCGCGCCTTTCTTGAGGTGGCCCTCGTCCTCGACAATTCCGGCTCCATGGCAGGGTCGCGCATCACCACGCTGCGAACGGCCTCGGCCGACCTCGCCCGCAAGGTCCTCGACATGGCCTACATGGCCGGCGATACCAAGGTCGCCGTCGTCCCCTTCGCCTCCATGGTCAACGTGGGCGCGACGAATTCCGGCGCGAGCTGGATCGACAGCCAGGGCCAGTCGCCCATCCACAACGAGAATTTCGCGACCCCCGCCAAGCGGCTGCAGCTGTATTCGCAGATGCAGGGCGTCAGCTGGGGTGGCTGCGTCGAGGCGCGGCCCTCGCCGCATGACGTGACCGACACGACGCCTACCTCCGGCAACGCCGCGACGCTCTTCGTGCCGAGTTTTGCGCCCGACGAGCCCGACGAGGGTGTCTGGTCCGGCTTCTACAACAGCTACATTTCCGACGGCACGTGCCAGTCGGGGCTCGGGACCGGCGCGCTCGCCCGCCAGCGGCGCGTCTGCAAGTACAATGGCGCGACGCCCGACCAGTCGCTCGCCAACGGCACGCGGCGCGGGCCTAACCAGCTGTGCGATTCCAACCCGATCATCCCGCTGACCCACAGTCAGACGACGCTGACGACGGCCCTCGCGGGGATGCCGGCCTATGGCGGCACCAACCTGCACGAGGCGGTGATGTGGGGCTGGCGGACGCTGTCGCCGGAGCCGCCCTTCACGGAAGGGCGCGCCTACACCGACTCGCAGAACCGCAAGATCATGGTGATGATGACCGACGGCGCGAACGACGCCATCGGCCTGCCGACGATGAACGGCTCGTTCTACTCGGCCTATGGCTTCTCGGCGGCGGGCCGGCTCGGCACGACCTCGAGCAACAAGGCCGACATCGTCGCCAAGATGAACGAGAAGACACTGACGGCCTGCGCCAACGCCAAGGCGGCGGGCATCCAGATCTACACGGTGGCCTTCTATGTGACCGACGCCAACGCCCGCAGCATCCTGCAGCAGTGCGCCTCCACCCCGGCCATGGCTCTGGTGGCCGATTCCGACCAGGCGCTGACCAACGCCTTCGACGAGATCGGCAACCACATCAGCCGCCTGCGCCTGACGAACTGACGGTTCCGGCAGTCACCCCGCAAGGGAAAAGCCCGCCCGGAGCGATCCGGGCGGGCTTCCTCATTCCGCACTCCGTGGGGAGCGAGGATCAGTTGGTGGTCGGGGTCTCGAAGTAGGAGACCTTGCCGTCCGGGCCGGCGCGCCAAGTGTACATGACGTAGTCGGCGCGGGTGATGTCACCCTTCTTGTCGTAGGAGATGTCGCCGATCACCGTCTTGAAGACGTGGCCGGTGCGCATGAACTCGGCGATCTTCTTGGGGTCGACCGAGTTGGTGGCGACCGCCGCCTGCTGGAAGATCTGCACGGCGGCGTAGCTGTAGAGAGTGTAGGCCTGCGGCTCGAAGCGACGGGCGGTGCGGAACTTCTCGACGACCGCACGGGCCTCGGGACGGTTGCGCGGGTCCGGCGGGAAGGTCATGAGCGTGCCGACGGCGCCGGGGCCGGCGATGGCGGCGAACTCGTTGTCGGCGATGCCGTCACCCGACATGAGCGGGGCGCTGACGCCCTGATCGCGCATCTGGCGGACGATCAGGCCGCCCTCGGTGTGCAGGCCGCCCCAGTAGACGACGTCGACATTGGCCGCCTTGAGCTTGGAGATGAGCGCCGAGAAGTCCTTCTCGCCGGTGTTGACGCCTTCGTAGATGACTTCCTTGAGGCCGGCGGCGTTCATCGCCTTCTGCGTCTCGTCGGCGAGGCCTTTGCCGTAGGTCGTCTTGTCGTGGACGATGGCGACGCGCTTGCCGGCGAACTGGCGGGCGAGGTAGGCGCCGGCGACGGCGCCCTGCTGGTCGTCGCGGCCGCAGGTGCGGAAGACGTTCCAGAGGCCGCGCTCGGTGTAGCGCGGGTTGGTCGAGGCCGGGGTGATCGCGACGATGCCGTTCTCCGCATAGACCTCGGAGGAGGGGATCGACACGCCCGAGTTGAAGTGGCCGACGACGAACTTGACGCCGTCGCCGACGAACTTGTTGGCGACGCTCACGCCCTGACGGGGATCGGAGACGTCGTCACCGACCGAGAGCTGGATGCGCTGGCCGAGAATGCCGCCGGCAGCGTTGATGTCTTCCACCGCCTGTTCGACACCCTGGCGCAGCTGCGCGCCGAAGGAGGCGTTCGGGCCGGTGATCGGACCGGCGACACCGAGACGGATCTGCGCCTGGGCGGGAAACGCCAGTGCGAGACCGAGGCCGAGCGTCAGCCCGGCGAGGAGTTTGGTCTTCATGTCTCATCCTTCCCTGGAGGGGTCACGAGGGGCACGAACCTTCGCGGGGGACGGCGAAGCCGCCCTTGGGAAGGGATCGAACACCCTTTCGTGCGACTTGTCAGCCCGTCCGGACACGCCCGATGCATCATCGGGGTTTTTCCGGAGGGGAGGACAGGGGGACCGGCCGTTCCGCCCAGGTGAGGGGGCCGGTGCGTTGGTAGAGCCACCAGTACTGGTGGACCATCTGGTCGGCGCGCGTGGCGCGCCAGGACACGAGGCCGATGGCTGTGACGATGACGGTGTCGACGAGGTAGTAGCGCAGCGACAAAAGCGTGCCCTCGAACAGGGCGAAGTGGGCGAAGCGCACGGCGAGGCCGAGAATGAGGAGATAGGCGACCGTCTCGGGAATGCCGCGCCAGGTCTGCGCGCAGGCGCGGCCCGTCATGATGGCGAGCCAGCCACCCAGGACCAGTGTGACCAGCAGGAACAGCCAGATGGACGGCTCCTCGTAGAGAATGCCCTGCATCAGTGCCGCCCTCCCTCGAGATAGGCCGCGCGCACCTCCTCGCGGGCGAGGAGCTCCATGCCCGTCCCCTGCATGGTGACGGCGCCGTTGACCAGCACGTAGCCGCGATGGGCGAGCTTCAGCGCGTGATAGGCGTTCTGCTCGACGAGGAAGACGGTGAGGCCCTCCTGCCGGTTCAACTCACGGATCGCGTTGAAGATGCCGGCGACGATGAGCGGGGCGAGGCCGAGGGACGGCTCGTCGAGCAGCAGCAGCTTCGGCCGGCTCATCAGCGCGCGGGCGATGGCGAGCATCTGCTGCTCGCCGCCCGAGAGCGTACCGCCGCGCTGCTCGCGCCGCTCCTTGAGGCGGGGGAAGAGGGCGAAGACCTTGTCGAGGTCGTCGGCGAAATGGGCGGGATCGGTGAGGGTCGCCCCCATCTGGAGGTTCTCGTAGACCGACATGCGCGGGAAGATGCGCCGGCCCTCGGGCGACTGGGCGATGCCCATGCGCATGATCTGGTGGGTCGGCAGCCGCGTGATGTCCTGCCCGTCGTAGATGATGGAGCCACGGCGGGCCTGGGGGCTGCCGCAGATGGTCATCATCAGCGTCGACTTGCCGGCGCCGTTGGCCCCGATCAGCGTGACGATCTCGCCCTTCGCCACGTCGATGTCGATGCCCTTGAGGGCCTGGATGGCGCCGTAGAACGTCTCGACGCCGCGGGCGGTCAGCAGCGCCGTCACAGCCCCACCTCCGCCTCGACCTTCTCGACCTCGGAATCGTCGACGCCGAGATAGGCGGCGATGACCTTGGGGTCCTCGCGCACGGCTGCCGGCGCGCCGTCGGAAATCTTGATGCCGTAGTCGAGGACGACGACGTGGTCGGAAATCTCCATGACCACGCTCATGTCGTGCTCGATGAGCAGGAGCGAGGTGCCGTGCTCCTTGCGGATGAAGCGCAGCAAATCGTTGAGGACCAGGCTCTCGCGCGGGTTGAGGCCCGCCGCCGGCTCGTCGAGGCAGAGGAGTTCGGGTTCGGTGCACATGGCGCGGGCGATCTCGAGGGCGCGCTGCGGCCCGTAGGAGAGGTCGCCGGCGGGGTCGTCGGCCCGGTCGGTGAGGCCGCACTTGTCGAGCCAGTAGGCCGCCTTCTCAATGGCCCGGCGCTCGGCGCGGCCGTAGGCGGGCAGGCCAAGGATGCCTCCGATCGACCAGCCGGAGGCGCTCATCAGCGGGTTGTGCTGGGCGACGAGCAGGTTCTCCAGCACGGTCATGCCCGAGAAGAGGCGGATGTTCTGGAAGGTGCGCGCGACCTTCGCCACCTGGGCGATGCGGAAGTCGGGCAGACGCTCCAGAAGGTGGATGCGCCCGTCCGCATGGCGCATGGTGATGCGGCCCTGGCTCGGCTTGTAGAAGCCGGTGATGCAGTTGAAGACCGTGGTCTTGCCGGCGCCGTTGGGCCCGATGACGGCGGTGATCTCGCCGCGGCGCGCCTCGAAAGAGAGGTCGTTGACGGCGATGAGGCCGCCGAAGCGCATGGTCAGGTGCTCGACCGAGAGGATGGCCTCGCTCATCCGTGGCCCTCCTTCACGTGGTCGGCGGAGACGGCGCGGCGGCTCTTCAGGAAGGCGGTGGGCATGCGCGTGGAGACGAAGCCGCGCGGCTTCCAGACCATGATTGCCACCATGGCGAGGCCGAAGATGAGCATGCGGTACTGGGCGGGGTCGAAGTCGTTGCCGAAGATCGCCTTCAGCCAGTCGAGCTCGCGCAGGAGCTCGGTGCCGCCGATCATCGCCACGGCGGCGATGGCGGTGCCGATGAGCGAGCCCATGCCGCCGAGGACGACGATGGCCAGGATCACCGCCGATTCCATGAAGGTGAAGCTCTCGGGCGAGATGAAGCCCTGGCGGGCGGCGAAGAAGGAGCCGGCGAAACCGCCGAACATGGCGCCGATGGCGAAGGCGGTGAGCTTGGTGTTGACGGTGTTGATGCCGAGGGACCGGCAGGCGATCTCGTCCTCGCGCAGGGCCTCCCAGGCGCGGCCGACGGGCAGCTTGCGCAGGCGGTTCGACACCCAGGCGGTCAGGAGGGCGAGGCAGACGATGACGTAGTAGAGGAAGATGGTGCGGTAGACGGGCGAGAACTCAAGACCGAACGTCGCCGCGAAGCCGGTGTCGGATGCGTTGAACGGCACCCCGAAGAACGAGGGCCGGGGGATCGTCGAGATGCCCTCGTAGCGGTTTGAGAAGGCGGTCCAGTTGATCAGGACGAGGCGGATGATCTCGCCGAAGGCCAGTGTGACGATGGCGAGGTAGTCGCCGCGCAATCGCAAGACCGGAAAGCCGAGCAGCACCCCCCAGAAGGCCGCGAGGATGCCGGCGACGGGCAGGCAGATCCAGAAGGCCCAGACGCCGAGGCCGGGAAAGGTCGCCGGGATCACCTTGGTGGCGATGAGGGCATAGGCATAGGCACCGACCGCGTAGAAGGCGACGTAGCCGAGGTCGAGGAGGCCGGCGAGGCCGACGACGATGTTCAGGCCCCAGGCCAGCATCACGTAGATGAGGATCTGGATGCCGAAATTGTCGATCCACTTGAGGGCGCCGGAGCCCCCCGTGAGCGACATGATCATCATCGGGTAGACGAAGAGGGCGACGAGGGCGGCCGGCGGCAAGCCGTTGCGGATCACGACCCGGATGGTCGGCGGGATCAGGCCCCGGAGGAGGTCGGAGCCGATGGCCGCCGAGGTTTCGGGCCGCACCCGGGCCTGCCAGAGCGACAGCAGGAAGCGCCCGGCGAAGACCAGAGCCACGACGAGGGCGATGAGGTCCCAGCGGGCCTCGACGATGAGGCGGTTCTGCATGTCCTGCGTCGTCTTGAACGCGAGCAGGGGGCCGAAGACGCCGAGGGCGATGATCGCGGCGAAGAGCGCGTCCTTCAGCGCGCGGGCCACGGGCGAGGGGGCGGCCGGGGCGGTGTCGAGTGGCATGCTCACGGCGTCAGACCTTCTCGACGTCGGGACGGCCGAGGATGCCCTGGGGCATGAAGATCAGCACGATCGCGAGGATGGAGAAGGCGGCGACATCCTTGTACTCGACAGAAAAATAGGCCGACCAGAAGACCTCGATGAGGCCGATCAGCAGTCCGCCGAGCACGGCGCCGGGCAGCGACCCGATGCCGCCGAGCACCGCCGCGGTGAAAGCCTTCACGCCCGGCGTGAAGCCGTCGGAGAAGTTCACCACGCCGTAATAGACGAGGTAGAGCGTGCCGGCGACGGCAGCGAGCGCGGCGCCCATGACGAAGGTGATGGAGATGGTGCGGTCGACGTCGACGCCGAGGAGCGCCGCCATCTTGCGGTCCTGCTCGCAGGCGCGCTGGGCCCGGCCCAGCGGGGTCTTGGCGACCACCCACCAGAACACGGCCAGGAGGGCCGCGGTGACCACGACGATGAGGATCTGCTTGTAGGACAGCGTGACCTGGTAGCCGCCGGCGGCGGAGAGCACGAAGACGTTGTTGAGGATCGGGTCGATCGCCTTGTTGCGGGGACCCTGGGCGACCTGGACGAAGTTGGACAGGACGATCGACATGCCGATGGCGGAGATGAGCGGGGCGAGGCGGAAGGATCCGCGCAGCGGCCGGTAGGCGACCCGCTCGATGGTCCAGCTCACCAGCGAGGTGAAGACCATGGCGACGATCAGCACGATCATCAGGGCGATGAGGATGGACCCGACGCCGAGCCAGGTGGTGAGGATCATCAGCGCGATGAGCGCGATGAAGGTGGAGACCATGAAGACGTCGCCATGGGAGAAGTTCACCATGCCGATGATGCCGAACACCATCGTGTAGCCGATGGCGATGAGACCGTAGATCGATCCGAGCGTGACGCCATTGATCAGCTGCTGGAAGAAGACTTCCATGCCGTCACCTTCCCATGTTCCCCTCCGGCGCGGGATAGCGCCGTGACGGTCTGCGGCGCCGGCCACCTCTGCGGGCGGTCCATGCGGCGGAGCCGACGGCCTATCGGTAGCAAGCGTCCGGAGAAGTCACAATGGCGGCGTGGGCTTTATTCACACGCCGGCTCTCAACCTTAATCACCGAGAATTCACCGCCGGAGGTTGGCTCCGGGGCCGGGTCAGGCCTATATCTCTCAGGACACAGAGGATTGTGCATGGATGGCGGAGCCAGCCGCTCGATGATTCCGGGAGTGCGCGCGGCCTCCCCGCAGGCCTATCGTGACGGCATGGCGCACGTCGCCGGCCATGTCCACGTGATCACCACCGCAGGTCCTGCCGGCACCAGCGGCTTTACGGCCATCGCCGTCGCTTCCGTCTCGGACGAGCCGCCGACCCTCCTCGTCTGCCTCAACCGCAAGTCGGTCAACGGCGCCCTGATCGCCAGCAACGGCGTCTTCGCCGTCAACGCCCTGCCGGCCGGTGCCGAGGGCCTGGCGGAGACCTTCGCCGGCCGCCGCGGCCATGCGGGGGCGGAGCGCTTTTCCGAGGGCAGCTGGTCGCCGCTCGCCACGGGGGCGCCGACGCTGGATACCGCCCTGGTCACCTTCGACTGCCGCCTGGTGGAGATGCGCGCCATGGCGACGCACCACATCCTCATCGGCCAGGTCGAGGCGGTGAGGATCGGTCCCGCGGGGCCGGCGCTCGCCTATTTCGACAGGGCGTACCGGCCGATCCCGCGCTGAGGGGGCGGGAGGGTCAGGTGTGCGGCGCTGACCCCTGGCGGTCCGTCGAACAATTGCCCGGTTCAACAAGGTCTCAGTCCGTCATGCCCGGGCTTTTCCCGGGCATCCACGACTTGACCACGCCCTGCGAGGAATTCGTGGATGCCCGGCTCAGGGCCGGGCATGACGCGACGCGGGCAGCGAGCCACCCTTCGGCGCGCGCAGGCCGCTACGTCTTGATGCCGAGCTCCGCGAAGACCTCCTTCGCCTCCTTCATCGCCGTGTTGGCGGCAGGAACACCGGCATAGACGGCGATCTGCAGGATGACCTCCTTGATGTCGTCGGTGGTGACGCCGTTGGAGAACGAGGCGCGGCAGTGCAGGCGGAACTCCTCCCACCGGCCGAGCGAGGCGCAGATGGCGAGGACGAGGAAGCTGCGCGTCTTGCGCTCGAGCCCCGGGCGCGTCCAGATCTCGCCCCAGGCGTAACGGGTGATGAAATCCTGGAACTCGCCGGAAAAGCCGTCGCGGCCGGCAAGCGAGCGGTCGACATGGGCATCGCCCAGCACGGCGCGGCGCACCGCCAGGCCTTTTTCGAAGCGGTCTTTTTCGTCCATGGCGATGGTCCTTCAGGGGGTGTTCGGCCCCGAGGGCATCGTCATGCCCGGGCTTGTCCCGGGCATCCACGAATGTCCTTGAGGCTGCGGGGGTCAAGTCGTGGATGGCCGGGACGAGCCCGGCCATGACGATCCGGCGGGGGCGGCGCTTCAGTACCTACGGCTTGAGGAATGCCATCACCGTGTCTGTGAAGGCCTGTTCCTGCTCGATGTTGGACAGGTGGGCGGCGTCGAGCTCGACATAACGCGCTTGCGGGATGGCGGCGGCGATCTCGCGGCCCTTCTCCGGCGGGGTCGAGCCGTCGTGGGTGCCGGAGATGACGAGCGTCGGCAGGCGGATCGAGCGGATCGATTCGCGCTGGTCCATGTCGCGGATGGCGGCGGAGCAGGCGGCATAGCCCTCGGGCGGGGTCGTCTCGAGCATGGCGACGATGCGGGCGACGGCTTTGGGGTCCGCCTGCTGGAAGCGCTTGGTGAACCAGCGGTCGACGATGGTCGGGATGAGCGGCTTCAGGCCCTCGCGCTTCACCGTGGCGATGCGCTGGTTCCACATGTCGGCGCCGGGCATGCCGGCGCCCGTGTTGCAGAGCACGAGGCGGCTGAAGCGGCCGGCATGATGGGTGCCGGCCCACATGCCGCTCATGCCGCCCATGGAGAGGCCGCACCAGTCCGCCTTCGCAATGCCGAGATGGTCGAGGAGCTCGACGGCGTCGAGGGTCAGGCGGGCGAAGCTCGTCGGGCCTACGCGCAGTTCGCTCTCGCCATGGCCGCGCTTGTCGTAGCGCACGACGCGGAAGGCATCGGAGAAGGCCGCCATCTGCGGCTGCCACATCTCCAGCCGCGTGCCGAGTGAGTTCGACAGGAGGAGCGCCGGCTTGTCGCCGCCGGTGTCCTCGTAGCGCAGGGACAGGCCGTCGGAGGTGGTGAAGCGGGGCATGGAGGCTCTCCTGCGGCAGGGGTGGCGCGAGAGACTAGGGGAGCTTCGTGACATTGCAACGGGGCAGGGGGCTGCACGGGAAGCGGGGCGGGCCTGCACCCTGGTAAGGTTCCAGCTTGACGCTCCGTTGAGAACGGGTCCAAACTGCAATTCCCGCCGAAAACAGGCCGTTTGCGGTGCGGGAGCCGGCGGCGAAGATAAAAACAATCCCGTAGGCGCCTGTTTTGATCGAATGTGAGGAGGAACGCTCATGCCGACGGTGACCCTGACGGTCAACGGACGACCGGTGACGGCCGACGTCGATGCGCGCACGCTGCTGGTGCAGATGCTGCGCGAGAACCTGCACCTGACGGGCACGCATATTGGCTGCGACACCTCGCAGTGCGGCGCCTGTGTCGTCCACGTGGATGGCAAGGCAGTGAAATCCTGCACGACCTTCGCGGTGCAGTGCCAGGGCGCCGACGTCGTGACGATCGAGGGCCTGGCCAAGGACGGCAAGCTGCATCCGATGCAGGAGGCGTTCCGCGAGCATCACGGACTGCAGTGCGGCTTCTGTACCCCGGGCATGATCATGTCCGCCGTCGATATCGTGAACCGCAAGGGTGCGGTGGACGAGGCGACGATCCGCGAGGAGCTCGAGGGCAACATCTGCCGCTGCACGGGCTACCACAACCTCGTGAAGGCGGTAGAGGCCGGCGCCCAGGCGATGACCGGTTCGGCCCCCGCGCGCCAGGCGGCGGAGTAAGCGGCGCCAAAAGCCGCATCCGCAGCCTTTTTCCCGTCCATCCGACGTCCTGAGGGAGGATCGTCCATGACAGTCACCGCGATCGGTGCCGCCGTCCGGCGCAAGGAAGACCACCGCTTCATCACCGGCAAGGGCCAGTACACCGACGACATCAACCGCCCCGGCCAGGCGCACGCCTATTTCCTGCGCTCGCCGCACGCCCACGCGACGCTCAAGGGCATCGACATCTCGCGGGCGAAGACCATGCCCGGCGTCGTCGCGATCTACACCGGCGAGGACGTGGCGGCCGACAAGGTCGGCGGCCTCATCTGCGGCTGGATGATCCATTCCAAGGACGGCACGCCGATGCGCGCCGGCCCGCATCCGATCCTCGCCCAGGGCAAGGTGCGCTATGTGGGCGACCACGTGGCCGTGGTGATCGCCGACACGCTCTCGCAGGCCAAGGATGCGGCCGAGGCCATCGTCGTCGACTACGGCGTGCTGCCGGCCAACGCCGACACGTCGAAGGCGCAGGGCGGCCCGGAGGTTCATTCCGAGGCGCCGAACAACACGGTGTATGACTGGCACATCGGCGACAAGGGGGCGACGGAAGCGGCCTTCAAGGCGGCCAAGCACGTCACCACACTCGAGATCGTCAACAACCGCCTCGTGCCCAACGCCATGGAGCCGCGCGCCGCGGTCGGCGAATACGATTCCGGCAACGACGCCCTGACGCTCTACACGACGAGCCAGAACCCGCACGTCGCGCGCCTCGTGCTCTCCGCCTTCGTCGGCATCGCGCCCGAGCACAAGCTCCGGGTCATCGCGCCGGACGTCGGCGGCGGCTTCGGCTCGAAGATCTTCATCTATGCCGAGGAGACGGTCTGCGTCTGGGCGGCGCGCAAGTGCGGACGTCCGGTGAAGTGGACCGCCGACCGTACGGAGGAGTTCCTCTGCGTGGCGCATGGCCGCGACCACGTCACGCGGGCGCAGCTCGCCACCGACGCGGAGGGCCGGATCACCGGCCTCAGGGTCAAGACCATCGCCAACATGGGCGCGTATCTGTCGACCTTCGCCTCGTCGGTGCCGACCTATCTCTACGCCACGCTGCTGTCGGGTCAGTACGCCATCCCGAACATCTATGCCGAGGTGGACGCGGTCTACACCAATACAGCCCCGGTCGACGCCTATCGCGGCGCGGGCCGGCCGGAGGCGACCTTCGTCGTCGAGCGGCTGGTGGAAGCGGCGGCGCGCGAGATCGGCATGGATCCGGCGGCGTTCCGCCGGCGCAACTTCGTCACGAAGTTCCCGCACCAGACGCCGGTCATCATGATGTACGACTGCGGCGACTACAAAGCCTCGCTGGTGAAGGCCATGGAGATGGCCGACGTGAAGGGCTTCGGCAAGCGCCGCCGCGAGGCGGCCAAGCGCGGCAAGCTGCGCGGCCTCGGCTACTCGACCTATATCGAGGCCTGCGGCATCGCCCCGTCCCAGGCGGTCGGGTCCCTCGGCGCCGGCGTCGGCCTGTGGGAATCGGCGGAGGTGCGGGTCAACCCGGTCGGGACCGTCGAGGTCCTCACCGGCTCGCACAGCCACGGCCAGGGCCACGAGACGACCTTCGCCCAGCTCGTCTCCTCGCGCCTCGGCATCTCCATCGACAACGTCTCCATCGTCCACGGCGACACCGACAAGGTGCAGTTCGGCATGGGCACCTACGGTTCGCGCTCCGGCGCGGTCGGCATGTCGGCCATCTCCAAGGCGCTCGACAAGATCGAGGCCAAGGCGAAGAAGGTCGCCTCCCACGTGCTGGAGGCGGCGGAGGCCGACATCGACTTCAAGGACGGCAAGTTCACCGTGAAGGGCACCGACAAGTCGGTGGATTTCGGCACGGTGGCGCTCAATGCCTACATCGCCCACAAGTTCAATCCGCAGGAGCTGGAGCCCGGGCTGAAGGAGGGATCGTTCTACGACCCCACCAACTTCACCTTCCCCGCGGGCTGCCACATCTGCGAGATCGAGGTGGACCAGGAGACCGGCGTCGCGACCATCGCCAAATGGACCGCGGTCGACGACTTCGGCAACGTCATCAACCCGATGATCGTCGAGGGACAGGTCCATGGCGGCATCGCCCAGGGCGTCGGCCAGGCGCTGCTGGAGGGCACGATCTACAACAAGGAAGGCCAGCTCGTGACGGCCTCCTTCATGGACTACGCCATGCCGCGGGCCCACGACCTGCCGTCCTTCGACGTCGGCATGACGGTGACGCCGTGCCCGTCCAATCCGCTCGGCATCAAGGGCTGCGGTGAGGCGGGAGCGATTGCGGCGCCCGCCGCCGTCATCAACGCGCTGACCGATGCGCTGGGCACGGAGGAGGTGCCGATGCCGGCGACGCCCCAGGCCCTGTGGACGGTCATCCAGAAACAGTCCCGCGCCGCCATCGCGGCCGAGTAAGGTTCGAAAGAGGTCATCATGTATCCTTTCAAGTACCAGAAGGCCGCAACCGTCCGCGGCGCCGTCTCGCTCCTCGGCAAGGCAGAGGACCCGAAGCTGCTCGCCGGCGGGCACACGCTGATCCCGACCATGAAGCAGCGGCTCGCCAGCCCGAAGACGCTGATCGACCTTTCCGGTGCCGGCCTCTCCGGCATCGAGCAGAAGGGGCGCTCCATCGTCATCGGCGCCATGACGACCCATGCGGAGGTGGCGAACTCTCCCGTCGTCCAGCAGGCGATCCCGGCGCTCGCCCGGCTCGCCGCCCATATCGGCGATCCCCAGGTGCGCCATCGTGGCACCATCGGCGGATCGGTCGCCAACAACGACCCGGCGGCTGACTATCCGGCGGCGCTGATGGCGCTGGGGGCCATCGTCCACACGAGCAAGCGCAAGATCCCCGCGGAGGAGTTCTTCGCCGGCATGTTCTCGACCGCCCTGGACGAGGACGAGATCATCACCAAGATCGCCTTCCCGGTGCCGGGCAAGGCCGCCTATGTGAAGTTCCCCAATCCGGCCTCGCGCTACGCCATCGTCGGCGTCTTCGTCGCCAAGAAGGGCAGCGGCGTCCGGGTGGCGGTCACGGGAGCCGGCTCCAACGGCGTGTTCCGCCACACGGCCATGGAGGAGGCGCTGGGCAAGCGCTTCAATCCGAAGTCGCTGGAGGGCGTGTCGACGCCCGCCGACGACCTCAACGGCGACATCCACGCCTCGGCGGAGTATCGCGCGCATCTCGTCGGCGTCATTGCCAAGCGCGCGGTGGCGGCGGCCCTGGCCTGACAGCCTGCGGGAAGCTCCAAGAGAAAAGCGAAGGGCCGGTCGCACGAGCGCCGGCCCTTTTGCATGTCTGGCCGTGAGGTCGCGGCTCAGCCGGCGGGGGCGGCGATCCGGCGCGTCTGCAGCACCTCGATCATCTCGCCGTCCTTGCGGTAGGAGACGCAGCGCAGGGCGCCGAGGGGGCCGGCGATCCCCGGGTCGCGGGTGTGATTCTGGTCGAGCAGCGGCAGGCACTGTTCCGGCTTCTCGACGACGCGCAGGGTGCGCCAGCCGCGCGACAGTTCGGGATTGGCGGTGATGTATTCGAGCCGCACCAGATCGGGGCGCTTCGGGTCGATCATGCGGCGGACGCTGCCGGTCACGAGGGCGGCCTCGCCCGGAAAGAACATGAACAGCGACACGGCGGCGCCGACGAGAGCGAGCAGCAGAGTGGTCAGGATCGTGCTGTGGCGCATCGGGAAACCCGTGGCTGGATGGAACGGACACGTGGCTAACACGGGCGGACTTAACGAAAATTCGAATCGAATCCGTGAAAAATGGTTGCATTGCCGAATCCCGCGCGGCGCCGCCCGGGATGGCACTCCGCGACGCCGCAAAAACGCCCCACACGGCCGCGAAAACTGGAGGTTGCCGGGTCCCCCGTTCCGGCCCTCCGAGGTGAGCGCATGAGATCGTCCTCCCCCGTCCTGGCCGCCACTCTCGCCCTCGCCGCGTGGCCAGCGGCCGCCCAGAGCCCTGGCAACGGGCAGGTGTCGGCGGACTACAGCGTCACCTTCCTCGGTCTCTCCATCGGCCGCAGCACGATGGTCTCGACCAGCGACGGACGGAACTACAGCACGACGCTGGAGGTCCGCGTCACGGGTGTCGCCGCCATCTTCTCGGGGGGCTCGGGCACGGCGACCGCCACGGGTCAGATCCGCGGCACGACGCCCGTCCCGTCGAGCTTCACGGTGGCGATCCGCTCCGGCGGGAAGGTGGAGACGACCCGCATCGCCATGGCCGGCGGCAACGTCACCGGCGTCGAGCGCGATCCGGACAAGCCGCCCCATCCGCGGGCGACGCCCGTGCTGCCCGAACACCTGCGCGGCGTTATCGACCCGCTGTCCGCCGGCATCTTCGTCGCCGGCGGCTCCGGCCCGGTGACGGGCGCGGCGGCCTGCGAGCGCCGCACGCCGATCTATGGCGGTCGCGAGCGCTTCGACCTCATCTATTCCTTCGTCGAGACCCGGCAGGTGGAGATCGGCGGCTACAAGGGCGAGGCGGCGGTCTGCCGCGTGCGCTTCGAGCCGATCGCCGGCTACCGGCCGGACCGTAACGACATCCAGAGCGCACGGCAGCGCTCGGCCGAGGTCGTGCTCGTGCCGGTGCGCGGCACCCGCACCCTGCTGCCGGCCAAGATCACGCTCTCGACCGGCTACGGCACAGGCATCGCGCAGGCGACGCGCCTCGCCCTCGATCCTGGCCTGCCGACCGCACGCCGCGCCGCCGCGGATTGAGGTTCTCGACTTGATGCCGGCTGCGCTATGGTTCCGGCGTCCAGCCGGAGTGCCTCAGTGACGACTGCCCTGCCGATTCCGCTTCCCACCTCCATCGATGCCACACTCGCCCTCCTGAAGAGCGGCGACTACGTCGCCGACCGGTCGCTGGCGACCGTGCTGTTCCTCGCGCTGAAGATGGGCCGGCCGCTTTTGCTGGAAGGGGAGGCGGGCGTCGGCAAGACCGAGATCGCCAAGGTCCTCGCGGCGGCCCTCGGCCGCAACCTCATCCGGCTGCAGTGCTACGAGGGTCTCGACGTCGCCGCCGCCGTCTATGAGTGGAACTACGCCGCGCAGATGATCACCATCCGCCTCGCCGAGGCGGAGGGGGCGGTCGACCGGGAGGCGCTGGCCTCGGGCATCTTCTCCGAGCGCTTCCTCGTCAAGCGGCCGCTTCTCAAGGCGCTGGAGCCGGACCTGCGGGGGCCGCCGGTGCTGCTCATCGACGAGCTCGACCGCACGGACGAGGCCTTCGAGGCCTTCCTTCTGGAGGTCCTGTCCGATTTCCAGGTGACGGTGCCCGAACTCGGCACGATCAAGGCTCCGGCTGCGCCCATCGTCATCGTCACCTCCAACCGCACGCGCGAGATCCACGATGCGCTGAAGCGGCGCTGCCTCTACCACTGGGTCGACTATCCCGACGCGGCGCGCGAACTCGCCATCCTCAAGGCTAAGGCGCCGGGCGCGCCGGACCGGCTGACGAAGGAGATCGTCGCCTTCGTGCAGCGCCTGAGGAAGACCGACCTGTTCAAGGTGCCGGGCGTCGCCGAGACCATCGACTGGGCGACGGCGCTCACCGAGCTCGATGCGGTCGGGCTCGACCCGCAGGGCGTCACCGACACGCTCGGCGTGCTGCTGAAGTACCAGGACGACATCCAGAAGATGCAGGGCGGCGAGGCCAAGGCGATCCTCGACGAGGTGAAAGCGGGACGCTGAGGCCATGGCCGCTCTCGCCCTCGTCACCGATCCCGGCCGGATGGCCTGGCTGAAGGCCGCCGCCATCGGCGCCGCGCTGCTTCTCGTGCCGCTCGCCTGGTGGACGGTGCTGTCGCTCGCCGGCGTGCGCATGCCCGCTCCCGGGCCTTCGCCGCTGTCCATGACGATGATCGTCGTCGCGGCGGTGGTCGTCGCGCCGTTGATCGAGACGGCGGCGCTCGCGGTGCTGCACTGGCTGGTGGCGGTCTTGCTGAGGGCGCCAGTCGCCTTCTTCGTCGCGGTGGCGGTGGCGGCGGCGGTTGCCGCCCACCTGCCACTGACGCTGGTCAGAACGCCGGTGACCGCGGCGATCTTCCTCGTCTTCGCCCTGCAATATGCCGGCTGGTATGCCGCCCGCGGCTGGCGCACCGCCTTCCTCGGTACGGCGCTCGCCCATGGCGTCTACAATGCCGGCTCGCTCGCTCTTTCGCCGGTCTTCGCCGTTCTGCTGAGGCCCGCCTGATGGCGAACGCGCTCACCGAGAACATCGCCCATTTTGCCCGCGCGCTGCGCACGGCCGGCATGCCCGTCGGTCCCGGCACGGTCCTCGACGCGGTGGCGGCTGTGGAGGCGGCGGGCATCGGCTCGCGCGAGGATTTCTACTGGACGCTGCACGCGGTCTTCGTGACGAAGCACGAGCAGTCGGTGCTCTTCCGCACCGCCTTCGAGATCTTCTGGAAGAAGCGTCACCTGATGGAGAAGCTGCTCTCCATCCTGATGCCGGTGGCGCCCGCCACGCCCGGCAAGCCCGATCCGGTGTCGCTGCGCCTGCAGGAGGCCTTCTTCAAGCAGGCGGAAAGCGTGCCGGTGGAGAAGCCGGAGATCGAGGTGGATGCAAGCCTCACCGTCTCGGACGTCGAGGTGCTGCAGAAGAAGGACTTCGCGCAGATGACGGCCGCCGAGATCGCCGCGGCAAACCGGACGGTGGCGGCGCTGGTGCTTCCCGACGACGCGGTGCCGACGCGGCGCCTCGCGCCAGACCCGCGCGGGCGGCGGATCGACCTCCGGCGCACGCTCCGCCGCTCCATCGGGGAGGGGGGCGGCATCATCGATCTCGCGCGGCGCGGCCCGAAGACCAAGCACCCGCCGCTCGTCGTGCTCTGCGACATTTCCGGCTCGATGAACCAGTACACGCGGGTGATCCTGCATTTCGTCCATGCGCTGATGGAGAACCGCCGCAACGTCCACGCCTTCACCTTCGGCACGCGGCTGACCAACATCACCCGCATGCTGAAGGCGAGGGACCCGGACGAGGCGCTCGCCGCCTGCACGGCGGCGGTGGAGGACTGGTCGGGCGGCACGCGCATCGCGCCCTCGCTCGCCGCCTTCAACAAGGTCTGGTCGCGCCGGGTGCTGTCCGGCGGGGCGGTGGTGCTGCTGGTGACCGACGGGCTGGAGCGCGACGGCACCGCCGACCTCGCCCGCGCCGCCGACCGGCTGCACCGGTCCTGCCGGCGCCTCGTCTGGCTCAATCCGCTGCTGCGCTTCGACGGCTTCGAGGCGCGCGCCCAGGGCATCCGGGCGCTGCTGCCCCATGTCGACGAGTTCCGCACCATCCACAACGTGGCGGCGGTGGCCGAGCTCGTCGCGGCGCTCGACGCGCGCCGGACCGACCGGGCGCACGACCCGCGTCGGTGGTTGAAGGCGCTGTAGGGGCGGGCGTACTTCGCCCATGCCCTCGCACCGGCTCCGAACGACGTAGCCGCAGCCCGCCCTTGCGCCGCGCGCCCGTTCATCCGATGTCTTGGGACACAGCGAACCTGTCCCGAGGAGATCTCGCCATGCTCTCGACCGACGACGACATCCTCGGGCAGGCCGAAGCCTGGGCGAATTCCGGCAAGGGCGTCGCCGTGGCGACCGTCGTCGAGACCTGGGGCTCGGCGCCGCGCCCGGTCGGCTCGCATCTCGTCATTGACGAGGACGGCAGCTTCCTCGGGTCGGTCTCGGGCGGCTGCGTCGAGGGTGAGGTCGTCACCGAGGCGCTGGACGTGATCGGCTCCGGCAAGGCCAAGCTCCTCGAATTCGGCGTCGCCGACGAGACCGCCTGGCGGGCAGGCCTGTCCTGCGGCGGGCGCATCTCCGTCTATGTCGAGAAGGTCGGCTGATGCGCCTCGACCTGCTCTCGGCCCTGAATGCGGCGCGGGCCGGCCGGCACGCCGCCGTCCTCGTCACCGATCTCGACGGCGGCGAGGCGCGCCTCGTGACCGCCGAGACCATGGCCGGCGATCCCCTGGAAGAGGCGATCCGGGCGGCTCTGCGCACGGGTCGCAGCGGCGTCGTCGAGGGCACGCGCGCCTTCCTCACGGTGCAGGTGCCGCCGGCACAGATGGTCGTCATCGGCGCCGTCCACATCAGCCAGGCGCTGGTGCCCATGGCGCGCATGCTCGGCTACGACCCGGTCATCGTCGATCCACGCACCGCCTTCGCGACGCCCGAGCGCTTTCCCGGCGTGCGGCTGCTGGCGCAATGGCCGGACGAGGCGCTGCCCGGCCTCAAGGTCGACCGCTACACCGCCTTCATCGCGCTGACCCACGACCCGAAGATCGACGACCCCGCGCTGCTGCACGCCTTCGGCAAGGGCTGCTTCTATATCGGGGCCCTCGGCTCGCGGAAAACCCACGCCCGGCGTGTCGAGCGTCTCACGGCGGCCGGGGTCGCCCCGGAGGCGCTCGCCCGCATCAAGGCACCCGTGGGCCTCGCCATCGGCGCCATCACGCCGGCGGAGATCGCCGTCTCGATCCTCGCCGAGGTGACGCAGGCCTGGCGTCAGGGCATCGCGTGAGCGGGTCCCGGACCGGCGGCGAGGGAGGCGGCTGATGCGCTTCGGTCCCGTGGCGGTGGACGAGGCTCTCGGCGGCGTCGTCGCCCATGCCGTACGCCGGCCGGGCCTTCTCCTGAAGAAGGGCTCGGTGATCGGCCTCGAAGAGATCGCTGCGCTGAAAGCCGCCGGCCTCGCGACCGTCACGGTGGCGATGGCGGAGCCGGGCGACATCGGCGAGGACGAGGCGGCGGGCCGCATCGCCGCCGCCGTTGCGGGGGAGGGCCTGCGCATCGATCCGCCCTTCACCGGCCGCGCCAACCTCTTCGCGGCCGAGGCCGGCGTGCTGGTGGTGGACCGGGCGGGCATCGACCGCATCAACCGCATCGACGAGGCCATCACGCTGGCGACCCTGCCGGCCTTCGCCGCCGTGGAGGCGGGCGAGATGGTGGCGACCGTCAAGATCATTCCCTATGCGGTCGCTGGCGACCGGGTCGAAGAGGCGCTGGCAGCCGGCCCGCTGGTGCGCGTCGCGCCCTTCGTGCGGCGGCGCGTCGCCATTGTCTCGACGCTGCTGCCGGGGCTCGCCGACAAGGTGGTGGAGAAGACGCTGCGCGTGACCGCTGACCGCCTCGCGCCGGCGGGGGCGGCCATCGTCGGCGAGCGGCGCGTCCCGCATGAAGCCGCAGCGCTGGCGGATGCCATCGCGGTCTCGGCGGAGGAGGCGGACCTGGTGCTCGTCTTCGGCGCCTCCGCCATCGCCGACCGGCGCGACGTCATTCCCGCGGCGCTGGAGGCGGCGGGCGGGCGCGTCGACCATCTCGGCATGCCCGTCGACCCCGGCAACCTCCTGATGATCGGCGCGCGCGGCACGGTTCCGGTGATCGGCGCGCCGGGATGTGCCCGCTCGCCCAAGGAGAACGGCTTCGACTGGGTGCTGATGCGGCTGCTGGCCGGCCTTCCCGTCACCAAGCAGGACGTGACGGGCATGGGAGTGGGGGGATTGCTGATGGAAATCGTGTCGCGCCCGCAGCCGCGCGAGGGCGACGCGGCGGTCCCGCCC
>NZ_JBQVQL010000051.1:0-34221 GCF_052440005.1 Phreatobacter sp.
GCCGCGTGCGGTGCGCGCTCGCATTGGCGGCGAGCGCATTGGGCAGTCGCTCGCCGGCAGTGTCGAGGCGCTGGCGGGCGGTGGCCAGAAGCCGCTCGGCATCGGGCAGTGCGCGGGCGGCTGCCCGGAGTTCGGTGCGCCGTCCCTCCATGCCGCGGGCGATCGCGAGGCCGAGGCGGCGGCCGAGGCCGAGGGTCTCGGCGACGAGGTCGGCGCGCACCGGCACCGCCATCTCGGCTGCGGCGGTGGGGGTGGGGGCACGGCGGTCGGCGGCGAAGTCGATAAGCGTGGTATCGGTCTCGTGGCCGACCGCCGAGATGAGCGGGATGGCGCTCTCGGCCGCGGCGCGGACGACGATCTCCTCATTGAAGCCCCAGAGGTCCTCGAGCGAGCCGCCGCCGCGTGCGACGATGATGACGTCGGGACGCGGCAGGTCGTCGTCGGGGCCGATGGCGTTGAAGCCGCGGATGGCAGCCGCGACTTCCGCGGCGCTCCCCTCGCCCTGCACGCGCACCGGCCAGACGAGGACGGTACGCGGGAAACGGTCCTCGAGGCGATGGAGGATGTCGCGGATGACGGCGCCGGTCGGCGAGGTGACGACGCCGATGACCTCCGGCAGGTAGGGCAAGGGCCGCTTGCGCGCCGCATCGAACAGGCCTTCGGCGGCGAGCTTCTTGCGGCGCTCCTCCAGGAGCGCCATGAGCGCACCAACACCGGCGGGCTCCAGGCTTTCGATGACCACCTGGTACTTGGACGAGCCCGGGAAGGTGGTGACGCGGCCGGTGGCGATGACCTCCAGCCCCTCCTGCGGCTTGAACTTCAGCCGCCCGTAGGTCCCCTTCCAGATCACCGCCTCGATGGCGGCGCCCTCGTCCTTCAGGCGGAAGTAGCAATGGCCCGAGGCGCTCGGCCCCTTGAAACCGGAGACCTCGCCGCGCAGCCGCACATAGCCGAAGGCGTCCTCCACCGTCCGCTTGATGGCGGCGGAGAGGTCCGAGACGGAAATCTCGGGCGTGTTGGACGGGGCGACATCGGTCATGCGCAGCGAATCCGTTGCCGGACGGGGCGCTCTTGTCTAGACGCTGCGGGACGAGGGTTGAAGGGGCGGACTGCATCAGACGGACGCAGGGCGCCGTTCCCCCGGCGGAGACGGCCATGAACGTGCTTCTGATCGGCGGCGGCGGCCGCGAACATGCCCTCGCCTGGGCCCTGTCGGCGAGCCCGCTGCTCACCAACCTCCACTGCGCGCCCGGCAATCCCGGCATCGCCGAGGTCGCGACACTCGCGACGATCGACGTCACCGACCACGCCGCCGTCATCGCCTATTGCCGGATCCATGCCATCACCTTCGTGGTGGTCGGCCCGGAGGCGCCGCTGGTGGCGGGCATCGCCGACGACCTCGCGGCGGCCGGCATCAAGGTCTTCGGCCCGTCGAAGGCCGCCGCCCAGCTCGAGGGCTCCAAGGGCTTCACCAAGGACCTCTGCCGGGAGTTTGCCATTCCGACCGCCGCCTACGAGCGATTCACGGAAGCCGCGCCGGCAAGGGACTATGTGCGCCGCATGGGCGCGCCGATCGTGATCAAGGCGGATGGTCTCGCCGCCGGCAAGGGCGTCGTTGTCGCCATGACGCTGGACGAGGCGCTCGGAGCCGTCGACATGATGTTCGAGGGCGGCATGGGTGCCGCCGGCGCCTCGGTCGTGGTCGAGGAGTTCATGACCGGCGAGGAGGCCTCCTTCTTCGCCCTCTGCGACGGAGACAACGCGCTGGCCCTCGCCACCGCGCAGGACCACAAACGGGTGGGCGACGGCGACACCGGCCCCAATACCGGCGGCATGGGTGCCTATTCGCCGGCCCCGGTCATGACGCCGGCCCTGGTCGAGCGCACCATGGCCGAGATCATCCGCCCGACGCTCGCGGCGATGAAGGCCAAGGGGCATGCGTTCAAGGGGGTGCTGTTCGCCGGACTGATGATCACCGACGCGGGACCGAAGCTGATCGAATACAACTGCCGATTCGGCGACCCCGAATGCGAGGTGCTGATGATGCGGCTGAAGGACGACCTCCTGACGCTGCTCCTCGCCGCCGCCGACGGCCAGCTGAAGACGATGAGCGCGCGCTGGTACGACGAGGCGGCGCTCACCGTGGTGATGGCGGAGAAGGGCTATCCCGGCACGCCGGAGAAGGGCAGCCTCATCCGCGGCATCGAACGGGCGCGGGAGCTGCCGGGCGTCGAGGTCTTCCATGCCGGCACGGCGCTGAAGGACGGAAGCGTCGTGGCGAACGGCGGCCGCGTTCTCGCCGTCACCGCCACGGGGCGAACCGTGTCGGAGGCCCAGGAGAAGGCCTACCGGGCGGTGGACCTCATCGACTGGCCGGGCGGATTCTGCCGCCGGGACATCGGCTGGCAGGCAGTGGCGCGGGAACGCGCCACGCCCGGGCGGGATTGAGCCGGGAGCGCGGCCCCGTTAGCGTGAAGCCGGGCGACCCACAACCGGCCCGGGGACACGCGTGCAGCGGATCAAGAAGACGATGGGGCTGATCTGGGACGCGGTCCGGCCGGGTGGGGCCGGCGGCCGCGTGATCGCCAGCATCCGGGACATCGATCCGCGCATCAGTCCCGACTTCGACTTTCAGCTCCGTCAGGACGAAACGGGTGTGTTTTTCGTCGATGGCCGCGGCAAGCGGGTGGCCCGCGCGCGCGTTGAGGCGCTGGCAGACGGGATCGACGGGCTGCTGCGCCATATCCAGGATTCCGGCGAGGCCATTCCCGCCGACAAGATGCCCTTCCGCTCTCTCTGGACCGGCCAGGCCTTCGCTATCGACGATCTCCAGCTCAGCGGCGCCACCATCGACGTGAATCTCTCGCGCCGGGCGGGTTCGATCGAGATCGACGTGCCGGTCGCGACCGCCGAGAACCCGATCACCCTGACGCCGGATGCTCTCGACATTTTCGTCACCGCGATCCGCCAGTTACTCGCCCGGGGCGTTGTGAGTGCGGGAGCGGTCGCCTGACGCTCGTCGGCTCGTCCAGGAGAAAGAACGCCATGGCCACCTACGATCTCTTCCCCGGCTTCGAATCGCACTGGATCGACACCTCGATCGGCCAGATCTTCGCGCGGTCCGGCGGTTCGGGGCCGCCTCTGCTGCTGGTCCACGGCTTTCCGCAGACCCATGTGGAGTGGCATCGGATCGCCCCGGAACTGGCGAAGCACTTCACCCTCGTCCTGCCGGACCTGCCGGGCTACGGCTGGTCGACGGCGCCGCGCGGCGGGACCGACCATTTCCCCTATGCCAAGTCCGACATGGCGAAGGTGATGATCGAGGTGATGTCCGCCCTCGGCCATGCCCGTTTCATGGCCTGCGGCCATGATCGCGGCGCCCGCGTCACCTACCGCCTGGCGCTGGACCATCCCGGACGGCTGGAGCGCCTCGCTCTCCTCGACATCGTGCCGACGGTGGTCATGTGGGAGCGCATCCGCGCCGCCCCTTCGCCGAAGACCGAGCACTGGATCTTCCTGTCCGGGCCGGACGGCGTGCCGGAGGCGGAGATCGGCCGCAATCCCACCGCCTATCTCGAGGAGAAGCTGTCGCTCTGGACGAAGACGGGCACGCTCGACGCCTATGACAACCGGGCGCTGCAGCACTACCGCGACTTCTTCAACGATCCCTCGCGCATCCATGCCTGCTGCGAGGACTATCGGGCCGGTGCCACCGTCGACCTCGTCGCCGACGTGACCGACCGGACGGAGGGGCGGACGATCGCCGAGCCCGTCCATGTCGTGTGGGGCGATGCCGGCATCCCGTCAGCCGGGGCGAGCCCGCTGGAGGCCTGGAAGGTCTTCGCGCCGAAGGCCACGGGCGCGGCGGTCGATTCCGGTCACTTCATCCCGGAGGAAAACCCGGGGGGCTGCCTCGCGGCCCTCCTGCCGTTCCTCAGGGCGACGACGCTCGCATGAGACGGTCGCGCTCCTGAGGCGGCGTGCTTGACCCCCGGGCCGCCGCCCCTTAACCCCGCTGGCATGACCGACGTTCTCGCCGCCCCATCCCCGTCGCCAACCGCCGTCATCGACGGTCTATCCGCCATCGCGGAGGGCTACGACCTCGTCTTCTCGGACGTCTGGGGCGTGCTGCACAACGGGATGAAGGCCCACCCTGCCGCCTGCGAGGCGCTGGTGGCGATGCGGCGGCGCGGGGTGCCGGTGATCCTCATCACCAACGCGCCGCGCCAGGCCCCCGTGGTGGTCGGCCAGCTCGACCGGCTCGGCGTTCCGCGCGCCGCCTATGACGCCATCGTCACCTCGGGCGACGTGTCACGCGACTACATGCGCACCCGGCCGGGGGCGCCGGTGCACCATGTCGGCCCGCAGCGTGACCTCGTGGTCTTCGAGGGCATCGACACCCGTCTCGTCGGCATCGAGGAAGCGGACTACGTCGTCTGCACCGGCCTCGTCGACGACCGCACCGAGACGCCGGACGACTATCAGGAGCGTCTGCAGCGCATGAAGGCGCGCGACCTGTTCTTCCTGTGCGGCAATCCGGACAAGGTGGTCGAGGTCGGCCACGACCTCATCTTCTGCGCCGGCGCGATCGGCGACCGCTACCAGTCCATGGGCGGCGAGGTGCTCTATGCCGGCAAGCCCTACGAGCCCGCCTACGAGGCCTGCTGGGGCTATGCGGAGCGCATCCTGGGACATCGCCCCGACCGCAGCCGGGTCCTGGCCATCGGCGACGCGATGCGCACCGACGTCGCCGGTGCGGTCCGCATGGGCTACGACTGCCTGTTCCTCGCGGAAGGCATCCACGCCGAGGTGTTGCTGGATGAGGGTGGGGTCAAGGCCGAGGGGCTCGCGGCGCTGATCGCGGAGACGGGGCAGCGGCCCCGTCACGTCATGCGCAAGCTCGTCTGGTAGAGGCCGGGCCGGTGAGCGGGCCTCAGGCCTCGCTCTTGGCGCCCTTCTTGGCGGGCTTGGCGAAGAGCGCGTCGACGTCGTTCTGGTCGACACCCTCGCCGTCGAGCTGCGGCCCGTGCAGGATGTTCTTCAGCTTGCGCTCCTCGCGGCGGCGCTCGTCTTCCGACAGGTAGCCGTCGGCATCGGCGGCGCTGATCGCATCGGCGAAGCGGGTGACGCGGGCCTCGATGTGCTTGAGCGTGTCGATGACCTTGGCGACACGCTGGCCGGTGATGTCCTGGAAGGAGCAGGCCTCGAAGATGAGCATCATGCGCTCGTCGACCATGGCCTTGTAGGCGACGGGGTCGGAGGCGTCGGCCGCCATCAGTTCCTCGGCGGCGCCCATGATGGTGTCGGTCGCTTTCTCGGTCGCCTTGACGATGGCGTCGAGCTCCATGCCGGCGGCCGGAATGCGGCTGTGCTTGAGATCGTTCGGCTGCAGGCGGCCGACCTCGACCTTCATGTTGGTGATGAACGAGGCGATGTCCGACAGCTCGCGATAGACCGCCATGTCGATGGAGCGGAAGAAGCTGGACAGCGACTCGACGGTCACCTCGGCCAGGGCGACCACGTCGCCGAGCGAAACGTCGCCGTTGCCCTTCGTCCGGATGAACTGGACGATGCGGTCGAGATGCTCGGTGGACACTTTTTTCATGGTCGCCTGTTCCTCGGGGAGCTCAGCGGCGGCGTGAGTCCGGTCGGTATCAATGCCTCCCGCAGGCCGGCCCTCGGGCCGGCC
Organism: Phreatobacter sp.; assembly: GCF_052440005.1. GTDB lineage: Bacteria > Pseudomonadota > Alphaproteobacteria > Rhizobiales > Phreatobacteraceae > Phreatobacter. The sequence continues at coordinate 5,690 of NZ_JBQVQL010000051.1, forward strand.
GCATCCGGGAGGTCGGAGTTCAGGCCGATCAGTCGGCGAAGACCGCGTCGATCTTGGCCTTCAGCGTCTGGGCGTTGAAGGGCTTCACGATGTAGTTGTTCACGCCGGCCTTCTTGGCGGCGATGACGTTCTCGGTCTTCGATTCCGCCGTGACCATGATGAAGGGCGTGCGCGAGAGCGAGCCGTCGGAACGGACCTCCTTCAGGAGCTCGTAGCCGGTCATCGGCTCCATGTTCCAGTCGGAGATCACCAGCCCGTACTTCTTCTCCTTCATCTTGGCGAGGGCGGCGGAGCCGTCCGACGCGTCGTCGATGTCGTCGAAGCCGAGCTGCTTCAGAAGGTTACGGATGATGCGGATCATCGTGTTGTAATCGTCGACCACGAGGATCGGCATCGAAAGGTCAACAGCCATCACACTGCTCCAAGCGCCGGCGCAACTCTTGGCGCACCGTTCCGGAAAGTTGTTCGAACCGCACGCGTCGCGGCGATCGGTATGAAAATGCCTGTCAGCCTTGAAGAAGCGGTTAACACAGCGTCTGGGGCATCGGGAAAAAGCCGAAGCAACATGGCCGGGTGGCATCCACCTCCCGACAGGGTTAGAAAATGGTTCGACGGTGGCGGCACCCGGCGGGTGCGGCCGTCCCGGAGACGTCCATGACCTATTACCAGGAGCAGTCCCCCGTCTCGACGGGCCTGCGCGGCCGTTGCCCGCGCTGTGGCGAGGGACATCTGTTCGACGGCTTCCTGACGGTGAAGCCCCGTTGCAGCGCCTGCGGGCTCGACCTCGCCTTCGCCGATTCCGGCGACGGCCCCGCCGTCTTCGTCATCCTCTTTGCCGGATTCCTCATCTGCGCCATGGCGCTGGTGGTGGAGGTCCGCTACGAGCCGCCATTCTGGGTTCACGCCGTCATCTTCGGCCCGCTGGTGCTCGCCGTGTGCCTGGGGCTCCTGCGGCCGATGAAGGGGCTCATGGTGGCCCTGCAATATCGCCACGGTGCGCGCGAAGGCCGCCTCGACAGCGAGTGACCCAGGGCCTATCTGCGGGGCATGACCCCGACGCCCGGCCACCCCGCTCCCATCGCCTCGCCGCCTCCGCTGGCGCGGCCGCGCTCGCTCGTCGTGCCGGCCATCGCCGCGCTGCTGGCGCTCGGCATCCTCGTCGGGCTGGGGTCCTGGCAGATGTCGCGCCTCGCCTGGAAGAACGGGCTCGTCGCGCAGGTGGAACAGCGCACGCGGGCGCCCGCGATCCCGCTTCCCGGCCGCGAGGGCTGGCCGCGCATGACTCCCGCACGGGATGACTATCGCAAGGTGACGGTGACCGGGCGCTTCCGCCACGACGCCGAGGCCTATCTCTACCACGTCGCCGGCGACAGCCGGCAGGCCGACCGGTCGCGCCCCCAGGGGCAGGGCTATTTCGTGCTGACGCCACTGGTGACGGCGGCGGGGGACACGGTGCTGGTCAACCGCGGCTTCGTGCCGACCGAACGGCGCGACCCCGCGACCCGTTCCGCGGGCCAGGTGACGGGCGAGGTGAGCGTCACCGGGCTCGTCCGCTATCCCGAGGAGCGCGGTCTGTTCGCGGCGCCAGACGATCCGGCGCGGCGGACCTTCTACACCCGCGACGTCACGGCCATCGGCCGCAGCCTCGGCCTCGACCCGGCAGCCACGGCCCCCTTCTCGGTCGATGCCGACGCGACGCCCGTTCCCGGCGGCCTGCCGGTCGGCGGCGAGACGCGGCTCGTCTTCGCCAACCGGCACTTCGAATATGCGCTGACGTGGTTCGGCCTCGCCCTGACGCTCGTCGGGGTGTTCGGCGCCTATGCCTATCAGCGGCTCAGGCGGCGCTGAGCGCCGTCACATCCCCTCGGGCTTGCCGACGACCACGACCAGCATCTTCGGGTCCGCGAACAGGCGCTGCGCCACGCGGCGGGCGTCGTCGAGCGTCACCGCCTCGATCAGCGCGTTGCGCTGGTCGAGATAGTCGGGCTGGAGACCGTCGAGCTGGATGCGGATCAGGTTGGAGGCGATCTGGGTCGAGGTCTCGAAGCGCAGGGCCCAGGAGCCGATGAGATAGCGCTTGGCCTGCTCGAGCTCGAGGGCGGTCGGACCCTCCGCGCCGATGCGCTGCAGTTCGCCGGTGATGACCGCAAGGCTCTCGGCGGCGCGGTCGTTGCGCGTCGAGGTGCCGCCGGTGACGAGGCCGGTGGCGTCCAGGGCGGCGAGGCCCGAGGAGACCGAATAGGCGAGACCGCGCTTCTCGCGGACCTCCTGGTAGAGGCGGGAGGAGAAGCCACCGCCGCCGAGAACGTGGTTGAGCACGAAGGCGGGGATGAAGTCCGGGTCCTCGCGCTTCAGGCCCGGCAGGCCGAAGGAGATGATGGCCTGCGGAACGTCCAGCGGGACGACGCGCCGCTCGCCGGTGCCGGCGATGACAGCATCGGGAACGGGTGCGAGGTCGCCCTTCGCAGGAAGGTCGCCGAAGATGCGGTCGAGCAGGGGGCCGAGTTCGGCCGCGGTGATGTCGCCGACCACGGCGACCTTCAGACTGTCGCGGGCAAAGATGCGGCCGTGGAGCGCCTTGAGGTCGTCGCGGGTGATGGCGGCGACGCTGTCGAGCGTCCCCGCCCCGCGCCGACCGTAGGGGTGGCCGGGAAAGGCAGTGGCCCAGAAGGTGTCGCTGGCGATCGAATTGGGATTGGTGGAGGCTCGCCTGACGGAGGCGAGGATCGACTGGCGCATGCGCTCCAGCGGCGCGGCGTCGAGGCGCGGGCGGGTCAGGGCGAGGTGGAGAAGGTCCACCGCCTCGGCGCGGTGTTCGGTGAGGGTGCGGAGCGAGCCTGAGAACAGGTCGCGGCTCGCGGCGAAGCTCACCTCGATGGCGCGATCCTGCAGGCGGCCGTTGAAGGCTTCCGAATCGAGATCCCCGGCGCCCTCGTCGAGGAGCGCGGCGAGAAGATTGGCGGTGCCCTCGCGCCCCTGGGCGTCCTGGGCCGTGCCGCCCTTGAAGGCGAAGGACAGGGCGAGAACCGGCAGGTGGGTCTGGCGCACCAGCCAGGCCTCGATGCCGCCCGGCGAGACGACGCGCTGGACCCGTCCCGCCTGGCTTGCGGGAGCCTCGGCGAGGGCCGGGGCGGTCGGGGTCAGGGCATGGGCCATCGTCAGGAATCCGGCGGCGATGAAAAGGAGGGCGCGGCGCATCAGCTGCGCTCCGCACGAACGAGTTCGCCGGTGACGGCGCGCGAGAAGTCGAAGGCACGCGGCGCCATGGCGTTGATCTGGTCGCGGGTGACGGCGCGGATGCGCTCGACCCATTGCTGCAGGTCATCCATGGAGGCGCCGCAGGTGAGGGCTCCTCCATACATGCGGGCCATGGAGGCCTGGCTGTCCTGCGAATAGACCGACTCGGCGATGAGGCGTGTCTTGGCGCGGGCGACCTCGTCCTGGCCCACGCCGTCGCCGGCGACGCGCGCCGCGACCTCGAACATCGCCGCCTCGAGCGCCTCGATGGTGACGCCTGGGCGGGGCGCCGCATGGATGCCGAAGCGGCCGTCGCCGAGGGCGGAGCTCGCGTAGAAGCAGCCGGCGCTGACCGCGAGGCCCCGGTCGGCCACCAGCGTCTTGTAGATGCGGCCGCTCGGCGACGCGCCCACCACCTGTGAGAGAACCTCGAGCGCCTCCGCCTCTCCGGGGCGCGCCGTGCGGTAGGAGGGCACGACGATCGTGTGGGTGAGGCTCGGCTGGCGGACGCGCTGGTCGGCGAGGCGGACGCGCTCGCGGGTCTCGCGGCCCGCGGCAGGCGGCCTGCTGCGGGCGACGATGGCCGGGTTCGAATCGAGGCGGCCGTAGGTCTCGGCGGCCATGCGGAACACCGCGTCGGGCGCGACGTCGCCGGCAACGACCAGGATGGCGTTGTTCGGCGCGTAGTGGCGGCGGTAGAAGGCCATGGCGTCGTCAAGGTCGAGCTTGGCGATCTCCTGTTCGAAGCCGATGATCGGAATGCCGTAGGGGTGGGACTCGCCCCAGAGCCGGGCCTGCATGCGCTCGCCGAGGCGGGCGCCCGGGTCATTGTCGATGCGCTGGCGGCGCTCCTCCAGCACCACGTCGCGTTCGGGCAGCACGACCTCGTCGGTGAGGACGAGGCCGGTCATACGGTCGGCCTCGAAATCCATCATCACCGGCAGCTGCTCGCGGGCGATGCGCTGGAAATAGCCGGTGTAGTCGTAGGAGGTGAAGGCGTTCTCCTGCCCGCCGGCGGCGGAGATGGCGCGGGAGAAGACCGGCGCCGGGTTGCGCGCCGTGCCCTTGAACAGGAGGTGCTCGAGAAAGTGGGCGAGGCCGGAGCGGCCCGGCTCCTCGTCCGCCGAGCCGACCCTGTACCAGAGCATGTGGGTGACGACCGGCACGCGGTGGTCTGGAATGGCGACCACCTCGAGCCCGTTGGCGAGGACGTGACGATAGGCGCGCTCGACCGGAACCGCGAAGGCGGTGGAGGGCAGCAGCGCCGGCGCCGCCAGGGCGCCGAGGCCGCTCGTGAACATGCGTCGTGTCATCGGCATCGCACCACCATCATCGCCGCGGAACCCGGCGCATTGAGCCATGGATCATTCCCGGGGGCCACATGACAAGCCCGTGACCGCGGCGGAGCCGCGAAAAGAAAAGGGCGGCCGAGGCCGCCCTTTCAACCTTCGAAGGCGGGAAGCCCTCAGTGGCCGACCACACCGGCCATCGCGCGGCCCGACCAGTCGTAGCCCCAGACGTAGATCGCGGCGAAGAGGAACAGCCAGACCACGTCGACGAAGTGCCAGTACCAGGCGGCGGCCTCGAAGCCGAAGTGCTTCTCCGGCGTCAGGTGCGTCTCCTTGTAGAGGCGCAGCACGCAGACCAGCAGGAAGATGGTGCCGACGACGACGTGGAAGCCGTGGAAGCCGGTCGCCATGAAGAAGGTCGCGCCGTAGATGTTGCCCGAGAAGCCGAAGTGGGCGTGCGTGTACTCGTAGATCTGCAGGCAGGTGAAGAGGAAGCCGAGGACGACGGTGAACCAGAGGTACATCTTCGCCTGCTCGCGGTCCCCCGTCACGATGTGGTGGTGGGCGGCGGTGACGGTGGTGCCCGAGAGCAGCAGCACCATGGTGCCGAGGAGCGGGATCTGCAGCGGGTTGAAGGTCTCGATGCCCTTCGGCGGCCAGTGACCGCCGGTGAGCTCCGTGCGCTGGTACTGGATCGCCTCGCCGGGGAAGAAGGCGGCGTCGAAATAGGCCCAGAACCACGCCACGAAGAACATCACCTCGGAGGCGATGAACATGATCATGCCGTAGCGCAGGTGCAGCGACACGACGCGGGTGTGGTGGCCTTCCTGGCCCTCGCGGATCACGTCCGACCACCAGCCGAACATGGTGTAGAGGACGCCGATGAGGCCGGCGAAGAAGACGACCCAGCCGAGCTGCAGGCCGGCCAGCGCCATGGACTTCATCCACATGACGGCGCCCACGGCCATGACGAAGGCCGACATCGAGCCGACGAACGGCCAGGGGCTGAGTGGCACCAGGTGGTAGTCGTGCTGTTTGGCGTGGGCCTCGGCCATTGAAGTCTCCGTATGGCTCTCCGCGACGGTTCCCCGTCGCGTCGGTCTGTCAGTTGGTCCGCGAACCAGCCGTCGGCGCGGCGCCCTGGGCGACGGGCTTCGGCGTCTGGTTCTGGCGATAGAAGGTATAGCTCAGGGTGATGGTGTTGGCGGTGCGCGCCGAGGGGTCCTCGGCGATCGCCGGATCGACGAAATAGACGACGGTGAACTCGCGCGATTCGCCGGGGGCGAGCGTCTGCTCGGTGAAGCAGAAGCACTCGAGCTTGTTGAAGTAGCGTCCGGTCTCGGCAGGGGCCACGTTGTAGGTGGCCATGCCGGTGACGGGAACGGAGGCGAGATTGGTGACCTTGTAGGTCATCGTATGGGTCTCGCCCGCCTTGATGGAATGGCGGGTGGTGTCGACCTGGAAGCGCCAGGGCAGGCCGGTGCCGATGTTGGAATCGAAGCGGATGTCGACCGGATGGTCGATCACGCGGTCGGCCGGGCGCTCGGCGCGCATGGTGGTGCCGCCGAAGCCGGTGACCCTGCAGAACAGGTCGTAGAGCGGCACGGCGGCATAGGCGGCGCCGAACATGGCGAGACCGAACGTGAAGGCGGCGGCAGCGACCTTCAGGTCGCGCTTCCAGTCGCGGGGCGTCGGTGTCTCGAGGTGCGCGTCGCTCATCTCCGCCTCACATCGGCCGCTGCAGGATGGCGGCGCCCTTGACGATCGTGATGACCCAGAACAGCACGCACAGCCCGGCGAGCGCAAAGGCGATGGCAAGGTTGCGCTGCCGCTGGCGGCGCTTCTCCTCGGGCGTCAGGACGATGCCGGCGTCGGTGGGGTGATCGACCATTGCCGAGCCTCCTCAGAAGATCCGGGCCAAGACGCCCTGCTCGACGAGGAGCACGGCGAAGAGCGCGAAGAGATAGAGGATGGAGAAGGCGAACATGCGGCCCGCAGCCTTGCGGGCCGGTGCGCCTTCCCGGCGGCGGTAGATGTCGACGGCGAGCCAGAGGATGCCCAGTCCGCCGACGAGAGAGGTCAGCCCGTAGGCGAGACCCGCAAACGACAGGAACCAGGGCGCCATGCCGACCGGCGCGAGGACCAGCGTGTAGAGCAGGATCTGGCGGCGTGTCTCGTCCTCGCCGCAGACCACGGGAAGCATGGGAACGCCGGCACGCGCGTAGTCCTCGGACTTGATGAGTGCGAGGGCCCAGAAGTGCGGGGGCGTCCAGATGAAGATGATGAGGAAGAGGACGATCGATTCGACGGAGACCTGGCCGGTGACGGCTGCCCAGCCGATCATCGGCGGGAAGGCACCCGCGGCGCCGCCGATGACGATGTTCTGCGGCGTCCAGCGCTTCAGCCACATCGTGTAGACGACGGCGTAGAAAAAGATCGTGAAGGCGAGGAGACCGGCGGCGAGCCAGTTGGCGACGAGGCCGAGGACGAGCACCGACAGCACCGAAAGAACGAGGCCGAAGGCCAGCGCCTCGCCCGGCGCGACGCGCCCAGCCGGGATCGGACGCTTGGCCGTGCGGGCCATGAGCGCGTCGATGTCGGCGTCGTACCACATGTTCAGGGCACCCGACGCGCCCGCGCCGACCGCGATGCACAGCAGGCTGATGGCGGCGAGGACCGGATGGAGACCGCCCGGTGCCACGACGAGGCCCGTCAGCGCCGTGAAGATGACGAGCGACATCACCCGCGGCTTCAGCAGGGCGATGAAGTCGCGCGGCTCCGCCTGGCTGACCAGGGCGGTGCGCTCGATGCTCGAAGTGTCGTCGACGAGGGACAAGACGGTCTCGATGTTGCGGCGGGACGGATCCGTCCCGGGATGGAGGCGAAGCCCGGTGCCGTGGCTCCGGGCTTCGGCGAGGCGCGTCAGCGGATGCGCGGCAGCTGCTCGAACTGGTGGAACGGCGGCGGCGAGGACAGGGTCCACTCGAGGGTGGTGGCACCCTCGCCCCACGGATTGTCGCCGACCTTCTGCTTGCGCGCGAAGGCATGGGCGACGCCGCCGAGGAAGATCACCACGCCGACGGCGGCGATGTAGGAGCCGATCGAGGAGACGAAGTTCCACATCGCGAAGGCGTCGGGATAGTCGACGTAGCGGCGCGGCATGCCCTGCAGACCGAGGAAGTGCTGCGGGAAGAACACCAGGTTGACGCCGATGAAGGTCACCCAGAAGTGCAGCTTGCCGATGGTCTCGGAGTACATGTAGCCGAACATCTTCGGGAACCAGTAGTACCAGGCCGCGAAGATGGCGAAGACGGCGCCGAGCGACAGCACGTAGTGGAAGTGCGCGACGACGTAGTAGGTGTCGTGCAGGGCGCGGTCGACGCCGGCATTGGCCAGGACGACGCCGGTGACGCCACCGACCGTGAAGAGGAAGATGAAGCCGACGGCCCAGAGCATCGGGGTCGCCATGCGGATGGAGCCGCCCCACATGGTGGCGATCCACGAGAAGATCTTCACGCCGGTCGGCACCGCGATGACCATGGTGGCAGCGACGAAATAGGCCTGGGTCGTGACCGACAGGCCCGCCGTGTACATGTGGTGGGCCCAGACGATGAAGCCGACGACGCCGATCGCGACCATGGCGTAGGCCATGCCGAGATAGCCGAAGACGGGCTTGCGCGAGAAGGTCGAGACGATGTGGCTGATGATGCCGAAGGCCGGCAGGATCAGGATGTAGACCTCGGGGTGGCCGAAGAACCAGAACAGGTGCTGGTAGAGAATCGGGTCACCGCCGCCGGCCGGATCGAAGAAGGTGGTGCCGAAGTTGCGGTCCGTCAGCAGCATGGTGATGGCGCCGGCGAGGACCGGCAGCGACATCAGCAGCAGGAAGGCCGTGACCAGCACCGACCAGGCGAAGAGCGGCATCTTGTGCAGCGTCATGCCCGGAGCGCGCATGTTGAAGATCGTGGTGATGAAGTTGATCGCGCCGAGGATCGACGAGGCGCCGGCGATGTGCAGCGACAGGATCGCGAAATCCATGGCCGGGCCGGGGTGGCCGAGCTTGGAGGACAGCGGCGGATAGGCGGTCCAGCCGCCGCCGAAGCCGTTGGCGCCGGTCGGGCCCTCGACGAAGAGCGAGATCAGCAGCAGGGCGAAGGCGGGCGGCAGCAGCCAGAACGAGATGTTGTTCATCCGCGGGAAGGCCATGTCCGGGGCGCCGATCATGATCGGCACGAACCAGTTGGCGAAGCCGCCGATCAGCGCCGGCATGACCATGAAGAAGATCATGATCAGGCCGTGGCCGGTGGTGAACACGTTGAAGGTGTGGGGATTGGTGAAGATCTGCATCCCCGGCTCCATCAGCTCCATGCGGATGCCGATGGACAGGGCGAACCCGATGAGCCCCGCGAAGATCGCGAAGATCAGGTACATCGTGCCGATGTCCTTGTGGTTCGTCGAATAGACGTAACGGCGCCAGCCCGTGGGAATGGCGTGATCGTCGTGGTGGTCGTGACCGGCGGTCGCGTGAGCGTTTGCCATGATGGAATCGATCCTCGACAGGTATCGTCTCGGGAGCAGGCGCGTCAGCGCGCCGCGGGGATGTCGTTGGCGGCGACGGTCGTCGGCCGGTCGGCCGCAGCGAACTTGCGCCGCGCCTCCTCAACCCAGGCTGCAAATGCCTGTTCCGACACGACGCGCACGGCGATCGGCATGAACGCGTGGTCCTTGCCGCAGAGCTCCGAGCACTGGCCGTAGAAGATGCCCTCGCGGGTGGCGCGGAACCAGGTCTCGTTCAGGCGGCCCGGCACGGCGTCGACCTTGATGCCGAAGCCCGGCACCGCGAAGGCGTGCATGACGTCGGAGGAGGTCACCTGGACGCGGATGACCTTGTTGACCGGGACGACCACCTCGTTGTCGACGGCGAGCAGGCGCGGCACCTCTCCGGCGGGGGCACCGGCCTGGATGCGCTGCTGGCGCTCCTGGTCGGTCTGCATGTTCGACACGAAGTTGAAGTTCCCGTGGTCGGGATAGTCGTAGGACCAGCGCCAGCTGGCACCCGTCGCCTTGATGGTCATGTCGGCGCGCGGGATCACCTGCTGCTGGTAGAGCAGCCGGAAGGAGGGGATCGCGATGATGATCAGGATCAGCACCGGGATGACCGTCCAGGCGACCTCGAGGCCCACGTGGTGGGTGGTGGTCGACGGCGTCGGGTTGCGCTTCTCGGAGAAGCGGTAGAGGCACCAGCCGAGCAGGCCGGCCACGAAGATGCAGATCACCGTGATGATCGGCAGCAGCAGGCCGTTATGGAACCATTGCACGAAGTCCATGATCGGCGAGGCGGATTCTTGGAAGCCGAGGGCGCCCGGCGACGGTTGCCCGAGCCCTTGTTGCGCCATTGCAGGCCCGACGGCCGCCATTGCGGCCAGAAGCGCCAAGGCACCCGACGCGCGCGCTCCGAGGGCGAACTTTCCGCCCAGGACCGCCGGCGCGCCGTTCCGCATCGCCAAACCCATGTTCTTCCGCTCCGTAGCCAAGGGCCGAAAATCGCCGGACATCGACCCTGTCTCTGTTGTCGCTCGCAGTCCCGGCGGATCGGTTGACCGCACGCCGGGGCTTTCGGCTGCCCTTGCCTTTACGACCGGGGACGCATCTCCGATCAATGCGTCTCTCAACGGCCGGCTCAGGGTTTGCCGGCCCCTTGAAACACAAAAACGCCATGCTCGCAATGCGACCCTTTAGAGCTTTTCCAAGCCCCGGGACCGATTGCAGCTTGAAGGGCTTATAAACTCCGGGGGGGCGCATTGGAATTGGCCGAAAGGCGGTTCTCTCCCTTGAAAACGGCATGGCAAACAGGCCGCGCACGCATAATCTTGACACCATTGCGAGCAAATGGTCCCTCGCGGTCTCGTCGGACCGGCTGCGCGCCGGCGGCGATTCGTTCGCCGGGTCGCCCGATCCGGCCACGCGAGCCCCCTGATCGTGCCCCGAGCTCGGAGCCCCACGGATGACCAAGCCGACATCGCTGCGAATGGCCAAGCGCCTCCGTCACGGCCTGACGGGCGCCGCACTCGCGGTCTTCGCCCTCGTTGCGGCTGGCGGGGCGGTCCTCGCCCAGGGCGCCGTGCGCGCGACCCACGGCGACTGGCAGGTGCGCTGCGACACGCCGCCGGGCTCACGCTCCGAACAGTGCGCCCTCGTCCAGAACGTGGCCGCCGAGGACAGGCCCAACGTCGCGCTGACGGTCATCGCGCTGAAAACCGCCGACGGCCGGGCCCGCCTGCTCCGCGTCCTCGCCCCGCTCGGCGTGCTGCTGCCCTCCGGCCTCGGCCTGAAGATTGACAATGCGGACGTCGGCCGCGCCGGCTTCGTGCGCTGCCTGCCGTCCGGCTGTGTCGCCGAGGTGGTGATGGACGACAACCTCCTGAACCAGCTCTCCTCCGGCCAGACCGCGACCTTCATCATCTTCCAGACGCCGGAGGAGGGAATCGGCGTGCCGGTGTCGCTCAACGGCTTCAAGCCGGGCTTCGAGGCCCTGCCCTGACGGGCGGGCTCGCGCCGCGGCGCCCGGCGCACTAGATAGCCGGACAGTCCCCGTTTCCTCGCGCCGGAGCCGCCATGGCCGACCTGTCCCTCTTCGCCCGCGCCGACCTCGATCCCGACCGGGCGCGCGCCATCCTCGGCGATGCGCTCGCCGGCGCCGACGACGGCGAACTGTTCATCGAATACAAGCAGTCGGAGTCGCTGCTCTTCGACAACGGGCGGCTGAAGCAGGCCGGCACCGACAACGGCCAGGGCTTCGGCCTCAGGTCGGTCAAGGGCGAGGCGGTCGGCTACGCCCATTCCTCGGACGTGTCGGAGCCGGCGCTGAAGCGCGCGGCGGAGACCGTCAGGGCGGTGGCGGGCGGCTATGCCGGCACGCTGGCGGCAGGCCCGGTGCGCTCCAACGTCAGGCTCTACGCCGACGAGAACCCGCTCGACGCGCCGGCCTTCGCCGAGAAGGTCAAGCTGCTCGAGACCATCGACGCCTATGTCAGGGCGAAGGACCCCAAGGTGCGGCAGGTGACGGTGTCGCTCGCCGGTTCCTGGCAGGTGGTCGAAATCCTCCGGCCCGATGGCGAGCTGTTCCGCGACGTCCGCCCGCTGGTCCGTCTCAACGTCACCGTCGTGGCCGGCTCCGGCGACCGCCAGGAGGCCGGGAGCCACGGCTTCGGTGGCCGCGCCGGCTATGCCGGTTTCATCACCGAGGGGCGCTGGAAGCATGCCGCGGACGAGGCCATCCGCCAGGCGCTGGTGAACCTCGAGAGCATTCCCTCCCCCGCCGGCGAGATGGACGTGGTGCTCGGCCCCGGCTGGCCGGGCGTCATGCTGCACGAGGCGGTGGGCCACGGCCTCGAGGGCGACTTCAACCGCAAGGGCCAGTCGGCCTTCGCCGGCCTGATGGGCGAGATGGTGGCCGCCAAGGGCGTCACCGTGGTGGACGACGGAACCATCGCCGACCGCCGCGGCTCCATCTCCCTCGACGACGAGGGGACGGCCTCGCACCGCACCGTCCTGATCGAGGACGGCCGGCTCGTCGGCTACATGCAGGACCGGCAGAACGCCCGGCTGATGGGTGTCGCCGCCACCGGCAACGGCCGGCGCGAGAGCTATGCCCATGCGCCGATGCCCCGCATGACCAACACCTACATGCTGGGCGGCGCCCACACGAAGGACGAGATCCTCGCCAGTGTGAAGAACGGACTCTACGCCGTGAGCTTCGGCGGCGGCCAGGTGGACATCACCTCCGGCAAGTACGTCTTCGAGTGCACGGAGGCCTACCGGATCGAGAACGGCCGGGTCGGCGCTCCGGTGAAGGGCGCCATGCTGATCGGCTCGGGGCCCGCTGACATGAAGCGGGTCACCATGGTGGGCGACGACATGAGCCTCGACACCGGCATCGGCACCTGCGGCAAGGCTGGCCAGTGGGTTCCGGTGGGCGTCGGCCAGCCGACGCTGAAGATGGAGCGCATCACGGTGGGCGGCACGGGCTGAGACGGGGCTGCCGCTCCACACCAACCCCACCGTTGTGGCGATGCCGTCGCGTCATGCGTGAAAACACATGGGTGCGATAAGCTCGTGTTGCCCCTAGATTGGGGTTGATTGCCCGAAACCCCCGCGAGTTCATGGCCGACGCCCATTCCCCCACAGCCTTCGTGATCCCGGCCGTCACCCTGCTCGCGGCGGCCTGTGTCGCCGTGCCGCTGTTCCGCAAGGCGCGGCTCGGCTCGATCCTAGGCTATCTCGCGGCCGGCCTCGCCATCGGGCCCTTCGGCCTCAGGCTGATCTCCGACCCGGCGGCGATCCTCCACATCGCCGAACTCGGCGTGGTGATGTTCCTGTTCATCATCGGGCTGGAGATGCGACCAGCCCGCCTGTGGAGCCTGCGGAGGCAGATCTTCGGCCTCGGCCTGCTTCAGGTCGGGGTCTGCACCGGTCTCCTCACGCTGATGGGCCTCGCCGGAGGGTTTCCGCCGGCCGTGTCCTTCGTCGCCGCAGCCGGCTTCGTGCTCACCTCCACCGCCATCGTCATGCAGACGCTGGAGGAGCGCGGCGAGCTCAACACCCCGCACGGCCAGAAGATGGTCTCCATCCTCCTGCTCGAGGACCTCGCCATCGTGCCGCTGCTGGCGCTCGTCGCCTTCCTTGCTCCGGCGGTGACCGGCGCGCAGGACGGCAACCTCGTCTCGCGACTGACGGCCGTGGCGATCGGCATCGGCTCCGTGGCGGCGCTCATCGTCGGCGGCCGCTTCCTGCTCAACCCGCTGTTCCGCTTCCTTGCGGCCTATGGCGCCCGCGAGGTGATGACGGCGGCAGCTCTCCTCGTGGTGCTGGGATCGGCGCTGGCCCTGCAGCTCGGCGGCCTCTCCATGGCCATGGGTGCCTTCCTCGCCGGTGTGCTGCTGTCCGAATCGACCTTCCGGCACCAGCTGGAGGCCGACGTGGAGCCGTTCCGCGGCATCCTGCTCGGCCTGTTCTTCATGGCGGTGGGCATGTCGCTCGACCTCTCGGTGGTCGTCGCCAACTGGTCGCTCGTCGCCACCTATGTCGCAGCCTACATGGTCGCCAAGGGCATCGGCATCTATGCGGTGGCGAGGCTGACGCGGGCGGGCCACGGCGAGGCCATGGAACGCACGCTGATGATGGCGCAGGGCGGCGAGTTCGCCTTCGTTCTCTATGCCGCCGCGACCAGCACCGGCCTCATCGACGGGCGGGCGAACGCCACGCTCACCGCCATCGTCATCATCTCCATGGTGCTGACGCCGCTGGCGCTGATGGGCCTGCGCTTCCTCATCGCCGCGCCGAAGGGTCCCTCGCTCGACGGGGTCGAGGTCGCCGACGGCCTCACCGGCGAGGTGCTGATGATCGGCTTCGGACGCTTCGGGCAGGTGGCGTCCCAGGCGCTGCTGGCCGAGCGGGCGGAGGTCACGATCATCGACAATGACGTGGAAATGATCCAGGCCGCCGGCACCTTCGGCTTCCGCATCTACTACGGCGACGGCACCCGCCTCGACGTGCTGCGCGCGGCGGGCGCGGGCACGGCCCGCCTCATCTGCGTCTGCGTCGACAAGCAGGAGGCGGCGGACAAGATCGTCGAGCTGATCAAGGCCGAGTTCCCCCTCGCCAAGCTCTTCGTCCGCTCCTTCGACCGCGCCCACACCATCAAGCTCAGGGAAGAGGGGGTCGACTACGAAATCCGCGAGGTGCTGGAGAGCGCCCTCGTCTTCGGACGCGAGGCGCTGGTGGCGCTCGGCATCGAGCGGGAGGTCGCACGCCAGACGGTCAGCGACCTGCGCAAGCGCGACGCGGCGCGCCTCGAACTGCAGATGCATGAGGGCATCCAGGCCGGTGTCCACCTGATGCACCAGCAGCGCGTGACGCCGGCGCCGCTGACCGAACCCGGCCGCAAGGCACAGGCCCTCAATCCGGAGGCCGAGGACGTGCTGGCGGACGAGACGAGGTTTTCGGGATGACATCCGCCGCCCCGGCCCGCGCGCCGGGCAAGTTCACCCAGGGCTCCACCATGCGCCACGTGATCGTCATGACCCTCACCGGGTCGGTCGGTCTCATGGCGGTGTTCATGGTGGACCTGCTCAACCTGTTCTACATCGCCCAGCTCGGCGAGCAGGAGCTCGCCGCCGCCATCGGCTATGCCGGCACGGTGCTGTTCTTCCTCACCTCCTTCGCCATCGGCCTGTCGATCGCCGGCACCGCGCTGGTGTCGCGGGCGCTGGGGGCCGGCGACCGGGAGAAGGCGCGCAGGCTGGCCACCTCCAGCCTCATCGTCATGGCGCTGGCGATGCTGGTGCTGTCGGCGGCGATGCTGCCCTTCTCCGGCTTCCTGCTGGCGAGCCTCGGGGCCGGCGGGCGGACCCTCGCCATCGCCGACCGCTTCCTGTGGATGGTGGTGCCGGCCACCGCCTTCCTCGGGCTCGGCATGATGTATTC
Organism: Phreatobacter sp.; assembly: GCF_052440005.1. Classification (GTDB taxonomy): domain Bacteria; phylum Pseudomonadota; class Alphaproteobacteria; order Rhizobiales; family Phreatobacteraceae; genus Phreatobacter. The sequence goes on from NZ_JBQVQL010000051.1 coordinate 20,701, forward strand.
GGCCATCCTGCGCGCCGTCGGCGATGCCAAGCGCGCCATGTGGGTGACGCTCACCGGCGGCGTGGTGACGGCGATCCTCGACCCGCTCTTCATCTTCGGCTTCGGCCTTGGGGTCGACGGCGCCGCCATCACCTCGATCATCTCGCGCTGCGCCATGGCCTATATGGGCCTGCGCGGCGTGACGCTGGTGCACCGGCTGACCGCCCGGCCCGTCCTCTCCGACATCCTCGGCGACATCCGGCCGATCGCCGCCATCGCCGTGCCGGCGGTGCTGACGAACATCGCCACACCCGTCGGCAACGGCATCGTGACCGCCATGATCGCCCGCTATGGCGACGGGGCGGTCGCCGGCTGGGCCGTGCTCGGCCGCCTGGTGCCGGTCGCCTTCGGCGCCTTCTTCGCGCTGTCCGGCTCCGTCGGGCCGATCATGGGGCAGAATGTCGGGGCGCGGCAGTTCGGCCGCGTCCGGCAGACGCTGGTCGACGCCCTCGTTTTCCTCAGCCTCTACGGCGTCGTGGTCTGGCTGGCGCTGCTCGTGCTCTCGCCGCAGGTGGTGAAGCTCTTCGATGCGACGGGAACCGCGGCGGCGGTCATCGCCTTCTTCTGCGTCTACGCCTCGCTCGGATGGGCCTTCAACGGCGCGGTCTTCGTCGGCAACGCCGCCTTCAACAATCTGGGCTTCCCGACCTATTCGACGGTGCTCAACTGGGGCCGCGCCACGGTCGGCACCGTGCCCTTCGCCATGGCGGGAGCCTGGATCGCCGGGCCGGACCAGGGCGCCCAGGGCGTCATCGCGGGACAGGCCGCGGGTGGCATCCTGTTCGGCATCCTGTCCATGGTCATCTGCTTCCGGGTTATCGACCGGATGGCGACCCGCCCGCCCACCGAGCCACCGACACCCGCAGGACCGCCGAGCGGCCTGTCCCCCTTCACCTCGGGCAAGGGTGCGACAGCGGGGTCGTGACGCTGGGCGGGCGGCGTGGTTAGATGACGGACAACGGGGCGGGAATCGACCCCGGGGAGCATGCCGATGTTTAACCTCGCCGACATCCTCGCCCAGGCGCAGGCGAAACAGGGCTTCGACCAGTTCGCCAGCCAGTTCGGCATGGGGCCGCAGCAGGTCAAGGCGGCGATGGATGCGCTGTTGCCGGCCTTCTCGCTCGGCCTCAACAAGGCGACCCAGTCGCCCGCCGACATGGCCAATCTCTTCGGGCTGTTCACCTCGGGCAACAACTACGCCCAGATGTTCGAGCAGCCGATGCAGGCCGGCCAGAGCATGGTGGCGGCAGGCCAGCAGGCCCTGACCCGCATCTTCGGCACGCCGGAGCTGACCCAGGCCATCGCGCAGCAGACGGCGCTGGCGACCGGCATGCAGCAGGAGGCGATGCGGCAGGTGATGCCGATGATGGCCTCGCTGCTGATGGGCGGGCTGATGAAGGGCGCCATGAGCGGGCAGAACCCGCTGGGCGACATGATCTCCACCATGGTCGCGCGCATGATGCCGCCGCAGGCGACGGCGGCTGCCGACCCGATGGCCGGCATGATGGGCATGTTCGGCAATTTCTTCGGCCAGGGGGCGCCGAAGCCGGCCGCGATGCCGGCCATGCCTGGCCTCGAGCAGATGATGGAGCTCGCCCGCCAGATGCAGGCGGCCAATCCGCTGCTCGCCGCCGCCATGAACCCGCAGGCGCCGACGCCCGAGACGACCGGGGCGCGCAGCCTCGGGCAGCAGGCGGCCGACACCTGGACGGCGACCATGGGCCGGATGTTCGAGGCTGGCCGCGAGGTGCAGGACCAGCAGCTGGCGCAGCTCGAAACGCTCTTCACCCAGTTCGGCAAAGCCGCGCCGCCCAAGCCCCCGGCCACATGAACGAAGTTTAACTCGGTCCGCCGGGTGCGGTGGCGTAGATTCTCCTCATCAGGGCGAACCCCAGAGGAGACTCTCCCATGAAGACAATGATCATCGCAGCCGGCGTCGCGGCTACCATGGCGCTCGGCGCCGTCGCCATGGCCCAGCCCGGCCCGGGTGGCCCCGGCGGGCCGCGCGGCCCCAATGCCGAGTCCGGCCCCCGTGGCCCGGGCGGCGAGGGCCCCCGTGGTCCGGGTCGCATGATGCAGATGAGCCCCGAGGATCGCGCCGCCATGACGGATGCGCGCATCGCGGGCCTGAAGGCCATGCTGCGCCTCACCCCCGACCAGGAGCGGCACTGGCCGGCGCTGGAGACGGCGCTGCGCGAGGCGGCAACCCAGCGCAACCAGCGCATGACCGAGCGCATGCAGCGCTGGCGGGAGATGCGCGAGAACCGTGACGCGGCCCGCCCCGACCCGGTGCAGCGCCTGCGCACCATGGCCGACCGCATGGGCGAGAACGCCGCCACCATGCGCAAGCTCGCCGATGCCGCAGGGCCGCTCTACGCCTCCCTCGACGAGGCCCAGAAGCGCCGCGTCGACCGCGTGATGCAGCGCGGCGGCCGCATGATGATGGGCGGCGGCGGCCATGGTCGCATGGGCGGCGGTGGCGGCTGGGGCGGCCAGTGGGAAGGCCATCGCGGCGGACCCGGCCGCGGTCCCGGCGGCGAGGGCGGCCGTCTCTGACACGAGCCTCAACGGCCCCTCCCGGCAGGACACCTGCCTCGAACGACACCCGACGGGCCCGCTCACGCGGGCCCGTTCCGTTTCGGGACGCCGGCCGACGGATTTGGAAAGGGAGTGGAAACGCCGCGTTTACCCTGTTGGTAGAGAGTGAGGCCGTTGCAGTTCGGTCCGCGTGAGGGGTCGCCCGGCCATGATGCCTTTCGAGGGCCCAGAAGAGCCCGTGTCCCGGCGTGCCCGGCGTCTCGTCCTGATCATCGATGCGGATCCGGCTTTCCGGCGCCTCGCCGTGCAGGCCCTGTCGCAGGAGCTTGACTGCCGCGAGGCCGCTTCCATGGCGGACGGGCTCGACATCCTCGACAGGCGTGATCCCGACCTCGTCGTCGCCTGCCTCGACGGCGCCGCCGCGCCCGGGACGGAAGCGATCGATTCCTTGCGGTTCGCCGGCTACGAAGGGCCCATCCTCGCCACCAGCGCCCGCGTCTCCCTCGGCTCGGCCGTGGAGGCCATGCGGGCAGGCGCGAGCGACGTCGCCGGCAAGCCGCTGTCGGCCGCAGAGCTTGTCCGCCGCGCGGTCAAGCTGATGGAGGCCGAGCGCCCGGCCGCCCGGCCCGCCGCTCCCGGCCGCCGCGACACGGCCCATTTCGAGGGCTTCATCGGCACATCCGCGGCGATGAAGGACATTTACGAGCAGATCCGCCGCATCGGCCCGTCCCGCGCACCCGTCTTCGTCACCGGCGAGAGCGGCACCGGCAAGGAGGTTACCGCCCTGGCGGTCCACACGCTCTCCGGGCGGCCGGCGCAGCGCTTCGTCGCCCTCAATTGCGGGGCCATCCCGAAGGACCTGATGGAGAGCGAGATCTTCGGTCACGTGAAGGGCGCCTTCACGGGGGCGACCGAGGACCGGGCCGGCGCTGCAGAGCTCGCCGACGGTGGCACGCTCTTCCTCGACGAGATCTGCGAGATGGACCTCGCGCTGCAGACCAAGCTCCTGCGCTTCATCCAGACGGGGGAAATGCGGCGGGTCGGCGACACGCGCACACGCGCGGTGGACGTGCGCTTCGTCTGCGCGACGAATCGCGATCCGCTCGCAGACGTGGCGGCCGGGCGTTTCCGCGAGGACCTCTATTACCGGCTCTGCGTGCTGCCGATCCACCTGCCGCCACTGCGCCGGCGGGGCGACGACGTGCTGACCCTGGCGGAGGCCTTCCTCGCCCGCTTCTCGGCGGAGGAGGGCCGGCACTTCCGCGGCTTCGACTCCGCGGCGGCTGACATCGTGTCGCGCTATTCCTGGCCCGGCAACGTCCGGCAGCTGCAGAACGTCATCCGCCGCCTCGTCGTCATGCACGACGGCGATCGCGTCACCGCGCCGATGCTGCCGCTGGCCCTCGCCCATGGTTCGCAGCCCATGGCAGCCCCCCTCGCCGCGCCCACACCCGCCGCCGGATCGCCGCCGATGGTGGAGCCGTTCTGGGTGCAGGAACGGCGCATCATCGAGGACGCGCTGGCCGCCTTCGACGGCAACCTGTCGCGGGCAGCGGCGGCTCTCGAGATCAGCCCCTCGACCATCTACCGCAAGCGCGAGAGCTGGGCGCGCGAGGGTCTCTTCCAGGCGGGATGAGCGGCCGGGTAGGGTTGAACCTCCGGCCTCATCTGCCTAAACCGGGTCCATGACCCGGACACGCCCCGTTACAGCCGCGGCCCTGGCAGCGGTCGCCACCCTGATCCTGACGAGCAGCGCCGAGGCGCAACGCCGGCGGGAGCCGCAAGCCCCGCGGCAGCCGACCCGCGCCGAGATCATGCTCTATCACCGCTTTCCCGTCGGCACCCGCCTCGCCGTGGTCTCGATCAACGGACGGCGGCCGGTGGCAACCGACCGTCCCGCCTTTACCTTCACGCCCGGTCTGCGCATGACCGGCTTCGGCGGCTGCAATCCGGTCAATGCCGACTACCGGCGCACCGGGCCGAGCGACATCCGCTTCGGACCGCTCAACTTCATCGAGAAGAAGTGCGGCGGCGAGATCGACCGGCAGGAGCGCGCCATCTTCTGGGCGATCCAGGGCGCCAACCGCTGGCGGCCGCACGGCACGCGCGGCATGACCTTCACCGGCGTGCGCGGCACGGTGACCTTCGAACCGGCCTTCTGACGGCTGTTCAGGCGGCCAGCATCGGCCATAGCGAGGCGACCAGCAACAAGCCCATGGCGATGTTGAACCGGTGCATCCTCGCCGGATCGGCAAGGAAGCCGCGCAGGGTGACGCCGAAGGCCGCCCAGCATGATATGGCCGGCAGGTTCACCAACGCGAAGATCAGCACGACGAGCCCCACAGAGACGAGCGGCGCATGTGCGCTCGTGTGGACGGCCATGACGGTGAGCGCCACGACCCACGCCTTGGGATTGATCCACTGGAACGCGGCCGATTCCACGAAGGTGAGTGGCCTTGCCTGCTCGCCGGCATCCGCCGCCATGGAGCGCGCCAGGGCAATGCGCCAGGCGAGATAGATGAGATAGGCTGCCCCAGCCCATTTCAGCCCCCGCTCGACGAGGGGAAAGGTGGCGAGCACCGCGCCAAGACCGAGACCGGCTGCGAGCAGCAGGGTGCTGAAGCCGACGGTGATGCCGAGAATCTGCGGGACCGTTCGCCGGAAGCCGAAATTGGCGCCGGACGCCAGCAGCATGATGTTGCTGGGCCCGGGACTGATCGAGGTGACGAAGGCAACGGCGGGAATGGCGAGAAGGGTCGCGGTGGACATGGGACGTCACCCGGTGCGGAGGATGGGAGGCCCTTCTTGGACCGGTGCCGACGGTCTGTCCGGTCCGAATTCCGGACTCGTCAGGGGGCGGCCGGCGCGACGTCGGCGAAGAGATAGCGTTCGAACCATCCGGGAAAGGCGCCGGTCATCGCGCGGGGCCCGGAAAGGTCGAGACCACGCCGCCTTGCCACTGCGAAGGTGAAATCGCCCCGCCACCAGCCGGCGAGCGCGCCGAGCGGTCCGCCGACCACGACCAGTTCCGGAAAGCCGGGATTTTGACCGCAGGCGGCGATGTCACCGTCCTTCATCAGCAGGAAACGGACGGGCAGATCTCTCAGGGCGATCCGCACGACGAAGGGTTCGGCCGGCACCGCAGCGGACCGCACCCGGCGCTGCATGTCGAGGAGCAGGGAATCGAGATCGATCGCTTCGCGGTCGGCATGGCGGGGCAGCCAGCGCTGGCCCCAGGTGCCGAGAGCGGCGATGATGCCGACGAGCTCGCCGCCAGCCGCCGTCAGCTCGTATTCAGGCCCGGAAAGGCCCTCCAGGCGCCGGACTACACGCGCCTCGACGAGCGCCTGCAGCCGCTCGGACAGGATCGTGCGGGAGATCCGGGGAATGCCGCGCCGGATGTCGTTGAAGCGGCGCGCGCCGCACAGCAGCTCGCGGACCACAAGAAGGGTCCAGCGTCCGCCGAGAAGATCCTGCGTGCGCGCGACCGCACAGAACTGACCCTGTGCCACCATGCCGGTAGTCTAGCACGGAAGGCGCGACGAGACGGTCCGGAATCCGGACCGTCGGCACGTCACCCCTTGACCAGCGGCATCAGCGGCGCGTCGGCGGCGACGTGCAGGCCGGTCTCGTCCTTGACCAGGTGGACGCGCCGGTCGTGGAAGTTCACCAGCGTCGAGCGGTGGCCGATGGAGACGATGGTGGCATTCGGCAGCCGGTCGCAGAGCGCCTTGTAGAGGGCCGCCTCGCCGGTCTCGTCGATGGCGGCAGTCGCCTCGTCGAGGAAGAGCCAGTCGGGCTTGCACAGGAGCGCGCGGGCGAGGGCGAGACGCTGCTGCTCGCCGCCCGACAGGGTCTGGTGCCAGGCGGCCTCCTCGTCGAGACGGGTCGCCAGGGCGGGCAGGTTCATCGCCTCGAGCGCCGCGACGATCTCGGCGTCGGAATAGGCGCCGCGCTCGGCCGGGTAGGTGACCGCATCCCGCAGGCTCGCCACGGGGAAATAGGGCCGCTGCGGCAGCAGCATGATCTCGGCCCCGGAGGGCGAGACGATGGTGCCCGACCCGTGCGGCCAGATGCCGGCAATAGCGCGGAAGAGCGTCGACTTGCCAGAGCCCGAAGGCCCCGTGACGAGAACGCGATCGCCGGGCTTCACGGTGAGGTCGGGGGCAGAGACGAGCTGACGCCCGTCCGGCAGGGTCACCGAGACGTCGGCGAGCTTCAGGTGGTCGCCGTCGCGCTGGGTGACGATGGCCGCCGGGGGTGTCGTGCGGGCGCCCGCCGCCGAGCGCTCGAAGCCGGTGAGGCGGTCCACCACCGACTTGTAGTCGGCGAGGGAGGCATAGAGGTTGGTGAAGATCATCAGCGCCGATTCCACCCGGCCGAAGGCGCCGGCGGTCTGGGTCAGCGAGCCGAGCTGCACGGCGCCGGAGAAATAGGCCGGGGCCAGCAGGATGAAGGGGAAGATCACCGAGGCCTGGTTGACGAAGCTGGTGAACCAGGTGAGCCGCTTGGTGTATTTCATGTAGTCGAACCAGTTGGCGACCACGTTGGCGAAGCGGCGGGCGAGGCCCTGAGCCTCGGCTGACTCGCCCTTGAGCAGGGCGATCTGCTCGTCGTTTTCGCGCACCCGGACGAGGCTGTAGCGGAAGTCGGCCTCGTAGCGCTGGCGCAGGAAGTTGATGCCGATGAGCCTGCGGCCGATGAGATGGGCGCAGACCGTGCCGAAGACGGCGACGAACAGCGCCGCGTAGACGAGATAGCCGGGGATCGATTCGAGGTCGAAGCCGAGCACGTTGTACTTGAAGCTCGCCGACAGGCCCCAGAGGATCAGCACGAAGGCGTAGAGCGACAGGATCGCCGAGAAGAAGCGGATCATCAGGGCGAGCGTGTTCTCGGTGAACATGCGCACGTCCTCGGCGATGCGCTGGTCCGGGTTGTCGGCCTGGTTCCCCTGCAGACGCATGCGGTAATGGCCGCCCTCGTCGAGCCAGTGGCCAGTGAGCCTGCCGGTCATCCAGCGGCGCCAGCGCATCTGGGTCCACTGGGTCAGGTAGAGCTCGTAGACCGCGAGGATCACCCACAGGAAGGCGACGACGGTGAAATACTGGAGCTCGATCCAGAAGGTCGCCTCGGCGCGCTGCTGCAGCGCCGTGTAGAACCGGTTGTTCCACTGGTTGAGCAGGACGGTGGCGAGGACCTGCGCGATGTTGATGACGAGGAGGATGTAGAGCAGCGCGTGGGCGACCCAGCGCTCCTGCATGCGCAGGGTCAGGCCGAAGGGCAGCTGCACGATGCCCTCCTCGCGCGCCTCGAAGAAGGGGTCGGCGAGGCGGGTGATCTGGCGGATCGTGCCGACGAAGCTCAGCGCATAGACGGCGATGGCGAAAATGACCGACAGAAGAATGCTCGCCCGCGTCGGCAGGTAGGGCCCGAGCGCCCCTGGGATCCGCCCCGCCTCGTTCAGCAGCAGGATGCCCAGTGCGGTCAGGTGCCAGACGACGAGGAAACCGATGATGGCACGGATCAGCGTCGATGTGGGCCGCGACAGCCAGGCGACGGCGGCGGCGACGATCGTCAGGAGGAAGACATAGGGCGGCAGGTCGGTGAGACCCGCGATCCTCGCCGCGGCCAGCGCGAGGCCGACCGCACCTGCTGTGATGGCGATGGGTATCATGAGGGAACCCCGGGGATCGTCGTGAGGGAAAGGGCCGATGGGAGCATGGCGGGCGTCCGCCGCGGCGTTCCGGCGGGCGCGTGATGGATCACGCGGCCGGAGCCGGGTGAAGGGCGGGGTCAGGGCAGCGCATCGGAGGGCGACTGGGCGAGAGCCTTTCGCAATTCGTCCTCGGTGACGAGGCGCATGGCCTTCAGCACCTTGACCGCCTCGGTGCGGCGGCCGAGGCGCATGACGAGCACCACGGTTTCGGCGTCGCCGCATTCGGGATGCGAACAGGCGATCTCGCTGACCGTCACGCCGTCGTCCTCCGAGAGCTGAAGGATGTCGCGGACGAGGCCGGTGAGGCGACGGGAGGCGTCGGCCGTCTCCGGGTCCTGTCCTCGCCGGTTGAAGAAGAAACGTGCCATGGTCCCGCCTTGTCAGCGCGAGTTATGGCCGATCCGTGGCGAAGACGGAAGCGCCCCAAGCGCCCGCTCACGCGGCCGTGCACGGAGCGAACCGGGACGGGCTCAGAAGGCGCCGCCGAGCTTCACGCGCACCTGGTGGCGCTCGAAGTTCACGAGGTCGAGGCTGCCGGTGGCGCCGCCCGCGGCTCGGCCCCAGACCTGGGCGTTCCAGGCGAGGGAGACGAAGGTGTCCTTGAGGGGGCCGACGTCGCCGATCTTGTGGAAGAAGGTCGGGCCGACAAGGACGGCGTGGCCGCCCCACTGGTTGAGGAAGGCACCGCCATAGGCGGCGACATAGCGGACGTTGCCGCCGACGAAGGTCGAGGCGCCCTCCCCCACCCGCCAGGCGAGCGCGCCGCCGAGCTCCAGGCCGGAATCGTTGGCATAGCCGAGGGCCCCGCGCGGACGCTCGGTGCCCGGGCCGATGTTGAGGTTCACCGCGCCGTAGAGCCGGTCGCCGACCAGCGCCGCGTCGGCGGCCACCTTGAAGGTGGCGGCGAAGCGCTCGGCCGAGATGCCGAGGCCTTCGGAGAAACGGCCCCAGCGGAGTTCGAGACCGACAGTGAGGCCGGGATCGAAGGGCGCCGCGCCCCGCTCCTTCAGCTGGTATCGCACCTGGCCGGCGATGCCGTCGAAGGCGAAGCGGTTCTGGTTCGGATAGCCCGGCACGGTGTTGTTGCGGATGTCGTGGTAGGCCGCCCAGACCGCCAGCGAGACCTGCAGGCGCTGGACGGGCGTCCAGCCGGCCTCGAGCTTGGTATTAACGCCCGCATACCGGCCGTCGAACTTGCCGAAGCGGGCGGTGGTCTCGGAGGTCAGGCCGCGATCGCCGGGGCTGCCGACGCCGGTGCCGTCGAGGAAGCCGTAGGCGTCATCGGGTCCCGCGGCCTCGGCGGCCGGCGCTTCAGCCCGCGGGCGGCCGACGTCCGCGCCGAGAGCAGGCGTGACGAGAAGGAAGGCGGCGGCGGCCGCGGCGGCAGTGCGAGTCATGAATCAGCCCCAGATGTCCCACGCCGACTATGCCACCGACCCCTCGCCGGCAACAGTTTCGGGAATACCCCGGTAGGACCGGCGCACTGTGCGGTTTTTGCAAATCGTTCGCAACAGGAATTCGATCGGCCGTGAGACCGAATGCGTCAGCCCAGAGTGAACCCGGAGGCGGCGAGGTCGCGCGGAAAGGCGTCGCCGCCGAGATAGGCATATTCGTGCTCGCGGGGCCCGTGAACCGGGTCGACCCGCCGCAGCGCGTCGTCGACGTGGCCGGGGTGGACCATGACGAGGGCGCCGTCCGGCAGCTGCGAAAGAAACGTCGGGAAGATCGCGGCGAAGTCGGCGGCGCGGCGGAAATCATAGGCGCCGGAAAACGCCGGGTTGGTGGGCATGCCGTGGCGGGCGAGCAGGCGGCGCATGCCCCGCGACAGGCCGGAGATGATCCGACCCTTGATCCCCTGCCCGGCGCCGCCCGGCCCGCTGCACTGGCGGATCCAGGCACCGGGCGCATGGCGCTCGGCTGCCGCCACCACGATGTCGCGGATCCCCGGCAGGAGATGGGCGTGCTGGTGACCGTCGACGAAGGCCGGCGGCTTGCCGAAGGCGGCGATGAAGGCCTGCATCTGCGCCTCGACCTCGGCGGCGATCGCGGACCGGTCGAGCCGGCGCAGATGAGAGCGCATCAGAAGCGACCCAATGCCCTCGGCCAGGGCGAGGCGTGGCGCGGTGAGCGGCGTCAGGCCTCCGGTCAGCGTCACGTGGAGGCCGATCTGGAAGCCGGGCGGAGCGATGGACAGCAGGCGCTCCGCTTCCGCGGCGAGATCGGGCCCCGGGGCCATGACCGAGGTGGCGTTGAGGCGCCCGGCGGCGGCGAGGTCGCGGATGGCCCGCGAGACCCCCGGCGCCAGGGCATAGTCGTCGGCGCAGAGGATCAGGCGCTTCATCGGATCGGTCCGCGGCTCAGTCGCCCTGGGCGATCGGGCCGGTCGCGTCGGTGAGGGCGGGCTGGTCGGCGGCGCGCTTGAGGCTCTGCTCGGCCACGAGATAGACCGGCCGTCCCTTCAGCTCCGAGAGGATCTTGCCGATATATTCGCCGAGGACGCCGATCATCAGGAGCTGCACGCCGCCGATGAAGGTGACGGCGACGAAGACGGAGGGATAGCCCGGCACACCGCGGCCGTGGATGACCGTCTCGGCGACGATGTAGAGGCCGTAGCAGAAGGCCATGGCCGCGAGCAGGGCGCCGAGAAGACTGGCGATGCGCAGCGGCACGATGGAGAAGGACGTCAGGCCCTCGATGGAGAAGGCGAGAAGCCCCCAGAAGCTCCACTTGGCCTCACCCTGTTCGCGGGCGTCCGGCTCATAGGGGATGCCGATCTGGCGGAAGCCGACCCAGCTCGACAGGCCCTTGAAGAAGCGGCCGCGCTCGGGGAGGCGGCGCAGCGCCGCCGCGGCGCGCGGCGACAGCAGGCGGAAGTCGCCGGCATCGGCCGGGATCTTGTGGCGCACGCCGGCATTGACGAGGCCGTAGAACGCATTGACGAAGAGGGTGCGCAGGCGCGGCTCGTCGCGGCGATGCGCCTTGTAGGTGAAGACGACGTCGTAGCCGTCGTCGAGCCAGCGCGAGACGAGCGTCTCGGCGACCGCGGTGGGATGCTGGCCGTCGGCGTCCATGAAGATCACCGCGCCGAAGCGGGCATGGTCGAGGCCGGCGAGGAGAGCCGCCTCCTTGCCGAAATTGCGCGAGAAGCCGATCACCTGCACGTCGGCGCCGTCGGGCCTGAGGGTCTCGGCCACGGCGCGCGTGCCATCGCGGGAGCCGTCGTCGACGTAGAGGATCTCGACGGGCAGGCCGCGCTCCTCCTTCAGCTTGCGGGCGAAGGCCGTCAGCTTGGCGTGAGTGTGGGGAAGGGCTTCCGCCTCGTTGTAGGCCGGCACGACGATGGTGAGGCCGAAGGGGGGCAGTTCGCTGCCCGGAAAGGCAATGACGCGCCTGTCGCTGATGATCATGTGCCGACGGCCCGCAGCCGCTCCTGAAACCAGTGTGCATGATACCCGACTTCACGCTGCCGTGAAGCGAGACACAGATCATCACGGCCGCTCGGCTGTTTCATGGTTGAAAAGCGTGTAGAGGACGGCGCTGTGATGAACGATCGACAACAGCCGCCGCGCGCCGGCTTCGCCGCGACCCTCCTGCGCGAAGGCCGCAAGATGCTGTCCTTCGGCGTCATCGGTATCGGCAACGGTTTCGTCAACTACGCTGTGACCGTCGGCGTGACCCTGCTGGCGCTCACCCCGCTTGGTCTCGCCACGAGCGACCCGGCCCTCGGCCTCGCCAAGGCGCTGGGCTGGGCGGTGGCGGTGTCGAACTCCTACCTGCTCAACACGCTCTTCACCTTTGCCCACGAGAGCGGGCGGCGCCTCGACTGGCGGACCTATTTCCGCTTCGTCGCCTCCGGCACGCTCGGGCTCGCCATCGAGGTCACCAGCTTCCTCTTCGCGGTGCGCTATCTCCCCCTGTCGCTCGCCGCGATCGTGCCCATCGGACTCGCCTTTGTCGCCAATTTCGCGATGGCGCGTCTCTTCGTCTTCTCGCGGCCGGGCGGCCGGCACTGACCTGAAGGGGGTCTCCCATGGCCATGGACACACCGGCTCGCACCTTCCAGCCCTTCGGTTCGGATGCGGCCATCCTCGCCATCGTCGAGGCCTTCCGGACCCGCACCCTCCCCTTCGCGGACTGGTCGCACCAGGCGCATCTCGCCACCGGCCTCTGGCACGTCGCGACCTATGGCGAGACAGCCGCGCGGGACGTGCTCCGCGAGGGCATCAAGTCCTACAACGTGGCCGTCGGCCGGGTGAACGACGACATGCGCGGCTACCATGAGACGGTGACGATGTACTTCGTCTGGTCCGCGGCCCGCTTCCTGGAGGGCGATGCACCGGCCGACCTCGCGGGCCGGGTCAACGCCTATGTCGCGGGCCCCTTCGGCGCCAAGGACGGCATCTTCACCTTCTGGACGCGGGAGCGCCTCCTGTCGCCGCAAGCGCGGCTCGCCTGGGCCGAGCCCGACATCCGCCCCCTCGATCCGGCCGCGCTCCTCGCCTAGCCTTGAGCGAGCCGAAGTCCCGCAGGAGTGCTCTCACGATGACTGCCGCGCCGCCTCGTCCGATGCCCCGCCCGCGGAGCGACTTCACCTGGTTCTCGCCTATCCAGACGCGCTGGTCGGACAACGACCAGTACGGTCACGTCAACAACGTCGTCTACTATTCCTACTTCGACACGGTGGTGAACGCCTTCCTCATCGGAGAGGCGGGGCTGGTGCCGGTGACCGGGCCATGGATGGGGCTCGTCGTCGACACGCGCTGCTCCTATTTTGCGCCGGCGTCGTACCCCGAGCCGCTGGAGGCGGGGCTCGCCTTCGCAGAGGCCGGCCGGTCGAGCCAGCGCTATGAGATCGGCATCTTCGCGAAGGGGGGAGAGACGACGCTCGCCCACGGCCATTTTGTCCACGTCTATGTCGATGCCATCAACCGGCGGCCGATCCCGTTGCCGGAAAGCCTCATGGCGGCGATTCAACGCGCCCGCTGACCTCCCGCTGCGACAGCCTGCCTTATTTCAGCTATGGAACCGGGGCATCATCGCTGCTGACGAATTGATTCATGACAGATCGCATCGCCCCCCGGCTGGTTCTCGCCGCGCTTTTGAGCGCCACGGGCGCGTTCGTGCCCGAAGCCGCGCGGGCGCAGCAACCGGCCCCGCCCGCAGCCGAAGCGCCCGCCACTCCGGCTCCCCCCGCTCCGGCTGAGCCCGCCCCCGCCGCCCAGGCCCCC
>NZ_JBQVQL010000052.1:0-34081 GCF_052440005.1 Phreatobacter sp.
CCGGGCCCACCCCCCCCTGCGTCCGCGGCGCCTGGTCGGTCCCCGGGCCCGGCGCCACCGGCCAGCGGCTGCGCCTCGCCGAACCCGTCGGCCAGCGGATCCTCTTCGCCGGCGAGGCCACCGACGAGGGCCTCTGGGGCACGGTGGGCGGGGCCTGGGCTTCCGGAGAGCGCGCCGCCGACCAGGCGCTGCGTTGGGTGCAGCCGCCGGCCCGCAGCCGCCGCCGCGACTGAGCCGTCTTAGCGGCTCGTTAACGTTAACGGATTATGACCTTGGGCCTCGCCGCACGTCCTGTCCCGCGGAGTCCGTCATGCCGAATGCGTCCCTGTCTGTCCGGCCCCTCGTCCTCGTCGTCACCCTCGCTGCCCTCGTCTCGGGTGGCTGCTCGCTGAGCGCCCGCCGCGGCGGTGGCGGCGGCGACATCACCGGCTCTGTGCCGTCGGCGCCCTATGGCGAGCAGGCCGCACGCAGCGAGATCGAGGGCCTCGCCGCCCGCTACCGCTCGACGCCGACCGACACCGGCAACGCCATGCGCTATGCCCGGGCGCTGCGTGCCACCGGCCAGTCCGTGCAGGCCGTCGCGGTGCTGGAGCGCGTCGCGATCCGCGAGCCGCGCAACCTCACGCTGATGGGCGAGTTCGGCCGCGCGCTCGCCGATGCCGGCCGCCACGACCAGGCGCTCCAGGTGCTCGGCCGCGCCCACCGCCCCGATCAGCCGGACTGGCGCATCATCAACGTCCAGGCCTCAATCTACGACCAGATGGGCCGTCCGCAGGAGGCCCAGGCCCTCTACAACGACGCCCTGAAGATCGCCCCGGGCGAGCCGGCGATCCTCTCCAACCTCGGCCTGTCCTACGCCCTCTCCCGCCAGCTCCCCCAGGCCGAGCAGGCGCTGCGCCAGGCGGCTGGCCATCCCCAGGCCGACAAGCGCGTGCGCCAGAACCTCGCCCTCGTCGTCGGGCTCCAGGGCCGCTTCGCCGAGGCCGAGGAGATCGCCCGCAAGGACCTGCCCCCGGCCGAGGCCGAGCAGAACGTCGCCTATCTTCGCTCCATGGTGACGCAGCAGAATTCCTGGGCGCAGATCCGCCAGAGCGAGCGGCGCGGCGCCCCGCAGCAGCGGGCGGGTGCACCGGCAGCCCCGGGAGCGGCCGCGGCTCCCGCCGCACCGCGGGGCTGAGGCTTTCCCACGTCGCGAAACGGGTGATACCGGGCCTGCGCGGCCGGAACCGCAGCCACCCTCACGTCCCCCGCGGCTTCGCCCGATGCGTCGCCGCGGCGGCAGCGGGGTCGTCGGGCCAGGGATGGCGCGGATAGCGGCCCTTCATGTCTGACTTCACCGCCTGCCATGAGCCCTTCCAGAACCCGGGGAGGTCGCGTGTCACCTGCACCGGCCGGTGCGCCGGCGACAGGAGCTCCACCACCAGGGGGATCTTGCCGCGCGCCACGCTCGGATGGACGGCGAGGCCGAACAGCTCCTGCACCCGGATCGACAGCACCGGCTCCTCCCCTTCGTAGTCGATGGGGTGGCGCTGGCCGGACGGCGCGTCGAAGTGGCTGGGCAGGTCCGTTTCGATCCGCCGCTTCACGTCCCACGGGACCAGTTGGTCGAGGGCGTTGCCGAGGTCGTCCGCACCGATCTGGGACAGTGCCGACTTGCCGAGGATGTGCGGGGCCAGCCACTCCACCGCGCTCGCCGCGAGGGTCGCGTCCGAGAGGTCGGGAAAGCTCTCGTCCACCCGACGCAGGAAGGCGACGCGGTGGCGCAGCGCGAGCTGCGCCTTGGTCCAGGGCAGGCGGTGGAGGCCGAGCTGGGCGATGCCCTCCGCGAGCCTCGCGGCGCTCGCCTCGTCCGCCGGCACGGCCAGGGTCTGTTCGCCGAGATTGACGGCCCCGAGCCGGCGCGAGCGCTTCGCGCGGAGCGCCGCGGCGGCCTTGTCGAAGGCGACCTCCTCGCGCGTCTCGATGCGGCTCGCAAAACCCTCCTCGATCTCGGTGAGGCTGATCGGCGCGGCGGAGAGGATGCGCGCCCGCGCCGCGACGCCGCCGATCTCGGCCACCGCGAGGAAGGTCTCCCTGGCGAGCGGCGAGGCGGGATCGACCGAGCCGCCGCGGCCGTTGGCGAGGACGAAATCGCCGTCCTTGCCGCGCGCCCGGGCGATGCGGTCGGGAAAGGCGAGCGCCAGCACCGCGCCGGCCCGCTCGGGGCCCGAGCCGATGTCGGGCGCGCCCTTCACCTCCCGCAGCCAGCCGGCCGCCATCCGCCGGGCATCCTCGGCGCGGCGCGAGCGGTCGGTCCGGAGGCGGTCGAGACGGTGGCCGAGATGGACGTCCTCACCGCCGAGGCCGCGTTCCGAGACGAGGAGGGCGAGATCGGCGGCGAGCCGTCCCTCGCCGCGGGCACTCGCATCCACCACCATCCGGGCGAGGCGCGGCGTCAGCGGCAGGCCGCGCAGCAGCTTGCCCTCGGAGGTGATGCGTCCGTCCGCGTCGAGGGCGGCGAGGCTTTCGAGCAACGCACGCGCTTCGGCAAGTGCGGGCTTCGGCGGCGGATCGAGGAAGGCGAGGCTCGTCGGGTCGGTGACCCCCCAGGCTGCGCAGTCGAGCAGGAAGGACGAGAGGTCGGCGTCCAGGATCTCCGGCGTCGCGTAGGCCGGAAAGGCGCCCTCCTGCGCCTCGCCCCACAGCCGATAGCAGACGCCCGGCTCGGTCCGGCCGGCGCGGCCGCGCCGCTGGTCCGCGGCGGCGCGCGACACCCTCACCGTCTCGAGCCGGGTCAGCCCGAGATCGGGTTCGAAGCGGGGGACACGGGCGAGGCCGCAATCGACGACGATGCGCACGCCCTCGATGGTCAGCGAGGTCTCGGCGATGGAGGTCGCCAGCACCACCTTGCGCCGCCCGGCCGGCGCCGCCTCGATGGCCCGGTCCTGATCGGCCCGGTCGAGAGCACCGAAGAGCTGGACGATGTCGACGGCGGGATCCTTCACCGTCGCGGCGAGGAGGTCGGCGGTGCGGCGGATCTCGGAGGCTCCGGGCAGGAAGACGAGCGCCGATCCCGCCTCCTCGGCGAGAGCCCGGCGCACCACCCGCGCCACCTCGTCCTCGAGTCGCGCCGCGGGATCGCGCCCCACGTGGCGCGTCGTGACGGGGAAGGCGCGGCCTGCGCTCTCGATGAGCGGCGCATCGGCGAGGAGCCGCGCCACCCGCGCCCCGTCGAGCGTCGCCGACATGACGAGGATGCGCAGGTCCTCGCGCAGGGCGCCCTGCGCGTCGAGCGCCAGGGCGAGGCCGAGATCGGCATCGAGGCTGCGCTCGTGGAACTCGTCGAACAGCACCGCGGCGACCCCCGTCAGCGCGGGATCGTCGAGGATCATGCGGGTGAAGATGCCCTCGGTCACCACCTCGACCCGCGTGCGGGACGACACCTTCGAACCGAAGCGGACCCTGAGGCCGACCCGGCCCCCGATCTCTTCCCCCAGAGTCCGCGCCATGCGGTCGGCGACGGCCCGCGCCGCGATGCGCCGGGGCTCCAGCACGAGGATCTTGCCCGTCCCGGTCCAGGACTCCTCCATCAGCACGAGCGGCACGCGCGTCGACTTGCCGGCCCCCGGCGGCGCCACCACCACGGCGCGCGGACCGGCCGCGAGCGCACGCGTCAGGTCGGAAATGACGGCATCGATGGGGAGGGCCGGATGGGACACGCGCGGCGTTTACGGTTCCTTCACCCCGTCCGCAAGCGGGACAGGCCGGAATGGCACGAAACCCGCGTCCGGGCCCTCCCCTTGCGATGGACATGGCAAGGGCCGCCGGATGTTCCGGAACGGGACGGCGGCGTGCCCTGCCGGGACGTGGACGCGTCCCGGCACCAGACCCGTCCGTGATCTGAGCACCGCCATGAAGAGCGGCGCCGCCGGGCGGCGGGGCGGCCTGTCCCCATGCTCCTCATGGCCGCCCGCATGGAACGGCCCGCGGGTTGTCGCCGCGGGCCGTTCTCTCTGGGCGGAGCCAAGGTTCATGCCGCAGAGGCTGCGCATCTGACGGCGGTAGCTGATTGCCTATATTATAGGCAATACTGTGCCGAGGCCGACACGGGACGGCATGAGCAGGCAACTGGATCGCGTCAGCCAGCAACGCGAGAGACGAGCCCGGGCATCGGGTCGCGGTTGTCTTAAACTTGGATTCATCCGCTCCCGGTAACACTGTCGCCAAGACTGAGACGACAACGGAGCTTGGACGTGCCGGTTCGGATGGTTCGCCGTTTCCTTGACGACGGTCGCGGCAATATCGCGACCACCTTCGCAATCGCCGCCCTGCCGCTCCTGGCGACGGTGGGCGCCGGCGTCGACTATTCACGGGTCGCGCAGCAACGCACCGCCATGCAGGCGACCCTGGACGCCTCCGTTCTCGCCGGGGCCCGCGCCGTCGGCACCGAGATCTCCACCGCCTCCGGCTATTTCAGGGGGCAGTCCACCGTGGCCGGCGCCACGGCCCAGTTCCAGGTCGACGGCACCAAGGTGAGCGGCACGGCCAGCGCCACCGTCCCCACCACCTTCATGGCCGTCGTCGGCAACACCTCGGTGGCGATCACCGCAAAGGCTGCCGCGGTGCGCTCGACCTCGTCCGGGGCCGCCGCCGCCATGCCCTGCATCTTCGCGCTGGCGCCCAACACGTCGCAGTCGCTGCTGGTCAATTCCGGCGCCCGGATAAACGCGCCGGACTGCGAGGTTCACGTCCGCTCGACCGCGTCCCCTGCCGCCATCTTCAACGCCGGTACGACGCTGAACCTGAAGACCTTCTGCATCCAGGGAACCAACATCATCAAGAACACGTCCAGCCCGCTGCCGATCCAGACGGGCTGCGCCGCGGCGACCGATCCCTATGCCGGCAAGCTGCCCAAGCCCACCGTCGGCGCCTGCACCAACACCAAGCAGGTCTATGATCCGCCGGCGGGCGGCGGGGCGCACACCATGCCGGCCGGTTCCGTGTGGTGCGACGTCAACTTCAACGGCTCGCCGCGCATCGTCTTCCAGCCGGGCCTGCACATCATCAAGGGCCGCATGGTGATCAATTCCAACGCCGTCATCGAGGGCAACGGCGTCACCTTCTATTTCCCCGACACCAATTCGGAAATCCGCTTCAACGGCGGTCTGACCGCCAAGCTCTCGGCCCCGACCACCGGCACCTATGCGAACATCCTCATGTTCGAGCCGAGCACCAGCACGAACACGACGCAGTACGTGTTCAACTCCTCCGTGAGCGAGGAGATTTCGGGGCTCATCTACCTGCCGCGGCGCGACCTCACGTGGAACTCGACGTCCACCGTCAACGGCTCGCGAATCCAGATCGTCTCCAACACGATCATCTTCAACAGCCTCGACTGGAAGCTCTCGACCAACACCGGCCTGTCCTCCTCGTCGGGAGGCACGACCAGCGTTCGGCTGACGCAGTAGCGCCCGCCGCGGCCTCCTCGATCGCCGTCTCGTGGAACGGCCCGCGGTTGTCGCCGCGGGCCGATTCTCATTCGGGGCGCGCCGCAGCCGGCGCGCGGCGCTCAGTTCTGCCGCTTGGTGATCGAGATCGCATAGGCGGGGGTGCGGATCGCGAACATCGGATCTTCGGCCGGTCCGGCGATGCCGTCGGCGAGGATCGTCGGCGCGAAGATCGTGCCGTCGCAGCGGGCCGCATCGGCCGCGGCGCGCACATGCAGCGTGCCGAGCTCGACGACGGGGCGGCTGTCCTCCCCCTCCCACATCCGGGTGACGTCGTTGGTCGAGTCACCGGGGCGGCCGATGATCGCCACCATCCTGAAGCCCGCGGGCCGCGAGGCCGCGAGACGTCCGCCGAGCTCATCGGCGAGGAAGTCGCGCGGGCGTGCACGGGCTTCGTCGTCGGTCAGGTTCACCGCGCCGTCGAGCGGATCCATGCGGAACTTCACCACCTGAGCGGCGCCGCTGGCGTTGGTCAGGGTGTAGGCGTGAAGGGCCCAGTAGTTCACGCCGACCCACGATCCCGGAATCGGCTTGCTGGCGAGATAGCGCGCCTGGCCCGTGGTCTCCGGATTGGCTTCGGTGAAGGCGCGCACCTTCTCCGGGTCCATCTGGCCGTTGGCGCCCGGCCGGCGGGCTTCGAGGAAGCCCAGCATCTGCGCCGGCGTCCGCGCGAAATTGATCGGCGCGTTGACCATCACGAATTCGGTCTGGCCGGGGCCGTCGGCGTCGATGCGGATGGAGAGGCCCCGGTTGCCGCCGCGGGAGCCGTCGGCGACGGCGGGGTTTCCGCCGCCGACCGAGAAGCGGATGAGCGCCTGGGAATTGCGCGTCAGGATCACCGCCTTGGAGAGCGCCTGGGCGGCGGCGTTGGGAACGAATTCACCCGCGTAGCACCGTCCCTTCGCACCGCTCGGACGATGGGTCCCGGGGCCGGCGAAGGTGCGCATCAGCTCGACGATCGGCGTCGGATCGGCATCCTGCGCAAGGGCTGGGACCGCCGGGACGAGGCTCGCGGCAAGACCAGCCGCAGCAGCTGCATAAAGGGCTTTCATGGGTGTCGTCTCCCTCGCCGCTGCGATGGTTGTGCAGCGCTGGGATGTGATACGCCGGCAACGACGACAGTGTTACGCAGGGCTCGCACAGCCGGCGGAGCGCGCGCGGAAACGGGACGGGCCTTGATCCCCTGACCTCAAAACGGCTACAACGTCGGTCTTCCGAAGGCCCGGTCACGGGCCCGACGGGGCGCTGACGGACCCGGGACCTCGGGTCGTCTCCCGCGGGTGTAGTTCAATGGTAGAACGGCAGCTTCCCAAGCTGCATACGAGGGTTCGATTCCCTTCACCCGCTCCAGCCCTTTGACATTCCTTGTCATTTTGCTGGCAATTTGGGCTTCTCGTGTCGGGCACGCGCGGCGTAGATTCCAGCTGAATTTCATCTTCACTTGAAAGAAGTCCGCAGCCGCAATCTCCACCTCGCGGGCAACTAGCAATATCCCCGCGCCATCCTACCACAAAATTAGAAAGCAGCCGTGCCTATCGGTGTAGAACCACGAGGCCAATACCCCCTCCGCACTAAAACGGCGCAATGATTGAACCACTGGATACCTCCACTTTAGTTTTGACGGCACCTGCACGGTATTGACGTTCGAACGCATCACTGGCAGCTTCGAAGAAGTGGCAACCCACGTATTCTCGGTATACGTGCTGTATAACTGATCTGCACGCAGTCGCATAATACCTAAATCGATGGTATTTATTGATGCTAAACTTCCGCTACATATGGCGCGCGCTGTGCCGTCGATGATAAGTAAGCGAGTAGCCATCCTTGCGACCTTAGGCGGGCTGTCATTGCCACTCGCAGGCTGTTGGTTAAACAGGGCGTTCCGATATAGGCTTACGACGTCCGTGCACACACCATCAGGCCTCGTTTCGGGAAGCACTGTTATCGAGGTGACCTTCAGCGATACGAGAAGCGTGCCGTTTTTTTCGACGGAAGCCAGAGGTTTTAGGGCAAATACCTCAGGCGAGGCGATTTACTTGGATCTTGGCGACGGCAAGAACGTCGTTAGTACATTCAATATGGACATATCGGGTCAAGTCGATGTGGACTTTAGCTCTATAATGTTCCGCACTCTGGACATTAATTGGACTTCTAAGGAGCAGATTTACGAGAATTTAGAGGCAGCAGCGGAGAGCGGCACTGTGTTTTCCGTTCCACAGAGATGGCTGCCTGTCCTCGTGACATTTCGAGACCCGACAGACTATCAGTCGTTTGAGATTCTAAACCCAGAGCAGCTTTCACAGAAATTGGGTCCAGGCGTATCTTTCGCCGGCATGACCGTGTCTATTCTATCGCCAACGTCTATCTTCAGGCGTTTGGCGCTGTTAAATAAACCGTTGTATTCCGGTCGCATAGCGAAGGCACTTCCGTGGCTTGAAGCACTCAACGGCCATCTTAGCGGCAATTTTACTTGCAATCCAACCCACGAAACTTGCCTGAGGCGAAGTTCTTTTCTAAGGAAGCCAAGATGACTGATTCGGTCACTCAGCGAGACTAACATCTCGCTGTACTGGCGCTCGATTCCTACTATCACGGGGCAAACGGAAGATCACCCCTTTATAGTTTGTCAATCACCAACGTCACAACTTAGACTTCAGTAAAGGCAGCTTCCCAAGCTGCATACGAGGGTTCGATTCCCTTCACCCGCTCCAGCCCCTCACCTTCGGGCTAGCGCTGTGCCTCGCCGCCGTCGCCGGGTTCGGCGGCGCCCTGCTCCCGCGCTTCCTCCTTCAGCGGCGTCAGCCATTTCAGCGTGGTGACCGTGAAGACCGCCACCAGCACCGCGACGCCATAGGCGCCGAGACCGACCGCCGTGCCGATGGCGCCCGTCGCCCACAGGCTCGCCGCCGTCGCGGTGCCGCGCACCGAGGCGCCCTGCTTGAGGATGGCGCCGCCGCCGATGAAGCCGATGCCGGTGATCAGGCCCTCGACGATCTTGCCCATGGCGTCGGGATGGGCGCCGTATTTCATCTCGGCCGCCTGGACGAAGCCGCAGCAGGCGATGGCGACCAGCGGAAAGGTCCTGAGGCCCGCGCTGCGGTCCTCCTTCTCGCGGTCCCAGCCGATGGGGAGCACCAGCACATAGGCGACGCTCAGCGCCAGGAGATGCGGCAGGAGGTCGGCCCGCGCCGTGGCGATGAGCGTGTCGAGCATGAGATCCTCCCGGAGAGCCGCAGGTAACGCAGCACGCTCTCCGGCGGTTCCCCCATGCCGTCAGCCGGCCGGCGCGGCATCCTTCTGCTGACGGTTGGCGGCGATCTGCGCGAGGAGGGCCGGAACCGCGACGGCGATGCCGAGGAGACTGGCGGGGATGCTCGGTGCCATCAGCAAGAGGCCGGAGAGGCCGAGGGAGAGGCGCTGCCACAGCGGCATCCGCACCAGAGCATATCCCGTGAGCGCCGCCGCCAGGATGAAGACGCCGAGGGCGCAGGTCGCCGCCGTCACCACGAAATCGGTCCAGGTGAAGCCCTTGGTGACGATGAGCAGCGAGGGCCCGTAGACGAAGACGAACGGCACCAGCGCCTTGGCGAGGCCGAGGCGGAAGGCGGTGTTGCCGGTCTTGAACGGATCGGCCCCCGCCATGCTGGCCGCGGCATAGGCCGCGAGCGCCACCGGTGGCGTGATGTCGGCGAGGACGCCGTAGTAGAAGACGAAGAAATGGGCGACGATGGGCTCGACGCCGAGCAGCGCCAGCGCCGGCGCCGCCACCGTCACCATGATGATGTAGTTGGCGGTCGTCGGCACGCCGCACCCCAGCAGGATGCAGACGATAGCCGTCATCACCAGCGTGTAGAACAGGGTCATGCCCTTCGCATCGAAGGCCCAGGCCGGCAGGATCGAGCCGGTGATGGCCGCGAGCTGCGCGGCAAAGCTCGTCACGATGTTGGAGATCTTGAAGCCGACGCCGGTCAGCGTCACGACGCCGACGATGATGCCGACGGTGGCTGCCGCGGCGCCGACGGCGATGGCATATTTCGCACCCACCACGAAGGCGTCGATCATGTCGGCGGTGAGGAACTTGCCCTCCGCGTCACGAAGCGCGAAGGCGGTGCAGACCACGGCGACGCCGGCGGCGATGGCAATCGTCGCCCAGCCCTCGGTGAGGAGACCTGCGGCGATCGCGGCGATCATCACCGCGAGGAAACCGACCGCCGCTACGGGGTTGCGGCGGGTGAACCCGACGAGCACGCAGGCGGTGATGCCCCAGAAGGCCGCGAGATAGGGCGTGAAGCCGGAGAACAGCACCATCAGCAGCACGATGAGCGGGACGGCGGCCGGCCAGTCGCGGGCGATGACCTCGCGCGCCTTGGGAAGGTCGGCGGCGGGAATGCCCTTCAGGCCGTTCTTCTTCGCCTCGAAATGCACCTGCCAGAACACGCCGAAGAAGTGCATGAAAGCCGGGATGAGGGCCGCCAGCACGATGGACTGGTAGGGCAGGTTGAGGAACTCGATCATGAGGAAGGCGGCCGCACCCATGATCGGCGGCGTGATCTGCCCGCCGGTGGAGGCGGTCGATTCAATCGCCGCCGCCATGTGGCGCGGATAGCCGAGCCGCATCATGGCCGGGATCGTCAGCGAGCCGACCGTCACCGTATTGGCGATGGACGAGCCCGAGATCATGCCGAACATGGCCGAGCCGAAGATCGACACCTTGGCCGGGCCGCCGGAATAGCGGCCGGCGAGCGACGTTGCGAGGTCGATGAACAGCCGGCCGAGGCCGATCCGCGTCGCCAGCACGCCGAAGAGCACGTAGTGGAAGACGTAGGTCGCCACGACGCCCAGCGCGATGCCGTAGATGCCGTTGCTGGTGAGGTAGAGGTGGTTGACCACCGACGACCAGCTGTTGCCGGGATGGGCGAGGATGCCCGGCAGCGACTGGCCGTACATGGCATAGACCATCAGCGAGATGGCGATGATCGGCAGCGGCCAGCCGACGCTGCGCCGGGTCGCCTCGAGCAGGACGAGGATGGCGATGGTCGCCATGGCGACGTCCAGCGGCTCGGGATTGCCGACGCGGAAGGCGAGGTCGTCGTAGATCCACGGCATGTAGAGGCTGGCGACGACGGCGCCGGCCGCCAGGACCCAGTCGTAGAGGGCGATGCCGCCGGGGGCGAGGACGCCGGACTGCGGCGGCGTCTGGTGGTCGCGCTTCAGCAGCGGGAAGACGAGGAAGATCAGGCCCAGAACGAAGGCCATGTGGATGCCGCGATGGGTCGCCTCGCGCAGCAGGCCGAAACCGGCCGTGTAGTAGTGGAAGGCCGAGAGCGCGAAGAGCAGGCCGGCGACGAGCCAGGCGGTGGCCGGCAGCAGCGGCCGGAAGCGCACTTCGGAATCGAACTCCTCCTCCAGCTTCTGGAGGGCATTCGGGTCCATCGCCTCGATCTTCATCGGCCGTCTCGCGCGTGTCGGGAGTGCGGGGGAGGTTCCCGGCGGTGCGCCGTCAGGAACGAGAAGGCCGCGCGGTAACCGCGCGGCCCATCGTCGTCAAGCCGGACGGCCTCCCGGGCTCAGCGCAGCAGCCCCGCTTCCTTGTAGAAGCGCGCGGCGCCGTCGTGCAGCGGAATGCCGAGGCCCTGGAGCGCGGTCTCCTTGCGGATCGACTTGCCCTTGGCGTGGCCGGCATCGAGCAGGGCGCGCGTCTTGTCGCTCCACAGCGCCTTGGTGACCTCATAGACGAGGTCGGCGCTCATGCGGGTCGAGGTCACCCACTGGGCGCCCACCGCCAGGGTCTTCACGCCCTTCACGTCCTTGTAGGCGCCGTCCGGAATCTCGTCCTCGGCGAAGAACTTGAACTCGGCCATGATCTTCTTCGCCGGTTCGCCGTCGATCGGCAGGAGCTCGATGCCCGTGGTCGTGGCGAGCTCGGTCAGCGCCGCCGTCGGCCAGCCCGTAGTCATGAAGAAGGCGTCGAGGCCGCCGTCCTTCAGCTTCTCGGCCGAGGGACCGGGCTTCAGGTTCTCGGCACGATAGTCGGCGTCGCGGATGCCGTAGCCGGCGAGGATTGCCTTGGCGTTGATGATCGAGCCCGAACCCGGCTCGTCGATGGAGATGCGCTTGCCCTTGAGGTCGGCGATCGAGCGGATGTTCAGGCCCTTCTTGACCACGACATGCAGCGATTCCGGATAGAGGTTGGCGATGGCGCGCAGCACCTCGACCTTCGGGCGGCCCTGGTACACGCCGGTGCCGGAATGGGCCCAGCTGGCGACGTCGGACTGGCTGAAGCCGGATTCCATCGAGCCGCCGACGATGCCGTTGACGTTCGCCACGGATCCGTTGGTGGCCACCGCCGAGGCGTCGAGCGTGCCGGTGGAGATGGCGTTCGCGATGAGGCCGCCGATCGGATAGTAGGTTCCCGCCGTACCACCCGTGCCGATGCGGAAGAACTGCTTGGCCTGGGCGAGGGCGGCGCCCGGCGCCAGCAGCGAGGCGAGGCCGGTGGCGCCGGCGAGCGCCGTGAACTGCCTGCGGTCGATGGTCATTGTGATGTCTCCACACGTCTTGAACAGCGTCTCCGCCGGCCCGGGGAGCGGGGGCGGAAAGCGCGCATGTGACCACATTGCAGGCAGCGAGGCCAGCCGGACGCCTCATTCTGGGGACGGACCCGCCATGCACGTACAAAAGGACTTGCCCGCGGAACGTGCCCGTGGCGGCATGGCGCCAAGGCGCCGGTGAGAGCGCAAGCGGAGGGTTTGTATGAAGCGCGTGCAGGTCGTCATCATCGGCTCGGGGCCCTCGGGCCTCATGCTCGGTCATATTCTCCACCGGGCCGGGATCGAGACGATCATCCTGGAGAGCCGGAGCCAGGACTACGTGCTCGCGCGCGTGCGCGCCGGCCTGCTCGAGCAGGGCACCGTCGACCTCCTGCGTGACAACGGGCTTGCCGGCCGCCTCGACCGCGAGGGCCTGATCCACCACGGCATGGCGCTGGCCTTCGACGGCGAGCGCCACCGCATCGATCTCTCCGGCCTCGCCGGCGGCAAGGTGGTGACGATCTACGGCCAGACGGAGGTCACCCGCGACCTGATGGACGCCCGCGCCGCCTCCGGCGCGCCGACGGTCTACGAGGCGGAGGCCGTCACCCCCCACGCCTTCGACGGCGAGGCACCGCGCGTCACCTATGTGAAGGACGGCGTCACCCACGAGATCGCCTGCGACTTCATCGCCGGCTGCGACGGCTACCACGGCGTCTCGCGCGCCAGCGTCCCGGCGGGCGCCATCGCGACCTACGAGCGCGTCTATCCCTTCGGCTGGCTCGGCATCCTCGCCGAGGTGCCCCCCGTCGACCACGAGCTCATCTACGCCAACTCGCCCCGCGGCTTCGCGCTGTGCACCATGCGCTCCAGCACCCGCAGCCGCTACTACGTCCAGTGCCCCCTCGACGACCGGGTCGAGGACTGGCCGGACGACCGGTTCTGGGACGAGATTCGCCGCCGCGTCGACGCGCCCACCGCCGAAGCCCTGGTCACCGGCCCCTCCTTCGAGAAGTCGATCGCCCCCCTGCGCAGCTTCGTCGCCGAGCCGCTGCGCTTCGGCCGCCTGTTCCTCGTCGGCGACGCCGCCCACATCGTGCCGCCGACCGGCGCCAAGGGCCTGAACCTCGCCATGAGCGACGTGCGCTACCTCGCCGAGGGCCTGCTCGAGCACTACGGCGAAAAGTCCTCCGGCGGCCTCGACGCTTATTCCGGCCGCGCCCTCGACCGCATCTGGAAGGCGGTACGCTTCTCCTGGTGGATGACCACCATGCTCCACCGCTTCCCCGACCAGACCGCCTTCGACCAGCGCATGCAGGAGGCAGACCTCGCCTATCTCGTCTCCTCGCAGGCCGCCATGACCTCGCTCGCCGAGAACTATGTCGGCCTGCCGGTCTGATCCCCGTCATTGACCCTGCCGGCGCGGACGCTTAACTCAGGCGTTTTCGACCCCTCCGGACGACAACCATGGCCCTGCGCGAGATCATCGTCATTCCCGATCCGCGGCTGAAGCTCGTCTGCGAGCCCGTCGCAGCCGTCGATTCCAAGGTGAGGAAGCTCGCCGACGACATGCTGGACACCATGTACGACGCGCCCGGCATCGGCCTCGCGGCGATCCAGATCGCCGTGCCCCAGCGCGTCGTCACCATCGACCTCGCCCGCAAGGACGAGCCGAAGAAGCCGGTGGTGCTGATCAATCCCGAGATCGTCTGGAGCTCGGACGAGCTCTCCGTCTACGAGGAGGGCTGCCTCTCCATCCCCGAATACTACGAGGAGGTGGAGCGCCCGGCGAAGTGCCGCGTCCGCTATCTCGACCTCGACGGCAAGCTGCAGGAGCTCGACTGCGAGGGCCTGATGGCGACCTGCGTCCAGCATGAGGTCGACCACCTCAACGGCGTCCTCTTCATCGACCACATCTCCCGCCTGAAGCGCGAGCGCGTCATCAAGAAGTTCACCAAGGCCGCCCGCCGCGAGGCGCTCGCGTGAGCCTTCGCGTCGTCTTCATGGGCACGCCGGATTTCGCGGTGCCCACCCTCTCCGAGATCATTGGCCAGGGCCACGAGGTGGTGGCGGTCTACACCCGCGCGCCGAAACCCGCCGGGCGCGGCATGGCCGAGCAGAAGACGCCCGTCCACCGGCTCGCCGACGGGTTCGGCATCCCCGTCTTCACGCCGCGGACGCTGCGCGACGAAGCCGCGCAGGCCGACTTCGCTTCGCTCGGCGCCGATGTCGCCGTGGTCGTCGCCTATGGCCTCATCCTGCCGAAGCCCGTGCTCGACGCCCCCCCGCTCGGCTGCCTCAACCTGCATGGCTCGCTGCTGCCGCGCTGGCGCGGCGCCGCCCCCATCCAGCGGGCAATCATGGCGGGCGATGCCGAGACCGGCGTCATGGTCATGAAGATGGACGAGGGTCTCGACACCGGCCCGGTCGCCATGGTGGAGAAGATCGTCGTCGGTCCCGACATGACCGCGCAGGACCTTCACGACCGCATGGCGGTGCTGGGCGCCGACCTCATGGTGCGGGCTCTCGCCGCCCTCGACCGCGGTTCGCTTGGCTTCGCGCCCCAGTCCCGGGACGGCGTCACCTACGCCGCCAAGATCGACAAGGCCGAGGCGCGGATCGACTGGACGCGCCCGGCGTCCGAGATCCACGACAAGGTGCGCGGCCTCTCGCCCTTTCCCGGCGCCTGGTTCGAGGCCGATCTCGGCAAGGGGCCGGAGCGCGTGAAGGTGCTGCGCACCGCCCTCGCCGCCGGTTCCGGCCGGCCGGGGACGCTGCTCTCCGACGATCTCGCGGTCGCCTGCGGCACCGGCGCCCTGCGCCTCGCCGAGGTCCAGCGCGCCGGCGCCAGGGCCATGAAGGCGGCGGACTTCCTCAACGGCGCCAAGGTCGGACCCGGCGCGGTCTTCGGTTAATGCCGCGCTACAGGCTGACGATCGAATATGACGGCGGGCCCTATCTCGGCTGGCAGATGCAGGGCGCGAGCTTCGGCAAGTCCGTGCAGGGCGAGCTCGTCCGCGCCATCGGCCAATTCTCCGGCGAGAGCGTGACCGTCGGCGGCGCCGGCCGCACCGATGCCGGCGTCCACGCCACCGGCCAGGTCGCCCACGTCGATCTCACCCGCGACTGGCCGAACCGCGTGGTGCGCGACGCCACCAACCGCTACCTGAAGGACGAGGCCGTCGCGGTGGTCGCCGTCGAGAAGATGCCGGATGACTTCGACGCCCGCTTCTCCGCCGTCCGCCGCCACTATCTCTACCGCATCATCGACCGCCGTCCGCCGCTGACGCTGGAACGCCAGCGCGCCTGGTGGTCGCCCAAGGCCCTCGACGTCGACCGCATGCGCGAGGCGGCGCGCGTCCTGATCGGCCGGCACGATTTCACCACCTTCCGCTCCACCGAATGCCAGGCGAAATCGCCGGTGCGCAACCTTGACCGTTTCGACGTCGAGCGTACCGCGACCGGCATCGAATGCCGGCTGGACGCCCGCTCCTTCCTGCATAACCAGGTGCGCTCCATGGTCGGCACTCTGAAGCTGGTCGGCGAGGGCCTGTGGACGGCCGACGACCTCTCCGAGGCGCTCGCCGCCCGGGACCGCAAGGCCTGCGGAACGGTCGGCCCGGCGCATGCGCTCTACCTGACGCAGGTGGATTATCCGGAGCACTGGCAACCCCTGCCCGACACGCCGGAGCGGTGACGGGGAGGGTCGCCACGCACCCCGGCCGACCCAATGCGCCGACCGTCATCCCCGGCCGAGCGTAGCGAGGGGAAGGGAGCGACGGGCGAGTGTCCGCGGGTTGCCGACGGTGCAACCCTCTAAGGACGCACATGGACATTGCCGGGCCGGCATCCCACCGCCATGCGATCGTGTTAAACCTGCGCCATGTCCGAACGCCTGACACCCGAAGCTGCCGTCGACCGCCTCGAAACCCTCTATGAGGAAGCGACCGCCGCCCTGCGCGCTGCCCTTGCCCGCTATCTCGGCGGCGGCGCACCGCCGTCACCCGAGGAACGCGCCCGCTTCGTCTATCCCGAAATCGCCGTCACCTATGCGCCGGAACGGGCCGCCCCGCGCAACCGCCGCGCCTATGCCAAGTTCTCGCGGCCCGGCCTCTACACCACGACCATAACCCAGCCCGGCTTCTTCCGGCGCTACCTCCTCGACCAGCTCCGCCCGCTCACCACGGAATACGACGCGACGCTGGACGTCAGGCCCTCGACCCAGGAAATTCCCTATCCCTATGTGCTCGACGGGGCGTCTGACCTCGCGGCCGACGCCCGCACGCCGGCGGAACTGGCGCGCCATTTTCCGGTCCCCCTGCTCTCGCTCGTCGGCGACGAGGTGGCCGACGGGACGTTCGAGGCGCTCTCGGCCGGAACCCTGCCCCTCGCCCTGTTCGACGCGGTGCGCGTCGACTATTCGCTGCGCCGGCTGATCCACTATACCGGCACCGACTGGCGCGCCGTGCAGCCCTGGATCCTGCTGACCAACTACCACCGCTACGTCGACCAGTTCGTCGGCTGGGCCATGGCCGAGATCGCCGCCGGCCGCGCCGAAAGGCTGGTGGCGCCGGGCGGCCTCACCGTCACGGCGGAGACCCTCGAGGGCGGCGCCGCCCGCATCGCCGCCTCGGCCTGGCACCGCTACCAGATGCCGGCCTATCACCTAGAGCGACGTGGCACCGCCGGCGTCACTCTCGTGAATATCGGCGTCGGTCCCTCCAACGCCAAGAACATCACCGACCACCTGGCGGTGCTCCGCCCCCATTGCTGGCTGATGATCGGCCATTGCGGCGGCTTGAGGCAGGCGCAGGAGATCGGCGACTACGTCCTCGCCCACGCCTATCTGAGGCGCGACCGCATCCTCGACGCGCTGGTCCCGCCGGAAATCCCCATCCCCGCCCTCGCCGAGATCCAGACCGCGCTGCAGGAGGCCTGCGCCGCCGTCACCGGCATGACCGGCGAGGCGCTGAGGCACCGCCTCAGGACCGGCACCGTGGTCACCAACAACGACCGCAACTGGGAGCTGCGCTACACCCAGGAGGCGCGCCTCTTCAACCTGTCGCGCGCCATCGCGGTCGACATGGAGAGCGGCACCATCGCCGCCCAGGGCTACCGGCTGCGTGTGCCCTACGGCACCCTGCTCTGCGTCTCCGACAAGCCGCTGCACGGTGAGATCAAGCTGCCGGGCGCCGCCAACGCCTTCTATGCCAGCGCCGTCGCCCAGCACCTGCTCGTCGGCCTCGACGCGGTGGAGCGCCTGAAGCGCGCCGGCGGGGCCATCCATTCCCGCAAGCTCAGGAGCTTCGACGAGCCGCCCTTCCGCTGACGGAAAAAGTCCGGCGGCGGCGGCTCCTTTTCCGCACTGGCGCGTTTCTGTCGGTCCGGGTCTGCCCCGGCGGGTGTGACGGAAGCGACGATGCGCAAGTTCGATGATGTGGGTTTCGCGGCGCTGCTGGTCGTCGTCAGCCTGCTGTTCGGCTGGATTCTCCTGCCGTTCTTCGGCGCCATCCTGTGGGCCGTCGTCACCGCCATTGTCTTCGCCCCCGTCAACGATCGCGTCGAGCGTGCGCTGCCTGGCCGGCCGGGCCTCGCCGCCCTGATCACCCTCTTGGCGATCCTGCTCATCGTCATCCTGCCCTTCCTCGCCATTGGCGCGAACCTCGTCTCCCAGGGCGCCGAGGCCTATGCGGCCATCGAATCCGGACGGATCGACCTGCCGGCCCTGATTCGCAGGGTGCTGGCGGCCCTGCCGTCCTGGGTCACCGACTTCGCCGCCCGCTACGGCATCTACAATGCCGACGACGTGCAGGAGCGCCTCGCCTCCTGGGCCACCGCCAGCAGCCAGTCCATCGCCACCCGCGCGGTGAGCATCGGCCAGGGCACGGCCGGATTCGTGCTCGACCTCGGCGTCATGCTCTACCTGCTGTTCTTCCTGCTGCGCGACGGCGGCCGGCTCATCGGCCGCATCGCCGACAAGCTGCCGCTGCACCCGCGCCGCCGCCGGGCGCTGCTCGCCAAGTTCGCCCAGGTGGTGCAGGCGACCGTCAAGGGCGGCATCCTCATCGCCCTGCTGCAGGGTGCCCTCGGCGGCCTGATCTTCTGGGTGCTGGGCATCCCCTCGCCGCTGCTCTGGGCGGCGCTGATGGCCTTCCTGTCGCTGGTGCCGGCGGTCGGTGCCGGCCTCGTCTGGGGTCCGGTCGCCATCTATCTGCTCGCCACCGGGGCCGTCTGGCAGGGCGTGGTGCTCATCGCCTTCGGTGTCATGGTCATCGGCCTCGCCGACAACATCCTTCGGCCGATGCTGGTCGGCAAGGACGTCAAGCTGCCCGACTACCTCATCCTCATCTCCACCCTCGGCGGCATCGAGATCTTCGGCCTCAACGGCTTCGTCGTCGGCCCGCTCATCGCCGCCATGTTCGTCACCGTCTGGCAGATGCTGGCCGAGTCCCCGGCCCGGGACGAACAGCCGGTTCGTCGGCGCGGTCCCTAGCCACCGCGCTTTCGGCGGCCCACTTTGCAGCGCAGCACCAACCCGTTAGGGTCCCCGCCTCGCTGGAAGGCTTTTTCCCATGCTCGTCGGCAAGCGCATCCTTCTCGTCATCGGCGGCGGCATCGCCGCCTACAAGTCGCTCGACCTGATCCGCCGGCTACAGGACCGCGGCGCCCGCGTGCGCGCCATCCTCACCCGGGCGGGGAGCGAGTTCGTGACGCCGCTGTCGGTCGGCTCGCTCACCGGCGACAAGGTGTTCCAGGAGCTCTTCTCGCTCACCGACGAGAACGACATGGGTCATATCGAGCTGTCGCGGGACGCCGACCTGCTGGTCGTCGCCCCCGCCACCGCCGACCTCATGGCCAAGATGGCGAACGGCCACGCCAACGACCTCGCCTCCACCGCCCTCCTCGCCACCGACAAGCGCGTGCTGCTCGCCCCGGCGATGAACGTGCGCATGTGGCTGAACCCGGCGACGCAGCGCAATCTCGCGACGCTCCGGGCCGACGGCGCCGCCGTGGTCGGGCCCAACGACGGCTCCATGGCCTGCGGCGAGTTCGGTCCCGGCCGCATGGCCGAGGTGCCGGAGATCATCGCCGCCATCGAGGGCCTGATGGCCGATCCCGCCGTCGGCCACCCGCTCGCCGGCCGCCACGTGGTGGTGACCTCGGGCCCGACCCGCGAGGCGATCGACCCGGTCCGCTACATCTCGAACCACTCCTCCGGCAAGCAGGGACACGCCATCGCCCGCGCCGCCGCCGCGGCGGGCGCCCGCGTCACCCTCGTCACCGGCCCGGTGGCCCTGGCCGACCCCGTCGGAGTCGACACCGTCCACGTCGAGAGCGGCCGCGACATGCTGGCGGCGGTGGAGAAGGCTCTCCCGGCCGACATCGCCGTCTTCGCCGCCGCCGTTGCCGACTGGCGCGTCGCCGAGATCGCCGGCGGCAAGATCAAGAAGGGCGCCGGCGGCCCGCCGAGCCTCAGCTTCGTCGAGAACCCCGACATCCTCGCCACGATCGCGCGCAGGACCGCCGGCCGCCCCGGCATCGTCGTGGGCTTCGCTGCCGAGACGGAGGCCGTCCTCGACAACGCCCGCACCAAGCTCGCCCGCAAGGGCTGCGACCTCATCGTCGCCAACGACGTCTCCAGCGGCACCGACACCTTCGGTGGTGACATGAACCGGGTCCACATCGTCGCCGCCGACGGTGTCGAGACCTGGGAGCGCCAGTCCAAGGATGCGGTGGCCACCGCCCTCGTCTCCCTCCTCGCCCGCCGGATCGCCCCATGAGCCGCCTGACCGTTCCCGTCCGCGTCCTGCCCCACGGCGAGGGCCTGCCGCTGCCGAAGGCGCAGAGCGAGGGTGCCGCCGGCATGGACCTCATGGCCGCGCTTGCCGCGGATGCGCCGCTGATCCTCGGGCCCGGCGACCGCGCGGCGGTTGCGACCGGCCTCGAAATGGCCATCCCCGAAGGCTATGAGGGTCAGGTCCGGCCGCGCTCCGGCCTCGCCTTCAGGCACGGCCTGACGGTCGCCAACGCGCCGGGCACCATCGACTGCGACTACCGCGGGGAGGTAAAAGTTCTCCTGATCAATCTCGGCCGTGATCCCGTGACCATCGCCCGCGGCGAGCGCATCGCCCAGCTCGTGATCGCGCCCGTCACCGCCGCGGATCTGGTCGCCGTCGATAGCCTGGATGCGACGCGCCGCGGCGCGGGGGGACTTGGTTCTACCGGCAGATGAGAATTTTCTTCTCTGCGTTGCAAACACAGGCCTTATGCACGAAATGGTCTTCTACTGTTTGTCTCATTTGTGATTTGTTCGAAATTGGGGTGAAACGACGTCGCCCCCAGCATTGAGGGACCCATGTCGATCCTTTCACGTCGTGGCCGGTTGGCAATTGCCGCCGTTGTCGATATCGCCGTGCACGCGGTGAACGCACCGGTGTCGGCGAAGGCGCTTGCCGCACGCCACAACCTTCCGCCCCGGCATCTCGAGCCGCTCCTTCAGGCGCTCGTCCGCGCCGGCATTCTCAAGGGCATGCGTGGCCCGCGCGGCGGCTACGACGTCGCACGCGACCGCCACCGCATCAGCTGCGCCGAGATCGTGCGCACGGCCGTGGGCTCAGGCGTCGACGATTTCGACGCGATCTCGCCGCTCATCGAGGCCATCATCGTGCCCGCCATGGCGGAAGCCGAACGGGACTATTTCGACCGCCTCGGCCGCATCTCGGTCGCCGACCTCTGCGACAAGGTCGCCGAGGCGCGCGAGGCAGTCCCCGGGCTGCTCGAGCCGGCCTGAACTCAGGCCGCCTGCGCGAAGACGTTCACCAGCCTGTCGAGCGCGCCGTTCAACGTCTCGTCCTTCTTGGCGAAGCAGAACCGCACCACCGAGGTGACCGGCGTCTGCGCGTAGAAGGCCGAGACGGGAATGGCGGCGACGCCGTGCTCGGCCACCAGCGCCTTGCAGAAGGCGACGTCGTCGCTGATGCCGGCAGGCGCCAGGTCCACGTTGATGAAATAGGTGGCGGCGCTCGGCAGCACGCGGAAGCCTGCCTGCGTCAGGCCTGTGTGGAAGAGGTCGCGCGAGCGCTGCAGGTCCGCGCGCATGCCGGTGAAGTAGCCGTCGTCCTTGGTGAGGCCATAGGCGACCGCGGCCTGCAGGTTCGGCGGCGTGGTGAAGGTCAGGAACTGGTGCGCCTTGGACAGCACTTTCATGATTGCCGGCGCTGCCACCACGAAGCCGACCTTCCAGCCGGTCAGCGAGAAGATCTTGCCAGCCGAGCCGATCTTCACGGCCCGGTCGCGCAGCGAGTCGATCGCCAGCACGGAGAGATGGCGGTGGCCGTCGAAGACCACGTGCTCCCATACCTCGTCGGAGACGACGGTGGCGCCGAAGCGCTGGCAGAACCGGCCGAGAAGGTCGAGGTCCTCCGCCGGGAAGATGGATGCCGCAGGGTTCAGCGGGTTGTTGATCAGGACAACGCGGGTCTTCGGTGAGAAGACCGCCGCCAGGTCCTCCTCGGTGAAGCGCCAGTGCGGCGGACGCAGCGTCACGAAGCGCGGCACACCACCGGCCCTGAGCACGAGCGGCAGATAGGCGTCGTACATCGGCTGGAACAGCACCACCTCGTCGCCCGGCTGGATCAGGGCCATCAGGGCTCCCGCCAGCGCCTCCGTCGCACCGGAGGTGATCATCACCTCCTGCTGCGGGTCGATCGTGAGGTTCTGGTGATGCCGGTAATGGTCCGCCACCGCCTGGCGCAGCTCCGGCAGGCCCATCATCGGCGGATACTGGTTCCAGCCGGAGACCACGGCCTCGGCGGCTTTCTGGCGCACGTCCACCGGGCCGGGATCGTCGGGAAAGCCCTGGCCGAGATTGATCGCGCCCGTCTCGCGGGCCATCTGCGACATGACCTCGAAGACGGTGGTGGGCAGGTCGGCAAAGATCGGGTTCATCGGGTCACCGTCTCGGGCGCGTTCTGTTCAAAGAACGATCCGGCCGGTATGCCGAAACGATGGCCGTGAGTCAAACCGTCGGGCTGGCGACGAAGGTCATGCGGTGGGGCGTGAGGCCGAGATTGGGCCGGTGGCGCCGGGCGGCAAAGCCATGCCGCGCCATCAGGGCGATCATATCGGCCTCGGCATAGGTCGCGAGCCCGATCTCGCTGCGGATCTTGCGATAGGGCGACACCGCGGTGGCGACGAGGCCGGCGAGAGCCGCTGGCAGGTAGCCGTTGCGCCAGGCGTTGCGCAGCAGCGAAGCGACGTCGGCGACCATGCCCGCATCGGGTGGGATGACATCGGCGACGACGAGCCGCCCGCCCGGCTTCAGCTTGGCGTGGAAGCGCTCGAGCAGGGAGGCGAAGTCCTCCGGCGACAGATACTGGATGAGCGAGGAGACGACGATGAGGTCGGCCGCGCCGTCCGCGAGCGCTGTGTCGAGATCCTCCGGCAGGGCGAAGGCGACGTTGGGCAGGCGCCCGAAGCGCTCGCGCAGCTTCGCCACCACCGAAGGCGCGCCGTCGCACAGCACCAGCCGTCCGACGGCCGCAGCGACGCGGGGGGTCTCCAGCGCCTCGCCGCAGGCATAGTCCAGCACCACGGCGTCGGGACGCAGGCCCGCCTCCGCCACATGGGCGAGGATGCCGTCGGCGATGGCCCGGTAGTGCACGTCCTTGTGGCGGTCGCTCACATAGATGGCGTGGTCGCCGTCCCAGAACGAGCGCCAGTCCGCCATCACTTCGCCGACCCGGACAGCTTGTCCGTCAGCGCCAGCAGCACGCCCGACACCACGAAGGTGACGTGGATGACCACGAGCCAGGTCATCTCCCGGTCCGACATGCCGCCGACGTTCATGAAGCCCTTGAGCAGGTGGATGGCCGAGATGGCGACGATCGAGGCGAGCAGCTTCAGCTTGAGGGCCGAGAAGTCGATCGACCCCATCCATTCCGGCCGATCCTTGCTCGTCACGTGCTCCATCTTGGAGACGAAGTTCTCGTAGCCGGAGAACACCACCATGATCACCAGGTTACCGGCGAGAGACAGGTCGATCAGCGTCAGCACGCCGAGGATGACGTCGGCCTCCTTGGCCGTCGGCACCTTGATCATGAAGCCGATGAGGTCCCGCACGAAGACGATCATCAAGGCCAGGAGGCCGATCATCAGGCCGACATAGAAGGGCGCCATCAGCCAGCGGCTGGCGAACAGGCCGCGCTCGAGCGCACGCTCGATGCCTTCTGATGCGCTGGGTGTCACCGGAGTTTCGCTCATGGCGGGCTCATGGCACGGGATGGTATCGGGAGGCAAGCGAAGGGGCTATTCACCCTCGCCGAAACGGTCGGCCACCAGGGCTGCAAGAGCCTCGACGGCGGCCTCCGCCTCACGGCCGCGGGCGGTCAGTGTGATCGAGGTGCCGATCCCGGCGGCCAGCATCATCAGGCCCATGATGGAACTCGCATCCACCGTCTCGCCGGCGCGCGACACCTTGATCGTCGCGTCGAAACGGTCGGCACAGGCGACGAACTTGGCGGAGGCACGGGCATGGAGGCCGCGCTTGTTGAGGATGGGCAGTTCGCGCACCACGGTGCCGGTGGCGGTGCTCGCCTCCGCTGCGTGAGCCCCCTCGTCCTGCGCCATCTCGACGTTCCTCGCCATGCTCTGCGCCGCCATTTGCGCGGCGATGCCCCGAATGCGGGCAGCCCGCTGCCATTCTAGGCACCGAACCCGCCGGACCTCAATTCCCTGCGAGGACGCGGCTGGCGATATTGATGTATTTGCGCCCCGCCTCCTGGGCGTGCAGCACCGCTTCGGCCAGCGGCTTCTCCGAGCGCACGGTGGCGAGCTTCACGAGCATCGGCAGATTGATGCCGGCGATGACCTCGACGGGACGGCCGCTCATCACCGAGATGGCGAGGTTGGACGGCGTGCCGCCGAACATGTCCGTCAGCACCGCGACGCCGTCGCCGGAATCGACCTGGTCCACCGCGGCGATGATGTCGCGGCGGCGCTGGTCCATATCGTCGCTCGGCCCGATGGCGATGGTCTCCACCTGGCGCTGAGGACCGACGACATGTTCCATGGCATGCCGGAATTCGACGGCCAGTTGGCCGTGCGTCACGATGACGAGACCGATCATCAGGCACTCCGCGCGCGGCTCGCCGCGCGCCTGCTCACTCGGGAGGAAGACATCTTGACCATGTGGCCGGCTGGCGCAAGGGCAGGTGCATCAACGATAGCCGTATGGTTGCGATGCAGCAAGGACCGGATTTGCGGTGGAACACCATGAGGATCGGGCGAGAACCAGCCTCACGGGATCGCCGCCGCGCGCAACAGGCAGGCGCGGCAATCTGACGCCGCAGAGCACCGTCCACAGGCTTTCTGCCTCCGGCATGCGGGCCGCATCCTCCGCCGCGAGGTCGACGACCAGCCCGAGGACGGCCACGGGCTCGAAGGGCGCGGGCACGATCCCCTCGCCCCGCCGCTCGATGAGACCGGCGAGAGCCGCCGGCGGTCGCGCCAGGAGCCTGCCGCTGGCCACCGCGAGATCCACCCTGTCGTCGGCCACCAGCCGCGCGAAGGGGACGACGCCGGCCGCCGCCAGGCCGATGAGATCGAGCGCCAGGCGCGACTTGCCCGCGCCGGAGGGCCCGCGGATGAGGATCGCCGTGGCGCCGACGAGGACCGCGGTGGCGTGGATGGTCGCCACGGCAGCCGGCCTCAGGCCGCCGGCAGGCGGACGACGAAGCGCGCCCCGGCAGGTGCCGGCTGGCCGTCCTCGTCGGTGCGCCCGGGACGGTTCTCGGCCCAGATGCTGCCCCCGTGCGCCTCGATGATCTGCTTGGAGATCGACAGGCCGAGGCCCGAGTTCTGCCCGTAATCCTGGTGGGGACGGTCGGTGTAGAAGCGCTCGAAGATGCGTTGCAGCGCGTCGTCGCGGATGCCCGGACCGTCATCGTCCACGACGATCTCGATGACGCCCTTGAGCTTGCGTGCGGTCACCCGCACCTCGCCGTCGGCAGGCGAGAAGGAGCGCGCGTTGTCGATGAGATTGGTGATCACCTGGCTGATGCGGCCGTCATGGCCGGGCACGACGAACTCAGCCGGCTTTCCGCCCTCGAAGTTGAGCGTCACCGGCACCTGCCCCTCCTTGCGCACCTCGTTGGCGATGGTGACGAGGGTGCCCAGGAGCTTCGACAGGTCGACGCGCGTCGATTCCTGGCGCTGCAGCTCGGCGTCGAGCCGGCTGGCGTCGGAAATGTCGGTGATCAGGCGGTCGAGGCGGCGCACGTCGTGCTGGATCACCTCAAGCAGGCGCCCGCGCGAGGTGTCGGTCTTGGCGAGCGGCAGCGTCTCGACCGCCGAGCGCAGCGAGGTCAGCGGGTTCTTCAGCTCGTGGGCGACGTCGGCGGCGAAACGCTCGATCGCCTCGATGCGGGCGTAGAGCGCGTCGGTCATGTCGCGCAGCGACCGTGACAGGTGGCCGATCTCGTCGCGGCGCTGGCTGAAGTCAGGGATCTCCTCGCGCGAACGGTGGCGCCGGCGCACCTGCTCGGCGCCCTCGGCGAGCTTGCGCACCGGTCCGGCGATGGTCCGCGCCATCAGGATGGAGAGCACCACCATGACCAGGGCGGCGACGAGGAAGACGCGCAGCACCTGGAAGCGCTCGGCGTCGAGCACGGCGTCGATCTCGCCGCCCTGGGTGTTGAGCAGCAGCACGCCGAGGACGCCGCGGAAGCGCTGGACGGGGATCGCCACCGACACGATCAGCTCGCCGCGCTCGTTGACGCGCACCATGCTGACCTTCTGCCCGTTCAACGCCTGCACGACCTCCGGATAGCTGCGGCCGTTGCGCAGGCCGAGGTCGCGGTAGAGCGGGAAGTTGCCCCCGCCGCGCAGGAAGCGGCGGATCTCGTTCCACCACTTCTCGTAGAAGGGCGGCTTGGTCCCGATCGGCGGCAGGTCGAGGGTCTGGATGTCGCCGCGGCCGTAGAGGTTGCGGTTGTCGAGGATGAGATTGCCCTCGCGGTCGTAAACGCGCGCCTGGGTCCCGGTCGGGCCGGTCAGCCGGCGCAGCACCGGGGCGACCCGCTCGGGATTGATGGGGAATTCGAGGAGGGCACCGAAGTCGTCCACCGAGGAGGCGGCGCCGCCGAGCTGCAGCTCGAAGAGCTTGTCGGGGTCGATCGGAATGACCGGCCCCTCCACGGAGGTGGAAGCGGCGACGGCGCCGGCGATGATCTCGCCCTGCACCAGCAGGCTCTGCGCCCGCGACTCGATCAGGCCCTCGCGGAACTGCGACAGCCACAGGATGCCCGAGACCAGCGCCACCAGCCCCACGAGGTTGAGCAGGACGATGCGCCGCGTGAGGCTGGAGAAGGAGCGGTTGACCACCGCGCGCGCGGTGCGGGCGAGGACCCGCACCAGCCGCGCCCAGGGCCTCAGCGGCCGCGAGGCGGTTGCGGGCGGCGGTACCGCCTGGGTCTCGTCTGTGGTCCGGTCCAGCATGATGCCGGTGAGGCGCCGGGGCAGCCTCACTCCTTGAAGCGGTAGCCGACGCCGTACAACGTCTCGATCATCTCGAAGTCGTCGTCGACGACCTTGAACTTCTTGCGCAGTCGCTTGATGTGGCTGTCGATGGTGCGGTCGTCGACATAGACCTGGTCGTCATAGGCCGCGTCCATCAGCGCGTTGCGGCTCTTCACCACGCCCGGGCGCTGGGCGAGGGCCTGCAGGATCAGGAACTCGGTCACGGTCAGGGTCACCTGCTCGCCGTCCCAGGTGCAGGTGTGCCGCTCCGGGTCCATGCGCAGCTTGCCGCGCTCCAGCACCTTGGCGTCCGTCTTGGCCTCGGCGGCCGGGTCCTTCGCCGCCGCGCGCCGCAGCACCGCCTTGACGCGCTCGACCAGCAGGCGCTGGGAGAACGGCTTCCGGATGAAGTCGTCGGCGCCCATCTTCAGGCCGAAGAGCTCGTCGATCTCCTCGTCCTTGGAGGTGAGGAAGATCACCGGCATGTCCGTCTTCTGTCGCAGCCGGCGCAGCAGCTCCATCCCGTCCATCCGCGGCATCTTGATGTCGAGGATGGCGAGGTCGGGCGGCGTCTGCTTGAAACCGTCGAGGGCGGAGGCGCCGTCATTGTAGGTGACGATGCGATAGCCTTCGGCTTCGAGCGCGATGGCGACCGAGGTGAGGATGTTCCGGTCGTCGTCGACGAGGGCGATGGTCGGCATTTGCTTCCCTTGTTGGGCGAGGCATGTGTGGGGCGCGCCAATTGTGGCAGACGCGCTCCCCGCCGTTCGAACGCGCCAAGCGTGGCGAAAATGGGACTGACGCAGGATAACGGCAAGGCGGGCCGAAGATAAGGGCCTTCGGCAAGGTTTATTCGGGCTTTTGTCGATGCCCCGCCAGTCTCCGGCCTTCTTCAACGCAAAAGGCCGGGCGCTGGCCCGGCCTCTTCAATCCCGCTGGGGACCCGTGCTTACTTCGGAACCTCGACCGGGCTGTCCGACTGTTCGCGCAGATAGGCGAGGAGGTCGGCGCGCTGCTGCTCGGAGCGGATGCCGGCGAAGGCCATGGACGTGCCCGGCAGGGCGCCGCGCGGGTTGGTAATGAAGGCGTAGATCTCTTCGAGCGTCCAGGGCTGGCTTGCCTTGGCCTTCATCGCCGCGGAGTAGTTGAAGCCCGGGACGGCGCCGTGGTTGCGCCCGACGATGCCATAGAGGTTGGGGCCGGCGCCGTTGGCACCGCCCTTGTTGATCGTGTGGCAGGTGGCGCACTGGCGGAACACGGCGGTGCCGTTGGCGGCATTGGCGGAGGCGAAGACCTCGGCCATCGACTTGGTCGGCGCCGCGGCGGCGGGCGCGGCCTGCTGCCCGGCGGGCGGCGCCACCGCCACCTCGTAGCCCGGCTTCGCCGGCGTCTTCGGCCGGAACAGTTCATTGGCCAGAAGGCTGCCGCCGAGGGTGCCCGTGCCGACGAGCAGCACGGCCATCATGACCTTGTTGAATTCCAATCCGTCCATAGGGACCAGCTCCAGACATCGGCGGCGCCTGGCGAAAATGCGCGGGGGAACGCGGGATGGGCCTGCCGATTTGGCGCGGACACTATCCAATTTGCTCCCCGTGA
The DNA here is from genome assembly GCF_052440005.1 of Phreatobacter sp. Lineage (GTDB taxonomy): Bacteria > Pseudomonadota > Alphaproteobacteria > Rhizobiales > Phreatobacteraceae > Phreatobacter. Next base: position 28,130 of record NZ_JBQVQL010000052.1, read on the forward strand.
GGCAACCCGTATATGCACGCCTCTCTCATGCTACTTTTTGCCGCCTCCAAACTGGCCCGACGCCGCGAAAACAGCCCGCCATGACCGCATCCCTCGTCCTCGTCCCCGCCCGCATGAGCGCCTCGCGGCTGCCCGGCAAGCCTCTGGCCGACATCGGCGGGACCCCGATGATCGTTCATGTGCTGCGCCGCGCCGAGGCGGCCGCGCTCGGCCCCGTGGTGGTGGCGACCGATTCGGCGGAGATCCTCGCGGCGGTGGAAGCGGCGGGCGGACGGGCCGTCATGACCCGCGCCGACCACCCCACCGGCTCGGACCGCATCCAGGAGGCGGCCGACCTCGTCGACCCCGGTAAGCGCTACGACCGCATCGTCAACGTCCAGGGCGACCTGCCGACGATCGAACCCGGCATCGTCCGGGCGGCCGCCGACCTCTTGGACGACCCCGCGGTGGATATCGGCACGCTCGCCGCCGTCATCACCCGGCAGGAGGAGATCACCAACCCCAACGTGGTGAAGGCCGTCGGCACGCCCCTGTCGGACACGCGGCTACGGGCACTCTACTTCACCCGCGCCACCGCCCCCACCGGCGAGGGGCCGCTCTACCACCATATCGGCCTCTACGCCTATCGCCGGGCGGCGCTGGAGCGCTTCGTCTCCCTGCCCCCGGCACCGCTCGAGAAGCGCGAGCGGCTGGAGCAACTCCGGGCGCTCGAGAACGGCATGCGCATCGACGTCGCCGTGGTCGACGCCGTGCCCCTCGGCGTCGACACCCCGGCCGATCTCGAGCGCGCCCGCGCCCTCATCGCCAAAGCCTGATCCTTTCGCTAAACAGACCGCCCCACCGGAGTGACGCGTCCATGATCCTCGCGCCCAAGCGCATCGCCTTCCAGGGCGAACTCAGCGCCTTCTCGCACCAGGCGGCCAATGCGGTCTTCCCGCAGGCCGAGGTTCTCCCCTGCCCGAGCTTCGAGGACGCTTTCGCCGCCATCCAGAACGGCGACGCCGATCTCGGCATGATCCCGATCGAGAACTCCATCGCGGGGCGAGTCGGCGACGTGCACCACCTGCTGCCCACCGCCTGCCTCAACATCATCGGCGAGTTCTTCCTGCCCATCCGCTTCCAGCTCATGGGCGTGAAGGGGTCCTCCCTCGCCACCGTAAAGACGGCGCGCAGCCACATCATGGGCCTCGGCCAGTGCCGGCAGATCATCCGCAAGCTCGGCCTCAAGCCGATCGTCGCGGCGGACACCGCCGGCTCGGCCCGTGAGGTCGCCGAGATGAACGACCCGAGCCAGGCCGCCATCGCGCCGCGCCTTGCCGCCGAGGTCTACGGCCTCGACATCCTCGCCGAGGACATCGAGGACGCCGCCAACAACACCACCCGCTTCGTCATCCTCTCCCGCCAGAAGATATGGGCGGCGCCCGGCCGGGACTGCCTGACGAGCTTCGTCTTCCAGGTGCGCAACGTGCCGGCGGCGCTCTACAAGGCCATGGGCGGCTTTGCCACCAACGGCGTCAACATGACGAAGCTGGAGAGCCACATGATCGGCGGCCGCTTCGTCGCCACGCGCTTCTATGCCGAGATCGAGGGCCATCCCGACGACCGCAACGTCAAGCTGGCGCTGGAGGAACTGGCCTTCTTCGCCAAGGAGCTGACCATCCTCGGCGTCTATCCCCAGCACCCCTGGCGGAACGAGGTCGAGAAGACCGTGGCCGAATAGGCCGGGCCTCGCCGCGGGGGCGCGAATCGCGGCACCCTCGCGTCCATGGATCTGCCCCCTCTCGAACTCGACACGCTGCGGATCGCCATCGGCCTTGCCGACACGGGCGATCTCACCGCGGCGGGACGGCTGCTCGGCGTCGGCCGGCGCACGGCTGCCGCCCGCATCGCCCAGCTGGAGCGGCGCATCGGGGCCGTGCTCTTCGACCATGCCGGCAGGACCGTCCGGCCGACGGCGGCAGGTGACGTCTTCATCGCCGAGATCCGGCTGTCGCTGGCCGCCGCCGAGCGTGCGGCGCGGCTTGCCCGCGCCATGGCGGACCGCGCCGAAACCATCGGCATCGGCGTCACCGACGAGGCCATGCTCGGCCCGCTGCGCGATCTCTTCGAGGACCCCGCCTGGATCGAGGCGGGCTTCGCGCCGGCCCTCCACCACGGTCCGCTCTCCGACCAGATGGCGGCGCTCGCCGAGGGCCGCCTCGCCATGGTCTTCGCCGCCCCGCCGCTGCCGCCCCATCCGCGCATCCAGCACAGGCAGGTGGCGGCGTCGAAATGGTCGGCCCTCGTGCCGGATGCCGAAGCACGGCTGAGGAAGACGGCGAGCCTGTCGAACCTCGCCCGCAAGCCGCTCGTGATGCTGGACCGCGACAAGGCGGCCCTTGCCCATGACGGCGTGCTGGCAGCTCTCCAGGCGACGGGAACAGCGCCCTACGTCGCGCAGGTGGCCGACAGCTGGGTCGGCGTCGCCGCCATGGTCAGCCTCGGGCTCGGCTCGGCCCTTGTGCCCTCGGTGGTGGCGAAGCGCCTCGCGGTGACGGGTGCGACCGTGCTGCCACTGGTCGAAGCCGAGGGCCTGCCGGCCTGGACGATCTCCTGCCTCTGGCTGCCGCAGCCGGCCGGCACGGCAGCAGCCGAGGCCATAGCGCTGGCGAAGACCCGGCTGGGATAAAGCCGGGCGCCACCGTCGTGCACTGCCGTCGCCGATTGGGGCGTTCCCTGCGACACGCCGGCACAGGCCATGGCGCGTGCCGTCATCCCCGGCCGAGCGAGGCGAGAGGAAGGGGATCCAGGAGTGGCGGGGCGAACCCCGCCCCCAAGACGTCGTCCCATCGGTGGGCCTGTGCCATCGGCCCCTGGACCCCCTTCCCTCGGCCTGCCGCCTCGCCGGGGGTGAAGTATCGTGGGGAAATCGTGCCGGGCCGGCGACCGGCGACCGGCCCCTTACCTCTTCGGCCCGTCCACGAAGGCCCGGATGAGATGGTGCGCGATGGCGAGCGGCGGCGGGCAGGAGAGCCGGTCCGGATGCTGTTTCGCCAGCATCATCCAGCACTCCTCGCGGGTGAACCAGCGCGCGTCCTCCAGCTCCTCCGTGTCGATCTCGATGTCGCGGCTGGTCGCTTCCGCGAGGCAGCCGATCATCAGCGAGGCCGGGAAGGGCCAGGGCTGGTCGCAGAGATAGGTGACGCGGCCGATCTTCACGCCCGCCTCTTCCATGATCTCGCGGCGCACCGCGTCGGCGATGGTCTCGCCCGATTCGAGGAAGCCGGCGAGCGCCGAATACATGCCCGGCGGGAAGCGGCGCTGCCGCCCCATCAGGCAGCGGTCGCCGTCCACCGCCAGCATGATGACGACCGGATCCGTGCGCGGGAAATGCTGCGCGCCGCAGGACGGGCAGTCGCGGCGCCAGCCGGCCTGCGACAGCTTCGACTGCGCCCCGCACTTGCCGCAGAAGCGGTGGGTGGCGTGCCAGTGCATCACCGACTTGCCCTGCGCCATGGGCCCGAGATGGTGCGGCTCCACGACGCCGGTCATCGCGATGGTGCGCATGTCGGTGATGAGCAGGGTCGGGTCGTCGACCTTGATCTCGGCGATCCGGTAGGCGTTGGGATCGGTCTTGGCGAGCTCCGGGACGAGGCGGGCGAAGCGCGGCGCGCCGTTGGCGAGGCCGAGGAAGGCGGTCTCCAGCGGCTCGCCGAAGGCCTCGGCCTCGGCGGCGGTGAAGAGCGGATCGCCGCGCTCGCCGTTGCGCCTGAGGATCGGCGTCTCCCCCGCGAAGACATAGAGCCGGGTGCGCGGGTCGGCGAAGGTGGCGTCGAGCCAGGCCGTATCGCCACGCTTGGCGCTCATCCGGTCGAGGTCGTTCTCGGTGTAGCCGAGCGTGATGGGCGGCAGCGGCGGCAGGGCGTCGGACATGGCGAGGGGCTTTCCGGGAAACAGGGCGGCGACGCTCGCACGGCCCGAGCGCCCGAGCAACGCGTTCAACCGGCGGAGAGCCTTGCCCTCAGCGCGGCGATGAACCCGTCCCGCGGCGCCTCGGCATAGGGCTGGGCCGGCGCCTTGCCCCAGACGGGGCCGGGCCAGGCGGGGTCGCCGGCAAAGCGGCCGATGACGTGGACGTGGAGCTGCGGCACCATGTTGCCGAGCGCCGCCACGTTGAGCTTGTCGCAGCGGGTCATCGCCCGCAGCACGTCGGAGACGGCCGCGATCTCCTCCATGAGCTGGACGCGGTCCTCGGGTGAGAGGTCGATGATCTCCACCGCGCCCTCGCGCCGGGGAATGAGTACCAGCCATGGATAGGTGGCGTCGTTCATCAACCTCACCGCAGAGAGCGGCAGGTCGGCGACGGCGAGCGTGTCGGCGGCGAGGCGGGAATCGAGGCTGAAGGCGGCGGTCATGGACAGGTCCCGGGAAAAGCTCGCGCCAGTCTAGCCTCACGGTGAGGGTCCTGTCCGGTCGCGCAGCGAAGGCCGCTTGCGCCCGGCGGCGCTTCCCGCCATATAGCCGGTGGGAGGTTGGCGGTGGACGAGACTCTCGCCAACCCGGTCAGGTCCGGAAGGAAGCAGCCGTAACGAGCCCGTTTCGGGTCGCGTGTCAGCCTCCCACTTCATCCCCGCGGATGGTTGCCCTCGCGCGCGCGGCGCGCGACACTGGCATGAGCCCTTCGCCAGACCCCGAGCAGGACTGCCATGGATTCCTCGCCCGAGACCGAACCCGGGTTCGCTCTCGGGACGCCGGAGCCGCCCAAGGCCGCGCCCTATCGCGTGCTCGCCCGCAAGTACCGTCCGCAGCACTTTTCCGACCTGATCGGCCAGGAGGCCATGGTCCGCACCCTGTCGAACGCCTTCGACACGGGCCGCATCGCCCAGGCCTACCTGTTCACCGGCGTGCGCGGCGTCGGCAAGACCACCACCGCCCGCATCCTCGCCCGCGCGCTGAACTATGAGCTTCCCGGCGAGGTCGACCGCCCCTCCATCCATCTCGACCGGCCCGGCACCCATTGCCAGGCGATCATGGAGGGCCGCCACGTCGACGTGATGGAGATCGACGCGGCCTCCCACACCGGCATCGACGACGTCCGCCAGATCACCGATGGCGCCCGCTATGCGCCGGTCTCGGCCCGCTACAAGGTCTATATCGTCGACGAGGTCCACATGCTCTCGGAGAAGGCGTGGAACGCCTTCCTGAAGACGCTGGAGGAGCCGCCGGCCCACGTGAAGTTCATGTTCGCCACCACCGAGATCCGCAAGGTTCCGGTGACCGTGCTGTCGCGCTGCCAGCGCTTCGACCTGCGCCGTGTCGAGGCCGACGTGCTGGTCAACCATCTCGCCGGCATCTGCGCGAAGGAAGGCGTCGGCATCGAGCCCGACGCCCTCGGCCTCATCGCCCGCGCCGGCGAAGGCTCTGTGCGCGACAGCCTCTCCATCCTCGACCAGGCCATCGCCCACGGCGCCGGCGAGGTGACCTCCGACAATGTCCGCCGCATGCTCGGCCTCGCCGACCGCGCCCGCATCATCGACCTCTTCGAACACGTCATGAAGGGCGACGTCGCGGCCGCCATGGCCGAGTTCAAGAGCCAGTACGACGACGGCGCCGACCCGGAGATCGTCCTCGGCGAGCTCGCCGAATTCGTCCATTTCGTCACCCGCGTGAAGGTGGCGCCGGCCGCCGCCGACGATGTCGCCTTCTCCGAGACGGAGCGGACCCGCGGACGCGACTTCGCCGCCCGCCTGTCGCACCGGGTGCTCGCCCGCGCATGGCAGATGCTGATGAAGGGCATCGAGGAGGTGGCGCGCTCGCCGAAACCCCTGGCCTCTGCCGACATGGTCCTCGTCCGCATCGCCTATGCGGCCGATTTGCCGACCCCCGACGAGGCGCTGCGCATGCTCGCCGACGGCTCCGGCGCGGTGGGCGGGGGCGCGGCCCCGCGCCTGCCCTCCGGCGGCGGTGGCAGCG
>NZ_JBQVQL010000053.1:0-33634 GCF_052440005.1 Phreatobacter sp.
GCGACGTTCCACCCGCGGCGGGATCAGACGCTACGCAACGTGAATAGCTCCGCGTCTGCCCACGCCGCTCAACCCGCCCGAGAGGGCCAAACCAACCGCCGGGACGAACTCAAGGCTGGATAGAAACTGGGGGCAACGTCACTTGTCTTAAGGGTGGGTCGTGTCCGGGCAATTAGGGGGCTGATTCAGAGTCCGCTCAGGCGCAGTGCGCTAAACGCAATTTTTACAAGCAGCTGCTGCGTCCTACCTGGCCCCAAAGCAAGCACTGATGGCCGCACGCTGATCGGGAAGACAGCTGCGAGGGCGCAACCTAGTTGAAGTCGGTAATCCTCCAACAGGCCGCTGCGACGGTTATATGCCCTTTCGCCGCCGAGCCGCTTTTGGCTGTTTTACCGTCAACATGAGCGCCGCGCGCTGTCAGTGCAAACGTTCCGGCATTGTTCGTGGGTCGGATGTACATTTATCTGTTAGCATTGTTAGAAGCGAACGGAAAAAAATTCACGTAATCAGTCATCTATATACGAGCAACTGTTCGCAACCCACACCGGGCGAGGTGTCGCTCGCCCATCACGGCGTGCTGTTCCTCGACGAGTTGCCGGAATTCCAGCCCCACGTGCTGGACGGGCTTCGGCAACCCATCGAATCCGGCGAGGCGGTGATCGCGAGGGCCAATCAGCGGGTGAGCTTTCCCGCGCGCTTCCAGCTGGTGGCGGCCATGAATCCCTGCCGTTGCGGCAAGGCGACCGAGCCCGGCTTCGCCTGCCCCCGCATGCCGAATCCGCGCTGCATGGCCGACTACCAGGCGAAGATCTCCGGCCCGCTCATCGACCGCATGGACATGGTGATCGAGGTCCCCGCCGTATCCGCCGCCGATCTCATCCTGCCGGCGCCCGCGGAGGGCAGCAACGAGATCGGCCTCAGGGTCGCCGCAGCCCGCCGCATCCAGGCGCGTCGCTACGAGAGCAGGGGAGTGCCCGTCAGGCTCAATGCGCATGCCCCGCCCGCCGTCCTCGACGAGGTGGCGGCCCCCGATCCCGCCGGGCTCGCGCTGCTGCGCGACGCGGCGGAGGCATTGCGCCTGACGGCGCGCGGCTATCACCGGGTGCTGAAGCTCGCCCGGACCATCGCCGACCTCGACGGGACCGCCACGGTCGGGCGCATCCATCTGGCGGAAGCCCTCAGCTATCGTGGGGCGTCCGATGCGCTGCGCGTGGCGGCCTGACCGGCGCTCATGCTGCCGGACCGTCGGGTCTCGCCCCGCGGCGGCATGCTTCATCCGGGGACGCGGGGCCAGCCCTCGAACCCCGCCGCGCCCTGCTGTTCGGAGCCACCGAAGGGGGCCGGTAACGCCCCGTCAACCCTGTCTCCCTACAGTCGGCTCCGCTTGGCCGGGTCGCGCGTGGAGAGTCGCCGTGGATGCTTTCGCCCTCGTCGCCGGCGGTGCGGCAGCGCTCGGCGTGACCTGCGTCGCGGCACTTCTCCACCTGCTCCACGGGCGCCGCGCGCTGTTGCGCAAGACGGCGGCGCTCGAGGACATGGTGGAGACCCTGACCGACCGCGTCTTCGAACTGGCGGAGAGCGAAGAGCGCCACCGAGGCCTCATCGACGCGCAGGGCGACCTCATCGTGCGGCGCGACGGCGCGGGCGTGATCACCTTCGCCAACCGCGCCTTCGGTGAACTCGTCGGGCGTCCGGCGGCGGACCTGGTCGGTCGCAGCCATGCACCGCTGGTGCTCGATCGCTCGGAGGAGCGCCGCGAGCCGGACGGCTCGCGCAGCACCGACGAACTCATCGCGACGCCCTCGGGCCGTCGCTGGATCGCCTGGCGTCATCATCCCGTCCTCGACGACGAGGGGCGGGCCGACGAGATGCAGTCGGTCGGCCGCGACATCACCGACCGCAAGGCGGCGGAGGATGCGCTGGCCTCCTCCCGGGCACGGGCGGAGAGCGCCAACGAGGCCAAGTCACGCTTCCTGGCCACCGTCAGCCACGAGATCCGCACGCCGCTCAACGGCATCATGGGGATGGCGGACCTGCTGCTCGACACCCGCCTGTCGCCCGACCAGCGAACCTACGCCGAGGCTGTGAAGAGCTCCGGCGAGGCGCTGCTCGCGCTGATCGACGAGATCCTCGACTTCTCCAAGATCGAGGCTGGCCGCCTCGATCTCGACACGGCGCCCTTCGACCTCCTGCCGATCATCGAGGGCGCAGCGGAACTGCTCGGCCCCCGGGCCCAGGCGAAGGGCCTCGACGTCGCGACATCGGTTGCGCCCGACGTGCCGGCAAGGCTCATGGGCGATGCGACGCGGCTGCGACAGGTCCTGCTCAACCTCGCGGGCAACGCGGTGAAGTTCACCGAGGCGGGCGGCGTCACCATCGCCGCGGAGCGGGACGGTGACCATCTCGTGCTGACCGTCACCGATACCGGCCCGGGCATCGCGCCCGCCGACGTGGAGCGGATCTTCGGCGAATTCGAGCAGGGCGAGACCACCTTCGCCCGCCGCCATGCCGGCACCGGCCTCGGCCTCGCCATCTCGCGCCGCATCGTCGCGCTGATGGACGGCACGCTCCAGGTGACAACGGCGCCGGGCGCCGGCGCCACCTTTACCGTACGGCTGCCGATGACGATCGCGGCTGGGCCGGCCGAGCCGGACGAACGGCTCACCGGCCTGTCGATCCTCGTCATCTCGCCCTCGCCGATCGAGCGGGACGCACTGACGCGCCGGCTGGCGGCCCGCGGCGCCGGTGCGGCAGCCTGCACCGGACCCGGCGACATTCCCGCCGAGGCCGGGTGGGACACGGCGATCATCGACCACCGGCTGGGTGCCGACGGGGTCGCCGACGCCCTCGCGGTGCTCGCGGGCCGGGCCCGCCGCACGGTTCTCCTGGTGCGCCCGGCGGAGCGTTCGGCCATCGCCGGGTGGCGCGAGCGCGGCATCGGCGGCTGGCTGGTCTCGCCCGTGCGGGAGGCGTCCCTCGTCATGCAGATGCGGGCCCAGGGCGAGGGGTCGGCCGAAGACCTCGCCGAGGAGAGCTCGGGAAGCGGTCGCGAGGCGAAGCGCGCGACCGGTCCGGCGATCACCGTCCTGATCGCCGAGGACAACGCCATCAACGCGCTGCTCTGTCGCAAGCTCGTGGAGAAGCTCGGCCACCGGCCGGTCTGGGTCACGGACGGCCGTGCGGCCGCCGCGACCGCGCTCGACCCGGAAGCCCACATCGACCTCGTGCTGATGGACATGCAGATGCCGGACTGCGACGGTCTCTCGGCGGCGAAGATGATCCGGGCCGGCGAGGGCGAGGGGCGGCGCCTGCCGATCATCGCTCTGACCGCGAACGCCTTCCCCGAGGATCGCGCGGCGGCCATCGCCGCCGGCATGGATTCGTTCCTGACCAAGCCGCTCGATCGCGACCGCCTCGCCGAGGCGCTCGACCGCTATGCGGCGGTCACCACGCCAGGCCGCGGGCCCGCAGCGCGCCGGAGAGCGAAAGCGCGTCCGTGAAGAGCAGCGCATCCATGCCGAAGGCGCGGGCCGCCTCCACATTGCGCGGCGCGTCGTCGATGAAGATGCAGTCGCCGGGCGCAAGGGCGTAGCGCTCGCAGAGGATCGCGTAGATCCGCGGGTCGGGCTTGTTGATGCCGACATCGGCCGAGAGGACGAGGCCGGAGAAACCCGCGAGGAAGGGGTGGGCGGGCAACGTCCTGTCGAAAAGTTCACGCGAGAAGTTGGAGATGCCGTAGACGGGCCCGCCCGCCGCCAGCCCCTCGAAGATGGCGCGGGTGCCGGGCACTTCGCCGGGCACCGCCTTCAGCCAGTCGTCGTAGAAAGCCGCGAAGACGGGGGCATGCCCGGGAAACCGCGCGGCGTGGTCGGCGACCGCCTCCGCGACGGGCCGGCCTGCGTCCTGGCGCGCGTGCCAGTCCATGAAGCCGACCTCGGCCATGAAGGCCTCCAGCGCTGCGGCGTCGGCGAAATGCTGTTGAAGCGCCGTCTTCGGCTCCCAGCGCAGCAGAACCTGTCCGATGTCGAAGACGGGAACCGGCGAGAAACGGGGCATGGGAGACATCCGCAGCGAGGGAAGAGACGGCCGTGTAACAGTTGAGCTGCGCTATAATGCGCCATCAGTAACGAACTGATAACGCGCAAACCCGACAATCCCTGACACATGACGTAGGGTCCGCATGAATGGCCGGCACCAAGAGAACGACGCGGAGTCACGGCAGGACGCCGAACACCGCATCTTCCGCACGCCAAGCCGGCCTGCTCAAGCGGGCCATGGCGATTGCGCGCATGGGCTACTGGCAGTCCGGTCTGCCCGGCAGCGGCACGATCTGGATCTCGCCGGAACTGTCGGCGATGTACGGCCTCCCCACGAAGGACGGGATGGCCTCCCTTGCCGATATCCGCGCGCGGTTCCTCGGCACGGCCGTGGAGGAACTGAGAAGCGGGCTCGATCGCTGCTGGAGTGAGGGCACGGCCTACACGGTCCAGGCGCAGTACCGCCACCCCCGGGGGGATGTGGTGGATTTCGCCATCCACGGCGAGGCGGAGCGCGACGAGAGGGGCGTCATCACCGGCATTTCGGGCATCGTGCGCGACATCACCGAGGAGCAGGCGGCGCTGCGTTCCGTCTCTGCGAGCGAGCAGCGCCTCGCCGACTTCGTCAGCACGGCCTCCGACTGGTGCTGGCAGACCGGCCCCGACCACCGCTTCCTCGCCCTGCCGCTCCCGGGGGAGCGAAACGCCGCCATTCTCGCCATCGCGGCGGGCGGCTTCGCCCGCTGGGAACTGCCGATCGTTCCCGAGCAACGGGAGGCCATGGCGCGCCATCGCGCCGACATGGAGAACCATCGTCCGTTCCGCGACTTCATCTACACGGTGATCGAGCCCGGCGGGGACAGGGCGACGATCCGCTCGAGCGGCAAGCCCGTTTTCGACGACGACGGCGTCTTCCAGGGCTATCGCGGCACGGCGAGCAACGTCACGGATCAACGGATCACGGAAGATCTGCTCGTCCGGCGCACTGCGGCCCTCGCCGAGGCGCACCGCCTCGGCCGGATGGGATCCTGGCACTATCGCCTCGGCGACGCCAACGTGGTCTGGAGCGAGGAGCTCTACGCGCTGACCGGCTACGATCCGGCGAGCCTCGACACGAGCCATGAGGGCATCCTCTCCCGTTTCGACGAGGCCGACGCCGAAAAACTGGTGGCGCTGCAGAAGGAGGTGGTCCGCACCGGCGGCGCCGCGACCGCCGATCTCAGGTTCCGCTGCGCGGACGGGCGCGTCGGCGACTTCGCGCTCAACTGCAAGGCCGAGACGGTGGACGGCCGCGTCGTCGGGCTCATCGGCACGGTCCAGGACATCAGCGAGCGCAAGCTGGCGCAGCGCCAGCTGGAGGAGCTCGCCTTCACCGATCCCCTCACGGGCCTCGCCAGCCGCACCCAGTTCAAGCGCCAGCTCTCCGGCATGGTCGGCCGCGCGCTGCTGGAGGAGCGGTTCGGCGCCCTTCTGCTCATCGATCTCGACCGCTTCAAGGAGGTGAACGATTCGCTCGGCCATGCCGCCGGCGACGAGTTGCTGTGCCGGGTTGCGGGCCTGCTGCGCCAGGCGCTCGGCGCCGAGGCCTTCATCGCCCGGCTCGGCGGCGACGAATTCGCGGTGCTGGTCGAGCGGCCGAGCCTCGATGACGACATGCGCGAACTGGCCGAGCAGCTCATCGCGCTGATCTCCGGACCCATCGACCTCGCCAACGGCGAGGCCTTCGTCGGCGCCACCGTCGGCATCGCCAAGCTGCCGGAGGACGCGGCGACGACCGAACTGGCGATGCGCCACGCCGACCTCGCCCTCTGCATGGCGAAGGAATCGGGCCGCGGGCGCTGCATGGTCTTCGAGCCCGCCTATGCGGAGGCGGTTGAGCAGCGGCTGCTGCTGGCGCGCGACCTGCGGCACGCCATCGAAGAGAACGAGATTCACGCGCACTATCAGCCGCAGGTCGATCTCAACACCGGCCGCGTGGTCGGCTTCGAAGCGCTGCTGCGCTGGACGCACCGCGAGCGCGGCCCCATCCCGCCGGGCGTCTTCATTCCTGTCGCCGAAAGCTCGGGCATCATCGTCGACCTCGGACTCTGGGTGCTGCGGGAGGCCTGTCGGCAGGGTCGGGCCTGGCTCGACCAGGGGCTGCCGCCCCGCACCATCGCGGTCAACGTCTCGCCGGCGCAGTTCTGGAACATGGATTTCGAGACGGCGGTGTCCGCCGTTCTCGCGGAAACAGGGCTGCCGCCCAACCTCCTGTGTCTGGAACTGACGGAGAGCCTGTTCGTCGACCAGAGCGAGCACCAGATCAGCCGGACGCTCGGCGCACTGTCCGCCCTCGGGGTGCGGCTGGCGCTCGACGATTTCGGCTCGGGCTATTCCTCGCTCGGCTATCTGACGCGCCTGCCCTTCGACCGCCTGAAGGTGGACAGGTCCTTCGTCGACGGCGTGTCCACCCGTCCGGAGAAGCGCAAGCTTCTCGGCGGCATCATCGCCCTGTCACGCGGCCTCGGCATGTCCGTCGTGGCCGAGGGCGCCGAGCGCGCGGCCGAAGTCGACGTGCTGCGCGAACTCGGCTGCGACGTCGTCCAGGGCTATGTCTATTCTCGCCCGGTGTCGCCCGAGAAGGCGCCGGCCGTCGCCGATGCGATCGAGCGCTCGCCGCTGGTGGAATGGCATCGGCGTCCCGCGCGGCTGGATCGGTCGACGCCGGCGGTCGCCGCATACATGGGCTGAGGCCGGCCTCGGCCGCCTCATCGCAGGCACCGGATCGGGATCGCCCGAAGCCCTGGCGCGCGGGCGCGTCGCCGCCTTGCGTGGCCGACGTGCCGATCGATGGGCGCGACGGGCCGGAGGGCCATCCGCGCCAGCGGCATCCAAGGCATTTGATTACCATTTCTTCAGCGCTTTTGCGTTACGTTGCGTGAAGCAATTGTGCTGCCAGCCCTGTTCGGAATCCTGACACTGTCGAGCCCCGCATCCCATCGTCTGCAACCGAACGGTGCGGAGGCCCATGAGGGGCCGATGCTGCAGTCCTCTTTGCTGGCGAGCCGGGCCATGGCCATCGCCAGGATGGGCTACTGGGTGGCCGAGGCGCGCGATCCGAGCATCTTCTGGATATCGGCGGAACTCGCCGCCCTGATGGACGTGCCCGCTGGTTACGTCTCCATCGCGAGGGTTCGCGAGCGCTATCATGGCGACAGCGCCCTGCGTGTCGCGGCGGCGTTCGAGCGCTGCCTTTCGGACGGGACGCCCTATGCGGTGGACGTGAGCTTCCGCCATCCCGACGGGCGCGACCTCTTTCTGCGAATCCACGGCGAGGCCGAGCGCGACGCGTCCGGGGTCATCGTGCGGGTCATCGGCATCGTCACCGACGAGACCGGCGAAACCCAGGCGCTGAAGCAGGTCGCCACCTCGGAACAGAGGCTGGCGGATTTTCTCGATACCGCGACCGACTGGTGCTGGCAGACCAATGCCGAGCACCGCTTCGAGAAGTTCGACGCCGGCAGCACGACACGATCGATCGACGTCCGCCTCGTCATCGGGAAGCGGCGCTGGGACCTCGACGTCCCGGATTCCGCGCTCCCGGAGCTGAAGGTCGTGCGGGCGGAAATGGAGGCCCGCAGGCCCTTCCGCAATCTCGACTACACCGTCAATACCCGCGTGGGACCTCGCCGTGTTCGCACCAGCGGCAAGCCGATGTTCGACGCGGACGGAACCTTCCTCGGATATCGCGGCACGACGAGCGACATCACGGAGTTGCGCGAGACCGAGCGCCTGTTGCTGAACCGGTCCGCCGCCCTCGCCGAGGCCCACCGGCTCGGCCGCATGGGGTCGTGGTCCTATCTTCTGGGCGACGCGAGCGTGACCTGGAGCGAGGAACTCTTCTCGGTCACGGGTTTCGACCCGGCGACCTTCGACAGTTCCAACCAGGCCGTCCTGGCGCTGTTCAGCCCCGAGGACCGGCAGACGCTGCTGGACGTGCAGCGGGCGGTGCTGAAGGAGGGGGGTGCGCGCAGCTGCGACGTCAGACTCTGCTGCGCCGACGGCCGTATCCGCGACTTCGCCGTCACCTGCAAGGGCGAGGAGGTCGGCGGCAAGGTCGTCGGCTTCGTCGGGACCGTGCAGGACGTCACCGAACGCAAGCAGGCGCAGCGGCAGCTCGAGGAACTCGCCTATGCGGATTCGCTGACCGGCCTCGCCAACCGCGCCATGTTCAAGCAGTCGCTGACCAGGGTCATCGGCAAGGCCCTGCTGGAGGGCCGGTTCGCGACGCTCTACCTGGTCGATCTCGACCGGTTCAAGGAGGTCAACGACGCTTTCGGCCATGCTGCGGGCGACGAACTGCTCTGCCGCGTTGCCGCCATCCTGCGCCGGGAGTTCGGCGACGCTGCCCTGATCGCGCGGCTGGGGGGCGACGAGTTCGCGGTGCTGGTCGAGCGCGACCAGCAGCACGAGGATGTCCGTCTCATCGCCGACGACCTCATCCAGGCGCTGTCCGGGCCGATCGACCTGTCGAGCGGCGAGGCCTTCGTCGGCGCCACGGTCGGTGTGGCCATGCTGCCGGAGCACGCGACCTCGACGGACCAGGCCATGCGGCATGCCGACCTCGCCCTCTACATGGGCAAGGAGGCGGGCCGCGGCCGCTCGATGCTGTTCGAACCGGCCTTCGCCGAGGCGGTGGAACAGCGTCTGCTGCTGGCCCGCGACCTGCGCCACGCGATCGAGGAAGAGGAACTGCACGCCGTCTACCAGCCGCAGGTGTGCATCAGGACCGGCAGGGTCATCGGCTTCGAGGCGCTGCTGCGCTGGACGCACCGGGACCGCGGCCCCATCTCGCCGGCGGTGTTCATCCCGGTGGCGGAGAACTCCGGCATCATCGTCGACCTCGGCCTGTGGATCCTGCGCGAGGCCTGCCGCCAGGCGAAGGCCTGGCTCGATCAGGGCCTGCCGCCGCGCACCATGTCGGTCAACGTCTCGCCGGCGCAGTTCTGGGGCATGGATTTCGAGACGGCCGTCGCCGCCGTCCTGGACGAAACGGGCCTGCCCCCGCACCTTCTGTGCCTCGAACTGACGGAGAGCCTCTTCGTCGACCAGAGCGAGGAACGCGTCAGCCGGACGCTCGCCTCGCTGTCGCGGCTCGGGATCAAGCTCGCCCTCGACGACTTCGGTTCAGGCTACTCCTCGCTCGGCTATCTGACGCGGCTGCCGTTCCACCGGCTGAAGGTCGACCGCTCGTTCGTCGACGGCATCGCCGTCGACCCGGCCAAGCGCAAGCTGCTCGCCGGCATCATCGCCCTGTCCCGCGGCCTCGGGCTCGCCACGGTGGCGGAGGGTGCGGAGAAGCGGGCGGAAGTCGACGTGCTGCGCGAGCTCGGCTGCGATACCGTCCAGGGCTTCGTCTATTCCCGCCCGGTCGGGCCCGACGCGGCGACGGCGGTCGCTGCCTCCATCGAGGCCGAACCGATCCCGGACAACCGCCCGCAATGCCTCGTCCCCGACGCCGATGCGGCGGCGATGATCGCCGCCCTCGGCTGACCCCGGTCCTCAGCCGCCGATATTGTAGGCCGCCAGCGCCGCCATGTTGACGAGGTCGGAATCGCGCGCGCCGAGCGGCACGATCTGCACCGGCTTGTCGAGGCCGACCAGCAGCGGACCGATGACCGTCGCGCCGCCCAGCTCCTGCATCATCTTGGTGGAGATGGAGGCGGAGTGGAACGCCGGCATGACCAGGACGTTGGCCGGGCCGGTGAGGCGGCAGAACGGATAGGCCTGCATCAGCTCCGGATTGAGGGCGACGTCGGCCGACATCTCGCCGTCGTACTCGAAGTCGACGCGGCGCTGGTCGAGGATCTTCACCGCCTCGATGACCTTCTCCGACCGCTCGCCCTTGGGCTGGCCGAAGGTGGAGAAGGCGAGGAGGGCCACCCGCGGCTCGGTGCCGAGGCGGCGGGCCGCATGGGCGGCCTCGATGGCGATCTCGGCGAGGTCGGCGGCGGACGGCATCTCGGTGATGGCGGTGTCGGCGACGAGCACCGTGCGCCCGCGCGAGAGCACGATGGAGACGCCGATCAGCCGGTGGCCGGGCTTCACGTCGATGACGCGGCGAACCTCCTCGAGGGCGGAGGAATAGTTGCGGGTGACGCCGGTGACCATGCCGTCGGCATCGCCGGCTTCCACCATGGCGGCGCCGAAGACGTTGCGGTCCTGGTTCACCATGCGCTGGCAGTCGCGGTAGAGGTAGCCCTCGCGCTGCAGGCGCTCGTAGAGCTGGCTCGCATAGTCGGCATTGCGGGTGGAGAGCCGCGCATTGGCGATCTCGATGCCGTCCTTGAGCTCGATGCCCGCGGCCTGGGCGGTAGCGCGCACGCGGTCCTCGCGGCCGACGAGGATCGCCGTGCCGAGGCCCTGGTTGACGAAGCTCTGGGCGGCGCGGATCACCTGTTCCTCCTCGCCCTCGGCGAAGACGACGCGGCGCGGCGTGCGGCGGGCGCGCTCGAAGATGCGCGCGAGGACGCCGGCAACCGGATTGAGCCGGGCGGTGAGCTGGGCCTTGTAGCCGGCCATGTCGACGATGGGGCGGCGGGCGACGCCGGTCTCCATGGCGGCTTGGGCGACGGCGGTCGGCACCGCGATCATCAGGCGCGGGTCGAAGGGAACGGGGATGATGTATTCCGGACCGTATTTCGGCCGGCCGCCGCCATAGGCCGCGGCGACGTCGTCCGGGACGTCCTCGCGCGCCAGGGCGGCGAGGGCGTTCGCGGCGGCGATCTTCATCTCCATGTTGATCTGGGTCGCGCGCACGTCGAGGGCGCCGCGGAACAGGAAGGGGAAGCCGAGGACGTTGTTGACCTGGTTCGGATAGTCGGAGCGGCCGGTGGCGACGATGGCGTCGGAGCGCACCGCGTGGACCTCCTCCGGCGTGATCTCCGGGTCGGGATTGGCCATGGCGAAGATGATCGGCTTCGGCGCCATGGACATGACCATCTCGGGGGTGAGCGCCCCCTTCACCGACAGGCCGAAGAAGACGTCGGCGCCCTTGACCGCCTCGGCGAGAGTGCGGGCATCGGTCGTCACGGCATGGCCGGACTTCCACTGGTTCATGCCGTCGGTCCGACCGCGCCAGATGGTGCCCTTGGTGTCGCAGAGCGTGACGTTGTCGGGCGTGAAGCCCATGGCCTTCAGAAGCTCGACGCAGGCGATGCCGGCGGCGCCGGCCCCGTTGACCACGAGGCGGGTCGTCTTGATGTCGCGGCCGGTGATGTCCATGGCGTTGATCAGGCCCGCGGCGGCGATGATGGCCGTGCCGTGCTGGTCGTCATGGAACACCGGGATGTCCATGAGCTCCTGCAGGCGCTGCTCGATGATGAAGCATTCGGGAGCCTTGATGTCCTCGAGATTGATGCCGCCGAACGAGGGCCCGAGATAGCGCACCGCCTCGATGAACTTGTCCGCGTCCTCGGTGTCGATCTCGAGGTCGATGGAATCGACGTCGGCGAAGCGCTTGAAGAGGACCGCCTTGCCTTCCATCACGGGCTTGGAGGCGAGCGCACCGAGATTGCCGAGGCCGAGGATGGCGGTGCCGTTGGTGATCACCGCCACCATGTTGCCGCGGGTGGTGTAGTCGAAGGCGCGTGCCGGGTCCTCGGCGATGGCGAGGACGGGAACGGCGACGCCCGGCGAATAGGCGAGGGACAGGTCGCGCTGCGTCGCCATCGGCTTGGTCGGGACGATCTCCAGCTTGCCGGGCTTGCCGACCTGGTGGAAGGCCAGTGCCTCCTGGTCCGTGATGGTCGGGCGGTTGCGTCGGCCGGTCGTGTTGTCGGTCGCCATGGCGGGTTCTTCTTGCAGCGTTCCTCGGAAAGGACGGGGACCATAGGGTTTGCCCACCCGGACGGCAACGGGCCGTGAGGGGGAGAGGGCCTGCGTGCGTCAGGCGGCCCGGCCGGCCGCCCAGCCCGACGACCAGGCCCACTGGAAATTGTAGCCGCCGAGCCAGCCGGTGACGTCGACCGCCTCGCCGATGAAGTAGAGGCCGGGGACGGATTTCGCCGCCATGGTCTGCTGGTCGAGGCTTGCGGTATCGACGCCGCCGAGCGTCACCTCCGCCGTGCGCCAGCCTTCCGTGCCGGCGGGCCGGATGCGCCAGGCGTTGACCGCCTGGTCGATGCGGGCGAGCACCTTGTCGGAACAGTCGGCGAGGTTGCCGGTGATCCCTTCGGCCTCGACGAGGGCCTGGGCGAGGCGTCGCGGCAGGATCTCCGCGAGGACCGTCTGCACCGCCTGCCGCCCGTGACGGGTGCGGGCGGCCTTCAGGGCTTCCAGCACGTTCACGCCGGGGGCGAGGGAGACCACGATGTCCTCGCCGTCGCGCCAGTAGCTGGAGATCTGCAGCACGGCCGGCCCCGAGAGGCCGCGATGGGTGAAGAGGACGGCCTCGGCGAACCGTGTCTTGCCGTGCCCGACCACCGCTTCCTCCACCGCGATGCCGGAGAGCGGCGACAGACGCGCCAGCATGTCGGGTGAGAAGGTCAGTGGCACGAGGGCCGGGCGTGGCGGGACGACGGCAAGGCCGAAGCGCTCCGCGACGTCATAGGCGAAGCCGGTGGCGCCCATCTTCGGGATGGACTTGCCGCCGGAGGCGACGACGAGGGATGCGCAGCGGATGGTGCGGTCCGACAGCCTGGCGTCGAAACCCTCCTCGGTGCGGACGATGTCGTCGATGGCCGTGGACAGGCGGAGGACGGCGCCGGCGCGCTCCATCTCGTCCACCAGCATGGCGATGATCTGCTTCGCCGAGCCGTCGCAGAAGAGCTGGCCCAGCGTCTTCTCGTGCCAGGCGATGCGGTGGCGGTCGACCAGGGCGACGAAGTCGTGCTGGGTGTAGCGGGCGAGCGCCGAGATGGCGAAGCGCGGGTTCTGCGACAGGAAGTTCTTCGGCGAGCAGCCGAGATTGGTGAAGTTGCAGCGCCCGCCGCCGGAGATGCGAATCTTCTCGCCCGGCGCATCGGCATGGTCGACGACGAGGACCGAGCGCCCGCGCTTGCCCGCCTCGACGGCGCACATCATGCCGGCGGCGCCGGCCCCGATGACGAGGACGTCGACGGACTGCGGACGGGTCACTCGGGACGGGTCCGCCCGGCCGGCGGCGTCTCGTCGCGCTTCAGGTAGGGATAGCGGTCGGCGAAGTCGCCGGTGTAGCCGAGGTTGCGTGCGGTCGGCGAGCGGACGAGCGCCTTCTTGTCGACGATGCGGGTGCCGAGCAGGCGGTCGGCAATGGCGGTGGTGATGCCGAAATTGCGGTTCTCGTCGACATAGTGATGCAGGGCGTGTTCCTGCCGGCGCGCGGTGAAGTAGCGCGAGCGCATGTCGCCATCCATGTGGCAGGCGAAATGGACGATCTCGTAGAAGGCGAAGAGGGCGAAGGCGATGGCCACCACGGGGGCGATGGGCCTGAGGCCGACGAGCCAGGAGAGGCCCGCCACCACCGATACGAGAAGCACGACGCTCGCCGGGTGGGCGAGGATCACCCGGGTGTCCTTGGGGTCCATGTGGTGGGCGTAGTGCACCCGGTTCCAGAACTGCGCGGTGGGCGAGGTCCGGGCGAGGTCCAGCCAGTGCAGGACATATTTGTGGGTGATGAATTCGACGACAGGCAAGAGGGCGACGCCGATCAGGGCCGAGGCCAGCGTCCACAGGATGCCGGCGGTCGCTACCGAATAGACGAAGAAGACGGCTGCGAGGGCTGAATAGAGCAGAACGGCGCCGCGGGCGTCGGGATGGCGCAGCACGGCGAGGGCGTCGGCGGCGAGCGCGCGGATTTCCTGGATCAGGGACATGCGGTTGCGTCTCGGCTGGAAGGGACAGGCGGCGGCGTCCCCGTTGCCTTCCTCTAGCCCATCCTGCGTGGCGAGGGGAAGGCAAGGGCTCGTGATCTGCCTCCGGTCCCGGCCGCATGCCGAACGGCGGATGGCGCAAAGCGGGGGGAGCGGAGACGATGGGCCATCCCGCAGACGAGCCGCCGAACCCATGACCCATCCCCAGCCAAACGACGCCGAAGCCTTCGACCGCCTGATGAGCGCGCGCCATTCCTGCCGCGCCTTCCTGCCCGAGCCGCTCCCGCGGGAGACGATCGAGGCGATCCTGACGACGGCGCAGAAGACCGCCTCCTGGAACAACACCCAGCCCTGGCAGGTGGTGATCGCCAGCGGCGCCGCCGTCGAGCGTTTCCGGGCGCTCATGCTCTCCCTCGCATCCGGCGGGGCCGAGCCGAGCAGCGACTTTCCCTTCCCGCGCGAATATCGCGGGGCGCTTCTGGAGCGGCGTCGGGCCTGCGGCTTCCAGCTCTACGACGCGGTCGGCGTGCAGCGCGGCGACAAGGCCGCCTATGCCCGGCAGAGCTTGCGCAACTTCGCGCTGTTCGACGCGCCGCACGTGGCTATCGTCACCACCGACGAGGCGCTCGGCGCCTACGGGGCGCTCGATTGCGGCGCCTATGTCAGCAACTTCATGACGGCGGCGACCGCCCGGGGCGTCGCGACCATCGCGCAGGCGGCCCTCGCGGTCCATGCCGGGGCCATCCGCACGCATTTCGGGATTGCCGAGGAGCAGCGCGTCGTGTGCGGCATCTCCTTCGGCCGGGCCGATACGGCGGCTCCCGTCAACGGCTACCGCACCGTCCGCGCCGGCCTCGGCGAGGTCGTGCGCTGGGAGGACTGACCCCGCGGCGCCTCGCGCAACAAGGGCGCCGGAGGTGATCCGGCGCCCTTGGCGTTTCTCAGGCGTCGCTTACTGCGTGCGCAGCAGCGGGCACTGGCTCTGCGCCACGGGCGTGAAGGCCTGGTCGCCCGGCACGCGCTGGACGATCTTCAGGAGATCCTCCGGGTTCTGCATCTCGCCGGGCGCCTTGGCCTCGGCGTAGAGGACCTCGCGCATGAGGCGGCCGTCGGCGCGGATGCGGGCGCCACGGGTGAAGACGTCCTCGACCGGCATCTCGCGCATCTTGGCGAGCACCGGCCCGGTCTCGATCGTGCCCGCCGCAGCGACGGCGCGCAGGTAGTGGCGCACGGCGCTGTAGACGTTGGCCTGCGGATCCGTCGGCAGGCGGCCGACGTCGCGCCTGAAGCGATCGGCGAAGGCGCGCGTCTCGGCGTTCTCGCCCCAGTAGTAGGAGAGGACGACGGGCATGCCCTGGGTCGCCTGCGCGCCGACGGCCTGGATGTCCACCGTGGTCATGGAGAAGGGCACGTAGCGCTGCCCGGCGGCGCGGATGCCGAACTCGTCGGCCTGCTTGACTGAGTTGATCATGTCGGAGCCGCCGCCGATGAAGCCGATGTTCTTGGCTCCCGAGGCCTGGGCGCGCAGCAGGAAGGACGAGAAGTCGGCGGTGCCAAGCGGAAAGCGCACGGCGCCGAGCACCTTGCCGCCTGCAGCCTCGATCAGCTTGGTGGCATCGGCCTCGATGCCGTGGCCGGCGGCGTAGTCGACCGTGAGGAAGTACCAGCTGTTGCCGCCGGTGGCGTGGGCGCCCTTCACGGTGAGGTTGGAGACGACGTAGCCGTCATTGGCCCACTGCATGCCATGGGTGGAGCACTGGGCGCCGCCGATGAGGCTGGACGAGGCCATGGAGACGACGAGCAGCCGGTCCTTGTCCTGCGCCACCTTCTGGATGGCGAGGGCGACGCCGGAGGAATAGATGTCGAAGATCGCCCGGACACCCTGGACGTCGTACCATTCGCGGGCGAGCGCCGAGCCGAGGTCCGGCTTGTGCTGGTGGTCGGCGGAGAGAACCTCGACCGGGCGGCCGAGCACGCTGCCGCCGAGCTCCTGCACCGCCATGCGGGCGGCGGCGACCGACCCCGGACCGGTGATGGCGGAGTAGGGGCCGCCCATGTCGTTCAGCACGCCGATGCGGATGGGGGCGGCCTGCTGGGCGCTCGCGGGCGCCGCGAGCGGCAGGGACAGGATAGCGGCTGCCGCAAGGGCGAGCGCCGCGGGGCGAAGCCTCGGGCCTTTGACCGACAGGAATGTCATGGGTGTCCTCCTTGCCGGTCGTGCCGGCTCTCGTTGATCGTTCAGGGCCGGCGCCGCCGGCATGTCAGAGCAGGGCCTTCAGCTGCTCCTTCTTGACCTTGCCGGTCTCGGTCATCGGCAGGGCGTCGACGAAACGGATTTCCGGGCGCTTGTAGGAGGACATCATGGTGCCCACCCAGTCGGCGAAGGCGGTCTGGCCGGCGGCATTTCGCTGTTCCTCCGGCAGCCAGACGAAGGCGACGGGAACCTCGCCCTTGGCCTCGTCCGGGCGGCCGATGACGCCCGAGCCGAGGAGGCCCGGATACTGGCCGAGGATCGCCTCCAGCTCGCCGGGGAAGACGCTCATGCCGTTGACCTTGAGCATCTCCTTGCGGCGGCCGAGGAAGTGCAGGATGCCGTCCGCGTCGTAGAGGCCGATGTCGCCGGTGTGGAACCAGCCGTTCCGGAACACCTCGTCGTTGGCCTCGGGCCGGTTCCAGTAGCCCTTGAAGAGCGAGGGCGAGCGGATGCAGATCTCGCCCTCTTCGCCGAGGGCCTTGAAGGCGCCGGTCTCGAAGTCGCAGATCTTGAAGTCGGTCCCGGGCACCGGAAAGCCGACGAAGACGGGCTGGGAGTTGAGGTCGAAGTCGTCCTCGTCCAGCCCGTAGTTCATCGTGTCGCAGGTGTGGGTCTCGGTCATGCCCCAGGCGACCTCGCGGATCGTCGAGCCCGTCACCTCACGCCAGCGGCGGCGCAGGTCAGGATTGAGCTTCTTGACGAAGGAGACGCCGCCGGTGCGCTCGAGGCTGGTGAGGTCGTAGTTGGCCCGCTCCGGGTGGTCGAGGATGTCGACGGCGCCGTCGACCAGGAAACTCGCATGGGTGACGCGGAAGCGGTCGATCGCCGCCACGGAGGCGACGGGATCCCAGCGGTTGAGGAGGACGCAGGTGCAGCCGGCGAAGACGGGGAAGATGACGCCGAAGACCTCGCCGGCCACCCAGAAGACCGGGAGGTAGCAGAGGTAGGTCGAGTCCTTCGTCGTGCCGAGGGAGAAGGGGACGGTGGTGGCGGCCGTGTAGACCATGTCCGCCTGGGTATGGATGCAGCCCTTGGGCATGCCGGTGGTGCCGCCGGTGTAGTTGAGGGCGGCGATGTCGTCGGGCAAGACCGGCTCGGGCGGCGTGAATGGGCCGGTGAAGGCGGCGAGGGCCGGCATCATGTCGATCGTGTCCTCGGGCACGCGCTTCGGCACCGACAGCGAGGCCGGCGCCGGGATGGCGGGCACGGCGGGCGCGGCCTCGGCGAGCGAGGTGACGATGACGTGCCTGACGCTCGTCTTCGGGAGGACCTCGGCGACCGTGTCGTGGAGCTGGTCGAGGGCGAGGATGACGGTCGCGCCGGTGTCGGTGAGCTCGTAGGCGAGCTCCGGCGCCTTGAACATCGGGTTCACCGGCACGTGGACGGCACCGAGCTTGAGGATGCCGTAGAAGGCCACGAGGAATTGCGGGCAGTTGGACAGGAAGACCGCCACGCGGTCGCCCTTCACCACGCCGAGCGAGCGCAGGAGATGGGCGAAGGCGTCGCTCCGCCGGTCGAGCTCGGCGAAGGTGGTGATCGCTCCGTAGAAGTTGATCGCCGCCTTGTCCGGCTGGATCGCGGCCCAGCGCGCGAGATGCTCGGTCAGGAGCACCTGGCCGAAGGGATATTGCGGCTGCCGCGGCAGATCCTTCGGCCAGCGGCGGTCCTGCACGGCCGACACCATGGCGAGATAGGCCTTCTCGTCCAAGCGATCCTCCAACGTCTGTTTTTGTCGTTGGAAGGCAGGCTGACGCCGACAGACTTTAAAATCAATAGGCCTATTGATTGTTGCGGCCCGTTGGCCATCCCTCACCCGACGGATGTCAGCCGGCCGCGGCTTGGTCCGTTGCGACAGGCGGTACGCCGGGGCGCGCCAGCAGGCCGTTGAACAGGATGTCGACGATGGTGTCGGCGAAGGAGCGGATCCGGTCCGGCGCGGTCAGGTCGACGGCGTACATGTCCTCGACGATGGCGTGCAGGGCGAAGCTCAGCGAAGCGGCCGATGTGATGGCGTTGGTGACGTCGTGGATGGGGCGACGCGGGATGGCGCCGGCGTCCATGGCTTCGCGCAGCGCCTGGTCGAAGACGCCGAACCCGGGGGCGAGGTAGGTCTCGACCAGCCAGGCGAGGCGGGGGCTGCGCGTGGTGCCCTCGTGGACGACGATACGGACATAGTCGGGGTTCTCCGCATTGGCCTCGACGAGGCGGCGGATGAGCACCTTCAGCTTCTCGACCGGATCCAGCCCGGCGAGGTCGCGGGCGGTGGCGCGGAAGAGCCGGCCGCGCTGGCGCATCAGCCGGCGCATCGCCTCCTCCCACAGTTTCGACTTCGAGCCGAAATGGTAATGCACCATGGACTGGGTGAGGCCGGCGGCCTCGGCGATCTGGCCGGTCGTCACCGTCTCGAAGCCGTGGCGGGCGAAGAGGGCGATGCTGGCGTCGAGCAGCAGGTCGCGGGTCGGGTCGCGGCCCTCGCGCTCGGTGAGCTTCGGACGACCGGGCGGGCGGCGGCGCGGGGCACGCGCGGCGGGGGTCGGGGCGGCCCTCTTGTCGGCGCTGGTCATGGATGCTGGACTGCAGCCTCGGTGGTTGCACGGGAGGCCGGATGCTATCAGCCGGACGGACGAGCACAATAATTATTTAGTCTATTGATTTCCATGGCCTGCCCGACCAGCATGGGAGGATGACGGGTCCGCGTGGCCCTCGAAGGCTGCAACGACCTCCGGAACGGGGGCATGACGGGAGGAAGCGCGATGACCGTCGGCGGAGTGCCCGACCGAGACAGCTGCGTTCTGTCGAACCTCATCGACCGTCACGCGGCGGCGACGCCCGACAAGCCCTTCGTCGTCCTGCCCGGTGGCGAGACGCTGGCCTACGCGCGGCTGCGGGCCGACGTGCGCGCCATGGCGCGGGCGCTGCAGGACCTCGGGGTGGAGCAGGGCGAGCACGTGCTCGTCTGGATGCCGAACGGTCTCGACGTCCTGCGGATCTGGTTCGCCATCAACTATGCCGGCGCCGTCTATGTGCCGATCAACACCGCCTATCGCGGCGGCATCCTCGAACATGTGGTGCGCAATTCCGGCGCCCGGCTGATGATCGCCCATGGCGGGCTTGCGCCGCGCCTCGCCGACATCGACAGGTCGGCGCTGACGCGCGTCGTGGTGATGGGCGGCGAGCACCCCGACATCCCCGGCCTCGACGTGCTCGGCGCCGAGGCGCTGGCGAGCGACGGCGAGGTGAAGCCGCTCGCCCGCCCCATCGAGCCCTGGGATACCCAATCCATCATCTACACCTCGGGCACGACCGGCCCTTCGAAGGGCGTCCTGTCGTCCTATGCCCATCTCCACGCCATGGGCACATCGCTGGCTGCGGAACGCGACGGCACCCCCTTCGTCGGCGCCGACGACCGCTTCATGGTCAACCTGCCGATGTTTCATGTCGGCGGCACCGCCCCGACCTACGCCATGCTCGCCTGCGGCGGGTCGATCAGCCTTCTCGACGCTTTCGAGACCTCGACCTTCTGGCAGACGGTGGAGACCACCGGCACGACGGCGGTCATCCTCCTCGGCGTCATGGCCTCCTTCCTGATGAAGGAGCCGGTGCGGCCGGGCGAGCGCGACACGCCGCTGACGAACGTCATCATCATTCCTCTCGGGGCCGAGGGCGTCGCCTTCCGCCAGCGCTTCGGCATGACCACGCGCACGCTCTTCAACATGAGTGAGGTCTCCTGCCCGCTCATCGCCGAGCCGAACCCCACCGTCGTCGCCACCTGCGGCAAGCCGCGCAAGGGCGTGCAACTGCGCCTCGTCGACGCCCACGACGTGGAGGTGGCTCCCGGCGAGATCGGCGAACTCGTCATCCGCACCGATGCGCCCTGGGCGCTGAACCACGGCTACAACGCCAATCCGGAAGCGACTGCGAGCGCCTGGCGCAACGGCTGGTTCCACACGGGCGACGCCTTCCGCACCGATGCGGACGGCAACTACTTCTTCGTCGACCGCTTCAAGGACGCGATCCGCCGCCGCGGCGAAAACGTGTCGTCCTTCGAGGTGGAGCTGGAGGTCGCGGCCCATCCGGCGGTGCGCGAGGCCGCGGCCGTGGCCGTGCCGAGCGAGTTCGGTGAGGACGACATCCTCGTGGCGGTATCGCTCGCCGAGGGACAGAGCCTCGACCCTGCGGAGCTCATCGCCTTCCTGAAACCCCGCATGGCCCACTTCATGGTGCCGCGCTACATCCGCGTCCTCGACGACCTGCCGAAGACGCCGACCCGCAAGGTGGAGAAGTATCTCGTCCGCCAGTCCGGCATCACGCCGGATACCTGGGACCGGGACAAGGCCGGCATCTCCATCCGGCGCGAGAAACTGGCCGGCTGAGGCCGCGCCCCTTCCTTCCAGAAGCGAAAGCCCCTGATGTTCCAGAAAGTGCTGATCGCCAACCGTGGCGAGGTCTCCATCCGGGTGGCGCGGGCGCTGGCCGATATCGGCGTCGCCTCCGTGGCGGTCTATTCCTCCGACGATCAGGCCTCGCTGCACGTGGTGCGGGCGGACGCGACGGTGGCGCTGCCGGGCTCGGGCGCGGCGGCCTATCTCGACATCGCCGCGGTGGTCGCAGCGGCTGTGACGGCGGGTTGCGACGCGGTGCATCCCGGCTACGGTTTCCTGTCGGAGAATGCGGATTTCGCCAGGGCCTGCGCCGCCGCCGGCCTCACCTTCATCGGCCCGGCGCCGGAGACGCTCGCCCTCTTCGGCGACAAGGCCGCCGCCCGCCGGCTGGCGGCGGAGGTCGGCGTGCCGCTCGCCGCCGGCACCTCGGGCGCCACCAGCCTCGCCGAGGCCGAGGCCTTCATGGCCTCGCTCGACGGCCGGCCTGTCATGGTCAAGGCGCTGGCCGGGGGTGGCGGCCGCGGCATGCGCGTGGTCGAGGATCCCGCCGGCCTTGCTGAGGCCTTCCTGCGCGCCGGCTCCGAGGCCAAGGCCGCTTTCGGTTCGGACGCGCTCTATGTGGAAGAACTGATCCGGCCGGCGAAGCACGTGGAGGTGCAAATCCTCGGCGATGCCGACGGCGCGGTCATGCATCTCCTCGAGCGGGAATGCAGCCTGCAACGCCGGCACCAGAAGCTCGTCGAGATCGCCCCGGCGCCGGGGCTCGATCCTGTCCTTCGCGAGGCGATCTTCGCCGCGGCGGTGAGCCTTGCCCGTGCCGCGGGCGTGCGCACGCTGACGACGGTGGAGTTCCTCGTGGACGAGGCGGCGGGCCGCTTCGTCTTCATGGAAGCCAATCCGCGGCTGCAGGTCGAGCACACGGTGACTGAAGAGATCACGGGCGTCGACCTCGTCCAGACCCAGATCCGCCTCGCGGCGGGGGAGACGCTGGCCGATCTCGGCCTGTCGCAGGACAAGGTGAGCGCGCGCGGCACGGCTGTGCAGTTGCGCGTCAACATGGAGCGCATGGCTACCGACGGCGGGGCCACGCCGACCGGCGGGACGCTCGTCGCCTTCGACCCGCCCGGCGGGGCCGGCATCCGGGTCGAGACCTTCGCCCATGCGGGCTATCGCACGGTGACGAGCTTCGATTCGCTCCTCGCCAAGGTGATCGCCCATGCGCCTGCCGGCGACTGGCGCGCTGCGGCGGGCAAGGCCTTTCGGGCGCTCGCCGAATTCCGCATCGAGGGCGTCGAGACCAATCTTCCCATGCTGCAGGCGCTGCTGGCGGACGAGGACGTGCTGGCGGCGCGGACCGACACCGCCTTCGTCGAACGCCACGCGGCGCGGCTCATCGCGACGGAGCGGCTGACGCGGTTTGCGGCGGGTGCAGCCGGCACCACGACGGCGAAGGCCGCAGCCTCCGGCCCCGAGGGCACAGACCCGGTGGCCGCCCCCATGAGCGGGCGCATCGTCTCCATCGACGTCGCGGAGGGGGAGGCGGTCGCCGCCGGCCGGCAGGTCGCCGTCATCGAGGCGATGAAGATGGAGCACGTGGTGCTCGCGGAGCGCGCCGGCATCGTCCGGGCCCTGCCGCTGAAGGCCGGCGACCAGGCCGATGCCGGCGAGGCCCTCGCCTTCCTCGAACCGGCCGACGTCGCCGCCGAGGCCGGGGACGCGGGGGCGGGGGACGCGTCCGGGGCCATCCGTGCCGATCTCGCGGAAGTGCTCGACATGCACGAGGCGCTTCAGGACCACCGCCGCCCGAAGGCGGTGGCGCGGCGGCGCAAGACCGGGCAGCGCACGGCGCGCGAGAACATCGCCGACCTCTGCGACGGCGGCAGCTTCATGGAATACGGCGCCCTGGCGCTCGCCGCCCAGCGCCGTCGCCGCAGCATCGAGGAACTGCGGGAGATGAGCCCTGCCGATGGGCTCATCTGCGGCGTCGGTACCGTCAATGCCGGCCTGTTCGGCGAGGAAGCCGCGCGCTGCATGGCGATGACCTACGACTACACGGTCTTCGCCGGCACCCAGGGCTTCATGAACCACAAGAAGATGGACCGCATGTTCCGCCTCGCGGAGGAACAGCGCCTGCCCATCGTCGTTTTCGCCGAGGGCGGGGGCGGGCGGCCGGGCGAGACCGACTATATGGGCGTCGCCGGCCTCGACGTGCCGACCTTCCGGATGCTCGCCGGCCATAGCGGGCGGGCGCCGACGGTCGCCATCGTCTCCGGGCGCTGCTTCGCCGGCAATGCGGCGGTGGCCGGCTGCTGCGACGTCATCATCGCCACCGAGAATGCCAATCTCGGGATGGGCGGCCCCGCCATGATCGAGGGCGGCGGCCTCGGCGTCTTCACGCCGGAAGAGGTCGGGCCCATGGCGGTGCAGGTGCCGAACGGCGTCGTCGACCTCCCGGTGAAGGACGAGGCCGAGGCCGTGGCCGCGGCCAAGCGCTACCTCGCCTATTTCCAGGGCCCCGTGACGGACTGGAGCGCGGCGGACCAGGAGCGGCTGCGCGCCGCCATCCCGGAAAACCGCCTGCGCGCCTACGACATCCGCGCCGTCATCGACCTCCTCGCCGACGAGGGCTCGGTGATGGAGCTGAGGGCCGCCCACGGCATCGGGATGATCACCGCCCTGATCCGGGTCGAGGGCCGCCCGATGGGGCTCATCGCCAACAATCCGCGCCACCTCGGCGGAGCCATCGACGCCGAGGGCGCGGAGAAGGGCGCCCGCTTCCTCGAACTCTGCGAGGGCTACGGGCTCCCCGTGCTCTCGCTCTGCGACACGCCCGGGTTCATGGTGGGGCCGCCAGCGGAGGAGACGGCGCTCGTCAGGCGGGTGTCGCGTCTGTTCCTCACCGGCGCCGCGCTCACCGTGCCGCTGATGACCATCGTGCTGCGCAAGGGCTACGGGCTGGGCGCCCAGGCCATGGCGGCGGGCTCGTTCCAGGCGCCGGTCTTCATCGTCTCATGGCCCACCGGCGAATTCGGCGGCATGGGCCTCGAAGGGGCTGTCAGGCTTGCCTATCGCAACGAACTCGCAGCCATCGCCGACCCTGCCGAGCGCGAGGCGACCTATCAGCGCCACGTCGCCGAGCTCTACCAGAAGGGCAAGGCGGTCAACATGGCGGCCTTCCTCGAGATCGACGGCGTCATCGACCCGGCTGAGTCCCGCCGCTGGATCATGCGGGCGCTGAAGTCTGCGGCGCCGGTCGAGAAGGGCTCAGCCAAGCGCCGGCCCTTCATCGCGCCGCGCTAGCCCTCAGAACGCGACGCCGGCGGCGTCCTCATCGCTCACCGCCAGCATATCGCCGACGGCGATGCGCCCGCCCTGGGCGACGGCGGCGTAGATGCCGCAATCGGCGTGGCCGTAGCTGCGCATCAGCACGGCGGGGATCATGAGGTCGCGAACGGCGGTGGCCGGGTTGACGGTGGTGGCGGCGCAGCGCTCGGTGCGCTTCAGGCCGCGCAGGGCAGCGGTGCCGAGGGTGATGCGCTTGCCCACCCAGTCGAACTCGGAAAAGGCCGGCACTCCGTCGATATAGATGTTCGCGCGGAAGCGGATCGGGTCGATGGACATGCCCGTCTCCTTCTCCAGCGCCCGGACGCTGGCGAGGTTGATGATGGAGACGAAGCCGGAGCGCGAATCCATGAATCGGAAGCCGGGCGGGCCTTCGAAGACCTTCGGCGCGCCGGCGAGCTCCTTCGCCAGGAAGGCGGTGAAGAAGGCCTCGATGGCCGCCCGTCCGTCCGGCGTCCGCAGGTCGCCGCGGGCGACCTCGACCTCGTCGGCGACGATGGAGAGCGTGTGGCTCAGGTCGTCGTAGCGGGTCCTGAGCTTCGCCAGCGCCGCCTGCCGGGCGAGGACGAGGAACTTCTGCTTCGGCTGGTGCTCGGGATTGGCCGGATCGAAGCCGGAGGGGCCGTTCTCGACGGCGAAGAGCCGGTCGCCGGGGAAATGCGCCCCGCTGGCGAGGGTCGCCTCGGTGAGCGGTTCGGCGGAGAGGCCCTTCACCGGATAGCGGTAGAGGGCGGTGATGCGGGCGGGGGCTGTCTCGGTCATGGCGGGAAGTGAGCCATAGCCTTCGCCGGGGTCAACCGTCGAAGATGCGGCCCATCCCTGCGCCTGCGGGCTGGCCGGGGGTGACGGTCATGTGCCCCGACACGGGAGAGCATCCCATTCCTCCGGTGGGTGGCCGCCCACCGGTTTGACCCGCCTCAAAAAGTCGGCGACCCGCTCTTCTCACGGCCGCGTGAGGCCCCCATATCCGCGGCAAGCCGGTGCCT
The DNA here is from genome assembly GCF_052440005.1 of Phreatobacter sp. Taxonomy (GTDB): domain Bacteria; phylum Pseudomonadota; class Alphaproteobacteria; order Rhizobiales; family Phreatobacteraceae; genus Phreatobacter. The sequence goes on from NZ_JBQVQL010000053.1 coordinate 24,832, forward strand.
TCGGGGCCGGCAATCCATCGGTCGGACGTTTCCTTTCGGGCTCAGCGGAGACGAGCGGAACGGGCAAAGGAGTGACCTGCATGAACATCGAGAAGTACACCGAACGCTCGCGCGGCTTCGTCCAGTCGGCGCAGTCGCTGGCGCTCCGCGAGGGCCATCAGCAGTTCCAGCCGGAGCACCTCCTGAAGGTGCTGCTGGACGACACGGAGGGCCTCGCCTCGGGCCTTATCCGGCAGGCCGGCGGCCAGCCGCAGCTGGCGCTTCAGAAGACCGAGGAGGCGCTGAAGAAGATTCCGAAGGTGCAGGGCTCGGGAGCCGGCCAGGTCTATCTCGGCCAGGGGCTCGCCCGCGTCTTCGACACCGCCGAGAAGGCGGCCGAAAAGTCTGGCGACAGCTTCGTCGCGGCGGAGCGGCTGCTGCTCGCCCTGGCGCTGGAGAAGGAGACCGAGGCCGGCAAGGCGCTGGCCGCCGCCTCGGTCACACCGCAGGCGCTGAACGCGGCCATCGAGGGCCTGCGCAAGGGCCGCACCGCGGATTCGGCGTCGGCCGAGAACGCCTATGACGCGCTGAAGAAATATGCCCGCGACCTCACCCAGGCGGCGCGCGAGGGCAAGCTCGACCCGGTCATCGGCCGCGACGAGGAGATCCGCCGCACCATCCAGGTGCTGTCGCGGCGCACCAAGAACAACCCAGTCCTCATCGGCGAGCCCGGCGTCGGCAAGACCGCCATCGTGGAGGGCCTCGCCCTGCGCGTCATCGACGGCGACGTGCCGGAGAGCCTGAAGGACAAGTCCATCCTCTCCCTCGACATGGGCTCGCTGATCGCCGGCGCGAAATATCGCGGCGAGTTCGAGGAGCGGCTGAAGGCCGTGCTCTCCGAGGTCACCTCGTCAGACGGCGGCATCGTGCTGTTCATCGACGAGATGCACACCCTCGTCGGCGCCGGCAAGGCGGACGGGGCCATGGACGCCTCGAACCTGCTCAAGCCCGCTCTCGCCCGCGGCGAGCTGCACTGCATCGGCGCGACGACGCTCGACGAGTATCGCAAGCACGTCGAGAAGGACCAGGCGCTCGCACGCCGGTTCCAGCCTGTCTTCGTCGGCGAGCCGACGGTGGAGGATACCGTCTCGATCCTGCGCGGCCTCAAGGAGAAGTACGAGCAGCACCACCAGGTGCGCATCACCGACTCGGCCATCGTCGCCGCGGCGACCCTGTCCAACCGCTACATCACCGACCGCTTCCTGCCCGACAAGGCCATCGACCTCGTCGACGAGGCCTCGGCGCGCCTGCGCATGCAGGTCGATTCCAAGCCCGAGGAGCTGGACGAGCTCGACCGGCGAATCATTCAGCTCAAGATCGAGCAGGAGGCGCTGAAGAAGGAGAGCGACACCGGTTCGCGCGACCGGCTGAAGCGGCTGGAGACCGACCTCGCCGCGCTCGAGGCGCAGTCGGCCGAGATGTCGGCGCGCTGGAAGGCGGAGAAGGACAGCCTCGGCCGGGCCGCCGAGATCAAGAAGCAGCTCGACGAGGCGCGCACGGCCCTCGCCAACGCCCAGCGCAAGGGCGACTGGGCGAAGGCGGGCGAACTCTCCTACGGCACGATTCCCGCGCTGGAGAAGGAGCTCGCCACCGTCGAACAGCAGAACGAGCAGGCCATGGTCGAGGAGGCGGTCACCGCCGACCACGTCGCCCAGGTCGTCTCGCGCTGGACCGGCGTTCCGGTGGACCGGATGCTGGAGGGCGAGAAGGACAAGCTGCTGCGCATGGAGGACGAGATCGCCCGCCGCGTCGTCGGCCAGGGCGAGGCGGTGAAGGCCGTCTCGACCGCCGTGCGGCGCGCCCGCGCCGGCCTGCAGGACCCGAACCGTCCCATCGGCTCGTTCATGTTCCTCGGCCCCACCGGCGTCGGCAAGACCGAGCTGACCAAGGCGCTCGCCGAGTTCCTGTTCGACGACGAGACGGCCATGGTGCGCCTCGACATGTCGGAATACATGGAGAAGCACTCTGTCTCGCGCCTCATCGGCGCGCCCCCCGGCTATGTCGGCTACGACGAGGGCGGGGCGCTGACCGAGGCGGTGCGGCGTCGGCCCTATCAGGTCGTGCTGTTCGACGAGATCGAGAAGGCGCACCCGGACGTGTTCAACGTCCTCCTCCAGGTGCTCGACGACGGACGCCTGACGGACGGGCAGGGCCGCACGGTCGACTTCCGCAACGTGCTCATCATCATGACCTCGAACCTCGGCTCCGAGCTTCTGGTCATGCAGGGCGAGAACGAGGAGGTGGACGCGGTGCGCGACGGCGTCATGTCCATCGTGCGCGGGCACTTCCGCCCCGAGTTCCTCAACCGCGTCGACGAGATCATCCTCTTCGGCCGGCTGAAGCGGGAGCAGATGACGACCATCGTCGACATCCAGCTGAAGCGCCTGCAGAAGCTGCTCGACGAGCGCAAGATCGTCCTCGACCTCGAGCCGGCCGCCAAGGCCTGGCTCGCCGACAAGGGCTACGACCCCGCCTATGGCGCGCGCCCGCTGAAGCGCGTGATCCAGAAATACGTCCAGGATCCGCTGGCCGAGAAGATCCTCGGCGGGACGATCAAGGACGGCGACAGGGTCGGCGCGTCCGCCGCGGGCGACCGGCTCATCTTCGAGCCCGCCGCACAGGCGATGGCGGCCGAATAACTCCCGGCTGCATCACATCGGGAATACAACCCTCTTGCCAGACCGCCCGTTCGGATATCCGATCGGGCGGTCTCGTGCTGTGGAGGGATGCGATGGCTTCTCGTGCGGGTGCCGCCAAGGGTGCGGACAAGACGGCGCCTCCCCCCGCTTCGCGGACGGCCGTGCTGGTCTTTCACGGCATCGGCGACCAGCGCCCGATGGAAACCATGCTGGGCGTGGTGGACGCCGTTCTCGGTGAGGCGGAGACCGATCGGGACGCGGCGCGGCGCAAGGGCGCCATTCCCCGGTGGATCAAGCCCTATGTGGGAGAGGACGGGTCCTTCGATCTCAAGTCGGTGACGACCCCGCCGCTCGGCATGACCGAGAAGCGCCGCTACGACTTCTTCGAACTCTACTGGGCCCATCTGATGACCGGGACGCGGTTCGTCGCCGTCCTGCTCTGGCTGTGCGACCTCGCCAAGCGCGACCGCTCGAGTCTCCCCGCGGATGCGCGGGGCGTCTGGTACGGTGCCGTCACGATCCTCACCGCGGCCCTGCTGGCGGCGGTCCATGTGCTCTGGGTAATGGGAACAGGGCTCATCGGTATGTCCTGGCTCGACGTCGCCTCCCGCGCCGGCAATGCCGCGCCCCAGGCTGCCGTCGCTTTCCTGGTGATGGGCGCCCTGGTCGGGGCCTTCGCGACCTTCGGGCTCAAGAAGGGTCGGGAGACGGGCGTCGGCCTCGCGAGCCTCTTCGCCGTCTTCGCCGCGATCGCCGCCTGGCATCCGCTGGCGCTGCTGACACTGGTTCCGGCGATGGCGTGCCTCGTCATGTTTCTCGGTCCCGTCGCCACGGCGTACGGCCTCGTCGGCACGGCGGGGCTTGCTCTCTTCGTCGCGCTCTGGGGTCCGTTCTGGAGTCTTTTCGGCTTCGGCGATGCGGCCTGGCCGGTCGACGGCCGGTTGCTCGACGTGGCGCTCCTCACGCTCGGCCATCCACCGACGACGCTCTGGCTGCTCGTCTTTCTCACGCTCTTCGTCTTTCTCGCCTGGGTGTTCCTCGTGCCCTATGTCGGTGACTGCGCCCGCTACCTGCGCGATGCCCCGGACAATATCGAGGCGCGCAACCGCATCCGGAAGCTCGGCCTTCAGGTCCTCCAGGATCTGCACGACCAGCGCTCGCGCGACGGTGTCCCCCGCTACGACCGCATCGTGGTGGTCGCCCATAGCCTCGGCACCGTGATCGCCTACGACGTGCTGCGTGCCTTCTTCGTGGAGCAGATGGCCAAGGCGCGCCTCACCGACGAGGTCATCGCGGCCTTCGCGGAGATCGATGCCCTGCCGGAGCATGCGATCTCCGGCGGAACCTATGCGGTCGCGGCGACCGCGGGTGGCCTCGACTGGGAAAGGCTCGATACCGGAGGGGGGCTTTCCGCCGCGGAATACCAGGCCAAGGTGCGCGAGGCCTTCGCGATCTTCACCCGCGAGCAGGTGACGCTGGACGGCGGCAAGCCGGTCGCCTCGCCCTGGCGCATCAGCGATTTCGTCACGATGGGGAGTCCGCTCACCCACGCGGCCCTGTTGATGACGGAGCCGGGGACCGACGAGGCGCTCCGCGAAAAGGTGCTGCTCCGGGAGTTTCCCGTGGCGCCTCCGACGCTGTCGCCGGGGGAGGACGGGCGCGTGCTCTTCGCGCCGAAGAACCAGGACCCGGGCATGCCGCCGGTGCGTCCGCGCCTGCAGCATTCCGCCATGTTCGCGCTGACGGCCTGGACCAATCTCTATTTCGCCCAGCGCCATGCGGTGAGGGGCGACTTCATCGGCGGCCCGATCCCCTCGGCGCATTCGCCCGGCACGATGAACGTGCCGCTGGAAACCTCGATCTCCGGCGGATATTTCAACCACACCCACTACTGGAAGCCCGAGGAGCCACTCGGCGACCGCACCCCCCACATCCGGGCGCTGAAGCTGGCGGTGCTCGGCGTGGATGCCTGCCGGGAGGTCAACCGCACCCGCCGGAACCTGGCGGTCGGCGAGACGCTTGCCCTGTGAGCCTTGCCTTGCCGTCGGTGCCTCTGCGCCCTAGAAGACCCGGCATGACACAGATCGCCCCCATCCATGTCGTCGGCGGCGGCCTCGCCGGCTCCGAGGCCACCTGGCAGATCGCCGAGGCCGGCGTTCCCGTCGTGCTGCACGAGATGCGGCCCGTGCGCGGCACCGAGGCCCACAAGACCGAAGGGCTCGCCGAGCTCGTCTGCTCCAACTCCTTCCGCTCGGACGATGCGGAGACCAACGCCGTCGGCCTCCTGCACGCGGAGATGCGGCGGACCGGCTCCATCATCATGAAGATGGGCGACGCCCATCAGGTGCCGGCCGGCGGGGCGCTCGCCGTCGACCGCGACGGCTTCTCCCAGGCCGTGACCGCGGCGCTCGAGGCCCATCCGCTCGTCACCATCGTGCGGGAGGAGGTCGCCGGCCTGCCGCCGCCCGACTGGGACAGCGTCGTGATCGCCACGGGGCCGCTGACATCGCCCGCGCTCGCCGCCGCCGTCGGCGGGCTCACGGGCGAGAAGGAGCTCGCCTTCTTCGACGCCATCGCGCCGATCGTCCATTTCGATTCCATCGACATGGACAAGGCCTGGTTCCAGTCGCGCTACGACAAGGCGGGGCCGGGGGGCACGGGCGCCGACTACATCAACTGTCCGCTGGACAGGGACCAGTACGAGGCCTTCATCGACGCGCTGCTGGCGGCGGAGAAGACCGAGTTCAAGGAATGGGAGGGCACGCCCTATTTCGACGGGTGCCTGCCCATCGAGGTGATGGCCGAGCGCGGCCGCGAGACGCTGCGCTGGGGTCCGATGAAGCCGGTCGGCCTCACCAACAAGCACAATCCGACGGTCAAGGCCTATGCCGTCGTCCAGCTGCGCCAGGACAACAAGCTCGGCACGCTGTTCAACATGACGGGCTTCCAGACCAAGCTCAAATATGGCGAGCAGGCCGCGATCTTCCGCATGATCCCGGGCCTCGAGAAGGCCGAGTTCGCCCGGCTCGGCGGCATCCACCGCAATACCTATCTCAATTCCCCGAAAGTGCTGGACGAGACGCTGCGCCTGAAGGCCGAGCCGCGTCTGCGCTTCGCCGGCCAGATCACCGGGTGCGAGGGCTATGTTGAGAGCGCCGCCATCGGCGGCATGGTGGGCCGTTTCGCGGCTGCCGAGCGACTCGGGCGCGTGCCGACCCTGCCGCCGGCGACGACCGCGCACGGCGCCCTCATCAACCACATCACCGGCGGCCACGTCGTCACCATCGACGAGGGGCCGCGGTCCTTCCAGCCGATGAACGTCAATTTCGGGCTGTTCCCGCCGGTCTCCGGCGTGCCGACCAAGGGGCCGGACGGCCAGCGGCTGAAGGGCTCCGCCAAGAGCCAGGCCCGCAAGAAGGTGCTGAGTGCGCGGGCGCTCGCCGATTTCGACGCCTGGCTCGGCGGCAACGCGCGTCTCGCCGCGGAATAGGCCTCAGCGCCCGGTCTGTGCCGTCACGCGGGTCTCGGCGCGGTCCCGCGTCATCAGGTTGTCGATGCGCTCGCGCTCGGTGCGGAAGGCGGCGAGCATCGGACCGGCCAGCTCGCGGCCCCGCGGTACGCGCACGCGCATCGGATCGACGAAGCGGCCGTTGACCATCACCTCGTAGTGGAGGTGCGGTCCGGTGGAGAGGCCGGAATTGCCGAGATAGCCGATCACCTGGCCCTGGCGGACGCGTGCGCCCTCGGTGATGCCGCGGGCAAAGCCGGAGAGGTGCGAATAGGTCGAGGTGTAACCGTTCGGGTGCTCGATCTCGACGCGCCGGCCATATCCGCCCGACCAGCTCGCCTTGGAGATCACCCCGTTGCCGGCGGCGACGATGGGCGTTCCGATGCGGTCGGACCAGTCGACGCCGGAATGCATCTTGAAATAGCCCATGACCGGGTGGCGCCGCATGCCGAAGCCGGACCGCATCTGGCCGCCGGCGATGGGCTTGCGGATGAGGAACTTGCGGGCCGACTTGCCCTGCTCGTCGTAGTAGTCGACGACGTTGTCGGCGGTGGAATGGAAGCGGTAGTAGCGCCGCGTCTCGCCGCCCGTGGTGATGGACGCGTACAGAATGTCGCCGCGGCCCGCCTCGCCCTCGTCGTCGGAGGCGTAGAGGACCTCGAACAGATCGTTGGAGCCGGCGCGGCGGGAGAAGTCGACGTCGTTGCCGAAGACGCGGATAAGCTCATCGACGATGGGCCGGGGGATTTCCTGGCGCAGGGCGGTCTCGTAGATGGCCGCATAGAGGCGAAGGCCCGAACCCTCGTCGTCCTCCTCGGAGTCGTCGGTGACGGTGACGGCCTCGGCCGGATCCTCCACCGCGACGTAGCGGCCCTCGTCGGTCTGGGCGACGGCGGCCTCGGGGGCGCCGCGCTCGCCGACCAGGATGACGCGTACCGGCTGGTTGCGGCCGGAGGGGCCCTGGGAGAACAGCACGCGGATGCGCTGGCCGTCGCGCAGGGTGATCTCGCGGCCGCCGCGGGTGAAGGCTGCGGCAATGAGCCGGACGTCGTCGCGCACGGCGCCGAGTTCGAGCAGGATCGAGGTGATGGTGTCGCCTGTCTTGGCGATGACGGTGCGGTCGGGGGCTGCGGCCTCGGCTGCGGCCTCGGCCGCGCGCTTGGCGACCGTGACGACGTTGGGGTCGTCCGGATCGAGAGCGGCACCGCGCGGGCGCAGCGGGGTGAGCACGCCGCCGGCGGGAAGAGCGAGGGGCAGGGCGAGATCGGCCTGGCTCGCCGCCTCCCGCACCTGGCCGAGGATCTCCTCGGTCGACAGCGTCATCATGGTGCGCTGCTGCGGGGGGAGGGAGGCGATGTCGCGCATGACGAGCGTGACCTCGCCGTCCGTCTCCGGCGCCTGTTCCTCGGCGCGCTGTTCGGTGGTGTCGCCGGCGAGGAGGCGCAGCGGGTTGAACTCCGGAATCTCGTAATTGCCGCTGGATGTCTGGACGAGATTGGCGACGACGCGGATGTGCGGGCGGACGCGGATGATCTCGCGATCGCCGACCCGCGAGGTCTGCGACACGCGGATCGTCTGCTTGGAGGAGGAGAAGAGATCGGCCAGCGGGGTGAGGCGGTCGCCCTTGCGGGCGGTGTTGGTCGGGCGATCCGAAGCGGGGCCGTGGGTGCGGGTCAGCGGCTGGACGAGTTCGGCGGGAGCGGGCGGGCGGGTCGGGTTCTCGAGCGCGGCCCAGACGGCGCCGCCCATGAGGCCCGCGCCGCAGAGCCCTGTGAGGACCGTGCCCGAGAGCCAGCGGACGTTGACGCGGCGAGCCTCGATGCCGCGGCGCTCGCTGCCGTCGCTCGACAGCGGCGCCTCGTCCCCGAGCGTCGCGCTGGGGCCGCCGTTGTGGGACAGCGTCGATCGGCCTGACAGAAGCAAACGCAAAATCTCCGAGCGATCCCAGCGGGCGGTCCGCGGGCGGCGAGGCGCGGCGGACGTTGCCCGCCCGGCCCGCATCCGTCAAGCAACCGCCCGCGCGAGAAAGGCTGGACGAATGTGGCGTCCTCAGGGCTGGACGGTGCGGTCCGGCCGCGCGGGCGGGAGCTGCTGGCGGGGAGGGGGCCACACCCGTCGGCGGTGATGTCGGGAAGATCGGGACGCGCGCGCACGTGGGAGGGAACCCCGGCCCACGACCCACGTTGACCCCGGCGCAGCGCAGCGCGCCCTGTGGAAAAGTCCTTGTCGAATCGCCGATTGGGCCGTTCAATCAAGGACCTGAGGGCGTGAACAGTGGGTCCCGGATCAGCCTGTCGGCAGGGTTCTGTCGTCGGGCCGTCATTTTTTTCCGGAACCGTGTTGACAGTTCGAACGGGCCTGGCCTATAAACCGCCCATCGACGCGGCGCCGCGCTTTGACCGGCCCGGTTCTGCGTCTCTGAAGCTTCTCAGTCACCTTCTGGTGCATGGTGCTTCCGGCCTCCGGGTTGGAAGGCGGGTTTCAGTCGCCCTTTGGGTGGGAGCCTCCGGGTTCCGGTTCTTTGACAACTGAATATGGGAAAGAGAAACGTAGGCGGCGGAGTTCTTGCGGACCGGTCTGGTAACAGGTCGGTCAAGACGAGACTTCGGCAGTGCTA